>JAEZGM010000004.1 GCA_023416955.1 Bacillota bacterium | reverse complement strand
ATTTCACTTGCATGTCATCGTCGTAATCCGCTATGATTATTTTTCGTATTTCCATTGGTATCATTTCTTCATCTGCTTATCGTTTTTCTTTCATTATATCACTTCATGCAATCTTTTCTGGAATTGCTGTAGGTGCCTTAGCATCGCGAGTCTTGTTTATAAAGAAATCCCTAAGTCAGAGAAGGAACAAAAAGAGAGAATGGCGCAAAACCCGTAAGGCAGAAAACACTCTCTGGAGCTTGTTTAAAGTGGTTTTGACCAATCGCTATTATCTAATTATGCTTGCTGTTTATCCTTTGCTGTATACGTCCACTTGGCTCGGATCGGCGATTGGCGTCTATTATTGCCAATATGTGTTAGGCAATCCCTATATTCCCTGATGAAGGACTGGAGCGTTTGTTTATAAAAATTTCGGTTATCCACGAAATTCACAGACAGGGATTTTAATGCCATAACCTATCTGGATATAATGAAAGTTGATAAAAAGTAGAGATTTAAACGGTATGATAAAGTTGGTGATATTATTATGGCTAAACTCCTGATAGCCGACGACGAAGCGGATATTGTAAACCTTTTGCGTGATTATTTTGAGATCAACGGATATGAAGTGCTGACGGCGGCAAGCGGCTCGGAGACACTCAAACAGGCGGAAAAGAATCCTGATCTTATCCTGCTCGATATCAACATGCCGGACGGAAATGGGCTTGAAGTTTGCGCCCGGATCCGGGATTCAGTAAGCTGCCCGATCCTGTTCCTGACGGCAAAAGTGGAGGATTCAGATAAAATAAACGGCTTCCGTGTCGGCGGCGATGATTATATCGTCAAGCCATTCAGCATAGACGAACTTGGCGCTCGGGTCGCCGCGCATCTGCGCAGGGAGGAAAGACATCAGACCGCTGCAAAGACAAAATTTACGGGGGATCTCTCCATCGACTACATTTCCCGCACTGTCACCTGCACCCATCAGCCTGTTCCGCTTGCGAAAAAAGAATTTGACATTGTTGAGCTGCTGTCCATGAACAGCGGCCAGGTTTTCGACCGGGAACGAATTTACGAACGGATATGGGGCTACGACAGCGAAGGCGACAGCTCTGTCGTCGCGGAACATATCCGCAGAATCCGTTCCAAGCTCTCAGCGATAAGTAAAAAATCCTATATTGAAACGGTTTGGGGCGTAGGGTATAAATGGGTAGGATAAAGCAGGCAATTCACAATCTTTCCATTAAGAAAACGTTCATGCTGTACATGCTCCTGTTCCTGCTGCTCGCTACACTGTTGAGCGCGATTACAATCCAAACCGCAGACGGCATCGAAAGCCGTGTCAACTGGGGCTATCTGGATTCCAGCCAGAAATATGAGATCCGGAAAGATAAAAATGGCAAGGGCACGGTATCGATCGAAACACTGCCAGACACGAATTATACATCCCGAGATAAGGCAATTGTAACAGTCTGCAGCATTATGCAGCTCTGGTCGATTCCCTTATTCTTCGGATTATGCATTATTGCGTCTGCGCTTCTCTTTTATCGGAACAAGCTGAAAAAGCCGATTGAATTATTAAGCGGAGCGTCGGAAAAAATAACTGGAAACGATCTCAACTTCAAATTGAGTTATGACAGTAAGGATGAAATGGGACGGCTCTGCGCCTCGTTTGAAACGATGCGGGCTGCGCTTCTTGAAAACAACCATGAGTTGTGGCGGGCAATAGAAGAACGCAAACGGCTGAACGCCGCATTTTCGCATGATCTGCGCACTCCATTGACCGTGCTTCGGGGCTATACGGATTTATTGAAAGCCTATGCTCCCCAAGGTAAAATCAGCGAACGGAAACTGCTCTCTACTATTTCTACCATGTCGGGCCAAATTGCCCGCCTTGAACGCTATGTTCAAACAATGGGCGAAGTACAAAGGTTGGAGGATATTAAAGTATCATCGGAACCGGTGACGATTGTTTCTTTTATTCAACAATTTCAAAACACAGCTCGTGTTTTTATGCAAAAATCCGGACGAATCCTTGATTTCCACAATGAGGTTTCCGACTGCGAAGTCTTGATGGACTTGTCCATTGTTCACCGTGTCCTTGAAAATCTTTTATCTAATGCGGTTCAATACGCCAAGAATACCGTTGCCGTCCGATGCCGTTATGAACACGAGATGCTTTCCATCATAGTGAAAGACGATGGGCCGGGCTTTACCGCAGAGGACTTAAAGCAAGCACCGAAGCCCTATTACAGGAACAAAGAATCTTCCGACGGCAACCATTTCGGACTGGGACTTTATATCTGCAAAGACTTATGCAAGAAGCACGGCGGACAATTAAAACTACAGAATGGAGAAAAAGGAGGCGCGTGTGTCACCGCAAGTTTTTTGTGCCGGGAAACGAAAAGTTGATAAAAAGTAGGAAATTGTATTTTATACTCCCCTTGTAATTTAAAACAAGGGGAGTATTTTTTATGGTTGAAAATCGGATTGAAATTCGCGATCTCAAGAAAACCTATCGAAAAAAACAGGCTCTGAACAGTGTCAGCCTGTCAATTGGTCAGGGTATGTTCGGCCTCCTTGGACGAAACGGCGCGGGCAAGACAACACTCATGAAAATTCTTGCCACTCTTTTGCACAAGAACGGCGGATCAGTTACCGTCTGCGGCGTTCCTGTGGAAAGAGCAAAGAAAGTCCGGCGTATGGTCGGCTATCTGCCGCAGGATTTTTCCATGTACCCCGGCATGACGGTATACGAAGCGATGGATTATCTCAGCGTGTTGTCCGAGCTGGACGGACCGACCAGACAAAAGCGTATTCCAGAAATCCTTCAAAGAGTCAACCTTCAGGACAACAGCCAAACGAAGGTAAAGGCGCTTTCCGGCGGCATGCGGCGCAGACTCGGCATTGCGCAGGCAATCCTGCACGACCCGAAGGTGCTTATTGTGGATGAGCCTACGGCCGGACTTGATCCGGAGGAACGCGTCCGGTTCCGAAATCTGCTGTGCGAGCTTGCCGAAAACCGGATTGTCCTTTTGTCCACCCATATTGTGGGCGACATTGAAGCCGCCTGTGAAAAGATCGCCATTTTGGATGAGGGAAAGCTGCTTTTTACGGGGCTTACAAGCGAACTTGTGGAGACGGCGGAGAACAAGGTCTTCACGGTATCTGTTCCACAAAAAGAATTGCAGGCGTTAAAAGAAAACTATCTTGTCACGGGAATGCATACGCAGAAAGGGGAAGTATCGGTCCGCCTGCTTGCAGACAATACGCCTCCGCAAAACGCAGTTGCCTGCTCTCCGACGATTGAAGACGCCTATTTCCTCTGTATGCATAGAAACGGCACCCCAAAGCAATTTCTTGGAGGTGAACTTTCTTGAAAAACTCGCTTTTTTTCAAGGAATGCAAGCAGATTGTTCGCAGCATCCCGTTCCTTGTCTATGCGGTCGTCTTGCTTCTGTTCTTTCTATTGCAGTATGAGTCTGATTTCGTAAAAGTAGAAAAGCCGCAACCGGGTAAGTCTAGCTACGGCATGAAAATATCCGACGATCTCAAAATTATTGAGCCTGCCGCCGTGAAAAGTCTTCATGGTGAATTTGTGCTTAACTCCTATACGGCATACCCCATCGGATTTTATAAAAATGTCAAATTGAACGCCGGTCAGCAGCGGGAAATGGCAGGCGTCCTTTCGGAGTTAACCGGGAATTCGGCAGAGCAGTTTTTGAATGCCACGAAGGATGCTTCTTCTGCTTTGACGGTAAACGGCGGCAACATGACAAAAAACGAGGACGGAAGTTACTCGATTGGCAGCTCCGGTACAGAGGAAGCCGATAAAACTACAGATTCGCTAATCAATACGGTAAAATCGAATTTGTCGGCTGACCGGTTTCACTCGCTGATGCGGCAAGCGGATAAGTTGATTGGCGGCGGTTCCTTTTACGGTGACACCTACTTATCACGCTTTGGCGAGGTTCCGAAAAGCTATGAAGACGCGCTCTCCGATTACAATGACATTGTAAAGAAAGACGGTATTACCGGTGCATACGCCCGCTATTTCTGCGATTATCTCGGAATTGTGCTTGCTCTGTTTCCGGTGTTTTTGGCCGTAGCATCCGGAATGAAAGACCGCAGGGCCGGAATGCGGGATCTGATCTATTCGCGCAGGATTTCATCGGCAAAAATTGTGCTGACTCGGTATATCGCCCAAATTATAATTTTGTTTCTGCCGGTTATTCTGCTTGCTATATTTGCCACGGCTCAGATCACGGCGGAATATCCCGGCTTCGAGCTCCACTGGTTGGCCTTTATCGGATATTCTTTCGGCTGGCTCCTGCCGACGCTGATGGTATCCACATCAGTAGGTACGGTGATGACGGATTTGACCGATACGCCGATTGGAATCGTGGTTCAGGGCCTTTGGTGGTTCCTGGGACTGTTTTCGGGAGTCGCCCACATCGACGGCGGGTACGGCTGGGATCTGATTCTTCGGCACAACACGGTTGGAAATACGCAGGTCTATCTTGACAACTTTTCCATCCTTCTTTGGAACCGCACTGTCTATACCATCTTTGCCCTGATTCTGATTGTCAGCACCATTGTGGTTTATGAACGAAAAAGAAGGGGGAAATGGAATGTGCATCTCGGCTTCCGAAAAAATTCGAAGCATCACCGTGTCCAATCTGCGACATAATTTCCTCCCGAATTTTATTCTATCGGTTCTGCTGCTTCTTCTGACCCCGTTCGTTTTCGGGACGGCCAATGTTGACGCAAAAGCAGCAGCAATTCCGCTTGAAATGTTCATCTCGTTAATCGGAATCATCCTGTTTACACCCCTCTTTCTGCCTGAACAGCATGAAAATATCCGGGATGTGGTAGAATCGAAGGTCACTACCTCGATTTATGTTTACGGTATTCGAATCGGCATTGCCTTGCTCGGCATTTTGGCACTGATTGCAGCGTTTTCTCTGTATATGAAAGAGAATGGATGTTCCATTGATTTTACCCCTGCCGTTTTCGGTACATTTTCCAGCAGCTTTTTCCTCGGTGCTCTTGGAATGTTTGCCTATGGGCTGAGCGATACCTTGATTGTAGGATATATGGCGCCGATGGTGTACTACATGCTGAATCTGTTTGGAGGGAAAAAATGCTTCGGCAAACTGTATCTATTCTCTATGTCGTCGGGAAGCATGGCGGAAAAATATTGGCTATTTTCAGCGGCAATAATTTTAATCGTATCCGCGTTATGGATCAGAAGTAATTCCAAACATCATCAATAATCCTTATCGGAATATATTTTACCCAATGAGGAACATGGGCCGGCGAGATTAATCATATACCTTATTTGAATTAAAGCTGGTGGAAGGATACCATAGAAGTGCAGAGGACAAACACCCAAAATGTGATAGAATCAAGGAAAGAAGGACGGGGTGTTTGAAATGCGCAAGTATGACAAGGAATTTAAAGAAGAAGCGGTCAAGCTATCCGACGAGGTGGGTGTAAAACAGGCGGCGGCACAGCTTGGAATTCCGTATTACTCGCTGACGGAATGGCGCCAGAAGCGGAAGGCTTACGGGGATCATGCCTTTGTGGGCAGCGGCATCCGCCGTGACGCGCCGTTTTCAGAGAAGGAACGGGAGCTGATGAAGCAGGTTCGAGAACTCCAAAAAGCCAATGAGATTCTCAAGGATGCGCCTGGTTTTTTCGCAAAAGACCGGAAGAAGTAAAGCCGGAACGGCTGCATGAATATGTCACGCTTCGAAAGCGGCAGTACGGCGTTCACGCTCTGTGCCGCGTCCTGAGAGTCAGCGAGTCCGGGTACTACCGCTCTCTTCGTTCACAGGGCACGCTCCGGCCGTGGCAGCTTTTTCTGGTCCAGATCCGAAAGATCTACGAAGAAAATCCGGAGAACCGGAATTACGGTGTGGGGCGGATTCTGCTGGCGCTGAAGCAAAAAGGCGTGAACACCAGCCGCTCCACCGTGCGGCGCGCCATGAAAAAGGGCGGACTGCTGAAACCTCCGGCCCGCAGACCGCAGGGCCTGACAAAAGCAGATGCCGCGGTGCAAAAAGCAGAAAACCTGATTCACCGGAACTTTACCGCGGATGCTCCCAATCAAAAATGGCTGACCGACATCACGCAGGTGACCTGCGCAGACGGAAAACTCTACATCGCCGCCGTCCCGGATTGCTACAATGGCGAAATTGTCGGCCTTTCCATGGACGACAACATGAAAAAAGAGCTTTGCATCCGCGCGTTTGAAGGTGCCTGCCGAGCGCGCGACGCACACGGCATGATTCTCCACAGCGACCGTGGCAGCCAATTCACCAGCACCGCCTTCCGAAATGCTCTGGCCCGGCACGACGCCATCCAGAGCATGAGCGGTACGGGCCGCTGCCATGACAACGCACGGATGGAAAGTTTTTTCGCCACGCTGAAGAAGGAGAAGCTCTACCGGATTCAGACTGGGAAGATGCCGATAGCTCAGGTCAAAAGCGTCGTGTTCCGTTACATTATGACCTACTACAATCGGGAGCGAATCTATACCGCTAATCCAGGCGGCCTCGCTCCTGCCATGTACCGTCAGGCCGCCAGAGGTCTGGCCGCTTAACCAGCAATTTTGGGGTGTTCACCTTCTGCACCAGACTTGACTTTTCCAAAAAACTGAGCGGGATTTGTGCCTTTGTTTGCTATACGCTTTTTTCGGATCAACTGAAGCCAGTATACGCCTTTTTATGAAAACTGTATCCGAATTCGGGAGTTTCGTTTTCAAAAGGGGATTCTCATTTACAAATCGGGCTTTTCGATTACAAATTGTCAGCTTTCATTTTCAAATTGGGATTCTTGTTTTGCAAACGGGATTCTCGCACTGCAATTCACCTTTGAAATGAAAATATTTTGTTATTTGGCGTGCAATGTATTGCATTTTTCGTGCTATTATCATATACTATGAACAGCGTCGAAGGAGATGATCTTAATGGCTGACACAAACACCACCAATATCAGCATTCGCATGGACGCGGATTTGAAAAGGCAGGCGGACGACCTTTTTGCAGAATTGGGGATGAACCTTTCCACGGCGTTCAATATTTTCGTCCGCCAGTCGCTCCGGGAAGGACGGATCCCGTTTGACATTTCGCTCAATCAGCCGAACGCCGAAACGATTGCGGCGATGCTGGAGGCGGAAAGGATTGCGAGAGACCCGAACGTGAAAGGGTACACGGATTTGGATCAGCTTTTCGCAGACCTGAAAAAATGAAATACACCGTCAAATTTACCTTAAAATTCAAGAGGGATTACAAGCTCGCTATCAAGCGAGGCTATCCGATCAAGCTGCCGGAAGAAACCGTTTCGCTGATTGCGAACGGAAAGACGCTTCCCGAAAAATATATGGATCACGCCTTATCCGGCAATTGGACGGCATACCGGGACTGCCACATTCAAGGCGACTGGCTTCTAGTCTATCGGATTGAGGACGATGTGCTCGTCCTGACCTTAGCCCGAACCGGCACACATGCGGACCTGTTTGGAAAATGAAGCGACGCCGTACAGGTTTCCCCATACGGCGCTGCTTGTGAATGGACGCTTGTTGCAGTTTGGTGGATTCAATTATCAGATGTCTGCGGCGACTGTTCTCCGAACAGCAGTTTCATGTAATCGCGTTTACCGTATAGAATGCGGACGATAAACACGGTTTTCTTCTCCACCCTGTAAAAGATCAGATAATTCCCGCATACCTGAAAGCGATAATCGGTTTCAATATTCAGAACAGAAGACAGAAACGGGCCACTTTCAGGAAAGTCTGCCAGCCCGCGCATGGATTTCAAAATGCGGGAAACCAACTTTTGGGCAGCGACCGGCGCATCCAGCTGAGCAGCAATATGCTGCCGGATTTCCCGCAGATCATTTGCTGCCTCCGGGGAAACGCGCAGTTCAGCCATTTTCCTGCTCCAAAAGTGCCTCCATCTGCTCCATGTTCATCCAACCTTTTTCCTTACCGGACTGCTCCCCCTTGCCAAGCTTGGACAGAAGCTTCAGCGAGGCTTTCAGTTTTTCATATTCTTCAATGTCCACAATTGCGTAACGTCCCCGGCCATTTTTTGTCAGGTAGACTGGCTCACCAAACGCAATACCCCGCAAAACTTCGTTGTAGTTCCGCAGATCGGACACAGGCTTGATATTTGGCATTCAAAACACCTCCTAAACTATAATATACTCTTATTCTTCGTAAAATTCAACGTAATATTTGATGCATGTTAAAAAGCAATCTCAAGGGAAAGAAACTTCTAGGATTGTATGACGCCGTAAACAAATCACTATGCGAGCCGGTACGGACCAGTGTTAAAACCAGAACGCCATTCTCAATTCGATACACAAGCAGCCAGTCGCTTTGAATATGACATTCCCGTTAACCCACCCAATCTCCAGTCAAAGGATGGTCTCGGTTCTTCTCAGACAGAGGCTGCCCCCTTAGAAAGCTGACGGATGATGTTATCCAGCAAATCTATTTTCAGGCTGCGCTTCATCGCCAGTTTGTAGTCCTTTTTGAACTGAGACATCCAAACGATATCCAGTTTCATCTTTTTAATTCCCTCAACGCTTCCTCCACATCACTGTAGCGTTTCGCGTTGGGGTCTTTTGCAAGATGTTCCGCTTCCTGCATGGCGGCGAGGGTAACTGCGTTCGGCGTATTGAGCGTCACATCGAACGGAAAACCACCAGACCGAAGCGATTGCCGCAAAAAGACGCTGATGGCTGTTGTGAGGTTCATACCAAGTTCACCGTAAAGCGCCTCACACTGCTTTTTGATGTCACTGTCCATGCGGACGCTAAAATTGGTTGTATTCGCCATATGAATCAGCTCCTTCCTGAATTGTAAAGTGAGAATCCATACCTTCCCATAAGAGTAAAATACAGTTGTACTGAAACTCCCGTGTGGAAAAAGTGTGAATTTTCCGGTTGCAAGGAATTTCGTCTGAAGTTATGGTCCCGGAAGGCCTTTGAAGCGTAGCGAAAAGGCCTTCCGGGACCATTTGCGCGTTCAAGAAACTTTCTGAAGCTGACGTTGTCTGATATGCTAATTCTGTCGGCGGCAGAAAGGGGACGTTTTCTCTGCCTGTGCAGAAGGACGAACGCCCCGCACTTGTGAAGAAAATTGGCGAGACCACTTACCGGGTACGAATCCATTTCAGCACCACCAGTCGGGAAACCATGAGCGACAGAATCAAGCGAATGCTCCGCAACGAGATCAGCCGGATGTGATATTCGATTTCCAATAAAAAGATCCTTGATATTTCGTTATGCTCATAGCGTGACATTGGAAAACTATGGTGCTATTATTATAATATTAAATGTAGGAATAAGCTGAATATTGAACATAAATACAGTCATGGGTATAAACGCAATAGACGGCATCTTGCCGGAGACAAGGTTATGCTCCCTGTAAACAATGGCGGCAGACCTGATTCCGAGTACATGGAGCAGTATTCAAAGAACATGATGCTTGAGAAATACAAGCAGTATCTTGCGTTCATTGATGCAAAAGAGAAGGGGGATCAGGCGTAATGATAAGAATGAAGTTGAGCCATTTGAAGGAGGTCACAGACCTTCGTACAGTGTGGCCGAATGAAGCAACAGATTTTACGCCGTGGCTTGCACAGAACGAAAATATCACCTTGCTGAGTGATGCTATCGGCATTGATATTACTGTTGAAGAAACGGAATCTGATGTTGGAAGCTTCTCAACTGATATTCTCGGAACGGAGACGGATACGGGGCGTAAAATCATTATTGAGAATCAACTCGAGGACACTAACCACGATCACCTCGGGAAGATTATCACATACGCTGCTGGAAAGAACGCCAGTTATATTATCTGGATTGTGAAACATGCTCGTGAAGAGCATAAAGCCGCCGTCGAGTGGCTAAATGCTCACACAGATGATGACGTGGGCTTTTTCCTGTGCGAAATCAAACTGTACCAGATTGATGAGTCAAATCTTGCTCCGAAGTTCGTGACTGTAGAGGTTCCAAACGACTGGTCTAAAGCAACAAAGACTGCGAAAGATGGCGCTTCTCAGAATGAACAGGATCGTTTGGCGTACTGGACAGCATTGAACGATTACGCATTTCAAAATACCGCGTTTGCAAAAGCTTTTAAGAAGCATAAACCTTCCCGTGATCATTGGTATACGTTAAGCATCGGAACGAGCAAGGCTCATATGTCATTCCTTCGATTGAAAGCACGCATGTCTGTTTCGGTCGAATTTTATATCGACGATGACAAGGCTTTTTACGATTCTCTATTCGAGCATAAGGACGAAATCGAACAAGCTGCCGGGATGAAATTCAACTGGCAACGGTTGGATGCAAAGAAAGCATCCAGGGTCACCATCGAGAAGGAGTTCCCTATTGATGATGAAGATGATTGGAATAATGAATTTGATTGGATGATGGAAGTTGCAATAAAGATGAAGAAGGCATTTATGAAATTTATGCAATAACTCATGGAAAGCAAGTTGCTTAAATCCCATACACAGCAAAAGTTTTATCGACAAACTGGACTGCGTGCTCCGAACGGGAATATGGTGAAGGGTGAGGATGGGGTAAACGAGTTATTTCGTATGATAAATGGAGATAAGCCAATGCCGGAAATCATGTTGAATTATCAAAAATTGATTGCGGCTGTTTTTAACTCCCGCCAGGAGCCAATCTCTGTATTCCCCAATGAAGAATTGGAGCGTCTAACGATGCCGAGTTTGCTGATTGTAGGGAAAAAAGACATGATACTTAATTCTCTTGGGACCGCAGAACGATATAAGCGATTGGTACCAAATTCAAATGTAGTGGTTTTACCCGACGCGGGGCATGCCTTGACAGGGCTGTCGGATGAGATAATAGGTTTCTTGATAAAACAATAAAATCGAGACGAACGGCGCTTCCTGAATAAAACATAATTTGCATTTTAAAGATTAAAATATTATACTATATATGGTAGTACAAGATATGTGATCGTACTATTACTATCAAATTTTAAAAGAAGGGGGCTGGAGCAGTTTCTATATGAACTCCAATTTAACGTGATCTGCTGAATGTATGAAAGTGGAATCTTTCAACGGTGATCTTCCAGAATTAATGGACGTCCAACAGTTGATGAATTATTTTCATTGCGGAAAGAACAAAGCTTATGAACTTATTAAGCAAAAAAATTTTCCGTCAATTCGCTGGGGCGGTCGGTATTACATTCTGAAGGATGAATTCAAATGTTGGATCGACAGGCAAACCCACAAACCAACTTATCCCCGTTAGAGACACGGCAGGCGCAGAGAAACTTCCTCTGCGC
>JAEZGM010000034.1 GCA_023416955.1 Bacillota bacterium | reverse complement strand
ATCTGCACGGCGCCGTTCCTTTGTTTTATCATTACTTATGAAATTTTTCTGTAATATCGCGTATCGCGTCAATCACGTACTGAACCTGCTCGTCCGTCATGGTCGGGTAGAGCGGCAGGGAAATCAGCCGGTCAAAATGCTTTTCGGCATTCGGAAAATCTCCCTTTTTAAAGCCGTAACGGTCGGTATAAGCGCTCATGTAAGTGACTGGAATGAAATGCACACTTGTACCGACATTGCGCGCGTTCAATTCCTCAATGAACCGGTCGCGGTCAATGGTCAGCACCTCCGGCACAACGCGAATGACGTACAGATGCCAACAATGCGTGGTGTACTCAGGAACAAAGGGAGGCTCCACGCCGTCGATCTTCGCAAACTCCGTATTGTATTTTTCAGCGATTTTCAGCCGTGCCGCCTGCATTTCTTCCAGACGGGAAAGCTGAATCAACCCCAAAGCTGCCTGAATGTCAAACATATTGTATTTGAAGCCCGGCTCGCAGATGTCATATTTCCATGTGCCGCCCTTCGCATAGCGGTTCCAGGCATTTTTGCTCATGCCCTGACCCGCGAAAATGCGCGCCTTGCGGTCAATCTCATCGTCGTCGGTTACCAGCATGCCGCCGTCGCCGGTGCAGAGGTTTTTAGTCGCATAAAAGCTGTAGGAAGCCGTGCCCTTCAAGCCGTTTCCGATCAGTCTGCCCTTGTAGCGGCTCCAGAGCGCGTGCGCCGCGTCCTCCGAAACAAACAGGCCGTGCCTGTCGGTAATGTCATAAATACGGTCAAGGTCGCATACCTGCCCGCTGTAATGAACAGGGACAATCGCCTTTGTTTTCGAAGTTATTTTTTTCTCGATTTCATCGGGGTCAATACAGCCCGTTTTGTAATCAATATCCGCGAATACCGGGGTGGCGCCCGTGTGAATCACGGTGCTTGCGGTGGAGGCAAAAGTCATGGGCGTCGTAATGACCTCGTCGCCGGGGCCGATGCCCTGTGTGAGCAGCGCGACATGCAGCGCCGCGGTGCAGGAGTTCATGGCGATGGCGTGCTTTGCACCCAAATATGCCGCGAAGTCATTCTCAAATTGATTGGTGCGCGGCCCTTTCGCAACCCAGCCGGAACGCAGCGTATCGGTTACCTCGTTGACTTCAGCGTCGGTAATATCGGGCAGATTGTAAGGGATAAAGGTTTCTCTTTTTACGAAATTACTCATTTTCAGAACCTCTTTTTAAGACTGTCGTTTGTTTATTTATCAGTTTAACCAAGAAAACCAAGTAAATTCTAATACGATTGATACGCAATGTCAACCGGATTGCGCCCCGAATCATTGACTAAAGAGGGTGATAGGGATATAATACTAGAAGTTATGGGACAAAATACAAATATCTTCTAATTTAAATATGCATTATCCTTGTGCTTTTTCGTAAATCTGTTGGGAAGCACGATGGGGTAATGCAGGAAACGGTGGTTTTGCTGTGGATCATTCAAAGACCTTCTTCGCGCATTCGACCGCCTGTGTGGACGACGGTGCAAAAGTGGGGGACGGTACGAAAATCTGGCATTTCAGCCACGTCAGCACAGACTGTGAAATCGGTAAAAACTGTACGCTTGGGCAGAATGTGTTCATTGCGGCGGGTGTGAAGATTGGCAGCTTCTGCAAAATTCAGAACAATGTTTCTGTATATGAAGGGGTGGAACTCGGGGATTACGTTTTCTGCGGCCCCTCCATGGTGTTTACAAATGTACAGCGTCCGCGGTGTAAGTATCCGCAGCGCGGTTCGGAATTTTACGCGCATACTCCGGTGGGGGAAGGCGCGAGCATCGGCGCGAACGCGACGATTGTCTGCGGCCACCGCATCGGCAAAAACGCGTTTATCGCGGCCGGAAGCGTCGTTACAAAGGACGTGCCCGACCACGCAATCATGATGGGCGCACCGGCGCGGCAGCATGGCTGGGCCTGCGAATGCGGGGAAAAACTGAACGGGAATCTTGTCTGCCCGAAATGCGGCAGGCATTATGTTCAAGCCGAGAACGGACTTGAGGAGGTTACAGAATAAATGCAGAAGATACAGTTTAATGATTTGGGCGCGCAGTATCAGCACTTAAAATCAGAAATTGACAAGGGGATTGCGGACGTTATTGCCGACTGTCACTTCATTTCCGGCCCGCAGGTTGAGGAACTGGAGCAGGCGCTGTGCGAATACACCGGCCGCAAATACTGCGTCAGCACCAGCAACGGGACCGACGCGCTGCTGATGCCACTGATGGCAAAGGGAATCGGCGCGGGCGACGCGGTCTTTGTGCCTGCTTTCACCTTTTTTGCGACAGCGGAAGTCGTGAGCCTGACGGGCGCAACCCCGGTGTTCTGCGACTCTGACCCGGACACCTTTAATATGGATCCGAATTCTTTGGAAGACGCGATCAAAAAAACGCTTCAGGCGGGCAAACTAAAGCCGAAGGCAGTAATTGCGGTCGATCTGTTCGGTCAGCCGGCTGATTTTACCGCGCTGCAGCTGATTTGTGATCAGTACGGCTTGATGCTGATAGAAGACGCGGCGCAGGGCTTCGGCGGAACGATTCAGGGAAAAAAGGCCTGCTCGTTCGGCGATGTTTCCGCAACCAGCTTTTTCCCGGCGAAGGCGCTTGGCTGCTACGGCGACGGCGGCGCGATTTTCACGGATGACGAAGAACTTTATAAGCTGCTGGTTTCCATTCGTGTGCACGGAAAGGGTTCCTTCAAATATGAAAATGTACGCCTTGGCCTCAACGCGCGTCTCGACACCATTCAGGCCGCGATTCTGCTGCCAAAACTGCGTGCGTTTGACAAGGAAACAGAGCACCGCAACCGGGCGGCTTCCCGTTACGCCGACCTGCTGAACGGAAAGGTGAAAACTCCTGTGCTGAAAGACGGATTTACTTCCAGCTTCGGTTATTACACCCTGAAAGCCGAAAGCGAAGCCCGCCGTGCCGAATTGATGGACGGGCTGAAAGCGGCGGGTGTGCCGACTATGATTTATTATCCCAAACCGCTGCACCTGCAAACGGTTTACGAACCGCTCGGCTATAAAAAGGGCGATCTGCCGGTCAGCGAAACACTCAGCGAAACAGTATTCAGCCTGCCGATGCACGGCTACATTACGCAAGAAGAAATTGATTATATCTGTAATACGATTCAAAATCTTTGAGAATGAGGAGAATTTTCAATGTCAAACGTAAAAACAGAGCTGCTAAATAAAATTCAGGACAAGTCCGCGGTCGTCGGTATTGTCGGCCTGGGCTATGTCGGTCTTCCGCTCGCGGTGGAGTTTGCAAAAGCAGGCTACAAAACCATCGGTTTTGACGTACAGTCTAAGAAAGTCGACTCCGTCAATGCGGGACACAACTACATCGGCGACATTGTCGGTGATACGCTGAAGAATGTGGTCGAAAGCGGCAAGCTTACCGCTACCAGCGACTTTTCCTTTATTAAGGACGTGGACGCTGTGGCAATCGCCGTTCCGACTCCGCTTGACAAGTATCAGCAGCCGGACATCAGCTATGTGAAGGGTTCCACCGAATCCGTTGCAAAGTATGTACACAAGGGTATGGTGGTCATTTTGGAATCCACAACATACCCTGGTACCACCGAAGAGTTGCTCAAACCGATTCTGGAAGCGAACGGCTTAAAATGCGGCGAAGATTTCTACCTTGCATTCTCACCGGAACGCGTTGATCCGGGTAATAAGGAATATAAAACAAAGAATACCCCGAAGGTTGTCGGCGGCATCGGCAAAGATTCCACCGAAGTTGCGGCTGCTCTGTACCGCAATGTGCTGGAGGGCGGCGTTTACGAGGTTTCCTCCCCGGCGGTTGCCGAAATGGAAAAGCTTTTGGAAAATACCTACCGCAATATCAACATCGGCCTTGCCAACGAAATGGCAATTATCTGCAACCGTATGGGCATTAACGTGTGGGAAGTCATTGACGCGGCAAAAACCAAGCCTTACGGCTTTCAGGCATTTTATCCGGGCCCGGGCCTTGGCGGTCACTGCATCCCGCTCGACCCGTTCTACCTTACCTGGAAAGCGCGCGAGTTCGACTACCATACCCGCCTGATTGAAACCTCCGGTGAAATCAACACCGGTATGCCGGAATACGTTGTGGACCGCGCAATGAAGGTGCTGAACAAAAACAAAACCGCGATGAACGGCGCGAAGGTGCTGGTTCTGGGCGTTGCCTATAAGGCTGATATCGACGATTACCGCGAAAGCCCGGCACTGAACGTGGTTGATCTGTTGCTTGAGCAGGGCGCGGATACCATCTTCTATGATCCGTATATTTCGGAGTATAAGCACAAGGGCATTACGCATACCGGCGAAAAGGAACTGACGGACGAGCTTCTCGCCGAAGCCGACATCGTGGTCATCTGCACGGCGCATTCCTGCTTTAACTATGAGCGTATTCAGAAAGTTTCAAAGGCCGTTTTCGATACCCGCAATGCAATGAAGGGCATCGCCGACCGTTCCAACATCGAGCTTCTATAAAAAATAACCGGCTTCCCCCGTTCCGAATCGTAACGGGGGAATTTTGTGCCGATAGTGAAATTGTTATAGAGTAAGGAGAATACATCATGAAGAAGTTACGTTTTGCACTGATCGGATGCGGCAGAATTTCAAAGAACCATATAGCCGCCGCGATTGCGAATCAGGATACAATGGAACTGGCGGTTGTGTGCGACCCGGTTCTGGAAAATGCCGAAAGGAAAGCGGCGGATTATGAACAAGCGACCGGTGTAAAGCCGCTGGTTTATGCCGATTATCACAAGGCGCTCGCGGAACAGGAAATCGACTGCTGCTCCATCGCGACTGAAAGCGGATACCACGCCGAAATTGCGCTGACCTGCATTCGCCTTGGAAAGAGCGTGCTGATTGAAAAACCGATGGCGCTGAACACCGCCGACGCGGAGCAAATGATCCGCGAAGCAAAGGAGCATGGCGTAACGCTTGGCGTCTGCCATCAGAACCGTTTCAACGCGCCGGTTCAGGAACTGCATAAGGCGCTGGAGGACGGCCGTTTCGGCAAGCTGGTCAACGGCACCGCGCGGATTCTGTGGAACCGCACCATGCCTTATTATGAGCAGGCTCCTTGGCGCGGAACATGGGCGCAGGACGGCGGCACGCTGATGAACCAGTGCATTCATAACATCGATCTTTTACAGTGGAGCCTTGGCGGCGAACCGGACACTGTTATGGCGATGACCGGAAACTATCTGCGCGATATTGAAGCCGAGGACTTCGGCTCCATTCTGATCCGCTTCAAAAACGGCGCGATCGGCATTGTAGAGGGAACGGCCTGCATTTACCCGAAAAACCTAGAGGAAACGCTTTCCGTTTCCGGCGCGACGGGCACTGCGGTCATTGGCGGCCTTGCCGTGAACCGTGTGGAAACGTGGAATTTTGAAACCACCGCACAGCAGGACGAACGCGTTGCCGCGCTTGCCGGAACTGACCCGAAGGATGTTTACGGCAGCGGTCACAATCTGCTGTACGCAAACTATATCAACGCGGTCAACACGCACACCGACCCGTTGGTAAGCGGCACCGAAGGCATCAAGGCCATGAAGATCATTCTTGCCGCATACAAGTCCCAGAAGACGGGCACGGCGGTCAAGTTTGACGGTCTGGACTTTTCCACGCTGGAAATGTCCAGTAAAGACGTAAAAGTAAAATAAGGGACGAAGTAAGATGAAAATAGTTACCGTAGTCGGCGCAAGACCGCAGTTTATCAAGGCTTCCGTCGTTTCGGCGGCGCTTAAACCGCTCTGTACCGAAATTCTGGTTCATACCGGTCAGCATTACGATCGCAACATGTCCGATGTGTTTTTTGAGGAGCTTTCGATTCCGCACCCGACCTATAACCTCGGTGTCGGTTCCGGCTCGCACGGTCACCAGACCGGTGAGATGCTGATGAAAATAGAAGACGTACTTCTGGACGAAAAGCCGGACATCCTGCTTGTTTACGGCGATACGAACTCCACGCTCGCGGGCGCGTTGGCGGCTTCGAAGCTGCACATTCCGGTGGCTCATGTGGAAGCAGGGCTGCGCTCCTACAATATGCGTATGCCGGAGGAGCAGAACCGCGTGCTGACCGACCATATTTCCAACTGGCTGTTCTGCCCCACACAGACCGCGGCGGATAACCTGAAAAAGGAAGGCGTTACGGCGGGCGTAGACGTGAGCGGCGACGTGATGCTGGACTCCGTGCTGCATTTTCTGAAGCTGGCGCAGGCAAACCCGGAAAAAACCGCGATTTACGACCGATTGGGCATTGCGCCGAAGCAGTACCGCCTTGCCACGCTGCACCGCGCGGAAACGACGGACGGCGGGCTTGAGGCGATTCTCCGCATCTTCCACGCGTTTGAGCAATTCCCGCAGCGTGTTGTGCTGCCGATTCACCCCAGAACAAGGCCGCTTGCCGAACAGGCGATTCAGCAGGGCGGCTTCCGAAATATTCAGCTGATCGACCCGGTCGGTTATCTCGAAATGCTGCTGCTGACCAGCGGCGCGTGCCAAGTATTAACAGACTCCGGCGGTTTGCAGAAAGAAGCATGGTTCATGAATGTACCGTGCATCACCCTGCGGCACGAAACCGAGTGGGTTGAAACGCTCAACGGAAATTGGAATGTACTCGCGCAGCTGACGACCGATGATATTTATGACAAAGCCATGCATACGGTGCCGAATCCCGCCGCGCGCGACAGTATGCCCTTCGGCGACGGAAAAGCCTCCGAAAAAATAGCGGCGGTACTGGCGGGCAGCAGGTAAGGGGCATCTATGAATATTATTTATATCAACCATTACGCCGGCTCCGACCGGCACGGCATGGAATTCCGTCCTTATTTTATGGCGAAACGCTGGGTCGCCGCGGGCCATTCCGTCACGATGGTGGCAAGTTCTTTTTCCCATCTGCGCACCAAAAACCCGGACATGCAGGGGAAAAATGTCATGGAAGAAATGATTGACGGTATCCGCTATTTCTGGATTGCCGGCCCGCAGTACGAGGGCAACGGATTGGGAAGAATCAAGAACATGATGTCTTTCCTCCACGGACTTTATAAATATGCCGATCAGATTGCCGCACAGGGGAAACCGGACGCGGTCATTGCGTCGTCCACTTATCCGCTCGATATTTACCCTGCGCACAGGCTGGCGAAAAAGCACGGCGCCATGCTGATTTATGAAGTGCATGACCTCTGGCCGCTCAGCCCGATCGAGCTCGGCGGCATGAGCCCGCACCACCCTTACATCATGGTGATGCAGGCGGCGGAGAACTACTGCTATAAGCACAGCGATTACGTTGTGTCGCTCCTGCCGAACGCGCAGGTGCATATGGCGGAGCACGGTCTGAAACCGGAAAAATTTATCTGCATTCCGAACGGCATCGTAAAAGCCGACTGGGAGCGCCCGATGGCCGACCCGCCGGTATATCATGATAAATTGAAGCAATACCACGACGAGGGATATTTCATGATCGGGTATACCGGCGCGCACGGCATTGCGAACGCGCTCGACAGCTTTGTGGAAGCGGGGGAGCAGCTTCGCGGCAAGAAAATCAAGCTGCTGCTTGTCGGCCCCGGGCCGGAGCGTGAACGCCTGAAGCAGAAGGTGGTTGACAGCAACCTCAGCGAAACCGTGGAACTGCTTGAACCGGTCAAGCGCGATCAGGTGCCCGAGCTGCTGCATCAGATGGACGCGCTCTATGTCGGTTTGCAGCGCCAGCCCCTGTTCCGTTTCGGGGTCAGCCCCAACAAGCTAATGGATTACATGATGGCGGCAAAGCCGGTTATCTTTGCGATTGACGCACCGAACGATATGGTCGCGGAAGCGGACTGCGGCATTTCCATTCAGCCGGAGGACAGCAGCGCCATCGCCGACGCGGCGCTGCGGCTCGCCTCTCTTCCCAAAGAGGAATTAGAGGAAATGGGTCAGCGTGGCAGGCAGTATATCCTGGAGCATAACGAATACGATGTGCTTTCCGAACAGTTCCTGCGCGTGTTTACGTTACCGTATGAGGGCAAGGCGAATTCATAAGTACCGCAGATGGCTCCAAAGAGGAGCGTTATAAGGAAATCGCAAAAATCTTAAGAAATTCTTAAAAACAGAATGGAATTTTATAACTTTTAACTAACACCCCTTGTATCTCTGAATGAACAGAGTACAAGGGGTGTTTTTTATGATATATTTTTTGATAAACAGTAAAATGAACAGCATTATGGACATAAAGAATAAATACACCGAAAAGCAGGTGAAACCGCGGAAAATTGAGAGAAGAGTTATATCATACAGCACTAAATGAGAAAAACAGGCGGTTACAAAATTAACTAAAATTCTATTATTTAATACTTGTTATTGACAAATATAAAGAATAGTATTATATTTAAATCAAATAAAGTATTTTTTGAAAGAATTATAATTGTTTTGCTTTTCACGTGCGCGCGTTGAATAAATAATTAAAGGAAGAGGGCAAGTCCAATGGGCTTTTCACGGGGTGAGACATTCCCCTTTGAATGAAAGTGTTGCCGTAAACGAAGATTTGTTGAAAATCAAAGGAGGTTTTCGAAATGGTGAAGTTAAAATCTAAAAAACTGGCTGCGCTTTGCTGTGCAATAGTCTTAATGGTTTCCTGCGCAGTCACTGCGTCTGCTGCTAGCGTGCAATGGTTTGCGAACTTTCCTGCGTTTAGGAATGGAATCTCTGTTAAACATGGGGCCGTTACTTCATCCAGTGGTGCGGATTCAACATATGTGCAGTTGGACTACCTCCTGCAAGGCAGCCATCAAGCTTATTTTCTAGTACGCCGCTGGGATAACCACAACACGATCTCAGATACGGCTTATCTATCACAGGGTGATAGCACAGATATTACGCTAAATCAACATTATCAAAAAGGTGCCGTTCTTGAGCTCTTTGGAGGAAACGATAATCCGGCATATACGGCTGGTGCAAACGGCTATGTGGACTTTGGCTAATCACTCTGTTAAAGTAAATTCGCAGTTCTAACGTTTGGTTCATAGTGTTTACGTTTGCTTATCATAAGCGCGTTACACTATGAACTAATCAAAGGAGAAATAATGTGTTTATAAAAGAATTAAAGCGCGGCTTACGGGACATGTTCCGACAGCGGGAATTCTTTTTTGCTTTTTTAATTTCAACGTTGGTTTTTTTGGGTCCATTCATTATGAGCTTGTTGACTTTTTATCACGTGGATGTGATGTATATCCGTCCGGCTTGGTCGTACTGGGGCTATCATGCTACTTGGTTCCGATGGTCTGACCAAAAAGGAAGTATGGATATTGCGGCGACATCTACCAATATTTATGTTTGTTTTTTGCTCCCGCTATTAGCTGCGTTGGCATACTCGTATGTCTATTTTGATAATTGTCATGCAGGGGTTCAAAGAATATTACTGCCGCGCGAAGGACGAACTGCTCACTACCGGGCCAATGGCCTTACGGTTTTTCTCGCCGGGGCTTTGGTTGTCGGTATTCCGCTCTTAGTACAGCAGATTGCTTTAATCATTGCAATGCCGTACTCCGGTATGCGTAACATGGGGTCAACATTAATAACAGATAACTATGCAGCTAAGCTGTTGCGCCTGTCGGGATTGATGAAATTTTTTCAGATTCATCACCCTTATTTGTTTAACATGATAACCACATTCTGTATGTCGACAACCGCTGGAACCGCCGCATTGTGTTCCTATACATTTTCTCTGTATTTTCAAAAAAACAGATTTATTGTAATTTTGCTGATACCTATTTCATTATGGGTGGTTTTACCTATTTGTTTAGCGCGTGTTTTTCAGGATCATCTTGTAAGCTATGCATGGATCGGAATCGGCGGCGATTATGTTTGGTGGCTAGCTGAAATTTCTTGTATTCTCTTAATCAATATCTTTGGTATTGAATGGAAAATCCGTTGTGCGAAGGATGAACTGGAATGCTAAAACAGTTTTATAAGAGGAAATCGGTTTCTTTTTTAACTTGGGGTCCGCTTTGTGTTCTTTTACTGAGTCCGTACATCATAGTTAATAACGGTTTTCTGGGAATGAAATTATACAGAAATCTTACTTACAGCACTTATTCGATGTCTTTCTTTTTTCCTCTGTTCGGGCTATATTCACTTTCCAGCTTACAGTATTTTCAAAAAGGACAGGTCATTTTCCGCTTCGGAAGTTTTAAAAATGCATGGAAAAAATGCTCTGCAGTTTTACTGTTGGATAGTATTCTGTATGTCTTGTTTTTTCATATTTCGGCTTTCATGTGTTATATCTTAAAGCAAAATTTCTCTTTTTACCTTGACAACAAGGGATTCTTTTTACAGTCGTTTTTAGCGCAGTGTCTTACCGCTTATGCTTTTGAGTTGACCATTATGACACTTTCCCTTTTATCACGAAATTCGTTATTGGGATTTTTCTCCGGTTACTTATTACTTTGGCTGGAAAAACTTATTCAGGTAATATTTCCAACATGGAACACGTTTTCCTTTTTAGCGGGGATAGATTGGGACTCATCTATGGGGTTACTCACGATTCACATCATGTTCGGGATTACTGTGGGGCTTCTGGTATCAGTTCCTGTTTGCTTTGCGAATCGGGATTATTTGAAGGACAGGGGGGAAGAATTATGAGTTTAAAACGGGCTTTTTGTTCCCCGTGGCGTTTACTGGTCACAACTTTTCTATTTTTTCTTCTTATGCTGCTAACCAGTCAATATGGGAAATCTCTTCTTAGCGTGGAGGGCTTTTTTCTTTTGACCTTCGATGTTGCTGGCCCTTGGGCGCATACAGACATCATGACCGTTTTATTGTTCATTGCCTCGAATTTACTTTTTTTCTTTTCAACTGGGGACTTATTTTTGGAAGACATAGAAATCAGTTCCGTATATATTTTTCCTCGTATCGGAACGAAACGTAGATGGTTAAGACAGCAAACATTCAGGCTGCTGTTTCTAACCGCGCTCTTTTGGATCAGCATATTTCTGCTTGCGTTTTGTTTTGCCGGAGCAATTGGTTTAAAAGTGAAAGGCAGTGTGTTGTTTTATATACAGCAGTACTTCATTACAGTATTTTCCTCATTCCTTTTATCTTTCGTTCAGAATTTTTTATCTTTGCGCATAGGCAGCTCCCCGGCGTTTATTATTACGGTATGTATTTTTAGCGGCTCCCTTTTTGTGGGGATGGCTGGTTATCAAACAGCTTTTGGCAATGGCTGGCTGTTTGCACTCTTGCCTCCAATTGGACAGATGTTACATTGGCATTCAGACGCGGCAATTCCGCAGTCGGTGAGGCAGACGCTTATTTCATATTCCCCCATTCCTGGGTTTGCGCTTTGGAAAAGCTTCGTATTTTTACTAATTTACTGGATTTTGTTATATGTATATCTTTATTTCAAAATTGAGAAAGCCGACTTAATAGACTTCATAAAGGAGAAGAATTGAATGAATGCTATTGAAATTCACCATCTGACGAAAGTTCTCAAAGGGCAGGAAGTGCTGAAAGATGTCAATCTGACATTGGAAAAGGGAGAAGTATGCGGCCTATACGGACACAACGGGTCAGGAAAGTCCATGCTGCTTCGAGCGATTGCAGGTTTGATCCAGCCTACAAAAGGTACGGTCATGGTATTCGGTGATCAACTCGGCAAGGATATCTCTTTCCCTCATAGTATGGGGCTGGTAATTGAAAACGTGGGGTTCTGGCCTTATTATACCGGGTATGAAAACTTGAAGACACTTGCTTCCATTCAAAATAAAATTACAAATAACGAGATTCAAGAGAACATTCGGCGCGTTGGATTAGACCCTGAGGATAAGCGCACCTATCATAAATACTCACTGGGCATGAAACAGCGATTGGGTATTGCACAGGCAGTTATGGAAAAACCCGACCTGATTCTTTTAGACGAGCCTACGAATGCTCTTGATGATGAAGGGATAAGTTTGGTACGAGAGATTGTCAAAGAAGAAAATGAGCGCGGTGCGACAATAGTCCTTGCAAGTCATAATAAAGAAGATTTGAGTCTTCTATGTGGCAGCTTTTACAAAATGGCAGATGGTCGTTTGATGGAAGGAGAATACCCAAAATGAAAAAGCGCTGGTATTGCATCCCTGCGGCCTTGACCCTGGTCTGTTTGATTCTGGCGGTAACGATCCGAAGTTCCTACCAAAATGCCGGAGAAGACATTTACAACTATGGGTTTGAGACAGAAAATACATTTGCTGCGGTTTTTCAGGAATTTTCTGTATCAGATGTGAATCAAATTCCCGGAAAACTTATAGAAAACTCTGACCTTATTGTGAAGGTGAAATATAGTGGGAACCGTCTTGTTACAGGCGAAGGATTTTATTCACCTGTAAACGTTGAAAAGGTCTATAAAGGAAATTCCAATTTTAATGGGAAACAACTTTATATTCTTGAAGATATGAGCACGTTTACCTATACGCGCTATGTAAATACCGTCAGCAAAGCCTATCTTCCTTTACAAAGAAACAATGAATATGTTCTTTTGCTCAAAAAGGTTCAGTTTGATTCAGGGAGAACGTTGAATGATTTTGAGAGCAGTCAGTATTACCCGATTACGCAGACCGCTGCAGGAGCATATCGCCTTTCGAGCCAAAAACAGACCAAGGTGTTTAGCTGGGACAAAAAGCCGGAATCCATGAATTCGCTTATAGGATATGATGTGCCTGTTGAGGAAAAAAAACAATTGGACATTTATTATGAGCTGAAAAATCAAGTTTTCGGTTTACTGGATATATCTTAGATCGGAAGATTTTTACGATACTGATCCAATCGCCTGTTTGAATTGACAGATTTAAGTTATTATCCGGTCATTTTGAGGGTGAGTCCGGCGCTGCTAGAATGTATTTTCAAAAATCGGGAAAATTAAAATGGCTAATAAGCATAATAAAAAGGACGACCGTTAAGGCCGTCCTTTTTTACGCGATTCCCAGCTCGTCCATCTTCTCCCGCAGCTTGATAAAATCCTCGAACGCGGCGGGCTTGTTGTTCGGGTTGCGCAGCAGCGCGGCGGGGTGGAGCGTCGCCATCATCAAAACGCCGTTCTTTTCAAAAAAGATTCCGTGTTCTTTCATGATTTTTAAATCCGGTTTAATCAGCTTCATGCCGCTGATTCTGCCGAGGCACACGATAATTTTCGGCCGCATCAGCGCAACTTGATTGCGCAGCCAGTCGATACACAGCTCCTGCTCCTCCGGCAGCGGGTCACGGTTTTTCGGTGGCCTGCATTTGACGGTATTCCCGATATAGATATTGCTGTCGCGGCTCAAATCCACAGCGGCAAGCATCTTATCTAAAAGCTGCCCGCTGCGCCCGACAAACGGCAGACCCTGCAGGTCTTCCTGCTCGCCGGGACCTTCGCCCACAAACAGCACTTTTGCGTTTTTGTTGCCGCCGCCGAACACTACGTTGGTGCGCCCTTCGCACAGGCCGCATTTTCGGCAGGCAAGGCAGGCGGATTCCAGTTCTTCCCAGGTTTGATACATACGGTACGGCCTCCTTTATTTTGGTATTATATCAATATTGCTAACCTTCCGGGAATTTGCGTCGACGCGAAGCAACGAGAGGGGCGTGCCCCGACAGCAAATTCTCAATGGCTCAGACCGCAGGTTTGAGACTATTATATCATAGCCATATTGTGAAATTTGCGCCGCCGCGGCAGCGGGGGGAGGGGCTGCGCCCCGACAGCAAATTTCTGAATGGCTCAAACCCGCAGGTTTGAGACTATTATAGCACAGGATTCCGGTTTACAAAAGACGCCTTTTTCCGGCTAATTTCTTCATTTTCCTTGTAATTGCCAGCCCCATGCTGTAAAATAAAAAAGTAAATTATAACAGGAGATGTTCATATTGAAGATTATGGTTGAAACCTCCGCGCGCCACATTCACTTGACGCAGGCGGATTTGGAAACGTTGTTCGGTAAGGGTCACGAGCTGACCCCGAAGAAAGATCTTTCCCAGCCCGGCCAGTTTGCCTGCGCTGAAAAAGTCGAAGTTGTCGGCCCGAAGAGCTCCATAAAGATGTCGGTTCTCGGCCCGGTTCGCCCGGAAACCCAGATTGAAATTTCCAGAACCGACGCCCGTTCCCTCGGCTTTGACGCACCGATCCGCATGTCCGCCGATCTGCAAGGCACCCCCGGCTGCAAAATCGTTGGCCCGGAAGGCGAAGTTACGCTGGAAAAGGGCGTGATCGTCGCGAAACGCCATGCGCATATGACCCCGGATCAGGCCAAGGAGTTTGGTATTACAGACGGTCAGAATATTCAGATTAAACTGGATTACAACGACCGCGCGCTGATTTTCGGCGATGTGATCGCCCGTGTCAGCAAGGCCGCCGGTCTTGCTGTACATATCGACACCGATGAAGCCAATGCCGCGGCACTGCCGGGCACAGTGGATGGCGAAGTCATTCTTTAATTTACGTCTTCAATGAAACGAGCCGGGAATTTTCCCGGCTCGTTTTGCGTAAATAAGCGGCAGAGGTCGAAAGGTTTAAGAAGCGCGGAGCCTGCGGCAAGGCGCAGGATAATATCAATTTCGTCAAAAATTGTTATATTCCGTAAAGTAGGTATTGAAAAAGAAATACATATGAGGTATAATCTGGGAGTAAGGCACAAATAAAAGTGCAAAGCAGGAGCAAGGTGTAACGAGCACCTTACCCCCTGCATACGGAGAAAGGACCTCCATACGCAACGGAATATCCGCGCATTTGCAGTACTATTATACTTCCTTTAACAGCTTTTGTACAGGGGGGATATACTGGTTTTTCTGCATTTGCCTGTCGGGGCGCTGTGTTATGGAATGTAATTCCGTAACCGCGCTCTTTTTTGCTGCCTTATCACTGGCGCGGCCGCGGGGGTCGTCCCCCTAAAGATAGCCCCCGCAAACCGGCCTTTGATAAGACTAAAATGTGGTCATACGGCGAAACCAATGCGAAGTAATAGATGAATAAGTGCAGGGAAAGGAATGCGCGGAAAACGGAAACCAAGCACAGCCTTCTTCAAAATTGCCGTATGAACCAATTGGAAATCGCCTAAAAAGCGGAATAAACTCTTGCTGTACCAGCAAAGCTGTCGGCGAAGCCGGCCGCTTTGTAATTACAGTGCATTTGTTTGTTTTTTCGTACAAAGATACCTTTTTGCGTTATACTTCCTGCTGCTGTACCGGAACTTTCTGTTCCGCACTTGGAAACGTAGGCTTCATTTTAAAAACCAGCAGCAGCGCCGCAAGTGCCAGAATGAGCATGACGGCTTCCCCGACCCACATATTGACGTACTTTGTCAGTGCAACGCCCGCAATATTAAATACGGTATGTGCCAGAATCGCGAGCAGATAATAGACGGGTTTACGGTCATTCACGCCCTTGAAAATAAGCACACTGGCGAAAATATGGAACAGAACGGCGGAAACGCGTTCCAGTACACCCAGATACACCACCGCTGCGGTTGCCGACTGCATGGCGGCAATAACCTGGCTAGCAACTGCGGCCGGCACGGCTTTCTCCAAAGTACCGTTGTTAATCATGATGCTGTATGTAATATTGTTGATCTGCGCCATTCCGGTAAGGAGTATGACTTCGCAGAATCCGTGGCCCAGCCCGAACGAAACCGCGTCGCGGAACGAACGGTTTTTCTTTAAAAAGCACCCGGCACAGAGGTAGCGCGCGCTTTCCTCGAAAAGCCCCGCCGTAAAGGAAAGCACCACGAGATACGGGATGGTGTTCAGCGCGAATTCCTTGAACCAGCTTTGTGTACCCAGAACCTGTAAGATCGGAATCCGAAGGCATAGCTGGGATACGAAGAATGCCCCAAAGCCAAAAAACAGCGGCTTGGGATTGATTCTTTTCTTCATGCCAAGGATGACTAAAAGCAGAATGGGCACGGCAATTTCGGCAATTGCCGCAAAAATAAACGCTGCGAATACAGAGGACGAAACATGCATGACGATTCCTTCTTTCATAGGAATAAAAGATATGCCACCTGTATTATAAATTACTTTTGTGACATTTTACAATATATTTTTCATTAAGAAATTGATTTTTGAAATTTCAGTTTCAGATTCGAGGTGTAATGCAGTTTTGCCCTCAGGCCGGGCGGACCCATACTTTTGCTGCGCCCGAAAGTACGCAAAGAACGCCGTAAGGGGGCTCCATAAATTCCCCCTGTACCCCGAAGTATTCTCAAGGGGATATGTGGTGTTGGATCTTAGCGGTTTTCATGGACGGAGGAGCGAAAAGTTTTTTAAAGTTTCTATCTTTTAAAACGATAAAATTGAACTGTTTTGTCATAAATAAAGTAAATGCTGCTGCCCTGTTGAAATGGTCTTTTGTTCTTGACTTATCTATACGATATCGGCTATAATAAATAACGCTTCAAATTTCAGGCGGTTATCAGAATACGGCTTGTCTTTTTTGTGAAAATCGTATATAATAATAAAACTGGTTAAAAAAGCAAGGCAGAAATGCGTGCAATAGGATATGCAGGCGGGCGGGCTCTGTGCGGCGGGGCGCCGTGAACCATGTCAGACGGGGAACCGAGCAGCATTAAACGGATTGCCCCGGGCGATGCAGGTGGTCTGGTCGTCTGCATATCCTAGTGCATGAGAAATCGCTGAAAAGCGATCTGTCTTGCTTTCCATTTGTCCCGAGGGGAGGTGTGCGTATGTATCAGGTGCTATACAGGAAGTGGAGGCCGAAGGCGTTTGCCGATGTGGTGGGCCAGCCTCAGGTTACTGTGACCCTCAAAAATGAGTTGAGCGCGGGGCGCATCGCCCATGCCTATCTCTTTACCGGGTCGCGCGGCACGGGAAAAACAACCTGCGCCAAGATTCTGGCGAAAGCGGTCAACTGCCTCCATCCCGTGGATGGAGACCCCTGCGGAGAATGCGAAATCTGCCGTGGGGTAGACAGCGGCTCCGTGATGGATATCGTCGAAATTGATGCCGCCAGCAACAACGGTGTGGACAATATCCGTTCTTTGCGGGAGGAGGCGAACTTTACGCCTGCCGCCGCGAAATACCGTGTTTACATTATTGATGAAGTGCATATGCTTTCCACCGGCGCTTTTAACGCGCTGCTGAAAACGCTGGAGGAGCCCCCGGCGCATGTGATTTTTATTCTGGCTACCACGGAAGTACACAAGCTGCCGGCGACCATTCTGTCGCGCTGCCAGCGGTTCGACTTCCATCGGATTGCACCCGAAGACATTGCCGCGCGGCTGACTTATGTTGCGCAGCAGGAGGGTGCGGATCTGGAGCATTCGGCGGCTCTGCTGATTGCGCGCCTTGCCGACGGCGCTCTGCGCGACGCGCTGTCCCTGCTTGATCAATGCCTGGGGCACAGCCCAAGTGTGACGGAGGAAGTCGTCAACGAAACGGCGGGCCTTGTGGGCCGCGACCATCTTTTTGATTTGACCGAGGCAATCCGTTCGCGGGATTCCTCGCGTGCTCTGGAGCAGATTGACCGGCTTTACAACGCTTCCAAGGATATGACGCGCCTTTGCGAGGAGCTTTCTTCGCATTTTCGCAATTTAATGCTGATTAAGACAATGAAGGACGCACGGGGCATGGTCGTTGCCGCCGATTCCGAGTACGAAAGTATGACGAAGCAGGCGCTGGCGCTGCCACTGTCCGCAATTCTGCACGGGCTCGATACGCTTCAGTCCGCGCTGGAAAAGATGTACCGGGGCGGCGACCGCCGCATTGAGTTCGAAATGGCGATGATCCGTTTGTGTTCGCCGGAACTGGATTCAACGCAGGAAGCACTAATCCGGCGAATTGAGGCGCTGGAACGTGGCGGTGGGGTGAAGCCGACGCAGGCACAAAGGCAAAAACCGGCTGTGAAGAAGCCGGCTGAGGAAGAACCCCCGTATGCTTTGCCCGAACTGCCGGACATGCCCGATGAGAGCGAGATGCCGCCGGATGATTTCCACGACACAGAAGAGAAACCCGCGCCGAAACCGGTGCGCAGCCCCGCCGAAGCGGTGCCGCAGCGAGAGGTGGAAAACCTTCAGACAAAAGCGGAGCGTTTGGTAGAGTGGCCGGAAATACTACGGATTCTCAAGGATTATTCCAGAACCATGGCAAGCGCCTTCAACGGCTCAACGGCCTATGTCAGCGGCGCATATGTCCTGATTGACGCGCCCAATGAAATTGCATTCCGTCTTCTGCGAGAATCCGCCCAGCGCGACAATATGCGCAAAGCCATTCAGCAGGCGACCGGAAAAGTTTACAATCTGGGCCCGTACAAGCCCGCCGAAGCGGAGAAGGACGAAGAAGACCCGCTCAGCCGTCTGGCAGGACTCGCGCAGAGCGAAGGCATAGAAGTGATTAAAACTTAAAAGTTTAGTATATAACATTTGAGTATCATTTAGGAGGACTTTTGTATGAAAGCAAGATTACCACAGGGATATGGCGGAGGCGGAGCCTCTAATTTGCAGCAGATTGCGCGTCAGGCACAGAAGCTGCAGGATGAAATGGACGTTGTAAACACAGAACTTGAAGCGACGGAGTATTCTGCAACTGCCGGCGGCGACGCGGTAAAGGCAACTGTAACCGGCAAGATGGAAGTTAAGGCCATTGACATTAAGCCTGAGGTCGTTGACCCGGAAGATGTTGAAATGCTTTCCGATTTGGTGATTGCCGCAGTCAATGAGGCGCTTCGTTCCGCTGCCGCCGATAAAAACGAGCGGATGGAGAAAATCTCCGGCGGGTTAAGCGTGCCGGGCTTTATTTAATTATGCCGTCATCTTATAATGTAGCGCCGCTGTCCCGCCTGATTGAGCAGTTTGAGCGCCTTCCCGGTATCGGACATAAAAGTGCGCAGCGTCTTGCCTACTACGTGCTCGGCCTTTCAAAAGAGGGTGCCGAGGCGCTGGCCGGCTCGATTCTGGACGCGCATGAAAAAATACATTACTGCAAAATCTGCTGTAACCTGACGGATCAGGAGCTTTGCCCGGTGTGCCGCAGCGAAACGCGCGACAAATCCATCATCTGTGTGGTGGAGGATCCCCGCGACGTGATCGCGCTGGAGCGCACGCAGGAGTTTAACGCGACCTATCATGTGCTGCACGGCTCAATTTCCCCACTGAACGGGGTTGGACCGGAGCAGCTCTGCATCAAAGAGCTGCTCGCCCGCGTGAACGACTCCGCCGTCAAAGAGGTTATTATGGCGACCAACCCGACGGTTGAGGGCGAAGCAACCGCAATGTATATTTCAAGGCTGCTCAAGCCGCTCGGCGTAAAGGTAACACGGCTGGCCTATGGTATCCCCGTGGGCGGCGATCTGGAATATGCCGACGAAGTGACGCTGTCGCGCGCGATCGAAGGCCGCAGCGAAATTTAAAAAATCTTGTCAGGCCGTTCCATTTGGCTTGACAAAGTACCCGGAGTATGATATTCTCTGGTATCCAAAGAATCAATACAAAACAGGAGGCAGGCTTTATGGCACGTGAAAGTTTAAAAACAATTGCACAGAACAAAAAAGCCTACCATGACTATTTTGTGGAAGAGAGCATGGAGGCCGGTATTGAGCTTTGCGGCACGGAAGTGAAGTCGCTTCGCCGCGGTCAGGTGAATCTGAAGGATTCCTGGTGCTCAATCGTCAAAGGTGAGCTTTTGGTGAACGGGATGCACATCAGCCCGTACGAGCAGGGGAATATCTTTAACCGTGACCCGATGCGCGTGCGCCGCCTTCTGATGCATAAGCGTGAAATTATGCGCTTGTTCGGCCTTGTAAAGCAGGAAGGCTATTCCCTGATACCGCTTTCTATTTATCTGAAGGGTTCCATGGTAAAGGTGCAGGTTGGTCTGTGCCGCGGCAAAAAGCTCTATGATAAGCGCGCCGATATGGCGGAAAGAGCCGCGAAGCGCGACATTGAACGCGCAATGAAAGAAAAAAATCATTAATTTGTTTTTAATCATGTATTCGACAGCAAAATGTAGTATGATATAGGAACAGGAAATCTCCCAAAGTAGTTCCTGAATATATGGGGATGTAAAGGTTTCGACGGGGATTGTGAGCCTGAGTAAGCGAGTAGCGATGCGGAATGCTTTATTTTCGCAAGCATAAATTAAATGACAAAAATGAAAACGTTAACTATAATAACAATTATGGGATGGCGTACGCAGCCTAATTAGACTGCCGTCTTTACCGGGAGCACCGCGGCTCGGATAAAGGCGTCGATTAGCGGTGAACGTGAACTGAAGAACGCCTTTACTTCAGTCATGACATAAAGGCTACCAATGCGCTGAGCCTGCCTATGGGCGCGGCGCAGAGGGAATTTTAAAACACAGGCTACACTCGTAGAAAGCTCTGGTAAGTGATTTTCGGACACGAGTTCGACTCTCGTCATCTCCACCACTTAAAGTCCATATGTCAGAATTTCAACTGGCATATGGGCTTTTCTGTATTATATTTTGAAGATTTTTTATGTTACACCTAATTCAGAACTGAAAATGCATACGAAACTATACATTTTTTTTACTTTTATGATATACTCAAAATGTAGATTTGCATATTAAGTATATAAAGGAAGCGATTATCTTGGAGTTTTATGAAGCTATAAATGCAAGAAGGATGGTTAGAAATTTTAAGAGTCAGCCTGTTGATTTAAAAACAGTAAAAAGGATTTTGGCTGCGGGGCTAAAAGCACCGACAAATGACCATATGAGGAATTGGGAATTTGTTGTTCTTACGGATAGCAGTTTGATAGAAAAGGTAATTAAAAAAATTCCGAAAAAAGTCTCCGATAAAAGAGTTAATTTTATTTTAAAATCTTGGCGCCTGACTGATGAATGCCAACAAAAAATGTATATAGACGCAATACCAAAACAATATGAAATGCTTTTGAAATCAAGCTGTCTGGTTCTTCCATTATTTAAACAAGAGAAAAATTGGCTAGAACCCAAAAATATCAGTTCGCTCAATGCTTTTGCTTCTATTTGGTGCTGTATTGAAAATATTTTATTGGCGGCTACCGCAGAAGGTTTGGGGTGTGCACTTCGGATTCCATTAGGTGATGAAGCGGAATATGTTGCACAGACTCTGGAATTACCTAAAGAATATATATTTCCATGTTATATAGCAATTGGTTATCCTGAAGATGATAACGTATTGCCCAAGCAGATAAATTACGATTTTGAAAGCAAATTCCATCTAAATGCTTGGTAAAAACGAACACAGTCAGTTTGTATCTAAATTGAGCGAATGACACAAACACTAAACCCGCATGAACGCTGGAAACCCAGTATTCATGCGGGATTTTCACTTTATAGAGTAATTCTCCGCACGTCACGAAGCAGCTTAAAAAGCACTTTTATCTGGACCAAATGTGGACTAAAAACATGGGGTACATATTGATGGTGCCGGTGATCTGAAATCGTTTGTATGTACTACTTCTTACCACTCCGCGTCGGCCTCTCGCGAACCATAGGTTAAAGCCCGTCGGAGATCAATCCGATGCGGTAGCCTGTACCACAGTGATTTCAGTCGGGTCGGAAGCTTTTTTATTTTAAGTTATTTTCCGTTTTTGTATTAATTTGCTTTTCAATTTTATCAGTTCTATGAAGTAATTTTTCTTGATTAATCAATATCTGATCCATTTTTTGATGCAGATCCTCCAAAATGATTTCAGACTTAAGGTTTGTTTTATAATCATTTAGTGCATGCAATCTGTCCTTTTCTTCCTGCCTGTTCTGGCTCATCATAATAACAGGTGCTTGAATTGCAGCAACACAGGAGAGAATCAGGTTCAGCAGAATAAACGGATAAGGATCATATGCTTTTGAAGACAATAAAGCAGCATTTAAAACAATCCAAAATATCAGACATGAAATAAACGCTATTATGAAAGTCCAACTTCCCGCGAATTTTGCAATGTCATCTGCCATTTTTGCTCCAATCGATTGGTTTTCACGTTGAACTTTGTTTATATCTTTTGATACTTTTTCTTCCAGCAGGAGATGCACTATTTCTTCTTCTTCAAGTGATTTGTCACGATCGTCCCCGAGAATAACATTTACAAGTTCGGTTTTAGTCTTTTTATCCATCATTTTGCATACTCCCTTAAATTTCAAATATATAGTTCTATTATAAAAGACAGATATTTAAATTACAATAAAAAATGCCCTCCAAGCCGTCACGGTCAAGAGGGCATCGTATCTGCATTTATTTGTTGTCTTCAGACAATGCCGTATCAGCCGCGCCGGTGTCCGGTACGGTACCAACAATCTGCCCAGTGTACTGTGGCCCGCACTACCCGTGTCAAACAACACAAATTATAAAGCCCGTATGAACACTGGAATTCAGTATTCATACGGGCTTTTCGCTCTTCAGAGCAATTCTTAACACGTCATGGAACAGCTCAAGGATACAAAATTAGTTGGCGTTTTTTGGCGTGGATTCAAGTAGGCCGTTGAGCTTTTCATCTGTGTCTGCTATCATTTGACTCGGTCTCATCAGATTACGTTATACCGTTTCAGTAAGTCCTCAATGACTGTGCCGGAAATTTTCTTCAACGCCTTTTTCTCGACAAGACTCATGATGAACGGTACTTTCATATCTGTCAGTTTTTTTCCGTCCGTCATTTTGGATGTGGAGTCCAGCAGCACACGGACGTCGTAGCAGGAATTGAATACTTCCGGCACGCCGCGGTCGACATTCAGCAGAGTATAAACGGCTTCCATCGCGGTTCTCACGGAATATTCGGTTGTAAAGACGGTGTCGCGCACAGTGTCAGCAAACTGGCCGATAAAAGCGACGTTTACGCAGCCGTCCGGAACGACCTTCGGGCGGTCGCCCTTTGTTCTGGGCATAAAGAAGGCGGTAATATACGGCATCATGCAGGGGATGCAGTGAGCGGATTTTGTCGCCATATCATGGATTTCGGATTCGGGCACGCCCAAATGGTACAGCCATTCTTCCGTGATTTCCTCGCCGGTGCATTCTTTCATCGGCTTCTTAATATAATTGCCGGGAACATCAGTAAACAGTCCGTAAACCCAAACAACCAGCTGATTTCTGGGCTGTTCCTTGAAGTGCGGCTGACGGTTCAGCGTATAGCTCATGAGCCAGTTCGAGTCTTTGGCTGTTATAATACCGCCGGTAACAACTTTTCCGCTGAATGGGTCGCGCTTGCAGATTTTCTGGATATACGGCGGGATTCTGTCGTCAAGTGTGGTGACCGTTGCGGATTCCCAGTTCGTTGCTTTTGTATTTGTGCAGAATTTATCGGGATGCCCGAAGGACGGATCCTGTTTCGCAATATTCCTCCAAAGCTCCCAGCAGCCTCCGGGGGAAGTGATTAACTTTGGTGCATGGCTGTCGTCTCCCAAAGAGGAGTTTTCTGTGCAGCTGCCGTTTGTTACGAATACCAAATCGTCCTCAATCAGGTCAATGCATTCTTCCTTGCCGCCGCGCTCAAACACAATTTTCGTAGCGACTTTCTTATCCTTTTTAATGTCAAAAATTACATTGGTGACCTTTGTATCGTATTGGAACTGAACGCCGTGCGCCTCCAAATATTTTACCATCGGCAGAATTAAGGACTCATACTGGTTGTATTTGGTGAATTTCAACGCAGAGAAGTCCGGAAGGCCGCCGATATGATGAATGAAACGCTGAATATAGAGCTTCATTTCCAGCGCGCTGTGCCAATCCTCAAAAGCGAACATCGTCCTCCAGTATAGCCAGAAGTTGGAGGAGAAAAATTCATCAGTGAATACGTCTGAAATTTTCTTGTCATACAAATCTTCATCGCGTGTCATAAACAGCTTTACGATTTCTATGGAGGCCTTTTCGCTCAATCCAAACTTTCCGTCGGTATGAGCGTCTTCGCCTCTGTTCACAGTTGCGCGCATCAATGAGTAATTGGGGTCTTTCTTATTCAGCCAGTAAAACTCGTCCAAAACGGACGCGTCCTCTGTTTCAAGCGACGGGATGGAGTGGAATAAATCCCACAGGCACTCAAAATGATTTTCCATCTCGCGTCCGCCGCGGATGACAAAACCTTTTTGGTTATCTTTGACGCCATCGCAGGCTCCGCCGGGAATGCTGAGTTCTTCAAGAATATGAATATGCTCGCCTTTCATCTGGCCATCGCGCACCAAAAAACACGCCGCAGCCAGTGAAGCCAGACCGGAACCGACCAGATACGCTGATTTCTTATCTACTCCGACCGGCTTTTCGGGGCGGGCAAACGCTTCGTAATTTCCATTACTGTAATACATGATGATTACCTCCGGTTTTTATTTTGTGACTTCATAATAAAAAATATTCCGGAGATTCTCAATAGACAATGTGAGCCATGTGCTGAAAACTTCGGCACATGGCTCACATTGTAAAAAATTATTACATCACGGGTAGTTTGTCTGAATTTTGAAAACAAGACTTAATCATGTCGATCCGCTCTGTATTTTCCAAGCGCTTTGGTAATGTCCCCTTGAATGAGGATACTCAGGCGGTCTATAATGGAAGAAGGTTCCTCCTTCATGCCGGTACGAATCCACTCGAGCATCAGCCCAACGAATGCGTATTTGTAAAAATTAGCGATAAACGCTTTATCATCCTCCCGTACCGGAATGCCGACCGCTTTTTCTTCAATAACACCGATCAGGAGGTCGTAGGTTTCGTTGTAGAGGTAACGCTCCAGAAGCTCGCGGTTGACAGAGTGATAAGTATTGGTCACAAAGACTTTGTTATCAAGTACATACTGAAATATTTGCAGGAAGCCCTGCTGCCAGGTGTCGTAGGTTTTTTTACCGCCGAGTACTTTGGTTGCTTCGCTGGTGTAAATCCATTCAACAAGGTCATAGATATCCTTGAAATGGTAATAAAATGTTTGTCTGTTCACTTCGCAGTCTTCAACAATATCAATAACGGTAATTTTATCAAGCGGCTTTTCCGCAAGTAACTTTTTAAGAGAAGCGGCAAGTGCCTTTTTTGTTGTCTGCGCCATTAAAATCCTCCTTGAGAGCATACCGAAAGAGAACTGCCTGGTCTTGTTTATAAATGAAACCCGACGGATTTTTGACAAAGCCGTGCGCAATTTCAGCCGAAATAGACTAGGTAAACGATGATTAAGTCGCTAGACAGCAATTCGAAGCCGCGAAAATACTGCACTGAGTGGCTTCAGAATTGCTTTAATCAGCGGTTACCTAGCTCTTGATTTTTTAAAACAAGACCTTGGAAAGGCAGTCTGCAATTAATACATTTCAAGTTTACAGGATACGGGCACTTTATGCAACAGTTTTTTACGCATGGTATTTTGATAACTTGGGACTGTGTAAAATCCTGATCGGATAAAAGTGTGATGAGTGAATGTTACGCTGATTTTATTTTCCATGCGAAATAATATTTAATCAAATTATCTCTGGTGACTTTTTTCTGCGCGGATGTTTCTTCGAACAGCTTTCGCATGGAGGGAAATCCCATTCCGAATGGATCCTGAATCTGCCGCACTTTTTTATCTAATTTTTTCAGTTCATCCTGCGTCATTTAGAAACACCTCTGTATCATAACCTTATTCTTATATAGTACATAAAAGTACTCCGGCGTGCAAGAGTTTATGTCGAAAATCAGGTAAAAATAGAAAATTTTAAAAATTTTTAATAGTTTCTTTATGAAATTAAGCATTTGTTTAGTATGCTGCCGGCTCTTGCTCCGACGATTGAACAGGAAATGTACACCGATTAAAGACGCGATCCCCTTCCGGCGTAAATTGTTAAAAATATTTTTTTGAGGGACTTTAGGAGTATTTGTCTCAATCAGGAATATTAATTTTTCGGCGTTCTATTTGTGGTGTTCGTCAAATCGTGAATAAATATGAATATATGGTTGTTTTATGATCATATTATGTTAGAAAAGCATCTGGCAGATTTGTATCATTTATTTGTTCTGTTTCAAAGTTTCCGACGGATGCAAATAAATATTGTCACTTGACTATTTATTATGTATCGTTATAATTATATCATGTACGTTTGGATTGTGTGTTCCTATGCACTGATAAACATCTCCTGATGTGTTCTGATAGATGTTTGTGTGGATAGGATTAATTTTTGTCTCTATATTTTTTAGGTAAACGATGATTAAGTCGCTAGACAGCAATTCGAAGCCGCGAAAATACTGGACTGAGTGGCTTCAGAATTGCTTTAATCAGCGGTTACTTAGTATCAATACTGGATTTTTTGTTTACGGCTCTTAAGTCTTGTTTGTAATAAGAAAGACGGCGGAATAAAACCTATTTTACAAACAAGCCTTAACAAAAATCACAGTAGATAAAGAGTGCTTTCACAATCTGTATGGCCTTAATCAATGTATGAAAGAGGATCGCTATGGAGAAGAAAATTGTTGTGGTGGGTGCCGGTTACTCCGGATTACTGACGGCTAAAAAGCTGGCCAGAAGGCTGAAGAAGCAGGAAGATATTCGTATTACGATTATTGACAGAAATCCGTTCCATACTATGCTTACGGAGCTTCATGAAGTAGCCGCCAACCGTGTTGAGGAAGACAGCATTAAAATCAGTCTGCAAAAGGTTTTCGCTGGCAGAAAAGTGGATGTTAAGCTTGACACGGTCGAATCCATTGATTTTAGCCAAAAGATCGTTCACGGCACTGTTGAGCAGTATGAATACGATTATCTGGTTCTTGCCGCAGGCTCAAAACCGACTTTCTTCGGTGTAAAAGGCGCGGATGAATACGCCCACACACTGTGGTCTTACGATGATGCCGTTCGCCTGAAAGATCATATCCATGATTCCTTCCGCAGAGCGGCGCATGAGCCGAATCTGGAAGAAAAGAAACGGATTCTGACTTTCTATGTGGTTGGCGCAGGCTTTACAGGAATCGAAATGGTCGGCGAGCTGGCTGAATATGTTCCGGTTCTGTGCGCTCAGTATGAAATTGACCCGTCTTTGGTAACAATGGTTGATGTTGATGTTTTGCCCCGCATTGTTCCGATTCTGCCGGAAAAGCTTTCCGACAAAATTGAGCGCAGGCTCGCGAAAATGAACGTTGCCGTGCGCATGAACTCCGGTGTTGTTGCCATTGGAGAAGACTTTATCGAAATTAAGAGCGGGGATAAGGTTTCTCATGAGACGGTTGGCACCGTGATCTGGACAGCGGGCATCGAAAGCTCCGATGTATCCGGTCAGGCCGGTCAGACGTTGACTTCAGCCAGACGCGGTCGTATTCAGACCGACGCTTATCTGCGTTCTGTCGACGACAGCAGCGTTTATATCGTTGGCGATAACATTCTCTATACGCCGGAAGGGGAAGAGGCACCTGTTCCGCAGCTCGTTGAGAACTGTGAGCAAAGCTCCACAATTGCGGCAAAGAACATTGTCTGTTCTATAACGGGGGAAGGCGAAATGCTGACTTACCGGCCGAAATTCCACGGCGTTATGGTTTGTGTCGGCGGTCGCTACGGTGTGGCAAGGGTTGGCACGCCAAACCATATGCTGAACCTTCCTTCGTTTATCGCAATGTTTGCAAAGCATTTTATCAATATTATTTATTATATTCAGGTACTTGGCTGGAACAAGATATTCAGCTATGTGAAACATGAATTCTTTACGATCCGTCACAACCGCAGCTTTGTAGGCGGCCATTTCTCCAACAAAACGCCGAGCTTCCTGATGGTTCCCCTCAGAATCTGGCTTGGCTTGGTATGGCTCTATGAGGGTGTTATGAAAATCGTGGAAGGCTGGTTTAATTCACCACAGCTTACCGGATTCTTCGGCGGGGCAAACACATGGTATAATTCTATTTTGCATCCCGCAGCCGCAGCCGCGCCCGACGCTACCAGCAGCGCGACAACGACAGCGGCAACCGGTGCCGCTACGGTGGTGAATGCAGTAGCTGGAGCCGCCACAGCAGCTGTTGAAGCGCTTTCTTCCGCAACAACCGGCGCGGCTGACGCCGCGGGTAAAGCTGCTACTGCCGCTACTGCGGCTGTAGGTCATGTGCTGATGAATTTCAGCTTCCTTGGCTGGTTCCAGGTGATTTTTGTCAGCGGTAAGGATTTGGCTAAATCTACTTTGAACGATCTTGCGTTCAAACTGGATGTTCCGCTGATGAACTGGTTTGTCAATACGTTTATTTTGCCCAATGAAAAGGTGCAGGTCGTCATGCAGGTCCTTATCGTGCTGGCGGAAATATTAATCGGCCTCGCTTTGATCGGCGGACTGTTCACTACGCTTTCGTCGGGTGTGTCGCTTGTGCTGCAGGTGATGTTTGTATGTACGACCGGGCTGTATTTGAATACCTTCTGGATGATCTTTGCGGCGATCGCGGTCATAATCGGCGGCGGCAGAACCTTTGGCTTGGATTACTACGCGATGCCTTGGCTGAAAAAGCACTGGAAAAATGTGAAATTTGTGAGAAAGTTATATATTTACAATGATTAATGGAAATGTTCAAGCAATTGACGTGACGGAAATGATTCCTTTCGGCGAGGCACTGGAACAGGTACGAAGAGAAGTGGAGCGGCTGCTGACTGCCGCTCCCAAAACCGTTCGGCAGTACACCCAGCACCTCGCACTTTCTTGGGGTAAGCTTATCCGTGCCAATGCGCTTCTTGTTTGTGCTGAAAACGGGGAAGGTTTTGTGCACCCAAATGCAATTAAGTTTGCGTCGGCTGTGGAAATCCTTCATCTTGCTACATTGGTTCATGACGATGTGATTGATAATTCTAATATCCGCAGAGGGAAGGAAACGCTCCAGAAGAAGTTTGGAAAACAACCGGCTGTGATTTGCGGAGACTATTTGTTTTGTCTGGCTTTGCGCGAAGGTTCGTCTGTTCCCAACAGAAAAGACTATATTGATTTTGACTTGACGGACTATATGAGCAGGATTTGCTTGGGCGAATTAAGCCAAAACCAGAATTACCGGAATTTGAATCTTTCGGAGTATCAGTATTTGAAAATTATTTCCGGCAAGACGGCTGCTTTATTTGAAGCCTCTTTTTACGCGGGCGCCGTTGTATGCGATGAAGCAAGACAGGAACTGAAGCGCTATTCGCGGCTTGGGCATTTGGTCGGTATGATTTTCCAGCTTACCGATGACTGCATCGATTTTGAAGCACCTGAAAAACTGGCAAAGAAACCGGTGCAATCCGACTTTGAACAGGGTGTTATTACCCTGCCGCTGATTTATACATTTCAAAAACGCTCCGATCTGCGCGGGAAGGCGGCTTCTGAAGAAATATCGCGGGCGGAAATTAATCAGGCGGTGGAGGAATCCGGCGGTTTAAACTTCACTCGTTTGGTGTCCAAGCGCTACTACAACAAGGCGCTGCGGATTGTTGATACGCTGAACGCTTCGGAATTAAAGAAAGAGCAGCTGAAAGTGATTCTTGCCAAAGCGTACCGTGGGTTATGAAATGCAAAGTATTAGAAAGTTTATTGACTTCGTAGAAATACGAACAAAGATAACGAGTGTGTTGACTTTTTTGCTGACGCTGGCTTATTTGTTTTACCGCAGGCAGCCGATTAATGTGGAGCGTACACTCTTATTCTTTGCTTCAATGTTCTTATTCGACCTGACAACTACTGCAATTAATAATTATATCGATACGAAGACGAACGGCCAGACTTTACAGTTTTCGCGCAGAACGGCGAAGCTTTTGATTTTCGTTTTGTTCGCAGTGAGTACTTTCCTGGGGCTTTTTCTGGCTTACCGTACAGACGCTGTGGTGCTTCTTTTGGGTGGCCTGTGCTTTGTTTGCGGTGTGTGTTATACATGGGGGCCTGTTCCGATTTCCCGCATGCCGCTTGGTGAGGTTTTTTCGGGCCTGTTTTACGGTTTGTTCATTCCTTTCCTGATGCTTTATATGAATTTGCCGAAGGGAACCTTTCTGGTACTCGGGCTCAGTACACAAACAATTCAGCTTCAGCTCAGTGTCGTGCCCTGCCTGCTTCTTCTCCTGTTTTCCGTCAGTCCGATTTGCGCAACTGCGAATATTATGCTGGCAAACAATATCTGCGATGTGGAGAAGGATATTAAGGTAGGAAGGCATACGCTCCCTTATTATCTGGGCAAGAAAGCACTGTATTTATTTGCTGCACTTTACTATGTTACATATTTAACATTTGTGGTTCTGATTGCGCTGAAAGTTCTGTCCCCGGTGTGCTTGCTTCAGCTTTTGACGATCATTCCGGTGCAGAAGAACATTCGGCGTTTTATGAAAGAACATAAAAAAGAAACGACGTTTGCACTTTCGGTTCAGAATTTTATCATCATTATAGGATCGCAAACGGTACTGATTTTTCTTAGCGGCCTGTTTATTTAGCGGGAGTAATCTATGAAATTTATAAAAAAAGCGGATTTAATCATCCTTTCTGTCGTTATGATCCTTTGTATGGGCGGCTGGCTCGCATATCAGCACTTTTTTGGGAATCAGGCGGCGAAGGCGGAAATTTATTATAAATCGCAATTGGTCGAAACGGTGGACTTGACAGCCGGTGTGGATAAACGGTTTTCTATTCCACAAAATAAAAATGTTATTTTCCACGTTTATTCCGATGGAAGCATTTGTTTTGAGGAATCCGACTGCCCGGATAAAATCTGCATCCGCTCCGGCAAGCTTCGCACCGTCGGGGAAAGCGCGGCCTGCCTTCCAAATGAGATTATACTGAAAATTGTTCCGAAAAATGGCCGCAGTTCAGGCGATGTTGATATGATTGCAGGTTAGTTTTTGTATCACCCGGGTTTTTCGACTATTTATAGTAGATGAATTGATGAAAATAGGATATCTTGATTTTGTAGATTGAAATTTTTCATTCTTTTTCTTGATATTTTTATTATACAGGTAACAGGCGATGCGTCTGAATTTACCATTCTGTTTTCCGGAGTTATGCTTCGGGAAAAGCGTTTGTATTTTTGCGGTTACTTTGCCGGCATACGAACTCCGGCTTAAGTAAATATAAAAAGTAAAACAGGAGGCACAATATGAAAAAGACATTAGCACTCGTAATGGCAGCTGCGGTTTCCGTTTTCAGCTTTGCTGGCTGCGGTTCATCTAACACCGCCAGCAGTTCTGCCGCTCCTTCTTCACAGGCATCCCAAGCATCTTCGGCGGCTGCAAGTTCAGCAACTACAGCAACCGGCACCGGGGCCAAAACCGGTTTGGGCGTGGTATCCTCCCTCGCCGAATCTACTCCGGTAAAAGACGGCAAAGGAACCGCCGTGGCCGATATAACCGCTGTGGCTGTGACTGTTGGCCAGGACGGCAAAATCGCAAAATGTGCAATTGACGGCGTGAGAGCCCAGATTCAGTTCTCCGATGCCGGTAAGCTTCTGACCCCTGCAAATACTGTCTTTAAGAGCAAAGATGCACTGAAAGAAGAGTATGGCGTAAAGAAAGTTTCCAAAATCGGCAAGGAATGGGACGAACAGGCTGCCGCGTTTGCAAAATATGTAGTCGGTAAATCTGCCGATGAAGTAAAGGGCATTGCTGTCAGCAGCGAGGGCAAGGCAACCGGTGCCGAGCTGACCGCTTCTGTAACAATCCATGTCGGCGATTTCATTACCGCCGTTCAGAAGGCCGTTGCCAACGCACAGGATCTTGGTGCAAAGGCTGACGACAAGCTCGGGCTCGGCGTAGAATCGACGGGCGACCAGTCCGCAGACGCCGGAGCAAAAGACGGTATTGCACAGGCTTATTCTTACTTCACCGCTTCTACTTTCGGTGCGGATGGAAAAATCAGCAGCTGTGTGATTGACGCTACTCAGAATAAAGTTACCTTTGATAAAACCGGCAAAATTACTTCTGATATCAAAGCAGAACAGAAGAGCAAGAACGAGCTCGGCGATGCTTACGGTATGAAGAAGGCTTCCAAGATTGGTAAAGAATGGAATGAGCAGGCTGCATCTTTTGCAAAGTATGTAACCGGCAAAACCGTTGATGAAGTAAAAGGCATTGCAGTTGACAGCGACGGCAAAGCAACCAGCACAGAGATCACCGCGTCCGTAACAGTACACATTACGGATTTTGTTACAATCCTTCAGACCGCTGCAGCAAATGCTGCTTAAGACCTGAAACGACCGGAATTCGGGAGAGGCAGAGCGTATCTGCCTCTCTATTTTTTGAGGTGAAAAATTGATTAAGAAAATGATGGCGATCCTTCTTTCCGTTGTAATGGTACTTCAGCTGCCGGCTTGCAGTACCGCAAAGAAAACACGGTATGACGCGCAGTTCCTGAAGCTGTTTGATACGGTTACTGAAATTGTGGCCTACATGGATACGAAAGAAGAATTTACAAACTTTTCTAATTTGGTATATAATAATTTAAAAGAATATCATGAGCTTTATGATATTTATAACAATTACCCCGGTATCAATAATATTAAGACAATTAACGACAACGCCGGAAAGAAGGCGGTCAAGGTTGATAAAAAGATTATCTCCATGCTTGTCCTGGCAAAGAGCATTTGCAAAGAAAGCGGCGGGGCAAAGAACATTGCGCTCGGTTCGGTAACGTCCATCTGGCTGAAATACCGTGAAGCGGGCATCGCCGACCCCGAAAGCGCTTCACTGCCGCCGATGGCCGACCTGAAAGCCGCCGATCAGCATACGGATATTGATAAGGTTATTATTGATGAAAAGGCTTCCACCGTATATCTTTCTGACCCGAAAATGAGTCTCGACGTCGGCTCCATTGCCAAGGGTTACGCAACCGAGCAGGTCGCGCAGATTGCCGAAGCGAAAGGTTACACTTCTGCGCTGCTGAGCGTGGGCGGCAATATCCGCGCCATTGGCGACAAAGGAATTGACGGGGAGCTTTGGAACGTTGGTATTCAAAACCCGAATACAGACAGTGACAAAAAATCGTTGATGACTGTTCGGCTGAAAGAGCAGTCGCTGGTCACAAGCGGTATTTACGAGCGGTATTACACGGTCGACGGGAAGAATTATCATCATATTATCGACCCGTCTACTTTAATGCCGTCCACGCACTTCAAGGCGGTCTCCATTATTACGAAAGACTCCGGAATGGCGGATGCTCTTTCCACCGCGGTGTTCAACATGACGTACGAGCAGGGAATGGAGTTTATCCGAAAAATTCCGGGGACTGAGGTTATGTGGGTCATGCCAAATGATGAAATCCGCTACAGCGATCATTTCCGTGATTATGTGGTAAAGGGAAGCGAAATCTCGCTTTCGTCCTCCGGCAGCTCTGCTGTGAGTTCCGAAGAATAAAGGCGACTGGAAAATGAAATTTTAGAAACGAGGGGGAAGCCATGGCATATCGTGATTTGCAGGAATTTATGAATGAGCTGGAAAGCAGCGGCGAACTGGTCAGAATTCATATTCCGGTTTCCCCGGAACTGGAAATAACGGAAATTGCGGATCGTGCGGTGAAGTCCGACGGCCCGGCGCTGCTCTTTGAAAATGTGGCCGGTTCGGAGTATCCCGTCCTCATCAATGCCATGGGCAGCGAAAAGCGAATGAGTATGGCGCTGGGCGCAAAGAATCTGGATGAAATCGGGAGTCAGATTGCCGAATACCTCGACCTTCAGAATTATCTGAAGCTCTCCCGGCTTGTAAAAAGTGCGCCCCGGCTGTTTCGTCTGCTGAATGTCTTTCCGCGCCGAAGCAGACGTAAAGGCGCGTGCCAGCAGGTGATTGAAATGCAGCCGGATTTATCCTCGCTTCCTATGCTGAAATGCTGGCCGCAGGACGCGGGTCGCTTTTTCACGCTTCCGCTTGTGTTCACAAAAGATGCGAAAACACACAGGCAGAATGTAGGAATGTACCGGATGCAGATTTTGGACAAAACCACTACCGCCATGCACTGGCATAAACATAAGGACGGCTCGGAAATTTTTCTCGGCTACGCGCAGAGCGGGCGTCGGATGCCTGTTTCCGTCGCGCTGGGGTGCGACCCGGCGGTTACTTACGCGGCAACCGCGCCGCTGCCCAAAATGATTGATGAGATGATGTTTGCGGGGTGGCTGCGTAAGTCGCGCGTCAAAATGGTGAAATGCATCACCAATGATATTGCTGTTCCTGCGGACGCCGAATTTGTTCTGGAGGGTTATGTGGACTCTACGGAAGATCTGGTTCTGGAGGGACCGTTCGGCGACCATACCGGGTACTATTCGCTTGCGGATTATTATCCGCGTTTCCATGTCACCTGTATCACACATAAGAAGAATCCCGTCTACCCCGCAACGGTCGTCGGGAAACCACCGATGGAAGACTGCTACATGGCGAAAGCGACAGAGCGTATTTTTCTGCCGTTTCTACAAATGCAGATTCCGGAGCTTGTCGACCTGAATCTTCCCCTCGAAGGTGTGTTTCACAACTGCGCCATTGTTTCAGTGCGCAGGCATTACCCCGGGACGGCGCGCAAAGTAATGAACGCGATCTGGGGTATGGGGCAGATGATGTATACAAAGATGATTGTCGCGGTGGACGAATCGGTGGATGTACAGGACTTGGCCGCGGTGCGCGATGCGGTTTTAAAAAATGTGCGTGGCAGGGACAGCCTGTTCTTCTGTGACGGGCCGCTGGACGCGCTTGACCATTCCTCCGACCGCGCGCTGTACGGCAGCCGTCTCGGCGTTGACGCGGCCGCTGCGGAAACCGAGCCGGAGGACGGCGTTGAGAATCTTTACACCGTAATCAGCGTAGACAAGGAATTCAATTTTCAGGGACGCACGGCGCTGGAAGAATATCTTCCAGTTCACCCCGAAAAATTTGTGATATGCGTGGATGCCGGTGTGAATCCGGATGACCTGCCGTCCGTGATGTGGAAAGTCTTTAACAATATTGACGCAAGGCGCGACCTCGTGATTCTGGGACAGAAAATCGGGATTGACGCAACGAAAAAGTTCCGCGGCGAGGGACTGACGCGCGATTGGCCGGACGATATTGTAATGACGGAAGAGGTAAAGCGTGCGGTTGAGGAAAGGTGGAGCGAATATGGCATTGAAAGAAATATTTCTGAAAATATTTCATAAAATCAAAGCATATGGGAAACTGGTCATGTTTTCCCACACGATTTTTTCATTCAGCTTTGCGCTGGTTTCCATGGTGCTGGCGGCGAAGGGGCTGCCGAAGCTGTCAACGATTATTTGGATTGTACTTTGCTTTATGGGCGCGCGTACGGGAGCTAACGCCATTAACCGTGTGATTGATGCGAAAATTGACGCGAAAAATCCGCGCACGGCAAACCGCCAGCTCCCAAAAGGCGAAATGAAAAGCGGGGAGATCATCGTTTTTACGGCAATTTGCTTTCTTGTGATGCTCTTTGGCGCCTATAAGCTGAACTGGCTTTGCTTTGCGCTTTCTCCGGTCGCGCTTTTCCTTCTGATTATTTATTCCTACTGTAAACGGTTTACTTATCTGTGCCATTTGGTGCTCGGCGTTACCTGTGCCTGTGCTCCGGTCGGGGCATGGCTGGCCGTTACCGGGCACTTCGCGTTCGTTCCGCTGGTGATGGGCGCCGCGAACACGCTATGGGTCGCCGGGTTCGATATTATTTACGGCTGCCAGGATTACGATTTCGACAGGCAGAACGGCCTGCATTCCGTTCCGGTGCGGTTCGGTGTAAAAAATGCGCTCCGTATTGCGATGGTGTTCCATATTATCACACTGCTCTGCCTGATTTTACTCGGTGTTTTGGTGCCGCAGTTCGGCGTGATTTATTTTATCGGCGTCGCCGTGATTGCCGTCTTGTTCGTTGCGGAGTACCGTATGGTTTCGCCGACTAATCTCACCAATGTCAACATTGCTTCTTACAGTGTGAACCAGCTTGTCAGCTTAACGCTGCTGGTGTTTGGTTTGCTGGACGCATTCGTTTAAATTAGAGGTGAATTATGAAAAGGATCATTGTCGGACTTACCGGCGCAAGCGGAAGCGCCTATTTTCTGCGGCTGGCGGAACTGCTGTCACAGCAGGAAGCAGAGCTTCATCTGATTGCGTCGAGGCACGGGGAAAAGGTCCTGGAATACGAAACCGGGGTTACTCTGGCGGAACAAGTGAAAATCTGGAGCAAAAACCGTGCTAACGTTATACTGGAAGATAATGAAAACCTGTTTTCTCCGGCTGCCAGCGGTTCTAACTGCTTTGACGCCATGGTGATTATTCCCTGCTCCATGTCCACTGCCGCGATGCTTGCGCACGGCGTGACGGAAACGCTTCTGACGCGTGCCGCCGACGTGATGCTGAAGGAACGGCGCAGGCTGGTGCTTGTACCGCGTGAAACGCCGCTTTCTACCGTCCACCTGAAGAATCTGACGGAGCTTTCCCAGCTTGGCGCGGTTATTCTGCCCGCCATGCCCGGTTTTTACAACCGGCCCGAAACCATGAATGAACTGATTGATTTTGTGGCGGGAAAGGCGCTTGACTGCTTGGGAATAGAAAACGATTGTTACCGAAGATGGGAAGGTCAATATGAAGAATAAATTTGTTACGCTCGTTTTGCTTGCCTTAATGGTATTTGCTATATCAGGCTGTGCGGCGAGGAGCGCTGCACAGGATACGGCGCAGAAGCCGGTCATTAAAATCGGGATGATGTCGTCCTCCGACGTTATTCCGTATGTATTGATTAACGACAGAAAGCTTGCTGAAAAGTACAACTTTACGTTGGACCTGCAGGTGTTCACTTCCGCCAAAGACCGCGATGCCGCCTTTCAGGCGGGGGAGCTGGACGGCGTACTGACCGACTATGTGGGTGTGTGCATGTATCAGAACGCCGGATTTGACGTACGAATTACAGGAATTACAGACGGCGATTACATCTTGGTCGCGGGTAAAAATACCGGCATGAAAGACATCACCCAAATCAAGGGGAAGAGTATCGCAATCTCTGAAAAAACACTGATTGAGTATACGCTTGACAACATTTTGGAGCATAACGGCATGAAAGATTCCGACGCGGTAAAGGAAGTCGTGCCCAGCATTCCAGACCGGCTTGAGCTGCTTCGCAACGGGAAAATCGACCTTGGTCTTTTGCCGGAGCCGTTTGCCACGCTTGCGCTGAACGACGGCGCGGTAAAGCTGGGTTCAGCCAACGAGTTCGGGCTTTACCCGGCGGTTTCCGCTTTTTCAAAATCCGCGCTGGACAGCAAAACACAGACGATTAAGAGCCTTTACAAAGCCTATAACGAGGCTGTCGACTACATGAACCACACGGATATCCGCCAATATGAAAAGACGGTGATCAAGGCGGTGGGTTACCCGGAAGAAATGGAGGGGAAAATCACAGTGAAGCCCTTCCGTACAAGCAAGCTTCCGCCGAAGGAGGACCTTGACGCAGCAGTGAAATGGGCAAGCGGAAAGAAACTTTGCAAATCCACGCTTTCCTACGACCAGATGACATATGACGTTTATTAAAGTCAATTACCATCGGCTTTCGCCGATGGTAATTGACTTCTGAATAAGGTGAAAAAGATGCTGACTTTGGACGATATTTCCGTAAGTTATCATGCAAAGCGCGCGAAAGTGCCGGTAATTCAAAACCTTTCCCTGCAATTGGAGCAGGGAAAGGTTTTGGCGGTTCTGGGCCCGTCGGGCTGCGGCAAATCCACGCTGATTCAACTGCTTTCCGGTATGATATCCGCCGATAGCGGAACGGTCAGCGTGGTATCGAACAGCGGCAGCTGCCCGCTGAACCCCAAAACGCACAAAATCGCGGTAATTCCGCAGAATTGCGGATTGCTCCCCTGGAAAACCGTACGGGAAAACTGCCTTCTCCCGCTCAAACTGCGCCACGAAACCGTCAGCGCGGAAAAGGAAAACGAATTCGCGGAAATCTGCCTTTCACTGGAAGTGGATTCTTTGCTTGAACGGTTTCCTCGCGAACTGAGCGGGGGGCAGGTGCAGCGTGCGGCGCTTGCCCGCGCTTTTTTGCAGGAGCCCGATCTTCTGCTGATGGACGAACCCTTTTCCGCGCTGGATGCCATTACCCGTACGGACGCTTGGGCACTTTTTCTGAAAATATGGCGGCAAAAGCAGCCCACAACCTTGTTGGTAACGCACAGCATGGAGGAAGCACTGTACCTCGGCAGCGAAATCGCCGTCATGAGCGCTAGTGGCGGGCAGCTTGTGCGCCGGATTCAGAATCCCTACTTCGGGCAGCCTGAACCGCAGAGCGCCGAATACCTCTCAGTCAGGCGGGAACTTCGGGAACAGTTAAGACCGAAGAAATGCGGGAAAGCCATTCGGGAAGGGGCGGAGATACAGTGAAAAAACTGCTGCATCAATTCAGCCTTTTTCTGGAAGGCTTTTTTCTGATCAATCTACTTTGGTATGCCGCGTATCTGATTGTACATACGACCGTCATTCCGAATCCGATTCTTGTGTACCAGAATTTCAGTACGGTATTTGCAAACGATATTTTACTTCATATTTTGTACAGCCTGAAAAGAATCGGGATTGGGCTGGGTCTTTCCCTTGCCGTGGGTGTTCCCATCGGCATGCTGATGGCTTACTCGGCGCGCGCGAATAAAATTCTTTATCCGCTGGTGTATTTCAGTTATCCGATTCCGAAAACCGCGCTGCTGCCGATTGCAATGCTCCTTTGGGGAATGCGGGACGGCTCAAAGGTTGCGATTATTTTTCTGATTATCGTATTTCAGGTGATTGTGGCTGTTCGCGACAGTATCCGCGGTATTGATCCTTCGCTGTACTTTGTGACCGTCAGTACGGGTGCTTCCCGGTGGCAGACGGTTTGTCACATTACGCTGCCCGCCATTCTGCCGGAGCTGTTCACCAGCGTGCGTATTTCGCTTGGAACAGCAGTCTCCGTATTATTCTTTGTAGAGGGTTACGGAACGCGGTATGGCATGGGATATTATATTGTGGACGCATGGTCCAGAATTGATTATATCGGCATGTACAGCGGCATCATTGTAATTTCCGTCGTCGGCTTTGTGCTGTTCGTTCTGATTGATTTTCTGTCCGAACGGATTTGCGGCTGGAACAGGGCGTAATTTTTCGGCTTACAGCAGCTGCCCGCACCGGAATAAATAATCCTTGCCATGGCACAATAATTTGGAAATTGAATTTTTCAAAGGAGATTGCCATGAATAACAATAAGAACAACACGAAAAAGGACAAAAAGAACGACGGCAAATTTCATTCCAAAACCATCAAGCATAACCCGCAGAACGAAAGCGCAAGGGCTGTGTTCGGGCAGAACGATCTTGACGACAACCGCGGAAATGAATCGGAAAAAAGAACTTTATCTTGAGATTCAGCAGCATCTTCTGCTGGACGAAGCGCCTTCCCGGTATTTGAATGAAATCTGGGATGAACCGATTTTTTGTGATTTTCCTTTCAATATGATTCAAGAAATGCGCAGTACCCCTCAGTCCCCGAAATTTCACCCGGAGGGCAGCGTTTGGAACCATACCATGCTGGTCGTGGACGAAGCAGCCAAAGTAAAGCATAAAAGCAAAAATGCCACGGCTTTTCTATGGGCCGCCCTTTTGCACGATATCGGAAAACCCATCACCACCAAAAATAGAAATGGAAAGATTACCTCCTATGACCACGATAAGGTGGGGGAAAAGCTGGCGACAGATTTCTTGCGCGCGTTTACAGAAGATGATGAATTCATCAGTGTGGTTGCCACGCTCGTTCGCTGGCACATGCAAATTCTGTTCGTTGTAAACGGGCTGCCTTTTGCGGATATTGCAGCCATGAAGCAGCAGACCGATGTCAACGAGGTCGCTCTGCTGGGGCTGTGTGACCGGTTTGGCAGGCTGCATTGCGACAGGCAGAAGGAAGCGGAAAATGTGCACCTGTTTTTGAAAAAGTGCGGCGAAGCAACAGGATAGTGCAGCTGAAAAAATGTAAAGCCGTCCGGAAAAAATGTTTGTGGGCTTGAAGATGGCCCGCAAGCATTTTTTTGCACTGTCCGTATTGAGTCCGACAGAAATCGTGATATGATATATTCGGATATAAATAATCGAACAGAGAGGGAACTGCATGAGTGCATTGGAAAACGAATTTACACAGGAATTAATCAGGAAAACAGAGCAGGCCGCAAAAGTATGCGACTACAACCCGGCGCGGTTTCTGCAAATGGTAGAGAAAAACGGCGGGGTAAGGACGGCGAAGTCTTACATTTCAAGGAACCAGACTTCCGAAGGCTTTGAAAAGCTGCAAATGTGCGGAAAACTGAATTTATCCATGGAAGCTGTTGTTGTCGATAAGAAATACGCGGAACTTTTTACGGACGACGAGGTTAACAGTTGTTTTGTACTGCTCTGTGAATATGGATTTTATAAGTGAGGCGATTGTAATGACGCAGGTTGCTGCGGCCGTTATCGAAGAAGGCGGAAAAATTCTGATCTGCAGGCGCGGTGCCGGCGAAAGCTGCGCTTTTCTGTGGGAGTTTCCCGGCGGAAAGCTTGAACCGAGTGAAACAGCGCAGGAATGTGTTATTCGGGAGTGCAGGGAGGAGCTGGGTGTGGATATTTCCGTAGACGGTATTCTTGCGGAAACCACATACCGCTACCCGGAACGCGAAGTCGCTCTGACTTTTTTCAAAGCGCAAATTCTCCACGGTGAACCTGTTATGCGCATACATGTCGACTTGTGCTGGGTGTTTCCGTCAGAGTTAAGGAATTATGAATTCTGCCCTGCAAACAAGGCGTTGATACGGCAATTGGAAATGAGCGATTCTGGCACAAAATAAAAAAGCGGGAGTACAAAATGAATTTTAATTCGTTTGTACCCCCGCTTTTTTATGCCGCAAACGGGATGGCAGAATCGCTAAAAAGAAAAATTAGACTGTCCGTTATAAATAGACATTTTGACAGGAGAAGAGTTGTATAATTCCTATACAGGCGGAATACAAATAAAGATTTACAATTATTTTTAAGATGATATACTTATATTATCAATGTTGTCGAAAAGAAGAGTGAAGAATTGCTTATTAAATTCCAGAAAGCGAAAGAGAAAATTTCTAAATTGAAAATTCGTTCTCAGTTGCTGATTGTTTTTTTTCTGGCAGGTCTTCTTCCTATTTTAATTGTGGGAACTTATCTTGTGGTTAACAACAGGAACCTTGTGCAAAAGCAGCATTCTGAATTGACAAGTGCCTATAACGTCAGGACAAAAGGCGTCATTCTCGATATCACTACCTCAATCAGTATTATCGCGAATAATATTCTGAGAGATGAACAGCTTCAAGAAATTCTTTCGACAAAATACACTTCCTTAGAGGATGTCCATGAGGCCTGCAGAAATTATACCAACATTGATAAATATGCTCAAGATCACGCGGAGGTTTCCGCCATTACGATCTATTGCAGTAATCCAACCATGATTGATTACGGCCATTTTAAAGTTGCGAGCACCGCGGACAAAGATAATAACTGGTATAAATCCGCCGTGCAAAGCCCGACACCCAAGTGGACGACATGGTCGTATTTTGACCAGTATCAAAATCTTGTGGTTCGGCTCCGCTTTGTAGTAAAGCTGCCGATTATCAAAACCGGCGAGTACGCGGTGCTTGTTATTGACGTCAATAGCAATCAATTGAAATCAAGCATCAGCGCCGACCCGATGGAAACGGTCATATCCGTAAACAGCGATCCCGTGTTTTATTCCAGCGAAAACCGGTATATGAACCGGCCGATGCCGATGAGCATTGACAGGAAGGCGGATGTTTTTCACAAGGCCGGTATCATCGAATTTGACAATGCGGACAGCTTGTTGGAAGTATCTACATTTACACCTGTTTTTTCAAATGACAAAATATATATTGCAACGGTAGATAAAAACGCGCTTCCGATCATGCATAATCTTATTGTCAGCTGCCTTCTTATCGTTCTGTTCAGTATTTTGGTTCCGCTCGTCATGGTGGTCTGCTTCTCCAAAACCTTCAGCGACCGGCTCAATACTTTGCGCAGAGAAATGCATAAGGTCGGCCAGGGAAATTATGATGTAATAGAATCCTATAACGGCAGCGGCGAGCTGATGGATCTTTTTACGGACATGAAGGCTATGATCGAAAATATCAAAAGCAGAGATGAAGAAATTTATCAGGATAAGATCATAAAACAGCAGCTGATCAACGATCAGCAGAAAATCGAATTCAAAATGCTTTCCAGTCAGATTAACCCTCATTTTCTGTACAATACGCTTGAGTCTATCCGGATGAAAGCACATCTGAACGGGGATATCGAGGTCGCAAATGCGGTAAAGCTTCTCGGCAAATCCATGCGTCATGTGCTGGAGTCAAACGGTTCCCTGGTTACGCTGGGGTCAGAACTGGAGTACATACGAATTTATCTTGAAATTCAGAAAATTCGCTTTAAGGACAGAGTTAATTATCAGTTTATGATATCGGAAAGCATTCACTGTGACGAATATAAAATGCTTCCTTTACTGCTTCAGCCGATCGTCGAAAATGCAATGACCCATGGGCTCGAAGAGAAAGAGACAGGCGGTTTAATTCGGATTTTGATCAATCCGGACAATGGCAGGCTTGAAATTTCGATTATAGATAACGGCCGAGGGATGACGGAGGAGGAGTTGGGGCAGCTGCTGGAAAAAGTTCACTCGGCGAGGGAAAGTGCACCCACAGGAATCGGGCTGTACAATGTGCAGCGGAGACTGCAAATGTTTTATGGGGAGGCATATGGGCTTGACATTGAAAGTCACCCGGAAAAAGGAACAAAGGTGATGCTTACACTGCCTCTTCAATGGGAGGAGAAGGAACATGAAGGTACTGATAGCCGATGATGAACCCGATGTCAGGATGGGACTGAAGGAAATTATTGATTGGCCTTCGCTCGGATTCACCGTTGGAGGAGAAGCGGCTAACGGAAGTGAGTGTCTGGAAAAGATACTTGCCCTGAACCCGGAGCTTGTGCTGCTGGATATCCGCATGCCGAAAATGCACGGGTTGGAATGTGCAAAGGTTGCGCGTGAAAAAGGCTGGAACGGGAAAATCATTATATTAAGCGGCTATTCCGATTTTCAGTACGCGCAGGACGCGATACGGTGCGGAGTAGAAACCTATCTTCTGAAGCCGATTGATGAGGTTGAACTGGCCGAAGCGGTACAGTCAATTCACCAGAAAATCGAGCGGGAGCGCTCTCAGTCACAGCGCATGAGCTTTGCTATGGAGAAAGCCCGGACAATGATGCTCGCGGATATCCTGACAGGGAAAAGTCGGAGTGCGCAACCTTCTCATTTAAATGAACTTGGACTGAACGCCGACAGCTATCTTGTTGTGATTTCCGATCGGAAAAAATCAGCAGCCGATAAGGAGAACAGCGGGGATGAAGTAGCCAAGTTCCTGCGCACACATTCGGTGGAGCATGTCAGTCTGCAGGGAATGAATACCTACCTCATAAAAGGGGAAAAGTCCATCCGCAAGTTTGAAGGAATTGTCAGCAATAACCCGGATGAGACCCTGTTCTTCGCCGTGGGCCGGGTTGTGGCCACTGCTTCAGATATACCAAAGTCCTATCAGGACGCTTTGACTGTTTATGCAAGAAGGTTTTTCTGCCCGGAAAATCAATATGCCGTTCATGTGAGCGACTTACCGGCATCGCCCAACCCATACAACATCAGCGATACCAGTACACAGGAATGTGTTGAAAAATTTTATCTCTGTGTACAAAGCGGGAACTTTGAGCGCATCTGTACTGAACTCGACAGCATGCAGGGCGGCTTAGCCGCAATGGAAGTTCAGCCGAATGATATCATGAATTATCTGATTAATATCTTCATTCAGGTAAAAAATGCTGTACTGAAGGATTATCAGCAAAAGGGAATCAGCTTGCAGAATGATGTGCAAATTATTTCCTCAATCAGTGGAAAAACGCGGCTGTATGAGATTATTGCCTATATAAAAATAGAATTTCAAAGAATAATAAACAGTATTTCCGTGTTTCAAAGTGATCATATTGCAAGCCGCGTCAGGCAGTATATTGAGAAGAATTACAGCAGAAATTTGAGATTGGAACAGCTGGCTCAGCTGTTCGGCTACAACAGCGCGTATCTCGGTAAGCTTTTTAAAAGCAGCGCGGGGGAGAGCTTTAATTCGTATCTTGACCGTGTGCGAATCACGAAGGCAAAGGAGTTTCTGCAGCAGAAGGACTTAAAGGTATATGAAATTTCTAAGATGGTCGGGTATGAGAATATTGACTATTTTTATATTAAGTTTCACAAATATATGGGCCAAAGTCCGTCGGAATATCGAAAGACCTTATGCGATAATCATACACTGAATGAATAAAAAAGAAGGTGTTGCGAAATGGATGAAAATCTATTTCGCAACACCTTCTTTGCAGGCTCGCACATTTATTCATTGTGCAGCAGCCCGTTTTTCGGAGGATATCTTATGAGATTAAGCGCGGCTCAGCCTTTTGCGGCCTCTGCACGTGCAGCCTTGTGTTTGTCGGAAATGGATTGGTCAAACGCCAGAACTTTATCGTAGCCAAGGCCTTTGACAGTTGTTTGCATATGGTTCAGAAAACTGCTGAATTCTGCGTCGTTCTTTGCAAAAATCATTTTCCAGGAATCCTGAACAATGATCGCCTTGCACTGGTTGCGCAGGGTATCAATATCAGTTCCGGCAGCAGCAGGGACATAAGTGTTACCGGGAGCTACGGTGAAAGAGCTGTGCTGACGCAGATAATCAATCGTGGTGGTCGCTTTCATTGCAGTCTGCCATGAAGTGTCGAGTGGGGTCTTATTGTCCGCAAGATAGGACTCCCACATAGTGTAATTATAGGCTGCGCCGATATTGGGGTCTGTATCGGTGGTTTGAACAGCTTGGAAGTTCAGCGCGGAAACACCGTCTTTCCAGGTGCCGGTACCATATTCAGCGGGAACATTAACAGTTTCTCCGGCAAACACGCTCTTGCCGAATTCGGTCAATACCGGCTTGCCGTCCTTCGTCTCCCAGGTAAGGCCTTTCGGCCCGCAGCTGCTGGAGGTTTGTGAACAGGAGAGCTCAACTCCTTCGGAGGAGTACAGCCAGTCGATAAAATCGAGCATTCTGTCAGGGTCTTTCGCCTTGGAACCGATGCCGATTACAAACTTGTTTCCGGGTGTAAATCCGTAAGAGAATATTTTAAGATCCTGAACAGGAGCGATCATAAAGCCTTTACCTTTGGCCCTGTGCGCGTTAGTGTTATAGGCCGGTTGAGCGAGCCAAGGCCATGCGGAATAGAGAATTTGTCCGTCCTTATATTTTGCGGTCAATGTATCAGAATTTTGCGTTGTGGAATCGGGGTCAACCAGACCCATTTGGTTTGCCTTATATAAGTATTTCAAACCCTTTATATAATAGGAATTTTCATCAATGATACTCTGGGTTGTCGCTCCGTCTGCTGAAAGAAGCTGGAATCCATTCTCGTCGTATCCGTAAATGCAGGCGAGAATATTTTTACCAAAGGTCATCATATTGTCGTCCCAGTCTTTAAAGAAGGAAAAAGCGTAGGTCTTTTTGCCGGAATCGCTTTTGGGGTATTTTTCCTGCATGGATTTCAGTAAGGGAAGCAGATCGTCCATGGTCTTCAGTTCCGGGCTGCCCATGTCTGTGTAGTAATCCCAACGGATATAGGGACCGTAAGTAAGGTCAAGGCCTTCCGCAGGCTCTGTTGCCTTTTGCTTTGATACCTGGCTCGGAATCGCGTAAAGTTTTCCGTCCTCTACCAGCCCTTTTGACATTTCAAGTGCTTTGGGATAATTGGAGAGGTTTTGCTTTGACGCAACCTTATCGGTGAGGTCAAGAAGCAGACCGGCTTTTGCCGTGTTGTTCAGACGGCCGTTTTCGGCCCCAATCAAAACCAGATCCCCAAGGTTCCCTGCGGCGGAACGTGTCTTGAACAGCGTTTCACCGCCGCCTGCCACGTTCGGCGCGATGATATTAAGTTCCATGTTGAATTTGTCTTTCACTATTTTTGCGAACCAGCCAGATTGAATACCCTGATAATTTGCCTGTGCGTCAAATACGTCGACTGTCAGAAAGTCCTTGTACTTGTTGGCTCCGGTTGCTCCTTCTGATGCGGCGGAAGCCTCGCTGGCAGTATTGCCGGACGAGGGTGCGCCGGAAGCTGTTTGCGAACCGGAACAGGCGGAAAGAGAACCAAGAGATACCACAGTTGCCAAGAAACCTGCCAAAAGTTTTTTGCCTGTCTTTTTCAAATCTAAATCCTCCCTTAAACTTATTGGGGATAAAATCCCCTATTTGTAAAACCTTCAGGTCTTGTCACAAATAAAAAATCAATAGATTTAATAACAAGACCCAGGGATTACATCCGTGTAAATCAGCCTTTTACAGAACCAATCATGATTCCTTTTACAAAATAATGCTGGAACCATGGGTAAACAACCAGAATCGGAAGTACCACAATAATGGATACAGTCATGCGCACGGAGGTCGGCGTTTGCTGGGTTGCAAGGGAAGTAAGCACGCTGGAGTTTAAATTTGGTGAACTTTTGATCAATGTTGCGAGTGAATTGGCCGCGTTGATGTAAGTGTAAAGCAAGTATTGCAAAGAATAAAGGTGGGCATCTGTTATGTAAACCAATGTATCCTGAAAGGAATTCCATTGATTCACAGCCGAAAAGATCGCGATCGTGGCGAGAATGGGCGCTGAAATCGGAAGAATAATTGTTCCGAAAATCCGCAGTATGCCTGCTCCGTCAATCTCCGCCGCTTCCTGAAGAGACTTTGGTATGGATTCAATATAGGTTTTCACTAAAATAATGTTGAAAGGCTGAACAATGGTGGGTAAAATATAAACCCAAAATGTGTTGGTCAAATGCAGATTGTAAATAATGAGGAAGGTTGGTATCAAACCGGCGTTAAAGTACATTGTGATTACAACGAAACGGTACCAGAAAGAACGTTTCCACATGTTTTGCTGTGTAAACATAAAGCCGAGGAACGCGGAGGTAAATACGGTAAGCACGGTTCCGATTACGGTACGCCCGATGGAGACCAAAAACGCCTGCCCCAACCCGTTTAATTTAAAAACATCAATATAGTTTTTCCACTGTATTTCACGCGGGTACCAGTTGATTTCTCCATTCGCGCTGAGCTGGTTGGAACTGATGGTATTAATTATCAAATAGTAAAAAGGATATACGCAGATGATGGTGATCAGAAAGAATATCAGGTAGTTGATGATGTTAAATGTGGCGTCTCCAGCACTGTAATGACGTTTTTTACGAATAGTATGTTCCATATTTGCTCCCTCCTCAAACAATTGATTCGCCGCGTGTAAGCTTTGACAAAGTGTTTACAAAAAACAGCAGCGCGACGCTTACAATGCTTTTCATCATGCTCAGTGCGGTAGACAGCGCGTAGTTCCCGTTGCCCAGTCCCAGCTGATACACATAAAGGTCAAGCACTTTAATATGTTCCATATTAAAGGAATTGTGGAACACATAATATTGGTCGAGTCCGTTGGACAGGAAATTCGCAACCGAAAGCATTAAAAGCACAAAATAGGTGGGAAGAAGACCGGGAATTGTGACATGCCAGATCAGGTTAAATCGACCGGAGCCATCCACCTTTGCCGCTTCGTACAGTTCCGTATCAATACCGGAAATGGATGCAAGGTACATAATCGCACCCCAGCCTAATCCTTTCCAGGTACCCCAGAGCAGCATGGACAGCCATGTGTGGTTGTCACTGTCCATAAAGCGTATCGGCTCCGAAATCCAGCCTAAAGACGATAGTACGTTGTTTATCATACCGGTGCTTGAAAACAGTGAGAACGCAACGGAATAAATGAGCACCCAGCTGATAAAATTCGGGAGCGTGGTCAGGGTTTGAACCAGCTTTTTATACGGCTTGCATCTGATTTCGTTCAGAAAGATTGCAAAAAACAGTGACAGCGGTGAAGTTAATATACCAAGCCCGCTCATCGCAAACGTGTTGCGCATCACGTTTAAAAATTCGGAAAGCTGTGTCGGATTGGAAAAAAGGAACTGGAACCATTTGAATCCGACGAACGGGGACTGCGATAGTTTCAGCGGCGGGGTATAGTCAAAAAATGAGTAAATCCATCCGTACAGCGGAAGGTATGAGAAAATGAACAGCAAAATGATAAAGGGACTTATCAGAATGAACAGTTTGTACGATTGTACCTTCTTTCGGTTACGCAGCACCTTTTCTTTCGGGACGGTTGGTTGTGACATTTTAAAGGCCCTCCTTATTGCATTATCATTCTGCGTCCAAATGTGCAGTTTTACTGAGTCTTGCTTTTCAGACAAGACCCAGATCATAATAAAATAATTGCACAAAAAAATGAATGATACAGAATAAATATTGCTTAATATACCAATAATTTAACATTTGCTGGTAATTTTTCCAACTAGTAAAATTTTATATATTTCACCTTAATAATTAGATTTTTTTATTGGATATAATTTTTCATGCCTTTTATATCACATTTTGATTTTAAGAAAGAATGCCGGAATACATAGGTGTTTTGATTTATCTTGCGCTCCGCATATCACAATTACAGACGCCTGAAATAAAAAATCAACCGTTCAAAAAATTTTGAACGGTTGATTTTGAAGTATTCTTTTATAAAGTACGCGATAGATAATAAAAAGATAAATGCTTTTGTACAAGCAAATGTTTACTTTGATCTCTTTTTACCACTGTACGGCCGGTAGCCGGATTTGCCGCCGCGGTAGTTTTTTCCGCCGCCTTTTTTGTAACCGTTCGCGTAATTTCTATCCTGCTTTGAGAAGCCGTGCTCCGATTTTTTTTCGCTGACCGGGGTAAAGCGGACGCTGCGCTGCTTTATTTTATACTCACTCATTTTGTGCAGAACCAGTTCGGCGTCATGAGGCTCCATTTCAACGACGGAATGCTCGCTGTGAATGTCGATATCGCGCACAGCGCTGACAGGCAGGCCAGTTGCCTCCACAATGGCGCCGATGATGAAATCGGCTTTAATCTTCTGGTTGGAACCGATATTCAGGCTGAGCCTGACAGTGTTCTTTTCCGCGGGGGCCGGCTCTGCTTTGGAAATATTCTTTAAAGAACTTGGCTTTACACCTTTTTCACTGACGACAGCGCACAGAGCCGCCGCAATTCTGTTTGCGGAGTAACCCTCCTGCTCCAGCGTTTTAATGAACGGGAGCCACTCGCTGCCGTTGTCGGCGTCTACCATCTTCCGAACGCCGGCAATGAACTTTTTTTGATGGCGCTTTTCAATTTCTTCAACATTCGGTACGAAGGCTTCTTTGATCTTAGTACCCATGAATCTTTCCAGCATATGAACTCGCTCAACCTGCGTACGGTTTGCCGCCAAAGTGTGGGAACTGCCGGTTTTTCCGGCGCGCCCCGTGCGCCCGATACGGTGAATATAATATTCGTTTTCCTGTGGAATATCAAAGTTGAACACAGCGTCAATGTCCTCTACATCAATGCCGCGCGCGGCGACGTCGGTTGCAATCAGGACATTGCTACGGCCGCTTTTGAAGTCGCTCATGACTTGATTGCGCTGATTCTGCTTCAGGTCACCATGAATGCCGACAGCCAGAAATCCGCTGTCGCTCAATTCAGCGCAAAGCTCGTCCACCATTTTTTTCGTGTTGCAGAAAACCATTGCCCGCTTAGGTTTATGAAATTCAAGCAGCAGTTTGAGTGCGTCTGTCTTATCCTGCTGTTTTACACGGTAATAAAACTGTGAAATTCCTTCTACGGTTTTTTGCCCCTTGTCCACCGCAATCATTTCGGGGTTTGTCTGAAACTGCTTTGTAATCTCCATAATGGCGGGGGGCATGGTGGCGCTGAACAAAACGGTCTGCCTTGCTTCGGGAGCCTGATTCAAAATCGTTCGAATATCGTCCAGAAAACCCATGTTCAACATTTCGTCCGCTTCGTCCAGAATGACTGTTTCCAAATTTTCCAGGGACATTGTCCTGCGGCGCAAGTGATCCATCACACGGCCGGGGGTGCCGATAATAATCTGCGCCGTGCGCAGCTGTCGGATCTGCGCAGGCATTGACTGCCCGCCGCAGACTGTCGCTGACTTTATGTTCTGCAGATATTTTGAAAATTTTCCAAACTCTTCACTGGTCTGAATCGCAAGCTCGCGCGTAGGGCTTAATATCAATACCTGACTGCGTGCGCCGTTGCTTTGGGCGACTGCCTGTAAAACAGGAATGCCGAAAGCCGCGGTCTTTCCGGTTCCGGTGCTGGAACGGCCGATTAAGTCGCGGCCCTCCAAAAGCAGTGGGATTGCGCCGGATTGAATATCGGTTGCTTCGGTAAAGCCGATATCGTCAATCGCACGTAAAATTTCAGGCATTAAATTCATTTCGTTAAATTGCATTAGTTCTTATTTCCTCATTTGTATATTATTTTAACTTACCTATTATATCATTTATTTTTAAAGAATAATGCAAGTATCCATTATTAACGATGATCATGATATAAAATTTTCAGTGCGTGATGCGGCAAATCAAGACATCACGGTATTCCCTTTGTTTTCAGCGGCCGAAAGAATCGGAAAACTGCCGCACGACGGACTGCAAAAATTATTATACCACAAAAATCAGATAATCAATCGCGAAGATTATTCAGAGCGTATGCGGAATCACCGGATTTTCCTTTTATGGTTCGGAAAATATGATATAATAGTCTCAAACCTACGGTTTGAGCCATTGGAAAATTTGTTGTCGGGGCGCAGCCCCTCCCGCCGCAGTCGCGTCGGCGCAAATTTTATAAGAAAGGTTTGAAAGTCACAAAAAAGAACCGAAACAAATTTAAAATCATTCTTGGCATAGTAAGCGTTTAAGTTTATCTAAGAACAGCATGTTTACGAAAAGAGCCTTAATTGATAAACAAGCTGTGATATGATACTGTTATCTGTTTAAAAGGGAAAAAGGGTTATATTGATGCACGAAAAATTGAATGCGGTGATCTGCGTATTAAATTCGAAGTATATTCACTCGTCTCTCGCACCATGGTGCCTGCTTGCCGGGGTGGAAACGTATGGCGGCAGCAAAGTCGGCGCACAGGTAGTTGAAGGGACGATCAATGAAAAAGTGGAAGCTGTCGCACAGCGCATTATTGAGCGAAAGCCGCATGCGGTAGGATTTTGCTGTTATATCTGGAATGTTGCGCAGACAAAAAAATTGATTCAGCTTGTGAAGGAAGCGCTGCCGGACTGTATTGTGATTTTGGGCGGCCCGGAAATTAGCTATAACGCGGAAGAAGTACTGGAAGAAAATCCGTTTGTGCAGTATGTGATTTCCGGCGAAGGGGAGAGACCCTTTGCGCTGCTGCTTCACGCGCTCCAATCCGGCGGGAATGTTTACGGCATACCCGGTCTGTGTTACCGGGAAGGCGGCAGAATGGTTGTCGCGGAACCCAATACGCCGCAGAACGACCCGCCCAGTCCCTATACGGAAAAATACCTTCATGCCCTGAAGGGGCGCATTGCTTATTTGGAAACGAGCCGCGGCTGCCCGTATTCCTGTGCGTTTTGCCTTTCCGGGCGGTGCGGAAGCGCGCGTTTTTTTGATCTGGAACGTGCGAAGCGGGAGCTTCTTCTGCTTGCGAACAGCGGAACGCAAACGGTGAAACTGGTTGACCGAACCTTTAATGCCAACCGAAAAAGGGCGATTGAGCTCTTTCGCTTTGTGATTCAAAACTACGAAAAAGAAATTCCCGAGGGTGTTTGCTTCCATTTTGAGATTGCGGGAGATATTCTGGATAACGAAACAATTGAACTGCTCGCCGCGGCGCCGGTTGGTGCGATTCAGCTTGAAATAGGGATGCAGAGCTTTAACCCCAAAACGCTGAGCGCCATCAACCGGAAAACCGACGTGGAACGCTTGAAGAAAAATATCCGGCGTCTTACCGAAAGAGCAAATATGCATATCCATATCGATTTGATTGCCGGTTTGCCCCATGAAGGCTGGGACAGCTTTGCGGAAAGCTTCAATACGGCGTATTCTCTGAATTCCAATATGCTGCAGCTGGGATTTTTAAAGCTGCTGCACGGAGCGCCCATGCGCGAAGAGCCGGAAATATATCCCTGCCGATTTTCGTGTCAGCCCCCATACGAAGTGACTGATACGCCATGGCTGACCGAAGAGGAACTGCAGCGGCTGCACAGGATGGAGGACGCGGTGGAGCGCTTACACAACAGCGGGCGTTTTCGGCGAACGCTGGAGTACGTTTTGCAGCAGAGCGAGGGCGAGCCATTTGACCTGTTTGATCGATTTGGCGAATTTACAGCCGGGAAAGATACGGCGGGTATTTCACTTGATGATTACAGTGCGCTCGTTTTTGATTATTTCAGCTGCCAAACTGGGATTGACAAAGCTGTCCTGCGCGATAAAATGGTCTGCGACCGGCTTGCAACCAATTCTTCGGGAAGATTGCCCCCGGTTTTGTACAGAAAGGACCCCGTACTGAGAGATGTGATCAGAAAATGGGAACAAAGAGCAGACAATCAGACTCAATTTAAAGTCAGAAAAAGCTATGCTGTTCTATATTCCGAAAATTGTGCCGTTTGTGCCGAATATCGTAACCGAAATCCCATTACAGGCGAATATCCCTTGTCGAAAATAAATATGGCATAGTCCTGATTCTTGACAAACCAAAATGCAGAAACGGCTTGTCTGGTTTGAATTTCTGCTTGCCGCTTTTGCTGCCTTCAGCCTGTATAAAAAATAACAAATGGAAAAGCTTGATAATTCTAAAAATTAGATGTAAAATACTACTAATTTTTATGAAAGGTCTGATCACTGTGGAAGAGCCAAAAATTGCTCAGAAAGCTCCTTATGCTGTTGATGTAAAGGAAGGCGAAACATATTACTGGTGTGCTTGCGGCAGAAGCGCAAGTCAGCCGTTCTGTGACGGGTCACACAAGGGAACTTCATTTACTCCTGTAGCTTTTACTGCCGAAAAGACGGAGACGGTGCATTTGTGCGGATGCAAGCATACGAAAAACCCGCCTTTCTGCGACGGTACACATCATTCTCTTTAAATGACTGATGATTCAGTCGCGGTAATTCGAAGCTGCTAAAATACTGGACTGAGTGGCTTCAGAATTGTTTATAGTCAGTTCACCTTAGAAAACATCCAAGAAAATGTAGATTGGTTCTGGTTTCAAATTAACTGACTGTAATCAGCGGTTACTTAAAGCGTGTCTGCAATTTTTTGCAGACACGCTCAACCCAGGCAAAAGTAAAGTACCCCCTGCACGGTCATTGGCCGGCAGGGGGTACTTTACTTTTGCCTGTTATTGTGAATAAACCGGTTTCGACTATCAGTTACCGGAAATTGTATGAACCCATTTTACAAAAGCATCGGTATAATTTTTCAGAAATGACTTCATGCTTTCGTCAACAACATTCCCATTCCCGTCCAGAGAGGAACCCACATGCCCGACATAGGCTTCCGGCTGCTGAAGTGTAAGCACATTCAGGAAAACCAGGGACTGGCGAAGGTGATGGTTCGCGCCGAAAGCACCGATTCCACCCGGGGAAACGCTAATGACGCCGCCGGCTTTTCCGTCCCAAACACTTGCTCCGTACGGCCTTGAACCGACATCAAGCGCATTCTTTAGTACAGCGGGTACAGAACGGTTATATTCCGGTGTAACGAAAAGGAAACCGTCCAGCCCCTTTACTTCTTCACGGAATTTCACCCATTCTGCGGGCGGGTTTCCGTCGTCATCCAAATCCTGATTGTATAAGGCAAGATCTCCGAGCGGAATCGTGCGGAATTCAAAATCTGCGGGGGCCTGTGAAGCCACAAAATTTGCGATTGACTGGCTGTAAGATTCCCTACGCAGACTGCCTACAAAAACTCCGATTACTTTTTTACTCATAATAAATCAACTCCTAAATTTCATTTATAATATTTTTAACATAGTTTACTTATTTAATCCGAAACGGTGAAGCGGTCTTTGAAGACCGAAGGATTTTCTATTTCATTTAGAATCGCGACTGCCATTGTTCCGCTGGTGGTATGGGACTCTCCATCCGCCGCAGTCAGAAGGTGGTCTTTGCCAAGAACCGGCGTATGTTTTTCGCCCGCGGCAAAAGTTGCAGAAGGGGAGACCCCCACCCAGTTCACATTGCTCACATTGCGAAGGAACTGCAGTTCCTTATACTGATTCACGGGGATTGAAACCCAGGCGTCCGAACCGGGAAGCGTTTTGATTGTCTCAACAAACAGCCTCTCGTTCTGATCGAGCAGGCTGCCTGCGCCAAGAATAAAGAATAAGCGTGGCGACTCCATTTCCCTGAACAAAGCCACAAGCTTTGCGGCGAGGTCAACGTGTAAATATGCCTTGTCGGGAACTGCGCTGAATGCGTTTACAACAACGTCGAATCCGGAAAGATCGCTCTTTTGAAGATTGAATACGTCCGTTGCTACAATGCTCGCATTTTCGCCCAGAACCTCTTTTGCTTTCACTTTGTCGCGGACGATTCCGGTAACTTCGTGACCGCGGGAAACGGCTTCCTTGTAAATGGCCTGACCGGCCATGCCGGTTGCGCCGATAATTGCTATTTTCATAATATTATCCTGCTTTCTCATAATGAATTTAAAATATCGGAAAGGTGAATGCTGTTCAGCTGTTTTTCAAAATCGGTCTGCACACCCTGGTAAAACTGAGTCAATACCCTTTCAATATTGGCCCCCACAGGGCACTTCATATTTGTGTTGGTGTGAATATCAAAAATACGCTGTTCCGGTTCCACAGCCTGAAATACATCCAGTAAAGAGATTTCAGCAGTTGGCTTTGCCAAACCGGTTGCGCCCAGCTTTGTTTGTGTATGGATCAGGTTTGCCTTTTTCAACCGGCTCATCAACCTCCGAACCAATGCGGGGTTCGTTTGAATGCTGCTTGCAATATAGTCTGATGTGATGGGTGAATCGGAATTCAACGCGATTACACATAAAATATGGATGCTGACCGAAAGCTTTGTCGAATACATTGTTCAGCCTCGTTTCTATTTGTAACCATTATAGTTTCAAATAAAGTGTTTGTCAAGAGAATTGTATGCAATTTATAAAAATAATTTTTGTCTTTTATAAATTAGGATTGACATAATACAAAAGCTCAACTATACTTGTATGTACAAACAAAGGAGAATAAAGCAATGGACGATAAGAAAAACGACGATTGTCAATTGAATAGCTGCCTGTTTTTTTCTTCGTGTAAATTGGCACGTGTGATGAGTAAATTCGCGGAAGAGAAGTTTCGGATAACCGGTTTGTCCCCCAGCCATGCGTTCCTGCTCTATTTGGTGAATAACAATGACGGAATTCAGCAGAAGGAAATAGGGGAGCGGCTTCATATGACGCCGTCCACGATTACCCGTTTTGTAGATAAGCTGAACAGAATGGGTCTTGTAAGCCGAAAAGCCGACGGCAAGAATGCTTATATTTTTGCTACAGAGGAGGGGAAGCTTTTGCAGTCGGACATTTTGAAGGCCTGGGGCAGCGTCCGTCAAAGCTATTCCGACATTCTGGCTCCTCAGGAAAAGGAAGAATTTATTGCGACTGTGAATAAATTGATCGCCAATTTGGAAGATAAGGGATAAGCAAGACCTATCTTAAATATATAAAATCATTTCGGAGGTGTCCTATTAATGGATGAAATTTTCACTCGCAGAAGCATCCGCAAATATGAGGAAAAAACCGTTGAAAAGGAAAAGGTCGACCGCCTTCTCCGCGCCGCTATGCAGGCTCCTTCCGCTGCAAATCAGCAGGAGTGGGAGCTCATTGTCGTACAGGATAAGGAGAACCTGAAATCGCTTTCTGCGGTTTCCCCTTACGCAAAGCCTGTCGCAAGTTCGGCAGTAACCTTTGTCCTTCTGGCAAATGGCGATGAGTTAAAAATTCCGACGGCATGGCAGCAGGATATGGGCGCCGCTGCGCAGAATATTTTGCTGGAAGCCGCCAGTCTGGGCTTGGGTGCCGTGTGGTTCGGTGTAGCGACTGCGGATTCTGTTATGGAAAATGTGCGCAATCTGTATCATCTTCCGGAAGCGATCAAGCCGTTTGCACTGATTTCCGTCGGTTATCCGGACGGGCAGAAAAATGAATTTATCGACCGCTATAACGAGAAAAAAGTTCATTATGAAAAATGGTAAAGAGAGGGAAAAAATCAATGGTTAAAGTAGTTGCAAAAAATTATGTTCAAAAAGACAAAGTAGAGGATTTTATCTCTTTGGCGGAAAAGCTTGTAAAGGCTACGGTGCAAAACGATGCCGGATGTATCCATTACGAGCTTTTTCAGGATTCGTCCGATCCTCAGGTTCTGACCATCATTGAAGAGTGGGAAAGTATGGACCTTTTGAAACAGCACATGGCAGCGGCGCATTTTAAAGAAATTGTACCGCAGTTTGCAACCCTGTCGGAAAAACCGGGTGAAACGAACCTTTATCAAAAGCTGGTATAGGGGGCTTAATCGCGTATGAAATTGGATTTTTTCGTTGAACCAGCCGTAAAAGCGCGTTACAGCGTAAGAACCTATGACGGAACGCCCCTTTCCCCCGATATGAAAGACAAATTGCGGGCTTACATGCAAACATCGTCCAATCCTTTTTCTGCTGAAGTGAAATTCAGACTGCTGGAGTCCAATATAGCCGCCAATGGGGAAAAGCTCGGCACCTACGGCGTCATTAAGGGCGCAAGCGATTTTATCGGCGCTACGGTTGTAAATGAAGGGCTTTCCCTTGAAGCGCTGGGATACGAGTTTGAAAAACTGATTTTATACGCTGCTTCGCTCGGGCTCGGTACCTGCTGGCTGGGGGGAACATTTAACCGCAGCGCATTTGCAGAGGCGATGTCCGTTCAAAAAAATGAGTTGTTTCCCGCAATCTCTCCGCTGGGTTACCCGGCGGCCAAAAAAAGGTTTACGGAGTCCCTCATGCGAAAGAGCGTTGGGGCGGACCACCGAAAGCCGTGGAGCAAACTTTTTTATAAGAAAGACTTTTCAGCTCCGCTGACCGAGGCAGATGCGGGTGCCTTCGCGTTTCCGCTTGAAATGCTGCGGCTCGCGCCGTCAGCTTCCAATAAGCAGCCGTGGAGAGTTGTTTTAGACGGGAATAACTGCCACTTTTATGAAGAAAAGTCAGAGGCCTACACGCGCTCTATGGCTTTTGATATTCAAAGGGTGGACATCGGCATTGCGGCCTGTCATTTTCATCTGGCGGCCATGGAACGGGATATGAGTGGCAGCTTTCAAATACTTCCTGAACCGATTTCCAATGTACCGAAACAGTTGCATTATATTTTTTCATGGGTATCGGAGTGAACTCCGACGCGTGTAAGGTCTAAATATTTATACAGCAAAAAAGCTCCTTCTAATCAATCTTGCTGCGGCATAACGCAGCTTAGTTGATCGGAAGGAGTTTTGCTGTTGTCGGAGAAATTAATTGCTGAAAACCGGTTCCCCCACGCTTTAAATCGTTTTGAAACAGGAAGAACCCCTTGACAGTGCGGATCTTCGGGACTAATATTAGCTTACTAACTATTAATATGCTAATCGTTAGCATGCTAATATAAAAGGAGATGCCATGATGGGCCTTCATCTTCATATGGCGATATACAAAGCTTTTCACGCTCAGAAAAATAAAATACGTCCCGGTATGGCGAAAATCGGCCTTTCGCCGGGGCAGCCGAAAGTTCTGCGGCACTTGGCGCTTTATGATCGCTGCATGCAAAAGGATATTGCGCAGGCGCTCGATATTGAGCCTGCCACAGTTTCCCGCCTTCTAAATAATATGGAACAGGATGAATTGATTGTACGCGCCGAATCGGCGGAACGCCGGCGTGCCGAATCCGTTTCCATTACGGAAAAGGGCGGGGCTGCACTGGCGGAGTGGACACGGATTTGCGAGGATATTGAGGAGCAATCCCTGCAGGGATTTACACCGGAGGAGCGGGAGCAGTTCATCGATTTTCTTTGCCGTATGTATCAAAATTTAACAGGGAAAGCAATGGAATGATTGTATTTCCAGCGATCTGTCACCTGGAGGGAACTTTGTGTTTAAGCGTCTTTATGTTTATTTCGATCAATACAAAAAGGATTTGATTGCTAGCTCAATCTGTGTGATTCTGGAGTGCGGGTTCGAGCTGATTATTCCGCTGATTATGGCGGGAATTGTGGATGTGGGTGTAGCTAACCGTGACCGTTCCTATATTTTTCATCGAAGCTTTCTGATGATTGTGTGCGCTGTGCTTTCCCTTCTGCTTGGAATGCTGTATGCGCGTCTCGCTGCCCGCGCCGGTCAGGGCTTTGGCGCGGAGCTGCGCAAGGCGGAATTCCGAAAGGTACAGGGCTTTTCTTTCTCCAATTTAGATCATTTCAGCACGCCGTCGCTGATTACCCGCTTAACCAGTGATGTTACGATTTTGCAGAACGCGGTCTGCAACGGAATCCGCCCGCTGGTGCGCGGCCCGGTGATGCTGGTCATGGCGTTGGTGATGTCCATTGCGCTCAGTCCGAAGCTGGCGGTCGTATTCCTCATTGCCGCTCCGATTCTTGCAATCGGATTGTTTTTGATTATCCGAAAATTGGGCCCGATTTACGGCAGGATGCAGAAGGTGCTTGACCGTGTGAACTCCACGGTACAGGAAAATTTGACGGCGATCCGTACCGTCAAATCCTATGTCAAGGGCGACAGCGAGAGCCGAAAGTTCGGGGAAGTCAATCAGGAGTTTCGTTCGTCTTCCGAGTGTGCTTTCCATTACGCCGCATTAAATATGCCGTATTTTCAGCTGGTTATGTATGCTACGATTATCTCCATCCTTTGGTTCGGCGGCAACTTTATTCACACCGACGGAATGCAGGTCGGCCAGCTGACCGGGTTTCTCAGTTATGTTCTGCAAATCCTGAATTCACTGATGATGATTTCCAACGTATTTCTGATGCTGAGCCGTTCCATTACCTCGGTAGAACGGGTATTTGAAGTTCTGGATGAGCCTGCGGGTATTGTGGACGGCGGCCTGCCGGAGCGTACGGTGCAGCGCGGGGAAATTGAATTTCAGCACGTTTCTTTCAAATATCAGGAAACAGCGCAGGAATATGTGCTGTCAGACATTAATTTGCATATTCAGGCAGGGCAGACAGTCGGGATTCTGGGCGGGACGGGCTCGGCGAAAACATCCCTTGTGCAGCTGATTCCCCGTCTGTACGATGTGAGTGAGGGAAGCCTGAAAATTGACGGCTGTGACGTCAGGGAGTACCCGGTGAATCACCTGCGCGACGCGGTAGGCATGGTTCTGCAAAATAACACCCTGTTTTCCGGTACCGTCCGTGAAAACCTGAAATGGGGCAATGAAAACGCCACACAGGAGGATTTGGACTGGGCGTGCCGGATTGCCTGTGCCGACGAAGTACTCAGCAGGCTGCCGGGCGGTTACGAAACCGACCTTGGGCAAGGCGGCGTAAATGTTTCAGGCGGGCAAAAACAGCGTTTGTGCATTGCACGCGCGCTGCTGAAGCACCCGCGCGTATTGATATTCGACGACTCCACCAGTGCGGTCGACACCGCGACCGAAGGAAGAATACGGCAGCGCCTGGCAGAGAACCTGAGCGATACCACAAAAATTATCATTACTCAGCGCATCAGCGCCATAGAAAATGCGGACAGCATTGTTGTACTGGAAGATGGAAAAATTAACGAAATCGGAACGCACGAGCAGCTGCTGGCGCACAATCCGATTTATCAGGATATTTACGAATTTCAAAAGAAAGGGGCAACGGTGTAATGGCAGCAATCAGGTCATATCAGAAGCCGAAGAATGTGCGTAAAACAGTGAAGATGCTTGGCAGTTACCTGAAGAAGCATTTGGGTGCCCTTCTTGTTGTTGCGCTGCTGGCCGCGGTCAGCGCGCTTGCCAACGTGTACGGAACATACCTGTTGAAACCGATTATCGACGACTATATTCTTCCGGGAAATATTTCGGGGCTGATTCGTATGCTGATTTTTATGGCGGCTGTCTACTTGCTCGGCGTAGTGGGCTCCTACGGCTATTCCCAGCTGATGGTGCGCGTTGCCCAGCAGATTATTCAGGAAATCAGGGACGATTTGTTCAAAAAAGTACAAAAACTGCCCCTTCGTTATTTCGACACACGCACACACGGTGAAGTAATGAGCCGCTTTACCAATGATATTGATACGATTTCCGAAGCGCTGAATAACAGCTTTACGGTCATCATTCAGAATTTCATCGTGATCATCGGTACATTTACCGTGCTGATTGTATTGGATTTTCAGCTGTCGGTGATTGTTCTGGCTTCCTTTTTCTGTATGTTCCTTTTCCTGCGCTACAGCGGCAAGAAGAGCCACACATATTTTTCCCATCAGCAGCAGAGTATGGGCGAACTGAACGGTTTCGTCGAGGAAATGGTTCAGGGGCAGAAGGTTGTCCAGATTTTCAATCATGAAGACAAGGATTTTGAAGCGTTTCAGGTACGCAATGAGCGCCTGCAGAAAGCCGCCACGGGGGCTGTAACTTACTCCGGTTTGTTGGTTCCCGTCGTTGTGAGTATTTCCTATGTAAATTACGCTCTGTCCGCCTGTATCGGTGCTTTTTTCGCGATTTCCGGGCAAATCGGATTGGGTACGCTTGCTTCTTACCTTGTCTATGTGCGTCAGACCGCCATGCCGGTAAACCAGTTCTCACAGCAGATGAATTTGCTGATGGCTGCTCTTTCCGGAGCAGAACGCATTTTTGAGGTCATGGAGGAGCCGGAAGAGGTTGATGCGGGCAGCGTGACACTGGTGCACGCGGCGCTTGCGCCGGACGGCACACTGCGCCGGAGCAGTGAACGCACCGGCCAATGGGCTTGGCACCGTATGACAAAGGACGGCTCAACAGAACTGATTCCGCTGCGCGGAGATGTTCGCTTCCACGATGTGACTTTCGGCTATCAGCCCGGGCATCCGATTTTAAGACAGATTAACCTGTACGCAAAGCCGGGGCAGAAAATCGCTTTCGTTGGTTCCACCGGCGCGGGCAAAACAACCATCGCAAACTTGATTAACCGTTTTTACGATGTTGACAGCGGAAGCATCACCTATGACGGAATCGATGTGCGTGATATTAAAAAAGAAGACTTGCGGCGCTCACTTTCGGTGGTTCTGCAGGATACGCATCTGTTTACGGGAACCATCGCCGACAATATCCGCTACGGAAATGAAGAAGCGGATATGGAACAGGTTACCGCCGCGGCAAAGCTTGCGGGCGCCGATTCCTTTATCCGCCGCCTGCCGAAGGGTTATGACACCGTTCTCACCGGGGACGGCGGCAACCTCAGTCAGGGCCAGCGCCAACTGATTGCAATTGCGCGCGCGGCGGTTATGGATCCCCCGGTGCTGATTCTGGACGAAGCGACCAGCTCGGTAGATACCCACACGGAAAAGCTGATCGAAAAGGGTATGGACCGCCTGATGGAAAACCGAACGGTATTCGTCATTGCTCATCGCCTTTCTACCGTACGCAACGCAAAAGCCATTATTGTGCTGGAGCGCGGAGAAATCCTTGAACGCGGCAGCCATGAGGAGTTGGTTGAGGAAAAAGGCCGCTATTACCAGCTTTATACCGGACAGTTCGAGCTTTCCTAAACGGCAGTGCCCTTCTCTTATAGTCAGTTCGCTTTAGAAAACATCCAGGAAAATGGAGATGGGTTCTGTTTTCAAGTTAGCTGACTATATCACCGCGATTTTCCCGTTCTGTGGATAGATTCGGGTTACGGGTAAATAATAGAATGAGGTGATATTATGAAAGGCAAAATCGCAGTTGAACAGGATCTTAGCCCGGTAAAAAATTATTTATCCGGCAAAGGCTATAATGTGGAATGCATCGATTTCAATGAACAGTCCTCCGCAAATTTGCAGGGATTTGATGCCATTGTTGTGACCGGGCAAAATTCTAATTTTCTTGGTGTCAACGACACGCAAACCGATGCGCCTGTTATTAATGCCGACGGATTAACGCCGGAGGAAGTAGCCGGGAGAATCGAATCCGGAAAGTAAATCCATAAAACAGATATAGAAATCCGTCTTACTGATTGAAATGCCGCAAATTGAAGATAAGAATGTGCCCTGAAACGGTTTTTAAGCCGGATCAGAGCACATTTTTTTACATGGCTTTTACTAGCGGAGCTGCTTATTGCGGGTTGATTCCCAGTGCAGACATAGGAGCTTGGGCCTTACCGTCAATGTTCATACGGATGGTAATCCGCTTCATTCCAAAAATCATTTAAAATACTTTCAATTTTTTTGCTGTCCCGCACGGGTATGCAGTGGCTCCAGTGTTTCGGGAAGATATTTTTATAGTCGGTATGGCCGAACCGTTCATCAATTAAAAGGACGACCCCTTTGTCATTTTCGGAGCGAATCACCCTGCCGGCAGCCTGCAGAACCTTATTCATTCCGGGGTACATATAGGCGTATTCGTAGCCCATACCGTTTTTTTCATGAAAGTAGTCTTTGATTAAGTCCTGCTGTACGCTCAATTGCGGTAAGCCGACGCTGACGATTACCGTCCCGATCAGCCGGCTGCCTTTCAGGTCAATACCTTCAGAAAATATTCCGCCGAGGACGCAGAAAGCGACAAGGGCTTGCTGCGGATCTTCCTGAAAAGAAGCAATAAAATCCTCCCGCATTTCTTCCGTCATAGCGGGCTGCTGCTCCACGGCGTTAATTTCCGGGTGAAGGGTCTGAAATGTTTGAAACACCTTGTGCATGTATTGATAGGACGGAAAATAAACAATATAGTTCCCGGTTTTTCCGGTGACAACCGTATGAATTAATTCGGAGATTTTGTCGCAGCTTTTGTCCCTGTCCTTGTACTTTGTCGATACATTGTCCGCGACCATCAGGCACAGATTGCGGCTGTCAAAAGGAGAGTCAAGCGTCAGCATCCAGTCATCGTCTGCTCCGCCAAGAATTTCCCGGAAGTACTCCAAGGGGGTCAGCGTCGCCGAAAACAGCACGGCGGAGCCTCCGCGCTTCAGCGCTTCACTGAGCAGATAGGAAGGGTCGATGCAGAACAGTTTCACCGCAACATCATTTTGGTAGGTATCCGTCAGTGTTACATACCGTTTGTCGTAAAAGTCCGAAATTAAGATAAAGTTGAGGACTGAAAAATACAACTGAAGAAAATCATTGTCCTCGCCCAGCTCGCGATGTTCTTTCAGCATGGACTCGCAGACGGAGATATATTTTGTGAGAAGATTCAGAAATTCTTTCGGCATGTCGGAACTGACAAGATGCCCCTGCTCGCCACAGCTCTTCCGCAATTCCAGCATGAATTTGTTGATTTTATTAAGCACTTTGTCAAGTGCCTTATTCCTGCCTTTATAATCCTTTTTAACTTTGTAAAACTGGGATTTCAAAAGCTCTGATGAAAACATCTCTCTTGACCGGTCAACAAGATTGTGGGATTCGTCAATCAGAAAAACATAGTCGCCGCTGGTTTCCGCAAAAAAGCGGCGCAAGTACGCCCGGGGGTCAAAAACATAATTGTAATCACAGATCACACAGTCGACCCAAAGCGAAATATCGAGCGCCAGCTCAAACGGACAGACCTTGTTTTTTTCGGCCAGTTCCTCAATGCTTCCCCTTGTAAAGGTATCGCAGCTTTTCAGCGCTTCGAGGATGGCGTCATTGATTCGGTCGTAATGTCCCTTTGCGTATTCACAATACTCCGGATTGCAGATCGGCTTTTCGCAGAAGCAAATTTTTTCTTTTGCCGTCAGCGTCAGGATTTTCAACCTTAAACCGCCGGAAACCATTTTCTCCAACGCTTCTTCCGCAACTTGTCTTGTAATCGTTTTGGCGGTCAGATAAAAAATTTTTGAGGTCTTGCCTTCACCCATGGATTTGACAGTGGGGAAGAGGGTGGAGATCGTCTTGCCGATTCCGGTCGGAGCCTGAACAAAGAGCTTCCCGCCCCGGCTTATCGTTCTGTAAGTGCCAACCGCAAGCCTTCTTTGCCCGCTGCGGTATGCGGGAAACGGAAATTCCAGCTTCCGAATGCTTTCATCGCGCTGCGCTTGCCAGTCCAGCGCAAACCGTGCCCACTGGCTGTATTTTTGAATCAGATCCGTCAAAAAATCACGCAGCTCGCTGAATTCATAGGATTTCGAGAAACGTTTCATTTCCTGCGTATCCAGATTATAATAAGTCAGCTGAACGGAGATTGCGGCCAGATTGTTCTGAAGAGCGTAAATATATGCGTAGCATTTGGCCTGTGCCCAATGCGCATCATTGAAGTCCTCATGAATGGAATCAATCGGCTGAACCGTCGTTTTAATTTCATCGATGAATATTTTGTCCTGCTCCCGGAATATCCCGTCCGCGCGTCCTTCCAGTGTGTAGCTGATATCCGCGTGCTCTATTACCGCCGACAGTGTGACCTCGCTTTGATAGTCCTCATAATGCTTGGTGTTCTCTTTCTGAATCAGGCGGTGTGCCTTCGCTCCTTCGTACATTCTGTCTTTTTCCACATACCTGCTGTCTATGTCGCCGGAGCGTAAAATAAATTCAACCAACTGCCGAACGGGCAGCTTCACTTTGTTCTCCATCTTTTATCCAACTTATTATTTATTCGGGTTTATTTCCATTGTATAATTTTTGCAAGCAATCAATTCAGGAGTTTTCAGCTCTGCTGTCGTCGGGAACCGGCGCTCTTTCATAGATATACCGGTTTCCCCTTTTGCCGATTCGGGTAACGGTTCCTACTGAATTCAGCACATTGAGCGCGGTTTGTGAGGCTGACAGGGATAGACCGGACGACTTCATAAATTCTCTTGAGGTGAATTGCTTTTCAAGCTTCTCAGGTATCAGCTTTTCGTAATCGTTTGGGCTATTGATGTAAATTTCATCGACAATATCGCTTGGGATGCGGTCGTATCGCACAGAGCCTTTCTTTTTATCCTCGCTCCAGCCGTTTAACAGCCGATATTCCACAATATCGAGCAGTACGATACAGAACTTTAACCGCGGATTTTTCAGATAAGCTTTGATTTTATACAGCTCAGTAAGGATATCGCAGGCTTTTCCCTTTTTGGGGGATTTTCGCCTTTTGGTCGTTTCACCGGTTTCTTCATCCAGCCAGACAAGCCATTTTGTGGAAGCAATCGGATATACAACAGTTACGTCCGTTAACGGAAGGAAGGAATCAAGCTTATTTCTTAATCTATTGAATTGGCGGGTTTGTATTTCAATGATGCCCGTGTCTCCCGCAATATCTGCAATAAAGCTGCCGACTCTTATTTCATGATGATCCTCAGCAGGATCAAAATAATTCTTCAGTACTGCATGAAGGGTCTTTTCTCCAAGGGTACCGATCCCGTTGACCTTTGACCCCGTATTCACTATTTTTTCACAGGTCTGGTGAAACAGTTGCTTGTCCATATTAGTACCCGGTTTTCTTTCATTTTTGATCGTGTTCAGGAATTTCACTTGCTTATATTAATTATAAAACAAAAAAATCCATGTGCCAACATAAAATTCAGCACATGGATTGGACTTTTTACAAATGTAAGGACCACGATTTTGTATACACGCTCTAGGTAACCGCTGATTAAAGCAATTCTGAAGCCGCTCAGTCCAGTATTTTCGCGGCTTCGAATTGCTGCGACTTAAACATCGTTTACCGAGGGCTTTCGGCCAAGCCCTACATGTTTCCATATAATTTTCCGGACAAGCTCCATGGGATCTCCATCATAGGAAAAATCCCCCTTTACCAGCAGAACTGTGATGCCATGCACTAACCCCCAGGCGCCCAGAGCAAGCGCTTTTCTTTCCATCGCATCCGTGGGTTCTGCGGCTCTGCCTTCATCCGCGTAACGATTAATGACTTCGTAAAAGGTATTCTCCGGATTTTCCAGTATCACGCCGTTGTTCACGAGCTTTTCATTGACTTGCTTACCAATATCGCTTAAAAACACCAGGCGCAGGTACGCGGGGTTCTCCACAAAAAACTGGACGTAGGCACAACCCATCTCATTCACCTGCCCGCGTATGTCGCCCGGGTACTGCGCAATGGCAACCCTGAGACTTTCGTTGAACTGATGGAGCACCTTGGCGGCTATAGCTGCGATCAGATCATCCTTATCTTTGAAATGCCGGTAGGGTGCTGTATGGCTCACCCCACAGGCCTTAGCAACTTTGCGCAGCGAAAAACCGTCATAACCATCGGCATCCAATATTTTCAGGCCGTTTTCAATCAGTTCTTCCCTTAGATTTTCATGATGATAGTTTCCTTCGTTCAATAAACTCACCCTCCTGTGAAATAGTATACCACATCAATGTTGACAATGGCAACTTATTGTGCTATTATCACGATGTTGACATTGGTAACATTTAAAGGAGTGATTGATATGAACGCATTGATTCTAACAGATGGAGACTATAAGACCGGCTTGTATGAGACGCTTAACGGCCTTATCACAGAGCTGTTTGCGGACAGAGGGTTCGAGACGCAAACCTGGGAACTGGGCCCAGAGCTTCATCCTTGTATCGGCTGCTTCGGCTGCTGGATCAAACAACCGGGCGAATGCATGATAAAGGACGAAATGCAGGAGCTTGACCGGAGCTACATGAACAGTGACGCGGTCGTTTTTCTCAGTCCGGTTATCTTCGGTCAGTTCAGCGCAAATATCAAGAACGCGTTAGACCGCACGCTGCCTAACATGCTTCCTTTCTTTTACCGTAGGCCGGACGGCTCCACGATGCACCCGCCGCGATATGAGAAGTACCCCGCACTGTTCATCATAGGTTATGGTGAAGGGCTTGACCCGGAAGAGGCACAGCTCTTTCGGGATATCACGGCAAAGCACCGGTACGGTATCGGTGTCGAGATCTATCAGGATAAGGCCGATACGGAAAAAATCCGAAGCCTGTTCAATGTGTTGGATATAGCCGATGGCATCCGAAAGGGAAGGGAGGCACTGGCACTTTGAAAAAAGTTATACTGATCAGCGGCAGCCCCAGGCCGGAAGAAAAAACCGCCTCGTCGGGGTTCCTCACGCATGTGGAAGCGATATTGAAAGATGGCGAATATGAAAAACAATTTATCAATGTTCGAAAAAGTCTGAAAAGCGGACCGGAAGCGGATTATGCGGCATTACTTGATGCCGACGCTATTGTCTTTTCGTTTCCGCTTTATTTTTTCTGTCTGCCGGGGGTTTTAATGCGCTTTCTTGAGAATTATGAAAAGTATTACCGGGAGCATGGCGGGCAAAAAAAGTCTGCAAAGGTTTACGCTATTGTAAACTGCGGATTCCCCGAGCCTGAGATAAATATGGAGGCCATCCGTGTGATTGGCTGTTTCAGCCGTCATATCGGTGCGCAGTTCCGTTTTGGTGTGCTGATCGGCGGTGGCCCAATGATTTCCTCGGCCGAAGGGATTGGCCCGGTGAAAAAAATTTATGAAAAACTGGATGCAGCCATTCGGACAATAGCCGATGATATTTGCGGCGAAACTTCGCAGATACTTCCAAATGTTTTGATTAAGCCGAGCTTTCCGCGCAGACTCTATCTTTTTATGGGCAGCATGGGGTGGAAGCAGCAAGTGAAGAGTAATGGGCTTAAAAAGGCAGATCTTTACCGCCGGCCGTATCTAAAAAGTAAATGATCGGACAGGATGGCAGATTCTAATTAAATCAAAAGTTTAGCGGTTCACTACAAATAAAATATTGGTCCTCTTGGTTGCATTATGCCAGAAAAGCATGGGAAAATTCAATATCTATATTTGAACACATTGACGCCGCATTACAAAGAAAGGCAGGCTGACATATCGTCAGTCTGTTTTTGTCGTTTGGGGCGTGCGACCTTCAACAGGGGGGCAAGTGCCAATACACTTATCCTGCTTGCTAAATGGCAAAGCATTATGGCATAATACTAATGGTGAATTCTGCCTTTGGTTTGGCTTCCGCCTCAATTTTGGGTGTCTTCGTTTTTGCTTTGACAGTAATTAAATACAGAGAACCAAATTCAGAATCTCAAAATATATGAAAGAGGTACAGAAGATGAATCAGAAAGAAAGAATGCTGGCCGGTCTTCCCTATAAAGCGTGGTTGGACGGATTGAGTGAAGAAAGGAGAAACAATAAGATAAAAATACACGACTACAATTTACTCCGACCGGATGAAACTGAAAAGATAGATGCCTTATTAAAGAATATACTCGGGAAAACGGGAGAGAACGTCTGTGTTGAAGCACCGTTTCATTGTGATTATGGTAAAAATATTGAAGTGGGCGAAAACTTTTTCGCCAATTACAATTTAACTATTTTGGATGTAGGTAAGGTAATTATAGGGTCAAATGTCCAGATTGCTCCCAATGTATCAATTTACACTGCTGGCCATCCAATCCATCCTGAATCAAGAAATTCCGGCTACGAATACGGAATCGAGGTGATAATTGGAGATAATGTTTGGCTGGGCGGAAATGTTGTCATAAATCCTGGTGTGCATATTGGCAATAACGTGGTGATCGGTTCAGGGAGTGTTGTAACAAAAGATATTCCCGACAATGTTGTGGCTGTGGGGAATCCCTGTAAAGTCATTAAGGTAATTACGGAGGAAGACAGAAAATATTACTATAAAGATAAAGAATTTGATGTTCAAGACTATTAACCGTAGAAATCGCTACCGTGATCGTAATTTGCTTGAAATAAATAAAATGCAGGAAATTTTAAAGCAATTACTAGAGCGTGTATGCAAACTCCAAAGCCTAGTCTATTTCTACTGAAAAGGGTACCTCCGGCGTCAAAAATGCTCCGAATACGGAAAAGTATTCGTGCGCTTTTTTCTTTGGAGTTCCTTCTTTTCAGCGAAATATCCGTCGTTTTTCCGGTTTGCATGCACGCTCTAGGCTCCGTAGGTAATGGGGCAGAATGCATCCCAACATAAGGTTTAACTTGGGTTGCACGTATTGCTGTTCATTTCATTATAAATCTGATTGATTGAGAGCAGCGCTTCCCATTCCAGATACTTCGAGGCAATAACAAGCCTTTTCATTTTTGTTCCGTGCCAGTCACATCTATTAAGAAAAAACGCTTTATTTTGCGGCGAGCACTTTCGCAAACGACGAAATGCGCTCATTAAAATATTCGGCGGTACTAACAGAGTCTCCTTTGATTTTTTTCATAATTAGCCTGTCGAAAAAGCGCATTTTTTCAAACACGAAAGCGTAGCCAAGGAGATCTTTTGCAACGGCGTGGATAAGCAGTTCCGACGGAAAGGCTCCGTGCAGTTCCTTCTCTCGCTCTTTCTGTTCGGGTGTTCCTGCACAGAGAAAAAGGCCGACCTTTTTTGAAAGTAACTGTTTTAAATTAGTCTCGGCGAACGCCGCCAATTCTTTCTGAATCTTACCCATGTAAATAGATCCGCCAAGAATCACGGTGTCAAACGTATCGAGTGACGGCACATTTTTCGCCGTGACATTGACGAGTGTACAATCGCCACCTAGTTCTTTTTGTATGAGTCCAGCAACTTCAGCGGTGCTGCCATAGCGGGTTGCATATATAATTACGCTTTTCAAGTAAAATTACTCTCCTTTGCCATCAAAGTTCCGAAGCGTGAGCAGCCTTTGCGGGCTCCCTTATTTTTTTCATAAAAACAAACACGCCAATAAAAACCAGAATATTTGCAGCAGGGAAAACCACAATTTCAGCAGTTGACATTTCAACCCCGGCAAGCGCTTGACTGATCACCATTGCAGTAAGAGAGGTCAGCATGGTTGCGCCTTTCATGCACATAACGGAAGAAAGCAGTAACCCGACCGGTCTCCTTTGCATAAGCAAAATGGCTGATAAAATTGAAATCGGAATTACAAATCCCAGATCCATTGCCTGTATGACGAGTGTTGTGTAATGTTCCAGTGTGGAGGGAGAGTTGCCATTTAACAGTGGCGGAATAATGCGGCCCAGCCACATGAGCCCAATCACACAGGCAAAGACAAAGATAAGGGACCCAATTGTTTTTATGGGAAGGTCATCGCTGAACGCATTTTTAAGCGTTGTCAAATCAAAAGAGAGCATGAGCAGAACAAGTGCAAAAAAACTCAGGGACATCAGTGCTACATAAACCAGAAACAGAGGATTATACATGCAAAGAAAGGTGTATGACATATAGGTGTAGAGGAAATACGTAAGTGTTCCGGCAAGCAGAATTCTTGCTCTCAGTGAGCTCTTTCCCGCAAAAAAGCATGACAGTGAGAGAAGCGGGATCCCGAGGAACACCGTAACCCAATCCTGCGCGATGGCCTGCGATGCCGACGCGACCGAGTCGTTTACATATATGCCCTTGCCATAGAGATGAACAGTTTCACCTTGAAGGGATAAAAAAGTATGTGTACCCGTGCCGCCCATCGACAGAATGCCCAACCCCCCTGCCAGCAGGGACAGCACTGCAATGAAAATCGTAAGTACGCTGACGCTTTTTCGATATTTCATTCATTCTCCTCCTGATTCTGTTCAGCCATGCCTTTCAATGCGCATATAACAAAATCCGCCGTATGGTCAATCAATCGTTGCCGCTGTGCTTCGTCAACATGTTCAATAATTAGCCGTAAAGCAAGCCCAAAAGCGGCAGACCAAATAATTTGTGCCGTTAATTCCACCTGTGTGTATTCCTTGTCGGAAAAGTCCGGAAATTCCCGCAGGGTTTCATACAACATGGCAATTGCCGGACGTTCAAAAGCGGCTCCCCGCTGTAATACGGAAGTATGCGAGAGCACAGTCGGTGAATCATTCAGCATCATGCTCTTATAGGCGTCACCCATTTGGACGGCAAGCATGATGAAATTTTTGCTGCTTTCTCTCAGCTTTTCTTCGGTAGTTTTGTTACTGGACTTGAGTGAAGATAAAGCCTCCAATATTTTGCTGTAGCTTTCTTCAATCAGTTTTTCAATGATTTCCTCTTTGTTTTTAAAATAGTGATAGATGATGGCAGGGGAATACTCAATCATGCCTGCAATCTTGCGTATTGATATTCCTTCCACGCCACTGTTTTTTACGATTTCACGTGCGGCATTCAGAATATCTTCACGCATTTCTGCTTTTTCCCGTTCTTTTCGTTCCGCAATACTAATAGCAGACACCTTCTTTGTACATTGATTATATATTTAACACTGTTTAATATATTGCAATAAAGTTTTGATGTCAATACTTTATTACATAAAAGCCACGGAATAATACTTTCCGCTGTGTTAAGGAGTTTCCGAAATAACCAATGTAAAATAAGTAATGGGAAGCCGATGTTCTATACCGGATTCCCATTATATAAATAATCGCATCTAAATTTCTTCACAGAGTGCAATCATAATGACCAACTCGCATTACACATTATCTACACATTTTTGTTGGCCGCTACCTTAGAGTGTGTATGCAAACTCCAAAGCCTAGTCTATTTCAAGGCCTTATAAATAAGGCCTTGTGAAGAGGGTACCTCCGGCGTCAAAAATGCTCCGAATACGGAAAGTATTCGTGCGCTTTTTTCTTTGGAGTTCCTTCTTTTCAGCGAAATATCCGTCGCTTTTCCGAGTTGCATACACGCTCTAAGATTCTGCAGCAATATATACATCCATAAAAGAGACACCGTCTTTTTCATATACTTTTTCAAAACAAGACAAGACTTCTTTTGTTTGCTTGTGCTGAAATCCGTTCACTTCCATATATCGCATAAGCGTCTTATATGCATTCGGAATTAATGAGAACGGTGCTCTGAACGGTTCTTTAATTGTGATAACTGCATACCGCTGACTTACTTGCGTAAGGATTTCCTTATCTGCGCAAGTATCAAAATACGGCGGCAAAATGCATGCAGCCGCATAGCCGTGCATATGGTACACATTAATTTGCTCTTGAGATACAAATGGAAAATCCCATCCAATAATTTCTGGCTGCTTTATCCCACAGGAAGTTGCCCAAGCGTTTACATGCTTTATGCATCATCTTCTGGAGCTTCGCTGATTACTATGTACCTGACATATCGGAATGATGGCGCTTTTTCTACTCGAATACTTGTATATGCGTCATTATCTGAATTCATATTTCCCCGAAGCAGTTCATCCAAAGAGCAAGAAAATAGTTCGCACAGTGCAATAGCCGTTTCCATTTCCGGGAAAGCCGAATTGATCTCCCATTTTGATATTGTTTGGCGAGATACACCCATTTTCTCTGCTAATTTCTCTTGGGTCATCCCCCCATGCATTTTTCTGAGAAACTGCAAATTCTGTCCAAAGCTCATTTTATAATTCTCCATTTCATTTGATGAACATATTATGACAGATGAAAAAGTGTAAGTACACCAATTTGCATTCTCTCTTTTAACAATGCGTGCAACCTAAAGTTGCATACATTAAATGTGCTTTGTTTCTGAGTGTAGATTTTATACTTCCGCCGCATAGTTTAAGCGAAACACGAAGTTCGGAGCGGGCTCTGAGCTTCGTGTTTCGTTTAGTAAAAGGGTATTTAGCTGGCATTTCCTATCCATACCGCATACCTGGATTTCATTCTTATACTCAGTTTCGCTGAGACTGTTTATTGGATGCAACATCGCGGTTACGTTACACTGAAATTTTTTTAAAAATTACTTTGACACACAGAATAATCTGTGCTATGATTACATCATCAGATAGAGTACTGCCTGATAGTGCTCTACCACGTGGTAATATTTTCGGCAAAATGCCGTAAGGAGGCATGTTATTGATCAGCAGCGACATTATCAGAGGGCATTTGGATGCGATCATTCTGCGGCTGATTTGCGAAAAGGACCGGTACGGCTATGAAATCTCCAATGAAATCGCAAGCCGAACCCATGGTGAATTCCAAATCAAGGAAGCGACGCTCTACGCGGTTTTTCAGCGGCTGGTGAAAAAAGAACTGATCGAGTCCTATCTCGGCGACGTATCGTTCGGAGGAAGGCGGCGTTACTACCGTATCACCAGCCTTGGCCGGGCCTATCTGAACGAAGAAATCCGCAATTGGCACGATGCGCGCAATATCATCGATATTTTTATGGAGGGTGTACAATGAACGAAATTGAATCTCATATCAATCGATTGTTTGGGGGGATCCCCAAAAGCACCCGCAAAGAAGAAATCAAACTTGAAATTACTCAAAATCTTAATGAAAAGGTATCGGATCTTGTTTCCCAGGGACATTCGAGGGAAGAGGCGGTCAAAAAGGCGATCGACGACTTCGGAGATATCGGCGACTTGAAGGAGGAACTGGAGAGCAGCGCAAAGCTTGCAAAAAGTAAAAAGCTGGGCCTTTCTCTCGCTTTTTCGGTCTGGGGCGGAATTTTGATTACAGCAATGTTTCTGTTCATCAATTTTTATTATACCCCGAACATCATCTGGTTTGTTTACCCCACCTTTGCGGTGATCTGGTGGCCGATGGCACTGTTTTTTCGGTGGTTCGGGAATAAAAAGGATGTGCACGTCGGCTTTGCCTTCTCGGTTTGCGGCTTTCTCCTGATTACGGGGCTGATGCTGTTCATCAACCTGTATTACACGCCAAGAATCATCTGGTTCATCTATCCGACCTTTGCGGTCATCTGGTGGCCGCTGGCGATGCTCTTCCACCGCCTTCGCCAAAAAAGCGGGAGGGAGGATGGATTCAATGACTGACACGAATCGCCGGGCGGGAGATCGCCGTTATCTCATCGGCTTCTCCGTTGCCGGGAGCCTGATTACCATCTTGTTTTTCGTATTTGTCAATTTTTCTACGGGGGTACGTTTCCCGTGGTTTGTATTTCCATCTTATGCAGTGCTTTGGTGGCCGCTGCTGACGATTTTCGCCGGCAGGCGCTCCATGAAAGTGCTTTCACTGATCGGCAGCTTCCTAACAATCGCTCTGCTGATTCTCATCAATTACCTGACTTCGTGGAATTACCCGTGGTTCCTATTTCCCTCCTTCGCAATCCTTTGGTGGCCCCTCGCCGTGTTTTTCGGAACAGGACACAGTAAGGTGTTTTCCATCGTCGGCAGCATTGTGATTATTGTGTCTTTGCTCATCACAAACTACGTTACCTCGCCCTCGGAAATCTGGTTCTATTATCCCGCGTTCGCCGTTATCTGGTGGCCCCTCAGCGTGCTGCTTACGGGTCCGCGCAGCGTCAAAGTCTACTCTTTTGTGGGGGCGCTGATCCTCGTAGCTTTTTTCACTTTGGAGAATTTCCTGAAATCGCCGTTCTGCCCGTGGGCCTTGCTGACCTATTTCCCGATTTTGATGTGGCCGGTGGGGACGCTGCTCGGAAAGCGTTTAGGAAAGCTGTATATCGCCCTGCTCGGCAGCCTTGCAGGTATTCTTTACTACACAATACTGAATATCACAGTCTTTCCAGGATTTCCGTGGGCAATTTTCCCCGCTTACGTCCTTTTATGGTGGCCGCTGGTCATTGCTTTTGCAAAGAGGAAGCACCTTCTGCTGTTTTCCGTCACCGGAACTCTTTTAAGCGCGACCCTGTTTATTGCAGTCAATGCTGTTTCTTCGCCGAGTACGGTTTGGGCGGTCTATCCGATTTTTGCGATTCTGTGGTGGCCGCTTTCCACCTATTACTTCGTGTACCGGCGTGCCGCCGTTTCCAATGGCCGCTGAATTTAGAAAGCTGAAGAAGGAGGTGTTGCAGAATGAATTTTCATTCATTTTGCAACACCTCCTTTAGCCGAAGTCCAGTCCGCCGTAGATACAAACGATGTTTTATGCCCGGAACGGCCTGAGGTATTTCTAGATGAAAACGAAATAGGTTGTTTGTCATTGTTTTAGACCGCACTTCACAGGCATAAAAATCTGTTTTATGCCTGTGAAGTGCGGTCTAATCCTTTATGTAATGAGAAAGCATGGCTATTGTCAGTTAATTTTAGAAAACATCCAAGAAAATGGAGATTAATTCTGTTTTCAAATTAACTAACTATATACCTACTGGTGCGTTTGAATTTCCCAAAATATACTATTGACAAAAACAAGGAATTGCTCTACAGTTAAGTAAACTGTAAGTCTACTTAACTACATTCATGTGAACGAGAGGTAATATTATGGGCCATGAAGAACGCAGGAGGCAGGAAAAAGAAATCAAGCGAAAAGACATTATTGATGCTGCCGAGCGGGTATTCTTTTCGAAGGGATATGAAAGTGCTTCAATGGATGAATTGGCAAGAGAAGCCGAATTCAGCAAACGAACCGTCTATGTGTATTTCAGCAGCAAAGAGCAGATTTACTTCGAGATTATGATCCGAGGATATAAACTGCTCATTAAGATGATAGACAAGAGCTTTCAGGAGAGTTGTCCCCAGAATGCGCTCGAAGAACTGCACTGCATTTTTTTTACTTTCTTCGGGTTCAGTGAAGATTACCCGGAGTATTTTAAAGCCATTATGGAATATGAGACAAAGCGTTCCGGAAGCAGCGATGGTGTTGAAGATGAGTCAAAAGCGGAGTGTTACCGGCTGGGTGAGCAGATATTCGGATATCTTTATCATGCGCTCCAAAGGGGAGTTGAGGAAGGAAGTCTGTACAGCAAACTGGAAATTGAGAAGTCCGCACTGATTTTATGGGCCTGTACGGTAGGCGTTTTTAATACAGGAGAGAGAAAAGGCAATTACCTGAAAGATTACCATCAGATTGATTCCAAAGACTTTGTGATGGAATCCTTTGATATGATCATGCGCCTAATCAGCAGGAACGGGGTGAACCAGCATGAAAAACAAAACAGCGATTAAGGTTGCGTCATTTGTATTAGCCGGTATTGTCGGAGTATGCCTCATTTTATTTTCTGTACTTTTTTTCATCAGCGGAGGTTTTATGAAACAAACGTATCTGGATCCCTGGTCAAAAGATTATGCCGCAAAGTATTCCGACCCGAGGGTACGTCTTACGGCCAGTGGCCTGCTTGCGGCGAGCAACCATAATATGCAGCCGTGGAAAATCAGGTTTGACCGGTCTGACCCCATGGTATTTTATCTCTATGCCGACAGCTCACGCATGACAAAAGAGGTGGACCCCTATGCGCGCCAAATGATGATTTCACAGGGCACTTTTCTGGAATATGTTGTTCAGGCCGGAAAAAAGGAAGGCTGGCACACCGAAATCAGTCTTTTCCCAAACGGTATATACGACGAATCGCATCTTGCGGAAAGCATGAATGCAAAGCCGGTGGCGAAAATCATGCTCTCAAAAATACAGTCTCAGAATACGCCGCTTTATGAAGCCACCTTCCTGCCGGATACCAACCGGGAAGCCTATCAGAAAGAAAAATTGCTTTTCGCGCAGATTTCTACTTTCGAATCACTTTCATCTGTAAACGGTGTTTCCATTAAGCTGTATCAGGATGGAGCCAATTTGAAGAAAATCGGCGGATATGCTCTGCAAAGCGCGATGATTGAAGCTAATGTCGGGCGTGTGATGGAGGAGTCCAACGTTATCTTCAGGGCAAACGAATACCAGAAAAATGAATATCGATACGGCTATTCAGTGGAAGGGCAGGGCACCTCCGGTTTCATGAAACCCGTTCTTCAGGGATTGCTGACCGTCTTCCCGTCGCTGAATACTGGTAAATCTGCCTCTCGGAATTTTATGAACTATACCCAAGCTTCCGTCGACAATACACCCGCTTACGCAATGATTACAACATCGGATAACAGCCGTTCCGCTCAGGTGGAAAGCGGAATGCTCTACAGTCGGTTTGTGTTGACCGGGCACACACTGGGGCTTGTTACGCAGCCGCTTAGCCAGGTGTTGGAGGAATACCCCGAAATGAGCACTCCTTATACTGAGTTTAAGCGAGCATATGCGCCGAATGGCGGTACGGTACAGATGCTCTTCCGTGTGGGAAAGCCTACAAAAAGTACTCCGGTGAGTATGCGGCGCGATGTGATGGACTTGGTTGTCCATGATTAAAACGCCCGGAAACTTAGTTCCAAAGAAAGCATTTCGGTTCGATTTCCGGTCTGCGCTTTCTTTTGAATATCGTGATCACTGTGCGTTACGCAAACTGTGTTTATATAATGAAAACGGGAGTCCTTGAGAAACTGTGAGCAAACTGCTCCTCTTATTTTTATCGGTAAAGGCGAAACTGAAAAACCTCATTGCAGCGTGAACGACAGCATGCAATGAGGTTTTTTGTTTACTTATGGAGAATCTGCAGCCATAGCCGTGCGCAGCAGTTCAAAGGCCTTTTCGCCGTCGGCGCCCACAACGGCATGATTACACGCCCCAGTACCGCTGAGCGATTCTCTGCCCCTGGTCGATCTTAGCCCACTGTTCTTCTTCGGTCAGTTCGTTTCCGCCGTCGCAGGATGCGAAACCGCACTGATGGGAGAGGAGCAATCTGTTCTTGTCGATAATCTTCGACGCTTCGTCAAGCAGTCTGATCACACGGACTTCATCGTCAAGCGTTCTCGTTTTTGATGACAACAAACCCAGTACAACCTCGGCATCCGGTTTGTCCTGAAAAACGCTTAAAGCTTCCAAGGACCCTGCCCGCTCGTCATCCCATTCAAGAAAAAAGCGGTCGTATTTCAATTGTTTCAAAAACAGGTTCGCAATTTTTACATAGGAGCCGCCGCCCATATTACGGGAATCATAATTGCCGCGGCAGTTGTGTGTCCACATTTTCAGCCCGAGGCTATGGCCAAAATCAATCACTGTATTGTTGATGTCAATAAACTCGGCGGCGAGAGCTTTGACTTCCTCTTGATTGATATTCTCGCCCGTATACGGGGAGTTGGGGTTATCATCCGCGAAAAGCTCCCAAAGGCAATCATCAAACTGCAGGATTTTTCCGCCCGCAGCAGCGTATTCTTCCACAAACTCTTTGTATGCTTGCGTAAGCCCCGCTTTCAGTTCCTGCGGGCTTTTATAAACCGAGTCTTTGCCTCCGATGTTATCCGACCACGATAACTCACCCAAAATATGTGACGGCGACGGAACGCATAATTTCGTTTCACGGTCACCCGCAACATACTTCAGCCTTTTAAACACCTTGATAAAGTGATGACTTTTTCCGCTAAGCTTACCGGTGATTCGCAAACCAATGTCTTTTCGCGTTTCGTATTTCGAGCATCCGTCCTTATCGCGGAAGAAGTAGCCATGTTCAGCAATGTAACGGCTGATACCGTGAAATCCCCAAACAAAGTCCAAATGCCACATAGACTTGGAGTATTCGCCATCGGTAATGACCGTTAATCCGTGCTCGATTTGTTTTGCAACAACCGCCTTCGTTGCCTCCGCTTCGCATTGCTCATATCCCTCAAACTCGTCGTAGAACGGGTAGGGAATATCATCTCGGTGTTCAATTTTCTCCTTGTATTTTAGCAAAGCCTTAGGGCGCAACAAACTGCCCACCGTCTGGAATTTTTCGCTCATTGTAAGTCCTCCCTGTTTTGAATTCATATCAATTTATTATGAAATGATTGTATCATGCAGGAAGGACCTATGGGTAACACTTAAAAAATATGCGAGGTTATAGATAAAAGCTATAGCTTGCTTTCAACGTCAACGCCATATCCAGTGACAGCAGTGATTAATTCTTCAAGCTACATTGATGCTTGCCGCGTTGGCAGAATGTACGTTTCCAGATTCGTGTGGTTTCTCAAAGGAAAAAGTACCTTATTGTCCCACGACGCTCAAATTTCTGCCGGGCGGCTTCCCGTATCATGGTAATATACTCGCTGTGATTTCGCGCCTGACGAATGTACAGCGACTTTGGTGTGTTTTCTTCCAACTTTTTATGAAAACACTCTACTTTAACTTTTGCATATTTACAAACATCTGCTTAGAACAAATTTCGGACAGAACTATTTTTATTAAGGCGATTTTTAGAAACACTTTAAAATCTATTGAATTTTACCGATTGTTTGAATATATATTGACATATTTTATTGAAAAAGATATAGTATAAGCTATCATATAGGTTTTAGTTCTGGCTGTTAAAATTTTTTGCAAGATACTTGAAATAGCCAGTGAAGGAGAAAATTATGATGGCTGGTATTCAGCGTGTGCCACTACAGTCTGAAATTATACAATTTCTTTATCGATATATTCAGGACAACCAATTCCGCCCCGGCGACCGTCTCCCTTCTCAGGAAAAGATGGTTGAAATGATGGGTGTCAGCCGTACGGCGCTGCGCGAAGCAATTAAAACGCTGGAAGCGCGCGACGTATTGGAAACGATAAACGGAAAAGGTATTTATGTAAAGAATCTTTCTTCCGAAAACATTCTCACACAGTTGGAATTCACCCGGGAGAAAGAACTGCTGCTGGAGGTATTGGAAGCCAGAAAAATTCTGGAGCGCGAAATTGTCACGCTTGTGGTTAAGAACATCACTGAGGAAGAGCTGGACGCGCTCGGCGACGTGCTGAAGGTCATTCTGGAAAAATATCATCAGGGCAAGCGTCAGAATATGGAAGACAAAAAGTTCCACTATATGGTTTACGAATATTCTCATAATCGGATTATGCAGCAGTTGATTCTTTCCATTCGCGGGGCTATGGACAAGCTGTGGGAGTTCCCTTTGAATATGGAAAGCCCGTTTACGGAAACTATTCCGCTGCACGAAAAATTTTACGAGGCGCTCCGGGCCAGGAACTTGAAAAAGGCGCAGTTCTACAATTCTGAAATACTTGACAAAGTGGTGCAGGACATCCTAAAAAGCGAATATCGGGAAAAGCAGAAAGAGCAATAAACCTTTTTAGATTTTAACCTATAATATAGCATATAGCATATAACGATGAAGACTCCGCGGCCATATTGCCAGGCTTTGTTTACAAATTAAAAACCGGCGGATTTTCGGGGTGAATTTGCACCTGGCAGGAAAAAGCACAGGGATACCTGTCTGGAATGTATAGTCTATATGCCAGGCATTTTTGACACAGCCGAGCACAACTTCAGCCGAGATAGACGAGGGTCTTGATTTTTTAATCAAGACCCAAGGAAAGTAGGAAATACCGTGATAGAACTTGAACTGAAAAGAGAAGAGCGAATCCTAAAGGACTTGGAAATAAAAATACACCTGAAGGCACAGTCGGTCACCGCGTACCGGATTTTGGACAGTGATCGGGCGGATGGCTTTTCCTGCAGCACGGCTGACTGGCGCGCCTTTTCCACCGATGAGGTCTGGCAGGCAGAAAACAGCCACCGTTGGTTCCGTACTACAGTTACGCTGCCGGCCGAATTTGACCGCTGTTGTGTGGAGTTTGCCGTGACCACCGGGCGGGAGGGCCAGTGGGACGCAGTCAACCCACAGCTGCTGTTTTATCGCAACGGAACGATCGTGCAGGGAATGGACGTAAACCACCGGAGCGTCATTTTGACAGAATGTGCCGCCGGCGAAACGATGGAGCTTGCGTTTTTGGCATACGGCGGGTCGGTGCCCGGCGGGCTGCTGCTGCACACCGAACTGCGGGTCAAGGATCGCGCGGTGGAGCAGTTGTATTACAACCTTTCCGTCCCGGTGGCAGCCGCGCGGGTGTTGCGGGAGCATGATCCCAACAATTGCCGGCGGATTCTGGCGGTTACGGCGCAGGCGGTTGATCTGCTGGATATGTGCGAACCGCACTCCGAATCGTTTTATTGTTCCCTGAAGGCTGCGGACGAAGTGCTGTGCGCGGCGTTTTATACAAAGGAAAATCAGTGTGCACCGTTGGTCAGCGCCGTGGGGCATACCCACATTGATATTGCGTGGCTCTGGCCCGTGCGACAAACCCGGGAAAAGGCGGTACGCAGCTTTGCCACCGTGCTGGAATTGATGAGCCGGTACCCGGACTACACGTTTATGTCCAGCCAGCCGATTCTGTATCGTTTTGTCAAGGAACAGCAGCCCGACTTATTTGAAGAAATCAAACGCCGGGCCAAAGAAGGCCGCTGGGAAGTGGACGGTGCCATGTGGCTCGAACCGGACTGCAACATCCCATGCGGGGAAGCGCTGGTTCGACAGATTGTAAAGGGCCGCCGCTTTTTTAAGGAGGAATTCGGCGTGGAAAGCCAATGCCTCTGGCTGCCGGACTCCTTCGGCTTTAACGCGGCTCTGCCGCAGATTCTTCGAAAAAGCGGAATCCGGTACTTTATGACGACCAAGCTGGCATGGAACGAAACCGATCAACTGCCTAACGACACGTTTAATTGGTACGGTATCGACGGCAGCGCGGTATTCGCATTTTTGCCGACCACTTGTGATTTTGAGCCGGAAAACGGCGGCTACCGCACCTTCAGTGATAAGCTGCGCACCACGACCTACACCGGCTCTATCACGCCCAACATGGCGCTTGGTACCTACGAGCGCTTCCAAAACAAAGACCTGACCGAGGACACCCTGCTTCTGTACGGCTTTGGGGACGGCGGCGGTGGCCCAACAGCCGAAATGCTGGAAAACGCGGAGCGACTCCGTTTTGGACTTCCGGGTTTGCCCCGCCTGGAGCTCGGCTGCGAGAGGGAGTTTTTCGACCGCACCTTTGACCGCATTGCTGACCGACCGGACATGCCGTCCTGGCACGGTGAACTTTATTTTGAATATCACCGCGGCACTTACACGTCCGCCGGAAAAAATAAGCGGAATAACCGCAAAAGCGAAATCCTGTATGAGCAGCTGGAAACATTGAGCACCTTATGCGCTCTTGAGGGCAGCCTCTACCCACGCGCGGAAATTGACGCCGGGTGGGACGTGATCCTGCTCAACCAGTTTCACGACATCATCCCCGGCAGCAGCATTGGGGAGGTGTACCGTACCTGCAACGAGGAATATGCGGAAATACTGAGTAAGGGCGAAGCGCTTGCCGCGCGGCAGTTGCAATACCTGGCCAACCGCGTTCCCGCACCGGCACCGGCTGTGCTGGTGTTCAATTCCCTCGGCTTTCGCCGGGACGATGTAGTACGGGTCAAGGTGCCGTTTCCCGTCCGCGGGGTCGCGGACGACGAAGGCAATCAATTTGACGTACAGTACATAGAAAACGGTGAAATTCTGTTTTTTGCCAAAGGAATTCCGTCCATGGGGTACAAAACCTTTACGCTGCTGCCGGGCGAAGCACCGCGGCAGCCGGCTCCGGAGTTATCCGCTGCGTTTGAAAACGAATGGTACCGCGTTCGCTTTGACGGAGCCGGTCAGATTCAGTCCCTGGTGGAACGAGAGACCGGTCAGGAGCTGATTCGCTGTGGCGAATCCGGCAACGCGCTGCAGCTGTTTGAGGACAGGCCCGCAAACTGGGACAATTGGAACCTTGATTCCTTCTACCGCCGCAAGCCCTACGGCTTCGATTCCGTATCCGGTCTGGAATGCCTGGAAGCGGGTCCCGTTCGCTTCTGCCTGCGGGTGCGGCATACGTTCCGCAGCTCCGAGCTGGTGCAGAAGATTTACCTGTACCGCGACCTTCCCCGCATCGACTTTGATACGGACGTAGATTGGCACCAGAACAACGTGCTGCTGCGCGTCAACTTCCCTGTGACGCTCAATACCACGCAGGCGACGTTTGAAATTCCGTTCGGAAATCTGGAACGCGCAACGACAACCAACCACAGCTGGGACAGTGCGCAGTTCGAGGTCTGCGGCCATAAATGGGCGGATCTTTCTGAAAATTCGCTGGGCATCAGCCTGCTGAATGACTGCAAATACGGGTACAGCGCCAAAAACGGAGACCTGGGTCTGACGCTGATTAAATCGGGCACCTACCCGAATGACGATGCGGATATCGGCCGCCACCGCTTCTGCTATTCCATTTATCCGCATGCCGGGCGTTGGCAGGAGGCACAGACGATTCCTATGGCCTACAGCCTGAACGTGCCGCTGCGCACGGCCCTTTGCAAACAGCCGGACGGCCCGGCGCCGCGCACTGATTCCCTGTTGGAGGTTTCCGCCGAAAACTGCTTTGTCGAAATGGCTAAGGCGGCGGAAGACGGGGAAGGAATCATCCTGCGCGTGTACGAAAACAAAAATTCCCGGTCGCAGGTCACAGTCCGTCTTGGAAGAGCGCCGAAACGGATCGCGGAATGCGACCTGATGGAAACCGACGGTACCGCGTTGATACCGGAAGAAAACAAATTCCGTTTTACGCTCAAACCGTATGAAATCAAAACTTTTCGTATTGTTTTTTAAATTTTAGGGGGAATTAAAATGCTGAAAGAACTTACGCAAATCTGGGGCGTTTCGGGCAGTGAAGGCAAGGTTGCCGAATACCTGATTTCACAGTGTGCACCGTATGCCGACGCGGTGAAAATTGATGCAATCGGCAACCTGATTATGCTGAAAAAGGGCAGTGGGGACGTACGCAAAAAGATCATGTGCGCCGCGCACATGGATGAAATCGGCGTATGCGCCATTGCCGTGACGGAGGAAGGCTTTATCAAAGTAAAAAAGATGGGCGGGGTTTCTCCTATCGGTTCCTATATGAGCCGCGTGCGGTTCCAGAATGGCACGGTCGGCACCCTCGCTTCCGAAATCAAGATTGAGGACGGAAAGCTGCCACAGATTGACGACCTGTATGTGGACATCGGCGCCTGTGGAAAAGAAGACGCGCTGCACCACGTGGCAATCGGCGAATCCGCAGCATTTATCGGCGACTACGCTGAGCTGGTAAACGGCAACGTGATGAGCAAAGCGTATGACGACCGCGCCGCCTGCTGCATTATGGCGCAGGCGCTGCAGCGCATGGGAACTCCGTACCATGACGTTTATTTTGTGTTTACTGTTCAAGAGGAAGTCGGTCTGCGCGGAGCTACGGTCGCGGCGGAAGCGATTCATCCGGACCTTGGTATTGCTGTTGATATTACCGGCGCCTTCGATGTGCCGACCGACCGTCTGGGCAACGCGAAGCTCGGGGGCGGCGCGGCAATTAAAGTCAATGACGCGTCCGTCCTGTGCGACGCGGAAATGGTTTGTGCCATGGTGGACTGCGCAAAGAAAAACAACATCGCGTATCAGATGGACGTACTTGCAAACGGCGGTACGGATGCGGGTGCCATCAACCGTTCCGGCTCGGGAGTCAAAGCCGTCGGCATCTCCATTCCCACCCGTTACGGCCATTCCATGAACAGCATCATCAATCTGGATGATGTGGAGGCCTGCACGCAGCTTCTGGCCCGGTATGTGCAGGAGCCGCTCCCAATTTGCACGGAAACCGTTATTAAGTAACTGACGGGCTGCCTATGCGGTTTGTGAGTAATAAATGATATTGGAAAGAAGGAGAATCATGAGAAGAAAGTTAGCAGTTTTGCTGGCGGTTGCAACTATGGCGAGTGTCTTAACGGCATGTGGCGGGGGCAACAGCACCAGCCAGGGTACAAAAGGGGAAAGCGGTTCATCCTCTTCGGTACAGCAGGTAGCAAATTTCTACATGACGGCGGACCCGGACACCCTTGACCCGACCAGAGCGGACGACGATGTCAAAAACTCCATCAGCATGGAAGTTCAGGAAGGTCTTGTCCGCATGCACAGCGGAAAACTGGAAGCGGCTGGCGCAACAAGCTGGACTGTTTCCGACGATGGCCTGACCTGGACCTTTAAGCTCCGTGACAACAAGTATTCCGACGGCAGCGAGGTTACGGCGGCGGACTATGTCAATGCGGTTTACCGTATTTTCGACCCGGAGGTAAACTGCCATAACGCCAGCATCTTCTACTGCATCAAAGGCGGTGAGGAATATAATACCGGAAAAGGTACGCGCGACGGCGTGGGTGTAAAGGCACCGGACAGCAAAACGCTGGTGTTCACCCTTAAGGAACCTATTCCGTATTTTGAACAGCTGACTAACTTTTCAGCCATTTCTCCCATTAAGGCTTCCGCAACGGAAGGTGCCAACAATTCTACCTATGGTTCAGACGCAAAGGGCATGTTCTATTCCGGCCCGTTCTACATCGATTCCTGGACCAGAGGCTCCGACGTTGTGCTGAAGAAAAACCCCAATTACTGGGATGCGACCAATGTGAAGCTCGAACAGGTCAACTTTAAGCTGATTCAGGAAGAGCAGACCCGGGAGCAGATGTTCCAGCAGGGCCAGATCGATATTCTTCGGAATGCAAAAACTGAATTTGTCGGTCAGCTGCAGTCGAAGATTGACAGCAAGGACATCACTCTCATCGACGGTGCGTCCCCCAGCTCCTCCTACATTTGCTTCAACAACAATGACCCGAACAAAATTTTCACAAATGCCAACGTTCGAAGAGCTTTCTCCCTTGCATTGGACCGTGAATCGCTGGTCAAGGATGTTCTGAAGAAGAACAAAGCGTCTTATGGCTTGATTCCTTATGGCCTGACCTGCGGCGATACCATTTTCCGCGACAAGGTTGAGGATCCGCTCAAGTCTTCCACAAATGAAGATCCCAAGGCGCTGCTCCAGAAAGGCCTTCAGGAGCTCGGCATGGATCCCTCCAAGCCGATCACCGTCACGTTCCTGCAGCGCAACTCCGACAGCGACACCAAGCAGCAGGGCGAGTTTTATCAGAATCAGTGGGAAAGCAAGCTCGGCGTGACAGTGAAGATCGACACCGCTTCTGACTCAGCCACCTTTAACCAGACGGTTTCCAAGGGCCTGTATCAGATTTGCCAGACCGGTTGGGGCGCTGACTACAACGACCCCATGACCTTTATGCAATGCTGGGTGACCGGCGACGGTAACAACGCAGCGTTCTTCTCCAACGCAAAGTACGATGAGCTGGTCAACAGCTGCAAGACCCTTGCGGATTCCGCACAGCGTCTTGAAAAATTCAAGGAAGCCGAGAAAATCCTGACCGTGGACGAAGCCGGCATTGCTCCGCTGAACTATTCCTTCTCCAAAAACTTGGTGGGCAAGCGCCTGCAGGGTGCAATCCTGAACGGCGCAGGCGGTCCTCTGGTGGAATTCCGGTACGCTTCTATAGGTTGAACATTTCTAAGCCCTCAAAAACTACCCGGCGGAAACAGGCCCGGCCTGCTTTTGCCGGGTTTCACGGGAGGTAAACAATGGTCAAATACATTATCCGCAAGCTGATCTACCTGGTGGTAACATTGTGGATCATCCTAACGGTTACTTTTTTCCTGATGAGCACGCTGCCCGGGGACCCGGTCCAATCCGGCACGAAGATTCTGCCGCCGGCGGTTGCGGAAAATATTAAGGTAAAATGGGGTCTGGACAAGCCCGTGGGCGAACGGTATGTGATTTACCTGAAAAACATTGTGCTGCACGGCGATTTTGGCGAGTCCTACAAGACCCCCGGCCTGACGGCAAATGCCATTATTGAGCAGCGCTTTCCGGCTTCACTGCGGCTGGGTCTGCAGGCAGTTGTGCTGGGCCTCATCCTCGGCCTGGTGCTCGGCATAATTGCCGCGCTGCGGCGCAATACCTGGGCCGATTTCATTACCATTTTTATAGCAATTGTGGGCGTTTCGGTGCCGAGCTTTGTTTTTGCCGCGCTGTTGCAAAAGGGGCTGGGCGGCGATTTCTTCCCGATTGTCGGTTGGGCGGATTCCAGCATGAGCTTTGGGGACAGTCTGCGTTATACCTTCTTGCCAACTCTGTCACTGGCAATCGGCGGCATTGCCACGTATTCACGCTTCATGCGCTCCTCTGTGCTGGACGTGATGAACAACGACTACATCCTCACCGCAAAGGCTAAAGGCCTTTCTGAAGGGCAGATCATCCGCCGCCACGTGTTCAAAAATAGCATCACGCCGATTATTACCATTGTGGCCCCACAGATCGCCGGCATTGTGACCGGTTCCTTTGTCATTGAACGAATTTTCTCCATTCCGGGGCTCGGTCGGTATTTTGTGGATAGCGTGAACGGAAGAGACTACCCCGTCATCATGGCAACGACCTTCTTTTTCTCTTTTCTGTTCATCGCTTCCATTGTGGTTGTGGATATTCTGTACTCGCTTGTCGATCCGCGTGTGCGCAAGGGTTTAGTACAAGGAAAGAAGAGGTGACAGACGATGGAGAATACCAAGACAATTCAGCGGGGCATGTTTCGCCCCGCAAAAGCGGACGTTCACGAAGCTGAAGCGGTCGTACGCCCCAGCGTCACCTACTGGCAGGATGCCTGGCGTCGGCTAAAAACCAACAAGGTGGCCATGGTTAGCCTGTTCTTTCTGGTGTTTCTGATTCTCATGTGCGTGTTTGAGCCGATGATTTCGCCCGACGCGTACCTCACGCAGCTGACCGCCCGCACCAACGAAATACCCTCCATGGAGCATATTTTCGGTTTGGATAACCTGGGGCGCGATATTTTCGCCCGATTGTGGATCGGCGGACGCGTTTCGCTGATGATCGGCTTTGTAGGTACAGCCATTTCCCTGCTGGTAGGCGCCGTTTACGGCGGAATCAGCGGCTATTTCGGCGGTATTGTCGATGATATTATGATGCGTATTGTTGAAATTCTGGTCGGCATTCCCTACATGATCGTGGTTATCATCGTTTCCATGATACTCGGTAAAGGGATGAATTCCCTGATCATCGCGCTGTGTATCACCAGTTGGACTGACCTGGCGCGTATTGTACGCGGGCAGGTTCTCAGCCTGAAGGAAAGCGAATACGTGCTGGCGGCCAGGGCGCTCGGCGTCAGCCCGATCAAGATCATTCTGCGGCACCTTCTGCCGAACACGCTGAGCGTCATTATCGTCAATACCACATTTGCGGTGCCCGGTTTTATTTTTTCCGAGGCGTTTTTGAGCTTTATCGGGATGGGAATTCAGCCCCCGGATACCAGCTGGGGTGCCATGGCATCGCTTGGCCAGCAGCAGATGTCTTACTACCCGCACGAGCTGATCTTCCCCGCCCTTGCCATCAGCCTGACGATGCTTGCGTTTAATCTGCTCGGCGACGGTCTGCGCGACGCGTTTGACCCCAAGCTCAGACAGTAGCAGGAGGACAGAAATGAGTCAATTACTTGAAGTAAACAACCTGAAGATTTCCTTTCATACCTATGCCGGCGAGGTGCAGGCCGTCCGAGGTGTTTCCTTTGCGCTGGACCGCGGGGAAACGCTCGCCATTGTGGGCGAATCGGGCAGCGGAAAAACCGTGACCTCTAAGGCGATCATGGGGCTGTTGCCGGAGCGCGCCGCCGAAGTGAAAAAAGGCAGCGAAATCCGCTTTAACGGTGCCAATATTCTGGATTTCAGTAAAAAGCAGTGGCGGCAATTCCGCGGTAAAAACGCGGGTATGGTTTTCCAGGACCCCATGACCTCCCTGAACCCGACGATGAAGATCGGCCGCCAGATCTCCGAAGGAATCCAAGTGCACGAGAAAATCTCAAAAAAGGATGCGGGGGCAAAAGCACTCGAAATGCTCCATAAGGTCAGCATTCCGAACCCGGAGGAGCGTATCCGCGAGTACCCCTACGAATTTTCGGGCGGCATGCGTCAGCGTGTAGTAATTGCCCAGGCGCTGGCCAGTAACCCGGAGCTTTTGATTGCCGACGAGCCCACCACAGCGCTGGATGTAACCATTCAGGCACAGATTCTGCAGCTGCTGCGGGAAATTCAGGCCGCAAACAACACCTCTATCATCCTGATTACGCATGACCTCGGTGTGGTGGCCGGTATGGCGGATAAGATTGCAGTCATGTACGCAGGTGAAATCGTGGAATTCGGTACCGTGCACGAAATTTTCAAAAATCCGCAGCATCCTTACACCTATGCTCTGCTCAACGCCGTTCCGGGCATCCATACGGAAAGCAAAGCGCAGCTGGCTTCCATTCCCGGCACGCCACCCGATCTGATTCAGCCGCCTGCCGGCTGCGGATTTTCCCTGCGCTGCGCGCACTGCATGGAAATCTGCCGAAATCTGGACCCTGAGTATTCTCAGATTTCAGACACGCACAAGGCGATGTGCTGGCTTCAGCATCCCTATGCGAAAGAAGAGCTGCATTTTGACGAGGTAAGGAGCGTGCTGTAACATGGATGAAAGCAAAAGGGGGACACAGCCCTTGGTGCAGGTCACCAACCTGAAAAAATATTTTAACCTTGGCCGCGGTAAAATCCTCAAGGCTGTCGACAACGTATCCTTCAATATTTCCGAAGGGGAAACGCTTGGCCTGGTGGGCGAGTCCGGCTGCGGAAAAACCACCTGCGGTCGTACGGTGCTCGGCTTGTACGAGCCGACCGACGGGCAGGTGCTGTTCCGCGGCAAGGCGGTGCCTAAGGGCCACAAAGAAAGGCTATCCTTCATAAAGGACGCCCAGATGATCTTTCAGGACCCCTACGCTTCGCTGGACCCGCGCATGACTGTCGGCGATATTATTGCGGAAGGCATGAACGTGCACGGCTTGTACCCCGGCGCGGAGCGCCAGAGGCGCATTTACGAGCTGCTGGAAACCGTCGGGCTCAATAAGGAGCACGCCAACCGGTTTCCGCATGAATTTTCCGGTGGGCAGCGGCAACGCATCGGCATTGCGCGCGCGCTGGCCGTTGACCCCAAATTCATCGTCTGCGACGAACCGATTTCGGCGCTGGACGTTTCGATTCAGGCGCAGGTAGTCAACCTGCTGATTCGCCTGCAGCAGGAAATGGGGCTGACCTACCTGTTCATTGCGCACGACCTTTCCATGGTCAAGCACATCTCGGATCAGGTGGGGGTTATGTACATGGGGCAGCTAGTGGAAAAGGCTCCCTGTGAAGAGCTTTATGCCCACCCGCAGCATGTGTACACCAAGGCTCTGCTCTCGGCCATTCCCATGGCGGACCCGGATATTGAACGGGAAAAGGCAATTATTCCGCTGGAAGGCGAAGTAGGCAGCCCCATTAACTGTGGGCCGGGCTGCCGCTTTAAGAGTCGCTGCAGGTACGCAAAGGAAATCTGCGGCGGCGTAACGCCGGAGCTCAAGGAGGTCGCGCCCAAGCATTTTGTGGCGTGCCACCTGTTTGGTGAAAGCGGCGCGGCGGCTGGGAAATAATCCGGCATGGCACCCCGTCGGCTGCCGTGGACGCCATTTTTCCGGCACAAGCGCCGGAGCTTTTGAATATAGGAAAGAGAAGTGTTAGCATTGAAAGACGATATGACCCTCACGCATTTGGGTGACGAGTATGACCGGTACCTGGACGCCGTCATTCCCCCGATTTTCATGAATTCTCTCCATGTGAAAAAGAATATGAAGGATCTGAATTCCGTGGAACGGTTTTCCGACGAAAACTTTATTTACGGGCGGGAATCCAACCCAACGGTCATGATTGCGGAAAAAAAGATTGCCGCGTTGGAGCACGGCACCATGGCCCTCTGTTTTTCCTCCGGCATGTCCGCGACAACCTCTGCAATTTTGTCCGTGTGCAATGCGGGAGATCATGTGATCTGTATTCGCAATATTTACGGCCCGACCAAGATTTTTCTGGACCAGTACTGCGAACCGAAATTCAATATTACGACCACTTACGTAAAGGGCGACGATCTCGCGGAAATCGAAGCGGCTGTGCAGTCGAACACCAAAATCATCGTCTTTGAAAGCCCGGCCTCGCTCGTATTCAACGTGTGTGACATCCGCGCAATTGTCAAGCTGGCGAAAGCGCACGGCATCCGCACGCTGATTGACAACACCTACTGCACCCCGCTGTTCCAGAAGCCGCTGGATATGGGTGTGGATTTCGTTATGCACACGGCGACCAAATATCTGGGCGGTCACAGCGACATCATTGCGGGCGCGCTAGTTTCAAACGATACAGAAATCATGCAGGGCATCGCCTGCCGGGAACGCGAGCTGTACGGTAGCATTCTGGGGCCGATGGAGGCCTGGCTGCTGATTCGCGGTCTGCGCACCTTACGGGTTCGGCTTGAGGCACATCAAGCCGCGGCACTGCAGGTTGCCGAATACCTGGAGAAGAACCCTAAAGTAAAAGCGGTCCACTACCCCGGCCTTGCTTCGCATCCACAGCATGAGCTGATTGCCAAACAGCAAACTGGCAGCAGCGGTCTGCTTAGCTTTGAATTGGATACTTCCTTTGAAAATTCTGAAAAAATGTGTGATTCACTCGAAGTGTTCCAGGCAGGCGTTTCCTGGGGCGGCTTTGAAAGCCTAAAGTCCATGCCGTTCTATAAGCTGAGCGAAAGCGAGGTCGCCTGGCACGGCGGTTCTCGATCAATCATTCGCCTGCATGTCGGCCTGGAAGGAGTCGAGAACCAGCTGGATGCGCTGGAACACGCGCTGAAGGCTCTTTAAGAGCTGTACCAAAGCAATACAGCTCGGAATTTACCGGTGTGGCTAGGGGTCTCGCATTGGAAAGAAAATGAAGAACCACACCCCCGCCAGGCTATGAAGCGCCCCTGGTTAACGGACAAGAAATAAGTCTCCCAGCCGTAGGATATTTCGAATTTATGCAGGCTGACACCGTTTTCATAAGGTGTCAGCTTTGTTTTAATTATAGGAGATATCAGTTACCCATTTTTGATTAGACTTATTCGTCTGAAAATCCCGATTCAAGCGATTTTCATAGCGATGATATTGTTGGCCAATAACCATAGTACTTTCGCCGTCTGCGTATTTGTGAGAGTAGGTCAAGTAAAGCAAAAGGAGGACATTCGACATGTAGACGAATGACATAGATGGTTTAAGCGATACGAGTTGGAATTGCGAATACCACATCTCATTTGCGCTCAAGTACTATAGAAAAGAAACGTATGGAAATATGCGAGTGGAGATAGGGAAAATATTAAGGGAAGCTATAACTTATTTGTGACCTTTACGTTCAGACCATAAATTTACAATATTTTTTCTAAATATAATAATAATATATATTATGATGCCGGAAATTTTGTGAATGTACATATTATTCGGCAGAAATGCTGTGATAATAATAACTAAAAAAGCTATGCTTGAAAGTATAAAGTTTTTTGTGTTTTTCAATTACTACATTCCTCCGAAAATCTACTTAGATTATTTAAGAGTAATACTCTTCAGGATAAGGCAAAGTTTGATACAGCTCTCGCATTATTTTCGCCGCATCTTCGTTGCAACTGTAAGTAAAAGAGTTAATTTGGACAATAGAGCCATTCATAATAATTTTATAGGATTGCCGGTCACCTATTGTTTTTATCCAAATACTTGCTCCGGCAGGTGTTGAAATCGAAATTCTGGGGATAAGATGAAGCTCATTAAAAGCGGTAACAATTTTCTGAAAATAATTATTGCCCTTTTCTTTCTCATGTAGAGAAATTACCTCCAATAGGAAGAATTTAAATACACATAATATTGAGACAAACAATCATTTTGTAATTAAGAATTATTCTGATATAGAATAATTATTAGAGTTCATATTAATGTAATAATTTCGAATTATGGTTAGTTCAAGATTCAGAAATGATAGAATTATCCTCATTCTTTTACTTACCAAATATTACCACAGACAATTTGGCGTGTCAATATTGCTTATTGATTATCTATTTATGCAATAATAATGTGTAAAATATACAAATAATTGCTATCGGCATTATGCCACAGTCAATTTGGTAAACATCCTGCTTACCCGTATAATTAGAATTCCCGTAAGTCATATGACTTACGGGAATTCTAATTATACGGCGATTCTGCTTAAAACCGGCGAGGACAGTGTCGTCCGTTGCGGCCTGTGAATCATGCAGCCGTTTATCCATCCTTTTCTGATCTATAATGACGGGATCAAGGCACTTTTGTTTCGCCTGCCAAAACGTTTAACCAATATATTGTTCCGGTTCCGGAGCGGCCCTGAAAAAAGAGGACAACGCACAGCTTTCAAGGGAAGCGGCCTCGTAGGGGATGGTTTTGCTGGAAAACGAGAACAGCGCCCTGCCCATTCCGTATGGTCAGACGGTGGCTTTGTTCGGGTCATGGCAAATCAATTTTTGTCAAAGGAGGCTGGGACTCCGGAGATGTCAACACCGATTATGTGGTCAATCTTCTGGCGGGTATGCAGGGGAAAGAAAATGATGGGAAGATTTCCCTGTACGAGCCGCTGATTACGGCATATAAAGCTTATCTGTCCGGCGGGGGAAAAGGAGAAATGCCGCTGACGGACACTCTGGTGTCCGCTGCTGCGCAAAACACAAAAACCGCGGTGGTGACCATCAGCCGGAACTCTGGGGAAGGCTCGGACAGAACCGCGGCAAAGGGTGACTATTACCTGAGTGACGACGAAGTTTCCATGCTGAATAAGGTTACTTCGGCCGGCTTCAAGAAAGTCGCGGTCGTATTGAATATCGGCGGAGTGATCGATACCTCATGGATTCGGAATTATCCGGGATCTCCGTCCTGATTTCCTGGTAGCCGGGTATGGAGGACGGAAACGCCGTGGCGGATGTCCTTTGCGGCGATGTGACTCCGTCCGGCAAATTGGAGGATACGTTCGCAAAAAGCTATGCGGATTATCCGCCTTCCGCAAACTTCGCGCAGCACAGTGGGTATGTCAATTATGCGGAAGATATTTTTGTCGATACCGTTATTTTGAAACATTCGATTCCGGCTATAAAAAAGCAAATTATGAATTCGGATACGGCCTTTCCTATACGACCTTCTCCATTTCGAACGTGGAAGTAGCCCCCGAAGGGGAAAATATGGCGATTTCCGCGACGGTCACGAACACAGGGGAGACCGAGGGTCGGGAGGCCGTCCAGATCTACTTTAGTGCCCCACAGGGCAATGGTTTTTATTGAAACATTCAGATATCAAGCAGCTGTTTTTTTGGCTTTATAACGATTATGGCGCCAAAGATAAAAACGGGAATCCTGGACCGAATCATGGTCAGGCAGCCGCGAGGCAGTTTTATCATGACTATGGAGAAAAAGGGTACCAGACAAAGACGTTGGCTTCCAACTATTCCAGGACTTAAATAGACAGACACTATTATAAAGTTATATTTTGAGGCCAAGAGTGAAGTAAGTTTCAAATTTTATTTTAGCATTGACAATTGGTGCAGAATACACTATAATAACTTTCGTTAAATACTTAATAATGCATATCTGAATAGTATGCATTAGATTGGGGATTCTGTATGGCTGACCGACTGAAAATGTGTATGAAAATGAATATAATGCAGGAATGCTGTTGTATTAGTATGGTATTCTCTATACGCTTTTGGCCAGAAGTCAGATTTCATAGGAGTTTTACGGGCATTTTATAAAGAATGTCTCTTCAATTCGTCTGAAACAGTCAAACTTTTGGTTTGGCTGTTTTTTATTTTCATGCTTTTAATTTCAGAAAACGGCAGGAGATGATGTCGGCCTATCTTACATATTAGACAAGATTTCAAATTATTAAATCGAGGTGTATATTTATGAAAAAGAAATCAATTGGACTGACTGCGCTGTTGATGAGCGCCGCGCTTCTGCTGACTACTGCCTGCTCTGCCGGAGGAGCCGCGAAAGCTTCTTCTGCTTCAGGTTCCTCCGCCGCTGCTTCATCACAGGCGGCGAATCTTACTGATACAAAAGATGAGTTCATCAAAGCGACCGACCCAAGTAAAAGTCCTGCTACCGCAAACAATCGTACAGACACTTTTGTGGCTACTATTCACGAACCGGGCGGGGTATTCCTCCCCTATTTCTTTGATAACGGGTGGGATGGAAATGCAGTCCAGCCTATTTTTTCCTCTTTGGTAACAGTTGACGAAAGCGGAAACCCAGTTCCCGACCTCGCCGAGAAATGGGAAATTTCCTCTGATAATCTGACTTATACCTATTATCTGCGTCCGAACCTGAAATTCAGTGACGGATCCCCGCTGACCGCTGACGATGTTGCTTTTACACTGACACTGCTTAACGACCCTGCATACGCGGCTGGAAACGTTGACTTTTCTAACATTGTAATTAAAGGAACCGAGGAATATAAAAAAGGAAACGCGACTTCGATTTCCGGAATAAAGGTTGTTAATCCGACAACAATTCAGATCACTACCGAAAAGCTCAATCCGCTGAGCCTGACAACATTAGGCGGTCAGGTTATTTCCAAAGCCTATTATGGAAAGGGATATCAGAAGGGTAAGCTGGACTACCTGAAGGCGTTGTATGCTAAACCGATGGGTGACGGCCCTTATCAGCTCGACCAGTACATCAATGGACAGGAAATCCGTTACAAAGCGAACCCGAACTACTATGGCGGAAAGCCCACTATTCCAAATCTGATTTTCAAGGTAACCTCTACCAGTACGTCACTGCAGGCGTTTCAGACCGGCCAGACCGACTATGACGGCTTTTCGACTGACCAAGACACACTTGATCAGTTAAAGGCGTTAGGGTTTGCAAATATTCGTATTCGAACGATTCCGGACTTTGGCATTGTCTATGTGAATAATAAAAAGGCCTATCTGAAAGATACTGCCGCACGTCAGGCGCTGTATTACGGTCTCGACCGCCAAAAGATTATCGACGTGAAGTATAAGGGCTATGGGCAGGTTGCAAATGTATTTGCCGCACCGACGCTTTGGTCATACACGGAAGACGGCGTAACAAAGTATAATTACGATCCTGCCAAGGCAAAGCAGCTGCTTGAAGGGCTTGGCTGGAAGGCCGGTTCCGACGGAATTCTTGAGAAAGATGGACAGAAGCTGAAGCTTTCTTACCTGACAACAAAGGCGGAAGATCCGATCATCCCCATTGCAAAAGAGAACTACAAAGCAATCGGTATTGATTTTGTTCCGGAAGTATTGGATGCGAACACCATGTTTGAGCGTCTGTACAAAGGAGATTATGATCTGGTCTCTGTGCGCACCAATGTCCTGATTGATCCGAACGACGTCGTTTATGAATTCTCTTCTACTGACCCGAATGTGAATCCCTCCGGCTATTCCAATCCGACGGTTACACAGCTGATTAAAGAAGGTATCAGTACATCTGATAAAACAAAACGGCAGGCAACCTACACGAAATTGTATCAGGAATTAAGCAAAGACCCGCCGGTTATCCTGATTGACTACAGAAAGAGTATTTCCGCATGGAACGATAGAATTGTGGGAGGCGAGAATTACACGACGGGTGACTCCGACGTTGCAATTCAGCTTGCAAAGTTGAAAATAAAGCAGTAATCCGTTTCCTTGAGTTTGCATACACGCTCCAGGCCTTGTTTAAAAAACAAGGCCTGAACGAAATAACTTGAATACCGGTCAAGAGTGAAATGTCCGACTAATCATCGGACATTTCTGCGTTAATCAAATCAGCCGCCGGCAATTTCCCGCAATATGTCAGTTCAAGCGTAAAATCCATAGATCAAAAATTTTATCCTTGTTTCTTGGACGTTTTCTAAAGTTCACTGACTATACAGAGAAGTTTCCGGCGGCATGAAAGGCGGTTAAGCATGAGAAAATACATCCTGCGGCGTTTTCTTCAGATGATTCCGATTCTCTTTGGAATATCGCTGCTCATTTTTGTCCTGTTTGCGTTGATGCCGGGCGACTATTTTTCCTCTAATCGCAGACTGACCCCTCAGAGGCTAGAGGAGCTACGAACATTGTACGGACTGAACAAACCGATTCTTGAGCGATATTTTATTTGGCTGAAAAACGTGTTTCACGGCGATTTTGGGTTTTCACTCCAACATATGCTGCCCGTAACAACGCTGATTAATCAGTACATCTGGAACTCTTTCATTGTTTCGCTGGCATCTCTTATTTGCACCTGGACGCTCGCGCTTGTAATCGGCGTCTATTCCGCAACGAAACAGTACTCTATTTTTGACAGATTGGTTACGCTGGGTGTGTTTGCATCCCTGTCCGTACCTTCATTTTTTATAGGCCTGCTCCTGATTAAATTTTTTGGAGTTGATCTGCAAATTTTGCCCATTGGCGGTATGATTGACACAGGAAGCACCACAACCGGTTTTGCTTATGTGCTGGAGGTGCTTCGCCATATGATCCTTCCTGTTGCCGTATTAACCTTTTTGAGCGTCGGATCCCTGACCCGGTATTTCCGTACCGGGATGCTCGACGTACTGCGCATGGATTATATTCGTACAGCAAGGGCGAAGGGGTTGAAGGAAAGAAGCATCATTTTTAAGCATGCACTGCGCAATGCGATTCTTCCGGCTATTACGCTGCTGGCATTCGAACTGCCCGGCCTGTTTTCCGGGGCAATCATAACGGAACAGATTTTTGGATGGCCGGGAATCGGCCGGATTCAGCTTGATGCGCTCACTGCCCGAGATTATCCTGTGCTGATGACGCTCACGATGTTCCTGTCGTTTCTGACGATTTTAGGAAATTTTCTCGCAGATATTCTGTATGCTGCCGCGGATCCGCGCATTCGGCTGACACAGAAGAGGGGGAATTGATATGGGTTTAATTGATAAAGATTTGCCGGTGGCCCGGAAGAAGTCATCATCCATCTGGATGCAATCGATCCGCAGGCTGCTCAAAAATAAAAGAGCGGTATTCAGTGCCTGTATATTAATATTTATGTTTTTATTCAGTTTTATCGGGCCATCTCTTTCACCCTACTCCTCGGATGCAATGGACGTTACGCTGATGAAACACGCACCCGATTTTACGCATTGGCTTGGCACGGATGACTATGGAAGGGATGTACTGACCCGCCTGATGGCTGCCGGGCAGATTTCTCTTACGGTCGGACTCGCGTCCATGGTTCTGTCTGTGGTACTTGGTTCGCTTCTCGGCGCGATTTCCGGATATTACGGAGGCATCGTAGACACTGTTATTATGCGCTTTGCCGACATCCTGATGTCGATTCCCAGCCTGCCGCTTCTGATTATCATCGCAGCGTTGCTTTCCGAATTCAAGGTGCCGACTGACTACCGTTTGTATATCGTTATGTTGATGCTGAGTCTGGTAGGTTGGCCCGGGCTGGCAAGGCTTATCCGCGGACAGATTCTTTCCCTGCGGGAGCAAATGTACATGAAGGCGGCAGACGTGCTGGGACTTGGTACACGCCGAAAAATTTTTCATCACCTGTTGCCGAACACGCTTCCCCTTTTAATCGTAGTTGCCACACTAAATACGGCTTCCGGCATTCTGAGCGAATCTACGCTTAGTTTTCTCGGCTTGGGTGTGGTTGCCCCCACTGCGTCGTGGGGAAATATGATTACAATCGCGAACAATCTGATTGACTTTCAGAAGCATCCATGGCTTTGGATTCCGCCCGGAGCCGCGATTTTTATCACTGTCGTTGCAATCAACGTATTGGGCGAAGCGATTCGCGACGTTCTGGATCCGAAGATGAAGGGAAGGTAAGCGCATGGAAGAATCCGTTATAAGCGTCAAACACCTGCGGACTTTTTTTAACGTGGAGGAAAGAGTCAGCAAAGCAGTTGACGATATTAGCTTTTCTGTACCGAAAGGGAAAGTTGTCTGCATCGTAGGAGAATCCGGCTGCGGAAAAAGTGTTACGGCACTGTCGATTTTACGGTTGATTGATTTTCCCGGACAGATGGCCGGCGGTGAGATTCTGTTTCAAAATAAAGATATTTTGAAAATGAGCAAAAAGGAATTACATAACCTGCGCGGCGATGAGATTTCCATGATTTTTCAGGAACCCATGACGTCCCTGAATCCGGTTTTCACAATTGGGCAGCAGATTTCTGAAACGATTCAGGAGCATACCCTGCTTGACCGTAAAGAGGCCTGGGATAAGGGAATAGAACTCATCGAAAAGGTTGGACTTCCGCGGCCGGAGCAGATTATGCTTTCGTATCCGCACGAGCTGAGCGGCGGAATGCTGCAGCGCGTAATGATTTCCATCGCGCTGAGCTGTAATCCGAAACTGCTGATTGCAGATGAGCCGACTACCGCGCTGGACGTTACGATTCAGGCCCAGGTGCTCGACCTGCTGCGCCAGCTGCGTGACGAAACGGATATGTCAATTCTATTTATTACACACGATCTTGGCGTTGTGGCGGAGATCGCGGATTATGTACTGGTCATGTACGCCGGAAAGATCATTGAAGAGGCGCCCGTTCTCCAGTTGTTCCGAAACCCGAAGCATCCATACACCCGCGGGCTTTTGAAATCACGTCCGGTCATCGGGCAGCACACCGATCGCCTGTATTCCATCAAGGGTCAGGTGCCGGATTTGTCGGAACTGCCACAGGGATGCTATTTTGCAGACCGCTGCGAAAATTGCATGGAAGCCTGCCGGCTGAAATACCCGGATACTTTTTCGGACGAAAACGGGCATACAGCAGCCTGCCTGCTGTATGGGAAAGGAGATCGCAATGGATCAGCCGCTTCTGAAAATAACTGATTTAAAAAAATATTTTCCCGTTAAGAGCGCCTTTTTCGGCAGACCCGTCAGCAATGTAAAAGCTGTGGACGGTGTCAGCTTCGAGATTTTCCGAGGTGAGTCATTCGGCTTAGTTGGTGAGTCCGGCAGCGGTAAAACGACGCTGGGGCAAACAGTATTGCGCATGAATGACAAAACATCCGGTCAGGTACTTTTTGACGGGCTGGACGTACATCAGCTTCCGAAAAAAGAATTTCAAAAGCTGCACACCCGGATGCAGTATATTTTTCAGGATCCGTACAGCTCTTTGAATCCCCGCATCCGTATCGGAGATGCCATTGCGGAACCACTTTTGGCGCATGGTCTTGCGACCAAAGCAGATGTCAGGGGGCAAGTGGAAAATATCCTGATTCAATGCGGAATGGCACCCCGATTTATGGATCGTTATCCACACGAGTTTTCCGGCGGGCAGCGTCAGCGAATTGTAATTGCCCGGGCGATGGCCTTGAACCCGGAATTTATTGTAGCAGACGAACCGGTTTCTTCTCTGGACGTTTCCATTCAGGCCCAGATTATCAATTTGTTCAGCGACCTGCAAACGGAACGAAAGCTTTCCTACCTGTTTATTTCTCATGATCTTGGCATTGTGGAGCATCTTTGTTCCCGTATTGCAATTATGTACCTCGGTGTGATTGTCGAATTGGCGACAAAGGAAGAGCTGTTTTCAAACCCGATTCATCCGTACACCAAAGCGCTGCTGTCGGCTGTGCCGATTCCGGACCCGGAGCGTAAACGCAGCCGGATTATGCTGAAAGGCGATATTCCCAATCCCGAAAATCCGCCTTCGGGGTGCCGCTTCCACACAAGGTGCCCGTACGCAAAGGATATATGCCGCGAGATAGTTCCCGAGTTCCGAAAGGTGACCGACGGTCATCAGGTTTCGTGCCATTGTTTTTAACTTGCCCTAGAGCGTGTATGAAAATCGGAAAAACGATGGATATTTCGCTGAAAAGGAGAAGCTCAAAGGAAAAAAGCGCATGAATACTTTCCGTATTCGGAGCATTTTTGACCCCGGAGATACCCTTTTCAGTAGAAATAGACTAGGCTTTGGTGTTTGCATGCACACTCTAGTGCGATACGTGCCTGACTGAAAAGGTCAGGCACTAAATAAAGAACGTGAAAATGTTCGGTTTTTTAGGAGAACTGATATTTCAAGAGGTGGAATGATGGGGTAACGCCCTGAAACGCCCCCTTATAGCTGCGGCGAGCGGTGAGATTTGTGATAATTTCACCGTTTGAAGCCCGCTGAAGTCGGCAGAAAGCCGCCCAAACAGGTTTGCTGTGGAAAGAGCTGTCCAGAGGTGGATGGTGCGGTCTATATGCCGGAGGTCTAAAATATGCCTATGGTGAGTATGTGGTGTAAAAGACTACTGACGGTCCTTAGATTGTACGAGTCCAAACTTCTGCATAGCAGAAATGCTATGGTCCGTCAGACAGACGCAAGCCGGGGTAAAGTAAGAATGAGGAAAATACAGCCATGGCCCTGAAACAGGAAAACCACTTCCTGAAGATCAAAACAGATCCGGTCGGTTTGGATTTGGAACATAAAAATATCAGCATTGGCCGATTCAATCTTCCCATCAGTTGGGCGCAGCGCAACGGTGTTCAGATCGGTGACTGTGTGTTTGTGCTGCCGACCTCTTCGTGAATTATCATTTTCCCGCCAAAGGCTGAATTCCTGTTTTTAGGGGGGAGAGCTGATATGGAGATTTTAGGCTGTCCGGTTAAACTTTACATCAACAGACGGATCTATTTCCCCCGGTTCTATACCGATCTGATGGGCATTCAATACGAAACAGACAAGCTAATCCACGAAGACACCGGCGATTGCTTAATTTACAGGCGGTTCACTGGCCACCCTTTACTGGGCAAAGAGGAGCTTACTAGGCTACGTAACCACAACTCTGCCAGCCGAATTCATTCGGCGGAATAGGTTGAAGCCAGGAGAAAGCACCCTCTACCTTATTAGTGTCGATGATGCTCTTGAGGTCAGCGTGAACAATCCGATTGGACTGTAAGCTATAAAGTAACTGAAAGCGAAGTTAGTTCTTCCAAAATAAAGGATGGGGATTCGTGAGATACGAATCCCCATCCTCATATTGTAATTCGAAAACTCCCGGCACAGCCAGAAGTTTTCGAATTACAACAAGGACAAAAGCCTTCGCCTTTGTCCTTGATCATTTCATGGTCGGAGTGAAATTATAGGACTTGGAGAAACCCAGTAATATCAATGGTTCGTGGGCAGTTGACAAGTAGTATTTACATTATAATTCGATTTTTTTGCCTTTCTTACGATTACAGTCAAGACATGTAACCCGGAGATTGCTTTCTTCCGATGTCCCCCCCCCTCTAGAGAAAGGAATTATGTGGTCAATTCGATTTCTCGATCAAGCAGTATTTTACCACATATTTGGCATGTATTATTATCCCGACGGACTACACGTATTATTGTTGACTGCGAAATGCTGCGACTTCCATTTCTAGTGGTTGACGTCTCCGTAAAGGATTCGCTAACAAAATAAGCTGGGCACATGTGGCCAAATTCTCTGCAAGAGGCTTCGCTTTCGAATGTTGATATTTTATCAACACAATAGCTTTCATCATCATTGGCTAAGGCTGATTCAAAATATTCCCTGCGCATATCATCAAATTGAGTATCATGATTTTCCCTCATGAAACCAGTCTCTAAACATTCTTTCAGATATAAATTGTGCTTGCGATGTTCTTCCAATAAAAGCGGTGGCAGAGGAAAATTTTCAACTAACGGCCCATAAGGGCAAGATTTGAGTTCCCAACATGGCTTTACAATATTGTTTTAGCCTACTATTGAGTTCTTTTTGCAATTCTGCTTTTTTTCTGGTGTATTTGCTTCAAAATACTCAAGCAGTTGTTTGCTTAATGGCACCATATAGCTACCTCCCTTAACGCTTACTTTATGTAACCTTGTTGTTTTTAGGCAATTATACCATGAAGATTATAGAAAGCGATATAATTGTCGAGAAACTGTGTAGAAGAATCCTGTCACCCACTTTTACTCTCGAGTGTCCTTATAGGATTTGATACTTTACACCGCCTTATTGAGAATATAGGCTTTGTCAACACCTGAACTTGGCCCGAAGTTGTTTTTTGCGAGAAAGGAGGGGGCGCATGGCAACCACGCGCCTGATAGCGCGCCATATCAGCAAAAGGGAAACCATTGCGCAATCCCTCGCGGACAGCTTACCGTTGTATTGTATATCGCAGCCCGACTGATTGCAAAGCCCATCAGTAAACGATCTCCCAACACACTCGCTGCATATCATCGTGGTGTGCTATTAGCAATTATCATACTTGCATTGGCCTATTAGGCGATACCGGGCGTAAGTCAGGCTATCACAGGCACGGCACAGCAAACGGGGGTGATCCTATGACAATTAAAGTGACCATTTTACCCGTCCTTTTAGGACGGTTTTTCTATCTGCTTTAGCAGGTTCTCCAAACGTCTTGCCGTTTGGAGAACGAAAATCCACCCGCTACGCGGGTGAGATTAGAAGCTTAAGCAAAAAGCATCACCATTCTGATATAATGACGAGTGTTCAAGC
>JAEZGM010000021.1 GCA_023416955.1 Bacillota bacterium | reverse complement strand
ACACTAACGTATCTTTTGTTGTCTTTTTAAAAGTGACAACCTCTTTGTCCGTTGAGCATTTTCATACTCTTAGGAAAATTACGGGTTCCTAAATTCGTTACGTTGTTTAATTTTCAAGGTCCTGTCCTCCGTCATATCTCACAAGAGAACGCTTTAAATTCTACCACACTTGGTCTAACTTGTCAAGCATTATTTTGTTTAACATGAGAAGCAGTTTTTACATTCTATCATACTGTTTTCAGTTTGTCAAGAACATTTTTTTGCTTCACATCATGGCGAAGTTTTTTCATTTTAACACTCTGCCGCTTACTTGTCAAGAACTTTTTTGTTCCGTTTTTCGACGGCTTAGCTATAATACCACCTCAGACAGACGATGTCAACACTTTTCTTCATATTCTTTATCAAAAGCTGATTTTTATTGCGCCGCCGGTCTCAGTTTGCTATAATGATGCCATTATATATGTTTAAGGGGTGATGGCAAATGCCGATTAGAATCCCAGAAACTCTACCTGCGGCGGAGGTTCTGGAATCGGAGAATATCTTTGTGATGACGCAGCAGCGCGCATTAACACAGGATATTCGCCCATTGAAAATTGTGATACTGAATTTGATGCCAACAAAAGTAGAGACTGAAACTCAGCTTCTGCGAATGTTGAGCAACACCCCCTTACAGGTAGACGTAGAACTGATGCAGATGGCCACCCACGTTTCCAAAAATACATCGTCCTCTCATCTGAATACCTTTTATAAAACATTCGGTGATTTAAAAAACGATAAATTTGACGGTATGATTATTACCGGCGCGCCGGTGGAAAAGCTGCCCTTTGAAAATGTGGACTACTGGAATGAGCTTTGTGAGATTATGGCATGGAGCCGCCGAAACGTTTATTCCACACTGCATATTTGCTGGGGCGCACAGGCGGGACTCTACTACCATTTCGGCGTACCGAAGTACCCACTGGAGCAGAAGCTTTCCGGAATCTTCCGCCATACCGTGTTGGAGCCGCGCCACCCGCTGGTCAGGGGATTTGACGATCATTTCTACTCCCCGCATTCCCGCTACACCGAGGTTCGGAGGGAAGATATTGAAAAGCACAGGGAGCTTGTCATACTGACTGCCTCGAACGCGGCGGGCGTACACATTGTAGCAAACAAAAACGGGCGGCAGTTCTTTGTAACGGGGCATTTGGAGTATGACCGCGAGACGCTTGCAAACGAATACCGGCGCGATGTAGGCAAAGGATTGCATCCGTTTATTCCGCAGAACTACTTTCCGAACGACGATGCAGCGCAGGAGCCGCCGTTTGTCTGGCGCAGTCCCGCCAGCCTGCTGTTCAGCAACTGGCTCAATTACTATGTATACCAGCAGACACCGTATGATTTGAAGGAGCTAACTGAAAACTAAATCACGCACAAGAATAGGGAGTTGACGCAAAAAGAAGGTTTTTCGTCAACTCCCTTTATCTTTTGAAGCCTGTTCTCAAATTCACCTTTGAGAAAGCAGATGTGTTTACAAGCGATCCCTGTTTTATTTTGCCTTTCAACATATACCTATATTAAGAAGCAGGAAATATATCGAAACATTTCAACTTAAAAAGGAAACCATTTTGTTCCATCTATTTTTTATTTCTGCATTTCCAGGCTCCCCGTTCTATTTTCCACCAAATTAATTCATCAGTTTCTTTGAATTTGAAAGCGCCTACCTTTTGCAGCAGCTTATGTGAGGGTATATTCTCCTTTTCTGTATCGGCAATTACACTGAATGCTTTAGGATTTTCGAAAATCCATTCGGTTAACCGATTTAATGCTTCAGTAGCATATCCGCTTCTTCTATACACTTCATCAATGCCATATCCAACGATGACCTCACCAAGTTTGTTCGGATAGTCTTTAATCATTATAAAACCAATAATCTGATTTTCTTCTTTGTGAATAATAGCCCAATTAGTGTACCAAAAATAATTCCCAACATCCTCGAGTGATTTTCTTAACCTTACTTTCATAGCATATTGCATTTCTTCTTCAAGAATAGTAGCAGAGACTTTTAATCCCAATTCCATTTGCATTTCTCCATAATTCTCTACGGATAATGCAAGTTGATAAGGTTGCAATGGTAATATATTTAATCTTTCTGTTTCTAACCCCCGATTTATTCCTTTTTCCGTCTTTATAACTTCATTTTCTTTAATTGATTCTCTCACTTTCATTATTCCTCCATAAAATCATAATTTGGACATAAAAATACCCTGAAATAGCCTTATAACTACTCCAAGGTAAATGAATCCATCTATATATTATGAAGTCATGACTTTAGTATCTGTTCACCTTTTCAGCAAAACCAGATCAAAGGATTATCTTTGGAGTAGTTATATATTTAGATTCAAACAAGTTAATCACTGGCAACCACTCCTTTGATATATTAGGGCTATATCGTACCATAAATATTTAATCATGTCTATATTTAATTTTAACATACCCTCAATACTGATTCTTAAGAAAAAAAGCTACGGCTGTCAACACATTCTATTGCTGATTACCTTAGCTTTTATTTCAAGCTGTTTTGCAACACCTATTTTACGACAACTTCGCGCGTAGTTGATTAAGGATCACCCTTTCACGGCGTGAAACCTGTACCTGCGTCATACCCAGAGCCTGCGCGGTCTGAGACTGCGTACGGCTTTGAAAATAGCGAAAAACGATAATGCTCCTGTCCTTGGGGTCAAGTTCAGTCACAACCTGTTTGAGGGAAAGCAGCTCGGCTATTTTATCGTCCGCCGGTTCCACACTCACGTCGATCTGACCGCCGCCGTCCTCCTGTGACGCGGTTAAAGAAAGAGGAATCTGCGCGGCGCCCAGTGCCTGCGCGGCCTCTTCCGGTTCCACCTGAAGGAGCTCCGCCAGCTCGCTGACCGTCGGCGTTCTACCCTCCCGCTCCGCAAAGGCGGCCGCTTCGCGGGAAGCACGCATGGAAAGCTCTTTCAGGCCGCGCCCGACCTTGATCGCTCCCCCGTCCCGGAAAAGACGGCGGATTTCCCCCAAGATAACCGGAACCGCGTAAGTCGAGAACTGCACGCCGCGCTCTGTGTCAAAATGGTCGACCGCTTTTACCAGACCAAGACAGCCGGCCTGAAATAAGTCGTCGTATTCCACCCCGCGCCCTTTAAACCGTCTGGCGCAGGCGTGAACCAGACCAATATTTTCACTGATTGTCTGATTTCTTTCCATGTTCTGACATTTTTCCTTTTCCGAGTTCTTTCGGGCGACGCTCAATTGTTTTACTCATCGTGACACTGGTCCCGCTGCCGGGCTTTGAGTTTACCTTTAGAGCATCCATAAAGCTTTCCATGACCGCAAAGCCAAGGCCCGCGCGTTCGTCCCCCGCTGTGGTGAATAAGGGCTGCATTGCCTGCTTAATATCTTCGATTCCACAGCCTTTATCGCGTATCTTTACGAAAATCTTGCCGTCCTCATACAGCTTACAACTTATGTATATAGTACCAATGGTATTGCGGTAGGCATGTACAATGCAATTTGTTACCGCTTCGGAAACTGCTGTTTTGATATCGCTGAGTTCGTCTATCGTGGGGTCAAGCTGGGTAATAAACGCCGCAACCGCCGCTCTGGCAAAGGCCTCGTTTGCGGAGCTGCTTGGAAATGCAAGTGACATTTCATTCATCGGCTTCATTTGTTTTCACTCCCTTGACAATGGTGCAAAGCTGGTTTAGACCTGCAAGCGAAACTATTTTTTCAATTTTAGGCGGCAAATTAGCGATTACAACTCTTCCGCCCCAAATCTGCATTAGTTTGCAGCGCCCCAGAACAAGTCCAATGCCGGAGCTGTCCATAAACTGTACCCCGGAAAAGTCGAGTATCAGCCGCTTTGGTCGTACCTTTGAAGCGGCTTCATCAATCGCCTCCCTCATTTCACGCGCGGAGTGGTGGTCAATTTCGCCGCTTAGAACCGCCGTCAGTTCTGTCTCCTTTAAAATCAGGCGAACACCCATGTTGATCCCCCCAAAATATGTAATTTAATTAGTATGGTCGGAATCCGCGTAATTTATACGCCTTTATTCAATTAATTTCTATGCCAATACATAAAAAATCCCTTATCAATTAAGATAAGGGATTTTGTGTAAAATATTGCTCGAAATTTGCGGACAAGCCGTTTTTATTTTGATTTCAGCAGTGCGAGGGCGCGCGGGCGGATATCGCCCGCCAAATAAAGGGAACCGCAGATCACGACCGCGCCCTCTCCTCCCGCCAAATTCAGCGCCTTCTGTAATGCATCATCCGGCTGTTTTACCGCCTGCGCCGGAGTACCGAGGCTTTTCCAGTGCTCCGCCAACTCCTCTGCGCTCATTGCGCGCGGATTCTGCGGTTCCAAGGTAATCACTTCGGAAAATAACCCGGCAAGGTTTTTCAGCGCGGAACTGACGTCCTTGTCCGCCAGCATACCCATAACCGCCACCACCTTTTTGCCACCAAGGTAAGTTTTCACCGCCTCGGCAAGTGCGGCGGTACCACCCGGGTTGTGCGCACCGTCCAGTAATACCGTCGGATTTTGGTGAAGCACCTCCAGCCGGGCGGGGAAAGAGGCTTTCGCAAAGCCTTCCTGCAGGCTTGACTGCGTGATCGAATAGCCCTTTTCCTGCAATACGGAAAGAGCGGCGAGCGCGGTCGCGGCATTCTTGATCTGATGTTCGCCCAGAAACGGCAAATGCAGAGTCATACCCCGCCAGGAAAGTGCTGTTCCTGTCAGATCGGTGGAAAGCTGCCGGATTTCCGCCAACTTGGGCAACACAAAGCGATTGTTTCGCTCCTGCGCCGTTTGACGGATTACTTCCAGCGCACCGGCAGGCTGGTCGAGGTAGCATACCGTTGTTCCGTTCTCTTTGATAATCCCGCATTTTTCAAACGCGATCTTTTCCACGGTATCCCCGAGTATTGCGGTATGATCAAGTGAAATGGACATGATCACCGAAACCAGCGGAACCGAAATGACGTTTGTCGCGTCCAGTCTGCCGCCGAGCCCGACCTCCAACACGACCACATCACAGCGTTTTTGCGCAAACCACTGCATTGCCAGCGCGGTGATGAACTCAAACTCCGTGATTTCTTCCCCTTCGCCGTTCATTTTCTGCACCAGTGGGTACGTTTTTTCCACCAACGCAGCCAAATCGTCATGCGGAATCATTTCGCCGTCGATTTGCATGCGTTCGCAGAAATCCGTTACATAGGGGGATATAAAAAGACCCGTTTTACAGCCCGATGCGCGCAGAGTAGATGCGGTCAGCACACAGGCCGACCCTTTCCCGTTGGTTCCGGCGACATGAACAAACTTCAGGCTGTTCTGGGGATCGCCCAGCAAACGGAGTAATTTTTGCACCCGCTCCAATCCGGGTTTCATTCCGAAACGGAGCAGGGACGATATTTTTTCTAAAGACTCTTCATAAGTCATAGGGATTCTCCTTTGAACGGTACAAAAAAGGCGGGCATTGCGCCCGCCCTCCGCTATTATAGTCTTAATGCTTCTATGCTGGACTGAATCAGGGCAATGTGCTCGCTCAGCTTCGCCGCGTTTTGCTTTACGCCATCCACAACATTTACCGGCGCCTTTGAAATAAAGGTTTCGTTCGTCAGTTTCGCCTGTGCGTTTTCATACTGCTTCTGTGCCGAAACAAGCTCCTTCGTCAGACGCTCCAGCTCCGCCTGCTTGTCAACCAGATCGTCCATCGGAATGTAAATGCGCGCATCAGGTGTGACGATGGTCACGGCGCCCGGTAAATCGAATTCAGCGCCGATCTCCACTTCGCTGGCATACGCCAGTTTCGCGATGATCGCCGAACCCGCGCGGAATGTTTCCTCCGCGTTAGTGGCAATGTAAATATGCGCTTTCCGTGACGGCGGCACATTCATTTCGGAACGGCGGTTGCGGATGGAGCGGACAGCCTCCATAATGCCGCGCATTTTTTCGGAAGCCTCCGCAAAGCAATGCGCCTCCTCAAATTCCGGCCATTTTGACACAAGAATGGCTTCCCCCTCATGCGGGAGCGACTGCCAGATTTCCTCCGTAATAAACGGCATGAACGGGTGCAGCAGCTTCAGAGTGCCGGTCATAACCCATACAAGCACCTGGCGCACGCCCTGCGCGGTCTTTTCATCTTCCGAATTCAGGCGGATTTTGGCAATCTCAATATACCAGTCACAGAATTCGTCCCACAGGAAGTCGTACAGCTTCTGCACCGCGATACCAAGTTCAAACTTTTCAAGATTCTCCGTAATCTCTTTTGCGACGCGGTTAAACGAATCCACAATCCATTGGTCTTCCAGCGCGAGCTCGCTCGGAAGCTCGTTCTTCACGTCATGCCCGTCGATATTCATCAGAATAAAACGGGAAGCATTCCAGATTTTATTTGCGAAGTTGCGGCTTGCCTCCACCTTTTCAGTGGAATAGCGCATATCGTTTCCGGGGCTGTTGCCCGTCGCGAGCGTAAAGCGCAGCGCGTCAGCGCCGTACTGATCAATAATTTCAAGCGGATCAATGCCGTTGCCAAGCGACTTGCTCATTTTGCGCCCCTGCGAATCACGAATCAAACCGTGCATCAGCACCGTACTAAACGGAACTTCGTCCGTTTGCTCAATGGCAGAAAAAATCATGCGGGCGACCCAAAAGAAAATAATATCATAGGCGGTTACAAGCGTATTGGTCGGATAGTAATATTTGAGTTCTGCCGTATTGTCAGGCCAACCCAGTGTGGAGAACGGCCACAGCGCGGAAGAAAACCAGGTGTCAAGCGTATCCTCATCCTGCTTCAGGTTTTTGGAGCCGCATTTCGGGCAGGTGTGGGGTTCTTCGCGCGCAACCACTATTTCGCCGCAGTCTTCACAGTACCACGCAGGAATGCGGTGACCCCACCAAAGCTGGCGGGAAATGCACCAGTCCTTAATATTTTCCATCCAGTTGAAATAAATTTTTTCGAAGCGTTCGGGTACGAACTTTACTTCGCCGTTTTGCACTTTTTCAATGGCAGGCTTCGCAAGCGGCTTCATTTTGACAAACCACTGCTTGGAAACACGAGGTTCTACAACCGTACCGCAGCGGTAGCAAGAGCCGACATTATGCTTAATCGGTTCCACTTTTACAAGGAAGCCCAGCTGATTAAGTTCTTCCACAATCAGCTTGCGCGCTTCCAGCGCAGGCATACCGGCGTATTTTCCGCCGTTTTCGTTGATGTTCCCGCCCTCATCCATCACATTGATAATGGGAAGGTTGTGGCGAAGTCCGACTTCAAAGTCGTTCGGGTCGTGCGCCGGTGTAATTTTCACCACGCCGGTTCCGAAATCGCGTTCCACGTAGCTGTCGGCAATCACTGGGATTTCACGGTTCACAATCGGAAGAATCAGCGTTTTGCCGACTAAATCCTTGTAACGCTCATCGTCCGGGTGTACCGCGACAGCCGTATCACCCAGCATAGTTTCCGGGCGGGTGGTGGCAAGGTTCAGGTAGCCGCTGCCGTCCTTGAAGGGATAGCGCAGGTGCCAGAAGGAGCCGTCGTGCTCGCTGAATTCCACTTCTGCGTCGGAAATGGAGGTGCGGCAGTGCGGGCACCAGTTGATAATGCGCTCGCCGCGGTAAATTAACTCCTTGTCGTACAGGCGCACGAAAACTTCTTTTACCGCTTTGGAACAGCCTTCGTCCATCGTAAAGTGCTCGCGCTCCCAATCGCAGGAGGAACCGAGTTTTTTCAGCTGCTCGATGATACGTCCGCCGTATTTTTCCTTCCAGTCCCACGCGCGCTCCAGGAACGCGTCGCGGCCGATTGCCTCTTTTGTAATGCCTTCCTTGCGCATCGCCTCCACGATTTTCGCTTCGGTCGCAATGGCGGCGTGGTCGGTTCCGGGCAGCCAAAGCGCGGAGTAACCCTGCATGCGCTTCCAGCGGATCAGAATATCCTGAAGCGTTTCGTCAAGGGCGTGCCCCATGTGAAGCTGGCCGGTAATATTCGGTGGCGGCATTACAATGGTATATGGCTTTTTCTCCGGATCGGGTTCTGCGTGAAAATAACCGCCGGAAAGCCAGAAGTCGTAAATCCGGTCTTCCACCTCCTGGGGTTCATATGTTTTTGCTAAATCCCTGCTCATAGTTTGTCCTCCTGTATCTCAAGCTGCTGTAAAAATCAAGAAAAGCGGAGCATAGAGCGCGTAAGCAAACTCCAAAGTCCAGTCTGTTTCCTGTTTGCATACATGCTCTAACGTAATATTTTTTAAGTATGACATTGGAGGAATCATTTGTCAAATTATTTTCCTCCCCCGCAGAATTATCAGCCGGCGGGAACAGGGGCTGCGGTGCCGCCTATTACAGTGCTGTCCAGAATCACGGCAAGACACAGGCACAACAGCGCGTCCGACTCGTTGGTAACCTGAACCGCGTAGCAATCCCCAATTTTATTCCAGCAGCGGCCATGCGTCATGACGACTGATGAATCGATATCGAGAATATCATAGGAACGCGCGGCAAGATCCCCGCGAAAGCGCCAGTGTACGCCCTTAATTTTCACCTGCTCGCGTTTCGCGTTAAAATTCCAGGTCACGCGGGCACGTTCTTTGTCCCCGACCTGAATCGCGTATTTGGATATCGCGGTCACGCCGACGCTGAAAATACGGGCGGCTTCTTTTCCCGCGCTGTCCAGCAGATAAAACTTGCCCCCAATGGAAAGCGAATCGCCTTTCACCCGGTAGACAAGCTGGCCGGATGGTTCCATAACAGAAAACAATGCATCCGGGTCCGTGCCCTGCCGAAGATAGAACTGCATACGGCCACCTCCTTTTATATGTTCTAAAAATATATAATACCATTTTTTCTATGAACGGGCAACGGCTTATGCAAAATAATCCGTTGGTTTCCGGCTCTGGCAACATTTAAGTAATTGACGGACAGCGGACAATATTCTACAATATAGTCGGGACTTATTTGTAAAGGATAAAACTGTGCCTGACAAGGGCAGCTGAATTTTAGTAGAAACAGGGTATCTTTGCTTTTTAAGAACAATATCCTGTATATTGTTGAATCTGGAGATGATTCCTTGAAAAAAGCACTTCGGCTCAAGCGCCTCTGGCTTTTGCTCTTCGCACCTGCGGCACTTGCACTGAGCGTTATATCTACATATTTTCCCGCATTTTCCGAATGGTATGCAAATCATATTTACCCCGTGCTGTCCCTCTCCGTCAACTTTGTGACATCGCTGGTTCCGTTTTCCATTGCGGAATTCATTGTTTACACGCTCCCACTGTTGGCTTTGTTTTTCCTGATCCGCTTTGTCATCCGGCTGATCAGGCGCAGACCGAACCGCGGGGCGGCGGCTGTAAAGGGTTTCATCAATTTGATTTGTGCCGCCGGCGTCGTTTATTTTCTTTTTGTAATCTCATGCGGCATCAACTACAACCGCTATACTTTTGCACAGACAAGCGGCCTTCAAATTCAGCCCTCTTCAAAAGCCGAACTGACTGCACTGTGCAATTCGCTTGCTGACGAGGTCAACGCGTTTCGAACCAAGGTAAAGATCGATCAAAACGGTGTGATGAAGCTCAGCAACCCGAATTTTACGCAGACCGCAAAAGAAGCCGAAGCCGCTTATGATAAAATTCATATACAGTACCCGCTTCTGCGCGCGGGATACGGGGCTCCGAAGCCCGTACTCGCTTCCCGCCTGATGTCACACGCCAACATCACGGGTATATTTTTCCCGTTCACCTTTGAAGCCAATGTGAACGATAACATTCCGGAATACTCCATTCCAGTCACGATGGGTCACGAGCTTTCCCACCTGCGCGGATATATGCGCGAGGACGAGGCAAACTTTATCGGCTACCTAATTTGTGAAAATAGCGGAAACCCCGACTTTGAATATTCCGGTAAAATGCTTGCCTTTATTTATGCGTCAAACGCCCTGTACGACACCGACCGTGATGCCGCCGGGCAGGTATACGCCCGGCTGAGCGAGGGGGTGCAGCGCGACTTGAACGCCAACTCGGCTTACTGGAAGCAATTTGAGGGGCCCGTCGCACAGGTTTCGTCCGCGGTCAACGACAGCTACCTGAAAGCAAACCGGCAGGAAGACGGCGTGAAAAGCTACGGTAGAATGGTCGACCTGCTGCTGGCGGAATACAGAGCGAAATGAATAAATATACCAGCCAACTCAGAAAAATTGCGTTTTTGTATTGATCTTTGCGAAGATCAATACAAAATGCGGGTCTAATTCTGACCCACAAGCAATTTTTTGTGAAGGGTAGGCCTCAAAATGAATTTTCATTCATTTTGAGGCCTACCCTTTTTTACCAGTCCGTCGGTTCCTTTTGCTGAAGCTTCAGGATGTGCGCGTCCAAGAGCTGCCGGAACAAATCGTTGCGGCGAGTTACACCCTGCACATCCGTATATTTAACCGGGGTATAATATTTACTCTTCTTTTGCTGTAACAAAAATTGAAGCGCTTCTTCTCTCCCGCGTAGCCTCAAAAGCACATCGGCGGCTTTAATGGCGTACATCGCGCTGTGCGGCATGATGCGGTAAGCTTCCATGCAGTTTGCCAGCGCGGCGTCCACCCTGCCCAAGCCTTCCTGCGCCCTTGCCAGATCGGCAAGAATCGAAGCACGGGTTGCGGCTGCATGGTTGACGGGAATCCCGTCCTCCTCCTTCGTATAGCCGGGCAGTTCCTTCCAGCCTTCCGTGTGCAAATACGCGCCGGCTGTCTGGGCTGCCTCCTCGTAATATTCCTTGCCAAGCCAACTGTAAGCCTTTTCGGTAAGATAAAGCTGTTTGGGCGTTTCCTGAGGAGCACAAAGCGCAATAATTTTCAGCAGCAGCTTCTGCCTGTCGCCAATCTCGCTTTCAAGGCACGCCGCTTCAGACTCCAAAGATAATCTGTACGGAACCGGCTCGCCCAACAGCTGAAAGAGCGCAGCCGCCAAATCGTCATTTGCAATTCCGTTCAATTCCAATGCTCTCACCGTCCTTCACCAAATCAATGATTCAAAACTTCCTGCACCATGCGGGAGCGAGCCGCATTTCGTTCGGCGGTTTTCAGCGTTTTCCCGCTGAAGGCCATTAAAGTCGCCGGCTGCAGCTCAACCGCAAGCTTATCAAGCAATTTATAATCGAGATCGGGCAGAATTCCGGCGAACACGCCGAAACGCACGTTTGAAATCAGCTGCATAAACTCGTCATCCGGCAAGATCCGTGCACTTTTAAGAATGCCCAGCGAACGCAGCACCATATCCTGTATTTCAATTTTTTCCGCCAGCTCCTCCCTTGCGGCGCGCTCCTGCACGATAATCTGCATGGCAAGGGTACGCAGATTCGAGATTGCCTCCTGCTCAGAAAGGCCGAGCGACATTCGGTTTGACAGCTGAAAAAACGCGCCTCCGGGCTCGGCGCCCGCTCCGCCAAAAGCACGCAGTGTGATACCGAGGCGGAGAAGGCTGGCGGAAAGGTGCGCCGTACTGCCGCTTTCCTTGAGCGCGGGCAAATGCAGTACAAGCGAAGCGCACAGCCCGGTACCCAAGTTGGCCGGGTTTTGCGTCAGGTAGCCCAGCGACTCGTCAAAAGCAAAATGCAGGGTCTTATCAAGAAATGAATCCAGTTCGTCCGCCGAACGGTACGCCCCTTCGAGGTTCAGACCGGCGGCGTTCACTCTCAGTTGGACATGATTTTCCGCATTCAGCAAAATACTGACGGACTCATCTTCCGAAAACAGCAGTCCGCGCCCTTCCGGCTCGAAAATAAGTTCCGGGCTTGCCATTTGACGCTCCACGAGTGAAACATTTTCTTCGTCCGACATCTGTGCCAGATCAAGAAACCGTAATTGGGAAAGCACCCGGTCGCCGGCATTTGCAGCCGCGTTCAGAACCAATTTTGTCACGGCGGCACAATCGAGGCGTTTCATTCTGACCGGGAAAGGATATTCTCTTAAATTACGGCTTAAACAAATTCCATTGCTGACCACCGCATCGCTGTCGGGCCCGCCCTGCTCATACCATTTATTCATGACGCGCATCTCCTTCTAACAGGCGGATACGGTCGCGCAGTTCCGCAGCATGCTCATAATTTTCTGAATCAATCGCTTCCCTCAGCTCGCTGCGCATCACACTCAGCTGATTTTTGGGAATAAGCGGCAAAAGCTCGCCCCCGGGCACTTTTCCGCGGTGCTTCGCATTGCCGTAAATACGCTGTACAATCTGCTGCAGCTGATTGGCGAACGTGTGGTAGCATTCGGCGCAACCAACTTTTCCGCTGCGCGCAATATCGTCAAAAGCGGAACCGCAGCAGCTGCAGCGAAGCGGTTCTTCGTGCACAGCGGATTCGGTTTGAAATCCGGTCAGAAAGCTCCCTGCACCGCGGCTAAAGCCGGTCAGCAGTCCCGCATACCCCAATTTCTGCGCACAGGACGCGCACAGCGAGTAATCGGTCAATTCGCCGTTTATAATTGTTTTCACACGTATAGCAGCCGGGTTTTTACCGCAGGATTCACAAAGCATATCTTTCCTCCTAAACCTTGCCCATGAATTGCAAAGTCCTTCCCCTTTTTTATAAGCAAGGCCTTGCAAGCTGTGACTTTCATCATATTATATATTCGAACTATTCGTCCCGTATTAATCGAAAAAAATGCAGATTATTGTTTCTGAAAAAGCTGAAGAAAAAATTGTAACACGATATATGCGTCTGCAATATTATGTATTGTAAACCGAAAGGAGGCAAACAATTATGTGTAACAATGGTTTTGGCGGATTCGGCGGTAACGGCTGCTGGTGGATCATCTTTATTATCATCATTCTGTTCTGCTGCTGCGGTAACAATGATGGCTGCAGAGATAACGACCGCTGCTAATTACAAAAAGGGCTGCGAGTTTCTCGCAGCCCTTCCTCTTATCTTTGCGGTTGCGACTCCAATGCCTGCTGCAGTGCATAAGCAAGCTGATCGGGGCAGGAGGTCGGCCGTACGCCGCAGTGTATTCCCTTGCAGCGCGCAATGACTTCCGAAACCTTCATCCCTTTGACGAGAGCGCCGATTCCCTGGGTATTGCCGTTGCAGCCGCCGACAAACCGAACCGATGTGACGGTGTCGCCGTCCAGATTCACAATGACCTCAGACGCGCATGTACCCTTTGTGCGATATTTATATTCCAAATGAAATTCCTCCGATTTTTAAACGAAAATCCGCTAATTCTTATGTCCTGCATTTTTTCAGTGCTTCCAACTGGTCGTCCGGTGTTACACAGGTTCCGATCGGTGCTGTCACTTTTGTGTACATACCGTGGAAATCCGTGCCTCCGGTCATGACCAATCCATATTTTCGCGCAACCGCCGTAAGCCTTTCCTCGTCGCCGGGGTGGTTACGCGGGTGCCAAACTTCAACGCCCTCAATCTCATGATCCGCGGCAAGCTGTTCCAGCAAATCATAACTGTCATAAACGCCGGGATGCGCCAGAACAACGATGCCGCCGGCTTCGTGTGCCAGCCTGATCACCTCATGCACATCGGGATAATCGACCGGGCAATACGCCAGACCGGTTTTCGGGTGAAACAGCTTTTGGAACACCGAGCCAAAGAATTCATCCGTAACACCCGCGTCAATCAGCGCGTGCATAATATGCTGTTTATAAACGTTCGTACTTCCGTGCGCCCTGCGCAGAATCATTTCCGCCGTAACCGGATAAATCCGCATTACTTTCTGAATCATGACCGAAGCGGCCTGTTTTCGGCTGTCGGTTGTGCGTTTGCACAGCCCTTCCAGCCGATCGGGGTACTGATAAAAATAGCACAAAACATGCGCTCTGCGCCCCGTTGCAGGGTCAATACTGGAAAATTCAACACCGGGAATCACCTCGACGCCGTTTCTGTCCCCACAGATTTTCGCGCGGACAGACCCTGCAAGCGTATCATGATCCGTAACGGAAATCACAGGCAGCTTCTGCCGCTTCGCAAGAAGCACCAGTTCGTCAATTGCTACCGAGCCGTCCGACATCTTTGTATGGCAGTGCAAATCAGCAGCCATTTAATCGCCTTCCATATCGGGCCTTATTTCATCCACAAACAAGGCCTCGTTACTGTATTACATATTCTATTATAATACAAGTTTCCGACGAACGCAAATGATGTCAGTGCAGCAGCTTTTCGGGCGTAAACGAGCGGGAGGCAAAAAACAGCAGAACGGCATCCAGAATCAGCACTACAACCGCAATAATCAAAAGCGCAATCGCATTCAGCTGAAACATACCGGAAAACTGCCCGACAAACAGCAGTACAATCGGCAGTACGATATAGCTCGAAGTCTGAACGGCTTCCATATAACTTTTACTTTTCCCAGAAACCAAAACCATAAAGATTACGCCGAACACCGTGAGCGCGGGCGCTAAAAGCAGTACAAGCACCGCCCAGTTCCAGTTAAAGAAAAACGGCAGCTTCAGCATCACATCGCCGGTGCCGAGAACGATTGTCAACGCGATAAAAGAAATAGCCGACGACGCCCATGATATTGCCAAACAGCCCAGCACTTTCGCGCGAAAAATCTGTCTTACGCTCATTGGCGTGAGAAGAAGCGTTTCTATCGTTCCGCGTTCCTTTTCACCCACAAAGCTGCAGGATGCCGAAACCGTAGAATTCATCATCGGAATCATTAAAAACAGCATGGGGCACAGGAAAGCCGTCAGAACATAAAACATGCTCTGCTGTTCATTGAAATTTTTCGCCTCCACGGGGAGCAGCTTCATCATCTGCTCCGTCCCGTTCATCTGGTCCGACGGAATAAAATAAATCATGGCAAGAAACAAAAGCGGCAGGACAACCACCATGATAATCGGTACAATAATCAGCGTGTTGCGCGCCATCTTCGTGTTCCAAACTTCCCCGAAGTCCTTTTTTACAATGGCTTTGTCAGCCGACGAAATCAATTTCACTGTCGCGCCTCCTGACTGTCAACATATTTAAAATAGACCTCTTCCAATGTTGGTCTGATCAGCCGCGCCTCATAAACACTGTGGCCGTCCGCCACCGTCTTTTTTATCAGCGGGGGCATTTCGTCCTCCCTTAACAGGTCGGTCTGCCACCAGCCGTCCACCAATTCAAAACCTTCAAGCGTTTCCCCCTGCGTCAAGCGGAATCCGGCTTTGACACGGCAGCCTGCCTGGTCAGCCAGCTGCTGGAATCCCCCGGAGGCCAAAAGGCTCCCTTTGTTCATAATTCCGTAAGAGGAACAGAGATCCTGTGCATAACGAAGCTGATGGGTACAAAGGAACACCGTCGTACCGGCGTTTCCCGCAAGCTCGGCAATCAGTGCATTCACCGTCTGGGCAGATTCCGGGTCAAGCCCGCTTGTGGGCTCATCCAAAAACAGCACGGGCGGGCGGTGAATCATGGCGCGTGCCAGCGAAAGCCGCTGCGCCATGCCGGAAGAATAGGCGCTGAGCTTTTTGTCGCGCGCATCCCACAAATCCAGCTGTTTGAGCAGCTCGTTTGCGCGCTGCTCGCACACCGCGTCCGCCATCCCGGTAACCTGTGCAAAGAAGACCAGATTTTCCAAACCCGTCAGCTGCCCATACATTTTTGCGCTTTCCGTCATCACCCCGCACACACGGTGTACATCAACGGATTTTTTCAGGGAAGAAAAGCCATAAACGGTACATTCGCCATTCGTCGGCTTCAGCAAGCCTGTCAAAAGCTTTACCGTCGTTGTTTTCCCCGCGCCGTTTGGCCCAAGAAAGCCGAAAACCGTCCCCTGCGGAATGTCCAGATTCAAATCCTTGAGCGCAAAATTAACGCCGTCATACGATTTGCTAAGATGACTTGCAGTAATTGCGTCCATACATGATCACACTCCTAAGCTTTACCAGGCCTTGTGAATTAGCAAGACCGGGCAGTATCCGTAGTTAAATCAATATTTGAGAAGTCGTGAAGGACTTTGATATTCTCCTTGATTCCGCGCTGGTCAGCCTGTGCAAGCAGCTTACTGCGGTACTTCACCAGTTTCTGCACTTCCTCCACGCCTCCGGGCCCGGCAACGCAGCCGCCCATACAGGCCATGCCCTCCACAAGATCTTCCGGCAAGCGGCCCGCGTTCAGAATCATTAGTGTTTTTTTGCATTCATCCGCGCCGTTGCATTTTACACAGGCAACAGGCTGGTCGTAGCCTTCGTCTTCCAGAACGCGCTGTACCGCGCCGGACACGCCGCCGCTCTGGGCAAAACCCTTGCCTGGCAGACTGCCGTCCTGCTCCTGTTCCGCGGGCTCCGTCACATCAATGTTCCGCGCCGCAAACAGCGCGTTCAGTTCCTCAAACGTCAGCACGAAATCGGCAGTATCATATACCTTTTGAATTTCCATCTTTTTTGAGATACAGGGGCCGATAAACACAACTTTCGCACCGGGGTAGTTTGCCCGGATATACCGCGCCGTAAGCGTCATAGGCGAAGCGGTATGCGAAATCAGGGGAGCCAGCTTTGGGTAATGCTTTTCGATCATGTCCACAAACGCCGGGCAGCAGGAAGTCGTCATCTTTCTTTCTTCGGCAATCGCTTCTTTTAATTCCTGCGCTTCGTGGTACGAAGTGGCGTCAGCGCCGAGAGAAACCTCAAACACACCGGCAAAGCCAAGTTTTTTAATTGCGGATTTCAGCATGCCCACCGTAGCCATGCCGAAGTGCCCTTCAATTGCGGGCGCAAAACAGGCAAATACCTGTTCCTGTTTTGCTATTTCGTTGATCACGTTCACAATGCTGGAACGGTCGGTAATCGCACCGAACGGGCAGCCTTTTACACATGAGCCGCAGCTGATGCATTTGGAATAGTCAATCACCGCGCGCTGATATTCATCCTTGTTAATTGCCTTGACCGGGCAGGAACGAATACAGGGACGCATCGTGTCGGAAATGGCATTGTAGGGGCAGGCGGCGGCACAACGTCCGCATTCCTTACATTTTGCAGGGTCAATGTAAGCGCCCTTCGGCGTGATTGACACCGCGCCGAACGGGCAGGCGGAATAGCACTTTTTCGCCAGACAGTGCTGGCAGTTGTCCGTCACGGTGAAGCGGCTGATCGGGCAGCCCTCGCAGGCGGCCGTCAGCACCCCTACAATGTTCTCTTCGCTCTGACCCGGCAGATTCTGTCCCTGCGCCGACACAAGGCGCTCACGAATAATTTCGCGTTCACGGTAAACACAGCAGCGGAACGTGGGGAGCGGACCGGGGATAATATCATATGGGATCTGATTCAGATTTTTATCCAGCGTGCCCTCGTACGTGTACTGTGCGACCTTCTTTAAAACTTCAAATTTTAGCTGCTTGGCATCATTATCATATTGCATGCAAAAAACTACCTCATAACCTCATAAAATTCTAATTATATAATAAAGCATTTCAGTGAATTCTTAATATTATTTAATAATAATATTGAATTACTTTTTTGCCTAATCGATTCATCAGTCCGCAGAGTTCCTCTATCATTTTCATTTTTGCGCTGAGGTCGGTCTGCAAACCGGTTTTCTGATGCGCCGGGTTCACCGCCGTACCGATAAACAGGTTCAATTCGGTGCAGTCCTCCAAAAGGATTCGGGCGAGCCGCGCGGCGCCGTTCTGCTCGTCGAGGGTACGAAAGCTGAATGTATCCGCACTGTGCAGCGCAAACTGCCGGACAATCTCCACCGTTCTGGTCAGTGTAAGCACACCTTCGGTAACAAGATCAATCCCTTCGATACTGCCGGTCGGGGGCAAATCCGCGTCAGCGTAAGAAAGGGAGGTCTCCGCCTTGCGGTTAAGCATCCTGGCAACAAGGTTTGCGCTTGTGCCGCCGCACACAATGTGCTTTCCGGGGGAGTGCATATAATCATGCACCATCTGTGCGTCGTCATCCTGAATCACCGGAGGACCGGAAAGCAGGTTCACTGTACAGTGCGGCGCGGCTTTCAGCACCAGCGCGGTGGAATCATCACCCGGTTTATTCAGGTACAGCTCATTGACCGCCTGCGCAAGGGAAGCCGCCAGCCGTGAAGCGGATGGAGTGTGCAGCGAGGTTTCTGAAAGCCAGCGTGCAACACTGTCCCAGCTCCAGCCGAAATTCAATGCCTGACCCACGCCCGCGTAGATTACTCCGTCGCTCAGAAGGGCGACCACATCGCCCGCCTTTACTGTAAAATGGCTCTCCGTTACCGTTTTCCCGGCACAGTCTTTCACTTCGGAGCACTGCTGCAGATCGACAAGCTTTCCGTTGCGAATAAAGATGCAGGAAGGATTGTCAAATTCCACAAGTGAAACCGCGCCGCTGTCGAAAATCTGAATGACACTGAATGTGGAGTAGGCCAGCTTGCGCTCGCTGCAGACCGGCAGCGTCTTTGCCAGTGTTTCCACCGCATCCGCTACGCTGGCGCCTTCGTTCAGCATGGTGGAAAGGATACTCGCGGTCAGCGTGGACAGGATGTTTGCTTTCACCCCGCTGCCAAGACCGTCTGCCAGCACGGCGATCGTGGAATCCGCTGTACGGGTAACGCGCACGGTGTCTCCGCACAGCTCTTCCCCGTATTTGTTCAGGCTGCGGTATGCCGCGTCCATATGCATACTCATGGGCGTTCCTCATCAAGCACAATCAGATTTTTCAGTCTCGTCAGCGTAACTTTCGTTTCCGCCGTCGTTTCCCCCAGCAGGCTGGCAATCTGCTGCGCCGCAATCATTTGCTTGTCAATGACCTTCTGCGCCATTTCCACCGTTTCGTTCCGAAGGCGGTATTTGCTTTCCAACTCCGCTTCTTCCCTTGTGATATCCTTAAAAATGCCCATTGCAATATTTTCTTTGGCTATGTAAACAATGCTCTGCATCGTACTGATTCCGTATTCCTTATAGGAAACCTTTTTGTCGCTGATGGAGGTTCCTGACTCAAATACGTATTGAAAATCCGAAGCGTCGATAACCTCATACAGGCATTTCTGTAAAGCCTCGCGCCGGGTCATATGAAATGCGCGCTCCGCCGCCGCATTGAATTCAATGATATTCAGTTCTCTGTCCACAATCACAGTGATATTGGGCGTTTCGGTCAACACATAATTGGAAAGCGACTCGGCGCGCTCCTTCATATACGGCATACACATCGTAAGCTCGGCTTTGCCCTGATAAACCGCGATTGCCTTGTCGCGGCAGGTCGGGTAGCCGCACGAACCGCAGTTCAGCTCGTCCGCCGCCGTTTCCTTTCCGATTTTGGACAAAATGGCGCGAATCGTCGGCTCGTCTGGGATTTCCTCTTTTGGGGAACGGTCGACAAACCGCATTTCCATTGGGACATTATCCGGAAGATCCGGGTAGCTTTCACAGTCCGATTTTGCGTAACCCCTGACCTTTACTGAAGAAGAGAAGCGCGAAACGGCGTCTTTCAGCGAAACAGGGCCGTTGACGCAGCCACCGGCACACATATTCATTTCGACGAAGCAGTGCTCCAGTTCCCCGCGCTCCATCGCCCGGAAAAGCTCCATGCATTCCTGCGAGCCGCTGACACTGAACAGCCTCCAGTCGCTTGTATCGCCTTTCGCGCGGAGGGATTCCAGAATGCCGTCTGCAACGGGGTACATCCGCAGTATTTTGGAACTGGGATTCAGAAAAGAAGCAGGCTGTGCGCTTCCGATATCAATCTGCTCTTCCTGAAACCAAGCGGCCAAATCCTCGAAGGTGATGACGGCGTCAACATCGTTATTGTGGCGGATATCGGCGGCTTCGTCCAGTTTGGCAAGGCAGGGCCCCGCGAATACGACCCGCGTCCCCTGACCGCAGCTTTGCTTGAGCAGGCGCGCGTGGGCGATCATCGGCGATACGACCGGCGCCAGTTCTTCCACAAGCGAGGGGAAATAGAGCTCTGCCATCCGGTTAACTGACGGGCAGCAGGTCGTGACGATATTTTTCATTTCGTTTTCTTTCAGCAGGCGGTGGTATTCGGCAGTCACATAGGCGGCGCCCATGCTGGTTTCGGAAACACCGTAAAACCCGAGCGCCCTGACAGCGCCCGCAAATTGTGCGGCATTGTCAAACGTGAAGGAGCTGTAATACGACGGCGCAACGGAAAGGACCACGCGCCCGCCGCGCTTAATGAATTCGCGCACCAGCGCGACATCGCTTGTAACTGTTTTCGCGTTTTGCGGGCACTGTTCCAAACAGGTTCCGCAAAGCACACAGCTGCGCTCCATAATCTGAGCCTGCGCGTTGGCGACCTTAATTGATTTTACCGGGCACACCTTCACACATTTGTAACAGTTTTTGCAGTTTGCGGATTTTAAGCCGATAATACTCATAAAACGCACCCGCTTTCCCCGTATTCCGGAATTCTTTTGGCAATCTCACCGTAAAAAAAGGATTCTACATCGCGTGGATGTACCTGAAAGCAATCGCCGCCAATGCGCACACAGACCCCGTCTTTCGCACACTTCCCCATACAGAAAGACCCTTTCAGCGAAATTTTCTCCTCCAGTTTATGGTGCGAAATGAACTTTTCCAATGTCTTGACGACTTCGCGTGAACCTTTCAAATGGCAGGAACTTCCGACACAGATCGTAATTTCCATACTTCTCACTCCCGTCAGCCGCACTAATTTGCAGCTTTATGTTAATCATTCCACATTTTAACACCATTTGGTGGTAGTGGCAATATTTTCAGAATAAATACTTTATTCTTCTATTCTTAAACAGAAAAAGCCAACTGCCGCCGAATATATTCGGTAACAGTTGACTTTGTAAAACAGAAATGACTTATTCCAGATTGAGCTTTTTGCGCAGCATCCAGTCCGTCAGAAAATAGAATGCGACGCCAAATACGGCCGAATACAGGATCAGCACCAATAAAACGACTTCTGCTCCTTGTGCGGCATTAACCGCTGATGTCCGTGTTGCTCTGGACCAGAATTCCTCCATTTGCGGCATGAATGCGTTAGCCAGAACAGAAGCGACAATCTGCTGTACAATACCGAAGCCGATGTAGGAACCGACGCCCGCCAGCAGCTTATGCTTTGAACTCATATTACCGAGCGTAACGGCGGCGTAGATTTCTGTAATGGACCCCAGTACCGCAACGATTACCAGCAATACCGCCTCGGCAATGATCAGATAGAAGTGGCCGCCGATCTCTGCGATTATCTTCTGAGGAAGCCCAAACAGATCGCTGAAATCCGCGGTTGAAAGCTCCTTGTTCATCAGAATCAGAATAGCAATCATGGAAACCAACACGCTGAGCACCGTCCACACAAAAGCCACAATCATTTTTGCATCGATATGCGTGTGCGCTTTTACAGGAAGCGTAAAAGAAAGGTAACCTTCGTCCGTCAGCAGATTCTTATTAAACCGCTGAATGGTGATGACCAGAGTCATGACGGCAATCGCCGCAATAATGAATATGAATACCATCATTGAAATGACCTGCGGCACTTCGAAATTACTGACATCTCTGGAGTAGAAAAATTTCGTAACAAGCGACATGACCAGAAGCATCCCGAACATGGGCAGAAAGGTTCTTCCCGTCGCCTTGAATTCGTATTTCAGCAATTTTCCTAGCATCTGAATACCTCCCTGAACAGCGCGTCCACGCTCTTATTTTCATGCTCGCGAATGTCGTCCACCGTGGAAACCAGCGCGATATTTCCCTGATTAATAAAAATCACATCGTCCAGCACCTTTTCCACATCCGCGATCAAATGGGTGGAAATCATGACTGTCGCATTTTCGCTGTAGTTTCCGATTATGGTATCCAGAATATAGTCGCGCGCCGCGGGGTCAACGCCGCCGATGGGTTCATCCAGCAGGTACAGCTCTGCTTCGCGGCTCATCACCAGAATCAGCTGTACCTTCTCCTTTGTACCTTTGCTCATTGTTTTCAGCCGCAGAGCCGGGTTGACGCCAAGGCGCTGAAGCATATCATATGCTTTCTGGCGATTGAAGTTCTCATAAAAATCACTGAAATAGTCAATCATGTTGTTGACGGTCATCCAGTCATTCAGGTAAGTGCGCTCCGGCAGATAAGAAACAATCTTTTTTGTTTCAATACCGGGTTCCATCCCGTCAATCAAAATCTGGCCGCTCGACGGTGTAATCAGGCCGTTTGCCAGCTTAATAAGTGTACTTTTACCGCTGCCGTTCGGCCCAAGCAGCCCGACAATCCGCCCTTTCGGCACAGTCAGGTTAATTGCATTCAACGCCATGCAGTTTGGATAAAATTTGACCAAACTGCGACATTCCAAAATGTTCTCCATCATTTTTCCTCCTCATTGCCTTTTATGAGTAAAACCGTTTGCTGACGGTCATAGCCAAGCCGGTTCATATTTTGCAGAAAATCATCGATAAGCCCCTGTGCAAGCGCGTTTTTAGTGCGCGCTATCTTTTCCGTATCCTCTGTTACAAATCTTCCGCTGGTCCGCTGTGAAAATAGAAGCCCCTCGCTTTCAAGCTGAGCCAGCGCGCGCTGCATGGTATTTGGGTTCACCGCCGCTTCCCCCGCCATGTCGCGCACGGACGGCAGCCTGCAGCCCGGCGGGTAAATCCCCGCGACAATCATCAACTCAATCTGTTCCACAAGCTGCGCGTAAATCGGACGGTCCGCACTTAAATTCCACGCCATAGTTTCACCTCCAAATTGTGTTAATGTATTATATTAATAATACATTTAATTGATCACGCTGTCAATATTCGGATTCTATAATTATGCTGATTTCCCCCTGCGCTTAGCTGATCTCCTGTTTTCTGAAAACGAAAAGACCAATTGCAAAAAAGAGAACAAGATAACCGAGAGCAAACCAGACCGGGGTAAGCAGTTGTGAATTCGAAAGCGACATGACGCTTTGTGCCTGCGACGTCAGTGTATACTTCCCGATATTTCCGAAAACGGGGTTCGCATAGCTTAAGATTTTTAGGAGCAGGTTTGGTAAAAACAGTATGCCGAAATACGCAAAAGCAAACATCGCGTTTTTCTTAATCACCGCCGCAAGAAGCACTGCCAGCGCCGCCGCGGCAATATAGAACAGAAGCATAACTCCCAGCTGCTGCGCAAATCCGGTAAGCGCCTGTATCATGTCGTCCTTTGCAGGACGGAGCAGAACAAATGAACTGATTAAATAGGAAGCGACCGTAACACATGCGACAGCAAAAGCAACAAGCACTGTGCTGATGTTTTTGGAAATGTAAAGCGCGGTGCGCGGCGTTCCGAATGAAATCGTATTTTTAAGCGTATGTTCCTTATTTTCCTCCGCCATAATGATATCCGCAAACATGCAGATAAAGTACAGCGGATATGTCATCAGCATCGCGCCAAGGCCGAGCGCATCTTCCAGCACCGCCTGTGAATGGGCGAGAACAGCGCTCATGGAAATCGCAATTGCCGCCATCACTCCCATGAATACATACAGATAAACCCGATGAAATGACTTATATAAATCCGCGCGAATTAAAGCTGACATATTAGGCATGATCCGTTCCCCCTACCAGTTCAATAAAGTATTCTTCAAGGCTCAGTCCGCTTTGGTGTACATCGGCAACCAAAACATCGTTCAGCACCAGTGATTTGACAAGAATTTCGGGTGTATCCAAAAAGGCGTCTACCTGCATTTCCTGCCCGCTTAATACCCGGAATGTGTCGCAGGAAAATTCTTTTTGAAGCACCATCGCGGCTTTTGCCGTATCGCTGACTTTCAGCCGCAGGCTGCGTTTGCACTTTTCCTCCAATTCAGTGGCCGTACTGTGCTCCACCAACCTGCCTTTGTCCATAAAACCATAAGTCGTGGCAATCTGGGAAAGCTCGCCGAGAATATGGCTGGAAATCAGAATGGTTGTCTTCTTCTCGCTGTTCAGCCGTAGAATCATGTCGCGGAACTCCGCAATTCCCATCGGGTCAAGTCCGTTAATCGGCTCGTCAAGGATCAGCAGTTCCGGGTCACTCATGACCGCCAGTGCCAACCCCAGACGCTGCTTCATACCGAGGGAAAAATTTTTAAATTTCTTTTTTGCGGTGTTCTGCAGCCCCACAAATTCGAGCACTTCCTTTACACAGCTTGGGTTGACAATTCCCCGCTGCAGCCGGTAATACTCCAGATTCTGCTCCGCGGAAAGGTAGGGCAAAAATCCCGGCACCTCAATAATGCATCCGGTGCGGATGCGCGCCCTGTTGAGTCCGCTCGGCGACGCTTCATTAAACAATTCCAGCGAACCCGACTCCGCAACGGAAAGGCCGCTGATCATTTTCATCAACGTCGTTTTTCCCGCTCCGTTTTTTCCGACCAACCCGTAAATTTCACCCTGCTTGACAGTAATATCCACATGATCTACCGCAGTAAAGCTGCCAAAGCTTTTTGTAATACCCTGTGTTTTTAATACTGATTCAGACAAACTGCATACCTCCACTTTGTATCATTGTATTGTTGTACTAATTGTTTAATACAATAATACATAGTCTGTTATGGTTTGTCAATAGCCTTTTAAAAATATTTTGTCCCCGCCTGTTTGCATTGGCTTACGCCGATTCGAGCACTTCAGGCAAAGGAGCTGCCACACAATAGGTCAAAAAATTGCTTGTGGGTCGAATGATGATCCACAAGCAATTTTTCCATAAAGAAGGTGTTGCGAAATAAATTTTCGCAACACCTTCTTTCATATGGGAGATATCTTATTATATTACTTTACGGGAACAACGGCTCCCTTGAAATTGTCTGTGATAAATTTCTTCATTTCATCACTCTTCAGAACATCGACCAGCGCCTTGATGTCTTCACGGGTTTCATCGCCTTTGCGTACCGCAATGATGTTTGCATAGGTCGTTGCCGCAAGGGAATCGTCCTTTTCTACTGCGAGCGCGTCGCTGATTTTCAGGTTGCCCGCCAGCGCGTAGTTTCCATTGATGACCGCAACGTCTACGTCGGCAAGTGAACGAACCAGTTGTGCAGCTTCAATTTCCTTGAATTTCAGGTTCTTCGGATTCTCTGTAATATCCTTCTGGGTAGCGGTGATGCCCGCGCCATCTTTCAGCTTCAGCAAGCCGTTATCCTGCAGAAGAAGCAATGCTCTTGCTTCGTTGGAAGTATCGTTCGGAACCGCAACAGTGGCGCCGTCTTTCAGGTCAGCCAGTGCTTTTGTTTTTCCGGCATAAACGCCGAACGGCTCATAGTGAATAGCACCCGCAGAAACGATATCGGTGCCCTTTTCCTTATTGAACTCATCCAGATACGGCTGATGCTGGAAATAGTTCGCGTCCAGAGACTTATCCTGCAGCGCTGTGTTCGGTAGAACATAGTCGGAGAATTCCTTAATGTCCAGTTCATAGCCTTTATCCTTCAGAAGTTCATTTGCCTTTTTCAAAATAATGGCATGCGGTGTCGGAGAAGCGCCGATGACGATCTTCTTCAGCGCGGCGGTGCTGGACGCTTCTGAGCTGGCAGCCTCGGAGCTTGCCGGGGCGCTGGCGGAAGCGGCGGAGCTTGTTGTGCTTGTGCTCGCGCAGCCAGCCAATGCGGAAACGGTAAGGGCTGCGGCCAAAATTGCGGACAATAGTTTTTTCATAATATACCCTCCAATAAATTCTATTCAATCAATGCGGTAAAATCATATCCAAGGAATCCTGATTCCATGGAATCAAGATTCCACGGAATTACAAATTCCGTAAGAATTGCGATTTTAAAAATAAATTATTATTTTCTTTTGTCAAACCGGGCGGCGGCTTTCATACCGATGCCCTGGAATACCTGAACAATCAGAACGAGCAGAACAACAGTGACCAGCATGAGATCATTCTGATAACGATAGTATCCGTAGTTGACGGCGATGGTACCCAATCCGCCGCCGCCGGTAAAGCCTGCCATAGCGGAATAGCCCAGAATCGTGGTAACTGCAATAGCACAACCGACCAGCAGCGACGGTTTTGCCTCCGGCAAAAGAACTTTCCAAACAATCTGAAATTTGGAAGCCCCCATGGACTGTGCGGCCTCAATCACACCGACATCCACTTCTTTCAGCGAGGATTCCACCAACCGTGCAATAAACGGCGCGGCGGAAAGCGTCAGTGGGACGATCGTTGCCGTGGAGCCGATACTGGTTCCCGTCACCATTCGGGTAAGCGGAATGACCGCCACCAGCAAAATCAGGAAGGGAACAGAGCGAGTCAGATTGACAATAATATCGAGTACTTTAAACAGAACCGCGTTGGGGCGGATCCCGTCCTTTGCGCTTGTAACAAGCAGAATGCCGATCGGCAGACCGATTACATAAGCGCATAAAGTGGAAGCCAGTGTCATATACAGGGTTTCACCAACGCCCTGTAACAGCATCTGAAGCGTTGCCTCATCCCACATATCCGCTCACCTCCTCAGCGGACAAACCATTTGCGCGCACATAATTAAACATTTTCCGCGCCAGAATTTCGTCCTCCGGCAATTGAACCACCATTTGTCCAAAAGCCTTACCGTCTATGTTTCGGGTATCTGCATACATAATATTTACAGGTGCTTTGCATTCCAATACCATATTGGCGATAATCGGTTCATAGGAAGAGCTGCCGTCGAAAACGATACGCATACATCGCTTGCTGATGGGTTTCTCCGTGTGCCTACCGTTCGGATACACAAACTTCTGCGCCGCCGCGGTTTTGGGTTTCGAAAATATCTCTTCCACCGCGCCGGTTTCCGCAATTCTGCTTTCGTCCACAATGGCAACACGGTTGCAAATTTCCTCGATCACGCTCATTTCATGCGTAATCACCACAATGGTGATCCCCAAACGCTGGTTAATGTCTTTCAGCAGTGCCAGAATCGAATGCGTCGTGCTCGGGTCCAGCGCGCTGGTCGCTTCGTCACACAGCAGAACCTTCGGTTTAGTCGCAAGCGCGCGGGCAATTGCCACACGCTGTTTCTGCCCGCCGGAAAGTTGGGACGGATATGAATTCGCGCGGTCACTCAGCCCGACCAACTCCAGCAGCTCTTTCGCGCGCTGGACTGCGTCTGCTTTTTTGATTCCCGCAATCTCCATAGGAAAACAGATATTTTCCAACGCCGTACGCTGCATCAGCAGATTAAATTGCTGGAAAATCATCCCCATAGAGCGTCGCGCTTCCCGAAGCTGTAGGTCCGACAGTTTGCAAAGATCACGGCCGTCAAAAAGGACTGTACCCTTTGTCGGGCGCTCCAGCATGTTAATACATCGCACCAATGTGCTTTTACCGGCGCCGCTCATGCCGATAATTCCGAAAATATCGCTCTTTTCAATCGACAGGTTAATGTCATTCAGCGCGTGAACCTCGGTATCCTTTGTCTTGTAGGTCTTGCTCAGGGATTTTATTTCAATGACTGCCTGGCTCAATCCTACACCCCCCATTGCAGTTTAATATTTAATATAATACTAAACTTATATGAATTATAAGTTTAGCGAGTTGATTTGTCAATACTTTATGTATAAAAAACCAATAAATATTCACCTAAGTTTTGCCTTCAGTGCCTTTATTTTTATGCCTTTTTCCATAAAGATCAGTTCATGCTCCGTCATCGCGTTTTCCGGGCAGTTTTCTGCGTGTAAATCCTCCGTTTCGGCAAATACCGCAAAGCCGCACTCATCCAGATAGCCCAGTGTGTCCGCAAACAATTCATCATCATCCGTCTTGAACCAGATTTCGCCGTCTTTCGCCAGAAACTGCCTGTATTTTTCCAATTGGCGCGGATGCGTCAGCCTGCGCTTATGGTGTTTCGCCCGCGGCCATGGATTACAGAAGTTAATATAGATTCGTTCCACCGTATCGCGCGGCGAAAGGATATTCGGAATTTGCTCAATATCGTAAGCCGTAAGCACGATATTGTCAGGGTCAGCGTTCTTCGCCCCGTAGGCTTTTTCGATCAGCCGCTTGGCCGGGCCAAGTACTGTATCCTTCAGGTCAATTCCAATATAATTGGTTTGCGGGTTTTCGGGGGCCAGTTCGGCCAAAAAAACGCCCTTGCCGCACCCTAATTCCAAGTGAATCGGCTGCTGCCTTGTAAACCAGCCATGCCAATTGCCAAGCTGCTGTGCCGGATTCCGCACGAAAAACGGGCAGGCGTCCAGTTCAGGCGCTGCCCAAGGCTTGTTTCTCATTCTCATACTTTACATAATTCCTCTTATTTAGTTCTTCTTTTCAAAATCAAGGCCTTATTATTCTTTCCAGTTTTTACAGACATCGACCCATTTCATACTGCGGGATACTGTAAAAAGTTCTTCACAGCTGAGCCTGACGCAGGAATTGCTGCTGCCCCCGGCAGGGAAGATTTCGTCAAATCGGCGCAGCGAAGCATCACAGTACACCCGCGCTCCCGGCGGATTTCCGAACGGGCAGACACCGCCGATGCGGTAGCCGGTCAGCGGCTCGACTTCCTCGGCGGCGAGCATTTTCGCCTTGATTCCGAATTCCGCTTTAAACTTTGCATTGTCAATTTTGGCGTCCCCCGCGGCTACAATAATGATACAGCCCTGTTTATCTTCCAGTGAAATAGATTTGGCAATCCGCGCGGGCTCTGTGCCAAGCGCCTGTGCCGCCAGCTCCACCGTAGCGCTCGAAACAGTAAACTCCCGAAGCCGATCCTCCATATGAAAGGCTTTTAAATAATCCTTTACCCGCTCTACCGACATTTTCTGTTCCCCCGTTTTTCAGTCCCGCGGCATTATCCAAGCCCATTTTTAAAAAATAAGAGCCGATCAATTTTCAATAAAGGATTGTGGTTGGCAAGAAAAATAGCCGGAATAATTTTCTGAAATGCATTCCATATTCCGAAAATTTTTGACGCAGCCAAACGTAATTTCAGCCGAAATAGAGCGGACTTCCAATTTTATAAACGACGCTTGGATGATACACTTATCTGTTAATATAAAAATTGTATATTATTATAGCAATAAATTAAAGAATATACAACCAACGGGCCTTTGGCATCACCGTCGCAGAAATCCGCATTGCATCAAAAAAGCCGCCAACCGGCGGATTTTTTGATATTACCAATCAAGAATTACCTTCGGAAAAGCAAAAATTTCGTCCAGTCGTTTTAGAAAGGGCACCAGTGCGCTGAAATCCACTGCCCGGTGATCAAAAGCGATACACATGGGCAGTACTTTGCGAATTCCGATTTTCTTTTCACCGTCTTCTCCTACATAGACGCCGGGCTTTTCCTGCACTGCGCCTAAACCGATTGCTAAAATTTGAGGCGGTATAATCTCAAGAATTCCAAAATAGCCCTTCTGTTCCCGATAAAGAGAGCCGATGTTAGAAACCGTTACCGTTGCCGCGGTCAGATTATGATGCGTGAGCCGATCCTGTGCCGGGTGGCTGTAATATTGTGATTTTTCCTTGCCCTTCAGCCCCCGGACCGGATGTAAAGTCAGTTTAGCAGCCGCAATTCTGCGAAAAACTCTCAGATTGAACTTTTTTAATTCCTTTACCGTATCGGTTTTAATTGCCTGGTAAAGCAGCTCATCAATGTTCGTGTGATCAATCTTGTTTCTGAGCTCGCCAACAGCATCGGACAGCTCCCGCAGTGTCATTGAGTCCGCGTTGAGAATTACAGGCGTAATCATTCTCCCGTCAGGCAGCAACCACGGAAGCGCCATATTAATTTCCTCAAAAACGCGAAGAAATCCTTCGCCCTTTTTATGGTGGTAAGTAATGTGGGAATTCAATTCCGGTGCGCTTTTAAGACCTTCCACAATTGTTTTTAAGATCATCGTATTCAGCGACATTTTTTGGCCGCCGTTCTTTTGTACCTCCAGAAGCGATTGATATTCACAATAAAAATCCGTAATATCAGGTTCATAAAGATAGGAAACATGAGGAATGTTCTTCCATGACTCCGACGTCATATGCGACACGACTTTTCTTTGAATATCGAAGGGATTTGTTCGCCTCATAAAGACCTCCATGAATTGTATAAAATATGATATTGGAAGAGGAAAGGCAGCATAGTGCTGTGCACACAGTATTCGAATTGAGGGATGAATAACACTGATTTAGGGTCATTATATTACCGTCCATAAGCATTTTCAATCAATTCTGGTAAAATATAAATTATCATATAAATCAAAATATCAGTGTGCTCATATTTCTTATTGCCGATTCTGTGATGGTTTCGATCAATGGCCCTGCCATAAGATTCAGCGAATATTGCGGGCGTTTATCTCTATATCAGGGACCCTCTACTTTCACTTACCGGCTTCTTGACTGTTTACCGAAAATTTATTGCATTGCGCACTTGATTTTTCCTTCCGTTTATTATATAATAACTTTCGTTGTTCCATGCCGGTGTGATGGAATTGGCAGACGTAGTGGACTCAAAATCCACCGGTAGCGATACCGTGCCGGTTCGAGTCCGGCCACCGGCACCAAAATCGTTTCTACGGGAATTGAGAAATCATTCTGTAGGAACGATTTTTATTTTGTGCTATAATTAGGTGATGTACCCACTTAACGGAGCGATAAACAAGAATTTGTAGGGGGTGATAGCATGCCTGCAATTTTTATAAATGGATGCAACCAATTTCAAGAAATTTTGAAGTTAATAGGCACTCTACCACCGCATAATTGGTTAGTAAGCAATTTGGACTGCTTTGATTGTTTCGGATGGGACGGCTGCGAAAAATGGGCAAATGAAACAATGATTTTAACCGAAGAAGGATTACGGAAAGATATAATGTTACGCAATCCCTGGTTTATTTGGGGTGCCTTCTCTGCAATTACTATTGAGCATACAAAAGAAGAAATATGCTCATACGAGTTGCCTTGGTTGGAAAACCCATATTATATGAGTAGTATGATTATTCCTCAGCATCCTCTAGCATTTTTAGAGATCTCAGTTTTCGATGGGTGCTATACGATTGTGTCATCAAAGGATAAGAAAATAATCGAACCGCTCTATTTGATGCAGGGTGATGTTCATGATGAAGAAGCATCTAATCAACGAATGAACGCAGAATTACGCAGGATACAGGATATATTGCGTGCTATGGTGCCAGATGTACTTCCCGAAATTGCCAATGAAGTTCAATGGAAATGCTGGCATGCTCTGTTTAGAGAAAGGATCGGGAAAGTGTTTGACTCTAAACTTAAATGCGAGGTTGAAAAGTGGTATGAACATATAACGAAATCTGCATATAAGTGCAACACAACTTTTTGGGATCCGTATACACAGTAAACATGGCAACAAATTTGGAGAAAATCAAGTCGGTTAAGAGACAAATTCCAATTTGCCGGTCTGTTATGCGAATTTAGTGGTGTAATGTTCGTTTGCCTGATGCCGAAAACCTTTATTTTATGCGGGTTCCTGAGTTTGTCGTTATGAACACTCGTAGCAAAATAGCTCTATGGTCTTTGACCATGGAGCTATTTTCTTTTCAGTTGGTCTATTCCGGCTCGAAGCAAGCGCAAGTTGGGAGAAAAGTCCATCCCACCACTTCGGCAAGTAAAACGGAGGGACTCGCGGAACGTGCGCCGTTACTGCACCACCCGAGTCCGGCCACCGGCACCAATTAAAACGCCTGCATATTAATCTTTAAAAGATAGAAAAAATCTGATCTGAATTACCGTAACGAAATTTCCGGAGAGATTAAGAATGATTATGATATTTTTCCAAGGCTCTCATAAAATTATCTTTCATGATTGTTTCGACCTGCCACACAATATTTTCGGGAGTCTCTTTCATCCCTGCACGCACCCAGTCCAAACTAATCGCAACAAGTGAAAGTGTGTAGAAACGAGCAATAAATTCCTTGTATTCTTTTTTGACATTCATTTCTGCAGACATGGTCTGCACAACCTCAAAGATCATAGGAAAAAGCCAGTCATACAAGAATGTTTCAAGATAATCGCGGCTGACCGACCTAAAAGTATTGATGACAAGCTGTTTGTTGCCATACATCCAGTCCAGAATCAAACTGTAGCCCTGCTGCCAGTTGTTGATGTCACGATGATTTTCAAGCAGGGATGCGGCTTCCTGAATGTAAACCCATTCGAGAAGGCTGTAAATATCATCAAAGTGATAATAAAACGCCTGACGCGTCGTTCCGCAATCCTGCACAATATCCTTAACCGTGATATGTTCAAGCGTTTTGGTCTCAAGCATTTTCTTCAAAGAATCAGCAAAGGCATATTTTACTGTTTTCAACATATATCATCACCACCACTTTTATCAGATTACATTATACCACGTTTCAATTTCCTGAAAAATAAGAAAAATCATCTTTTCCTTTACAGCAACGAACGTCTGTAAAAAATTTTGACGATAAGGTCTTTGTGTCAATTTATAAAGTACAACGCATCTGCTATACTCAAAGCATCAAAAAAACCAGAGCCTTTGATGCTCGACAGTATAGAAAGGAAAATTGCCATGAACATTTACAAAACCATGTACCATGCAAAAAAAGCCCCGGATATTGAAAATCGCAAAGCCTATATCATTGGCGGAGGTCTTGCGGGATTGGCCACGGCAGCTTTTCTTGTGGATGATGCTGGGATGCCCGGTGCAAACGTCACAATCCTTGAGCGGTTTAAAGATGTCGGCGGATGTTGCGACGGCGTACGCGGTGAATTCGGATACCTTTGCCGCGGCGAGCGCGAAATGGAACAATATATGGAATGTCTGTGGTATCTTTATAGCAAGATTCCTTCTCTTGAAAACGAGGGACGTACCGTTCTAGATGATATCGTGGATTTCAACCGCGACGAACCGATTCATTCCGAAGCCCGCATTCTGACGAAAAACGGCGAAATTTATGACAAAGTGCATGACTACAAGCTGGAGCCGCAGGATATGAAAGCAATGCTGCATTTTATGGAGCTGCCGGAATCCGAGCTGGAGGACAAGGCGATTGAGGACTTTTTCGGCCCGACATTTTTCCGCAGCAGCCTGTGGCTGTGCTTTCACAGCTGCCTTGCTTTTAAGACCTATCACAGTGCCCTGGAGTGCCGGAGGTATTTTCAGCGCTTTGCACTGCTGACACGCAACGAATATCTGGAAGGCATCATTCATACAAAATACAACGAATACGATGACATGATCAAGCCCCTTATGACATGGCTGAGCGCTAAGGGCGTCAAAACCGCTTATGGCTGCACGGTTTATGATCTGGAGATGGACGCGGCCTGCAATACGGTGAAAGCCATTCTGCTCCGCCGGAATGGGCAGGAGCAGGACATAAACGTAGACGAACGTGACCTGGTTTTTGCAAGCATTGGCTCACTGACTACCAACTATGCCTTTGGAGACAACCACACAGTGGCAAAAACCAACCGCGATACACGCGACCTGAGCCTTTTCACGTTCTGGCAGAACCTCGCGAAAAAAGATGCAAAATTCGGAGATCCCGATAATTTCCTTGGAATGATTGATAAGACAAAATGGATGTCATTCTTCCCGACAATTAAAGGGTATCCCCAGTTCGTTGAGCGTATCGAACGGTTAACAGGCAGCAAAGCCGGAACCGGCGGCGCGATTACGCTTAAAGATTCAAGCTGGGATATTTCCTTTGTGCTTCACCACAAGCCCTTTTTCCCTGATCAGGCGGATGACGAGGACGTTCTATGGGCAGATGGCCTTTACGGCGAAAATGAAGGAGATTATATCAAAAAGCCTATGGCCGAGTGCACCGGTGACGAAATCATGACGGAATTTCTTTACCAGCTGAATATGCTCGATATGAAGGACGAACTGCTTGAGCATACATATGTTTCAACTTGCATGATGCCGTATATCGGAGCTCATTTTATGCCCCGCAAAATTTCGGATTGCCCGAACTATGTGCCGGCAGGCTGCACCAATCTTGGCTTTCTCGGGCAGTATGTCGAGCATCCGGGCGATGCGTCATTCACGGTTGAATTGTCGGTGCGCACTGCCATGGAAACGGTCTATGCGCTCACGGGGCTTGAAAAGGATGTGTTGGAAGTTTATCCCTCCCGTTATGACGTGCGCTACATGTTGGAGCGCGTGAAGCGTTTTTCCGGTATCGAAGGGCCTGTCTCGGTCGAGGATTTGCCAAACATCAACCCGCTGAAAATCAACGAGATGAAGAAAAAACTTGTTGCCGCGATCAATGAAATTCCGCCGTATTATGCGATGTATCTGGGACGTGACCAGACAGTGCCACTCAAAAAATATGTCCTGCATCCCGAAGCTCCGAAGACAGACAAATGGTAACTCAACTCAAAAACGCCCATTAAATGGGAGGCAAGACGTGCTCTTCACTTTTGTGGAGAGCATTTTGCTTTTTGTCCGCGTTTTCAGAAAATATCTTTTTTGACCGGACTTGCCACCCAAAATCCATGTGTCAGGGGTTGAACCCGCACATGGATTTTGGGTTTTGTTTTGGAAATTATTATGCTATACTTGTTTCAGATTATTTGTACTTTCTGAAAGGAATGTTGGCAGATGAGAGTGAAAAGATGTACGAAAAAGGCATTTGCTGTCATTGGAAAAGAAGGTTCGACTGATGACGGAACTGGATTCATTCAAAGGCTTTGGAAAGAAACAAATTCTCATTTTAATGAAGTGACCGATTTGGCCGAAAAGGATGAAAACGGGAACATTCTGGGTATTTGGGGAGCAATGTCCGATTTTTCTCATTCCTTTCATCCGTGGGAGGACGGCTTTTCAAAAGGCTTGTATCTGGCTGGGGCAGAATGTCCTATGGATTCAAAGGCTCCCGAAGGATGGATCAAATGGATAATTCCAGCATACGAATATGTTTATGTAGAGAACGAAGCACCAGATACTTTCCCACAGATGATAAAATATTTGGAAGCAAACAACATGCATCTCGCAGGCGCGGCACACGAGTTCAATTGCCCTGAAACCGGAAAAGGGTATTTATTTTTTCCGATTGGTATATTGTGAGTATGATCTATATATGCTTTTAATCAAAACTCTTGGCAAAGTCCAGCGATGATCCTTTTCTTTGAATTGCTAGATGAATTTTTTAACAAAAGAACTGCTCTCCTACCATGACAAAAGCAAGTTTTCATTACATCATATTCCAATTCGTTGGCTCGCTTAACAAACATTGTGGCGTAATATTCGTTTGCTCGATGCCGAATAGTCTTTGACCAGTTGCACTACTGTAGCCTTTCCCTGATCCGATGTGATCTGATTGGATTTCTTCATCTGCTCTGCGGCGCTAACGCTCTTCTGCGCGAGTTCAATTACCTTAAGGGAATATTTCATATTGGGACGGAGGACGCCTATGATTTATGCAATTTCTATTGGAAATTTATAGGACTCTTGGTTTAAAGAAGCCAATATTTAATCTCTCAAAAATGTTTTCAGGCTGTATTGCAAAACAGAAAAGAAATTCCGGAGAAATTACAGGTTAAAGTAACGGATGTGTTAAAATATTTGATGGAAGTGCAAAAATAGCACTTTGCTGCAAACACTCATTTGGCAAACATCTTTTACTGATAACGATTTCAATATTTTCCCTTTTAGCTTCTGTTATGTAATATTTAAACTTTGATTCTCCTGTTCAGATGAGAAAGATTACCTTGTAAAGCAAACGTAAAGCGCAGACGAATTTCATCTGCGCTTTACGTTAATTTTCAGTTACCGGCTGAGATTACTTTGACGCGGAAAGATAGCAGAGCACTACCGGCTTCTGTCCGGGTAGCGTAGAATATAATGCTGTCATTCCCGTTTCAACATTTTTATTTGCCGTAACTTTGAAATAGTATTTATTTCCCTGCTTTGTGACAGTGGTGGAAAACAGTTTACCATTCCCCACACTCAAATTTGGAACACTGTTTCCGCTGACTGTCACAAGAAACGTGTAAGACTGTCCCTGTTTTATGCCAACGGGATGCGTTGTGTCGGATTTGACAGGGTAAGGATTTGTAGCAGCTTTCGGTAGTACTACATAGTCAGAGCAATGTACGACTGTGAGTGTAATATAGCCATTCGCGTCGACAGTATACTCGCTTACCGGAAGCGACTCAAGGGCATTTGTCGAACGATTGAAATAATAGGCGTAAACCTTGGAATTCGGTGTGCATCCGGTTTGATCCCCTACAAATATACGTACGGTTGCCGGAGCAGGCAGCAGTCCATTGTTTGCAAATTTCAACACAACTCCGGACGCGGTCTTATTTGCGGAATTATTGGCTGCGACTGCAGCGATTTGGGCATCATCCTTGATGGGTTTTACCGACATGGCCAAATCCACATTCGCCACTGAGGCTGGGGATGTCTTTAATAGGGATCCGCTGAAAGTCCATGAATAGGCAGCTTTTCCTGTTTGTGTGTCCAGGACCTTCAAAACAACGTTTTTGCCGCCGTCTTTTGCGGCCTGCAGCACGGATTTATCAACGCTAATTTTAACGCCCGCATTGGCATTGCTGTTTGCCGCGACATTATGCGGAGCCTGAACAGACAATTCCACTGTTTTAACAGTTGTGTTCTTAAGCTGCTCAACCATGGAAGCAGCAGGCAGTGCAACTCTCATATCCACTTGGTTGGATGCGCTTGCCGCAGCCAGAACTGTGGAGGCTTCATTCGCTATCGTTGCAGTGATTGCGGCCTGGGTTCCGGTGACTACCGCCTTGGAGTCAGGCTGAGTGATAACCACAGCGAGCGTCCCCTTTTCGGTTTTGCTCGTCACAACACTGGACGGATTGCTTCCTCCGTTATTGTTGTTACTGCCGCCATTATTGTTATTGCCGCCGCCGTTGTTACTTCCGCCGCCACCATTGCCTGAGCGGGGGGCTACCGTAACATGAATCACCGGCATGGACACGTTGCTGTTCAACGCGTATCCATCGGGCAAAACCGCTGTAAACGCGTAACTGGCAGCTGTGGTCGAACTGTATACAGGGCTGGAAGTCCATGAAATTCCCTGAATTGTTTCCGTGGCACCGTTAACAGTGGCTTCTAAATCAGCCGGGAGGGTCAGAGCTGTCAGCGAAGTGCCGTAAGCAACAGACTGCGTCTTCACAGAAGAAGGTAACTCGCTGAATGCAGTGACTGCCTTTGCAGTCGGGGCAGACTTGAAGGTTGCCTTCACTGTCGCGTCGCCTGCCGGCATGGTAAAGGAATAGACTCCGTTTACCGCCGAAACAGCTTCGCCGTTCATCGTGACCGTGTCAACCGCGTAGGCGCTGTCAGGATTCACCGTAAGCACGATTGTCTCACCGGAAACCGCGGTTGCCTTATCTGCGGTCACAGTGCCGTTTCCCGACGCGGTGACAACAACATTGTGTGCCTGCAAAGTGACGGTAACTGTCTTTGCCGCCGTATAGAGCGGGTTTTCTTTAGAGGTCGCACGCACGGTTATGCTTGTAGCCGATTCATCACCGGCCACGGTCAGCAGACCGTTTTCGTCTATGGAAGTCGCAACCTTTTTGGCTCCCTCGACGGACCAGGAAACCGTTGACGCATTCGCTGCAACGCCCTTGATTTTTGATGTGAACTGTGAGGTTTTGCCCGGAAGGACACTGACAGAACCGGATATAGATACCGGGTCACTAATTGCCAGCACAAAAGAATTCTTCAGATTTGAATCAGATTTCAGCGTGGCAGTGATGGTAAAAGAACGTACTTTTTCGTCAGCCGATATGGTGAGAATTCCATCTTTGATCGTCGTGCTGGATGATTTTTCAACACCAGACGTACCGCTTTCTACTGACCAGATATAATCGCTTGCGTTTGCTGAAGTCCCCTGATAGGAAACTGTGAATGTGGCATTCTGTCCTGGGTACATTGTCCCGTAAGTAGATCTTGCAACTTTAACAAGACTCGAAAGACTCAACGTGGATATTGCCGTAATGCCTGGGTCATCCTTTTTGATTGCAGTTACCTTTAACGAACTGGATTTTTCGTATTTGTCAATGGCTAAGACACCATCTGCTATTGTTGTTTTTTCAGATTTAGCTACGCCGGTAGAACCGCTTTCCACTTTCCAGTTGTAATTCGCAGCTGCGTCTTCATTATCTTTTAAGATGACGGTATAATTGACGTTCTGTCCAGGATAAACATAGTATGTTCCAGATGTCTTTGAAATCGAAAGAACATCCGCGGGCGTGTAGTACGCCGAATATGATTCCTGGGGATCTGACTTGCTTTCTGCAGAAACGATTATAGAGTAAGCTTTTTCCGCGGGATCCAGCGTCAGCAGCCCCTCCTTTGAAATGGTGGTACCAGGTTTAACCGAATCCCCATAAGCACCCGACACACTCCATGTATAATTATTGGCCGGGAGAGTTTCTCCCATGTGCAAAATACGGATCTGCTGTGTTGTGCCTCTGTAAACTTTACTGTATGTATCAGGATCCATCATGGTAGCAGGCAATATGGATATTGTAGCAGTTCCTTTTGCCAGTTCATTTTCATTGGAAGTAACTGTGACATCGATAGTAGATGCACTTTCATCCGCACCTACCGTTAATAATCCCGAATCAGATATTGTTGTAGATTCGGAATTGTTTCCGCTTACTGACCATGTAACCTTGTTATCAGATATATAATTGCTGACAACTGCATTCAGTTGCAGGCTTTTTGACGGCTGCACACCCCCGCTGTTCGGGGTTATTTTTACATTGATGCAATTTGGAATCTGTACTTCCTCAGATTTATTTCCTGAATAGTCTTCAAGTACTACTTTTACACGGTCGACTTTCGAGTCTATTTGAGGCATTTCAGCCTGACCTCTCACAATAATCTGCTGTGATTGATCTACTCCGCCTATTACAGGAGTCACATACATTTTATTCCAGTCTATTGTAGCGGGTATCGATAATTTTGCGTTATCCACTCTAACTTTCCCGTCATAGGGAGCAGACACTTTATCAATAAATTTTCCATCATAAGTAACTGTTGACAAAGGATTTCCATCGGAGTCTTTGGAAGTTAATGTCATGGTATAGCGTGATCCGTCTTTTACAGTAACCGGAACAGAAACTGTGGTCGCTCCGCTTTCGGAAGTCGCGGAATGTTCCGTAGTATCGTTCGAATATTCTTTCACGACGGTAACATCCGTTGTTCCCAGTGTGACTTGAGCAGGAGCTACCCAAGAAACGTTCAGCGAGTTTTCCGTCGGTGTTACGGCAACTTTTGTAATCGTCTTAGAATAATCATAAGTCGCTTCCGCAGCGTCGCTTTCGGTCCCGTCCTTACTGACTGCCTTGAGCTTAATCGTCACGGGGCCTTGGGCATCATAGAGCGATTTGATGTAAAATGTGCTGTCATATGTACCGCCCATGTACATTTCTTCACCGTTAATATCAGCATACACATTGTACTGCTTGACATCATCATAGGAGGCAATATCCCATGTGAGCATCATTTCTTTCGCATCGGTACCGTATGCCTTTGCGATTTTGAAGTTTTCCGGCGCATCCGGCTTTATTTCGGAACCGCTGGTGTATTTCATCTCGCCGACATTCATCTGGTACTTGTCGGAAGTCCCTGTAAACACCAAGCCGAAAGCGGCGATTTTCTTGCCGGCGTATCCTGAAAAATCAACTGTACTGGTAATCCATTCATCGCTTTTTTTATCTGTATCCACTATATCAAGCTTTACAACTTTGGTCGGATCATCAGCAAATATAACGCCCAGTTTCATCTTTGCTTCATCATCCGAGGTCTTTTTAAACGTAACGTTCATTTTAGAATCTGAAGTAACATCCAAATCCGTTTTATAAAGATGCAGGAAGTTTTCAGCATCCAATTTGCCTGAAACCACAAGAGAACTTCCTCCGTTATAAGCCCCGACAAGTTTATAATCAAATTTTCCTGCTGATTTGTCGGCAAGCGTCTTCTGATACTTTGAACCGTAATCAAAATCGACAGTCATTTTTGTGCCGGTTGTTTGCTGCCACCACTGCCAAGTCGGAAGAATATCCTGAATCACAATATTGGACCATTCATGGCTGTTTGAAACAGTACCGTCCTTAACATATTCGAGCCCGTGCCCAGTATTAAAGTTCGTTACAAAAGTGTCCCCATTGATAACAGAACGCTCTGCAATATAAGCGGATACACCATCCCATTTATCTCCTGTTTTAACACCGATTCCAGTATTCGCATAGGCAGTATTGCGCCTATCTTCCGAAGGGGTTGACGGATCCTGTGACATGCCCGTCCACCACATCCGCTCGCGCTGGAATGTCATCCACTGGTAATTGTCTTTTTCACGGCGCATTTCAACGTTGTTGTTCGCCCCGCCGTCAAGGTCCTCGTCAAGGCCGTCATGAACGAATTCTGAGCCGAGGGAGGCGATGGCGTTCATCGGCTGCCCAGTGGGATCCAGGTTGTTTCTGAGGTCATACCTCTGACCCCACCGGTCACCGCCGGCTTCAATTCCAGCAAATACCGTCGAAAGCGGGTCAAGTCCAAGAGTTTTCGCCAAATCGGCAGATTTCTTTAATTTTGAATTGCTCCACCAATAGTTCAGAAAGATGGAATCAGAAACCTGTCCCAAAGAGTCATCTTTAACAAATGAGCTGTTTGAAGAGTTGAATTCATTCTGATATGATACACCACCGTTCGGAGTGGTTACCGAGTCATACCACTGAATATATACCCCTTGCTCACGCATCTGCTTCATAAACTCCTTGTACAAAGGTATATCCGCAGAGGAAATAGCCTGCTCCTGATTAATAAACCACCCGTCAAAACCGTACCATTGGGACATTTCGGCCAGCTTATCCGCATACGGGAATTTTCCGTCAGCATTCTTTTCAACCAAATCCTTATGATCCTGACCGGTGCGCGGAAGGAAAATACAGCCTATTGACTTAACTCCATTTTTATGTGCGGCGTTTGTGTAGCCCGGATTCGGCATATTGATAATACCGAATTCAAATTTGCGGTTTTTCCAAGCGTCGGTTACGCCTCTTTCATTAACATACATTGATTCCGGGACGCCAAGTGTCGGCATTCCGTGCCATGACCCATAGTAATCGGTATACTGCCAGTAATTAAAAAGATACTGGCTGAATTCATTCGTATATTGATAGCTGTCAAAGAATGCATTGCCGTAATCTCCGGCCAATGTGAACATTTGGGTATCGGCATTCAGTTTTGGATTGGCCTGTGTGTCAGAAAAGGCGTCATTTCTCGTCTGAAGCGGAATTTGAGCCCTCATTGATTCGGAAAACGGGTCCGTTTCCGATGACCAGTTTTTTAAGTCAACCGTCCTGTAACCGTGCTCATATGGCTGATTGATACCTCTTGCGCTATCCCCTAAATAAGGTAAGGTATCACTGGCATATGCATTCGCGGTTCCCAAAAAGACAGTCGAAGTTACCATTGTAGTCGTTAAAAGCAATGATAACACCCTTTTCAGTCCTCTTTTTGTTGCTAGACTCTCCTTCATACTTTCTCTCCTCTTTCATTACTTGAGGCAAATCGTAAATTTGCCCAATAATATACTGTTGAGTATAAAGAAAACATAAAAGATTATCTACATCAGAAAAGCAATATTATAATACAAAAACTTTATATTTGTTCAAATTTTATTGTGGTATATGATTAGTGAATCAATTAAAATGATCTGGAGAATCAAGTCTATGGCTCTTTAATCTGCCGATAGAACAAGGAAAAAAGCGCAGGAATACTTTCCTGGAATGCAATTCCATATTCCGAGCATTTTTGACGCGGCTGGACGCAATTTTAGCCGAAATAGACTAGACTTTGCATTTATTAAACGAGGCCTAGCAGATTTGACCTGTATCTTTTTAAAACGTTGGTTCAAAAAGTTATTGTCCACAATCCTGTTGATTCTATTTCTGTTTATTCAAACGGCGTAGAAATACGAATTGATGTCACTCAATACAATGATGGGAGAAAATATAAAAATCGGAAGTGCTAACCAAAAAGATTTAGTTGCTTGTCAGAATAAAATTAACATAATGGCGATAAAGCACCGATAATATGCAAATAGAGGCATTTCACAGGTGTGTGAAATACCTCTATTTGACAGAATGCGGCTTCGAGGGCAAGAAACAGGCATGTAATCTTTCTTGCTGCAATCGGCGGGAGCCTGCTCGCTATTTCTGCGGCGTTAACACGCAGGCGGTCAACACCGCCTCGTCCGCGCTGCCATTGGGTCTTATCAAATCAACATATAGGCGCCCGGGCATCAGAAAATTTAAGGTAATTTTACGCGCCGTGAGGTAGACGAAAACAGGGGCGAGAAAAATGAAGTAGCAGCATGATAGCAAAAAAACAAATAGCTCATAGTGCGAAGGCTGGAGAGCTGCTTTAGCAGCTTCCAGCCTTATAAATATGTTTTACCACTTAATTGTTACAACAGGTTTGATTAAATTCTTCGGCTTATCCTTCATTAACATAAGCGCTTCTTCAATACTCTCCAAGCCTTCAAAGCGGTGTGTAACTAATTTACCCGCATCAAGTCTGCCTGTTGAAATAAGAGAAGCGAGTTTTTCCATTCTTAATCTTCCGCCAGGCATAAGGCCGCCTGCAATCACCTTATGGCCCATACCGCAGCCCCATTCAAGACGAGGAATCTTTATGTAATCACCTTCGCCTAAGTAATTAACATTGCCGATTTTTCCACCGGGTTTTAACATGGTAACTGCCTGTGCAAAAGTATCGACATCTCCCCCGGCGATAATAACACGGTCCACGCCTTTTCCATTGGTTTTATTCATGATTTGCTCTACAATGTCACCTTCACGGTAATTGACAATATCCGTAGCGCCGTATTCTTTAGCAAGCTGAACACAGTTAGGACGGGAACCTACCGCATAAATGTGGGATGCCCCGCGAAGTGCAGCCCCTGCAACAGCCATGAGTCCAACGGGGCCGATTCCTACTACTGTTACACTGTCACCAAACTGTACATCTGCAAGTTCAACTCCATGGAAGCCGGTCGGCACCATATCGGAAAGCATACAGGCAGCAACGGGGTCCATACCATCCGGTAACAAGGCAAGATTTCCGTCTGCATCGTTAACATGGAACAATTCACCGAAAACACCGTCTTTGAAATTAGAGAATTTCCATCCTGCGAGCATTCCGCCGGAATGCATTTGATAGCCATTTTGAGCTTCCAGAGAATTCCAATCAGGTGTGATTGCAGGTATGATAACCTTATCACCGGGTCTGAAATCTTTTACAAGGCTTCCGACTTCAACAACTTCCGCAACCGCTTCATGGCCCAGAATCATATCGTGCCGGTCACCGAGGGCGCCTTCCCAGACGGTGTGAACATCAGATGTGCAGGGGGCAAGCACAATTGGACGGCATAATGCATCCAACGGACCGCAGTTCGGTTTTTCTTTCTCAACCCATCCTGTCTTACCGATTCCCAGCATTGCAAAACCTTTCATGATAAGCAACTCCTTCATAATTATTGTTACAAATTTAACGAATCTAACGATAGGTATTATACATCGTAATCTTTTTACAGTCAAGTAGAATTCATATCTAATTTTAGGAATGTATGAAAGAGAAGCTATTGATTTTCGCAAATGCATACTTTAAAAGTATCTAAAAATAATAATCTTTCAGAGGCTTTCATAATGTTTATAAATGCTTGCAGGAGATGTGTAAACATCTGGAAAAATAGAAGGGAGTGGCTGGGCTGACCTATAAAATTACATTTTTCACCTCTTCCATGATATGTAAGGCGGAATTGACAGAAATACCAAAACGGTCACATCCAGCTTTCTTCATTTCAAGCAGAGTTTGGAGATTTCGTATTCCCCCGGCGGCTTTAATTTTAGTCCGAGGATGAATCACGGACTTGATAAGTTCAATATGATGAATCCGAGTAGGTTCACTGCACCAACCCGTACCTGTTTTTATATAAGCAGCCCCGGCTCTCTCTGCAATTTGACATGCCGTTACGATTTCTTCATCCGTAAGCAGAGTCACTTCGAGAATGGTCTTCACCGGTATTTCCTGAGCTGCATCTACTACTGCTTTTATGTCCTGATAAACAAATTCTTTATTTTGAGATTTTAATTGGGTGATATTTATGACCATGTCTAACTCATCGCAGCCCATTTCCAACAATTGTCTGGCTTGAAATACTTTACTTTCTGTTGTATCGCATCCGGATGGGAAGCCCACAGTTCCGCCTATTCCAGTATGGGAATTATCCTTTAAATTTTTAACTAAATATGGTGTCATACTGGGTAAGGTAAAAGCACAAATAAATTTATATTGATTTACGGCATGAATCATCTGATCCAAATCCTCTAAAGTATGATTGGATTTTACACAGCTTATGTCAATTACTCCGGGAAGATCCTCTAACCAAAGATCTTTCATCGTTTTTAGCCTCCCATATTTTATTTGTATCGCCCGTTGGTAGAAATTACAAGTTCATATTGGTTTCCAAGTATACAGACATCATCAACACAAATTGCTTCTTTATCCTTATAACAAATACGGTGGATACAGAGAAGTGCCGTACCTGGTTGGATATCAAGCATTTCTGATTCTACAAAATCTGCTGATTTTGCATGTATTTTATCGTTTGCCGAATTGATTTCCAGATGATAATATTCCTCTAAAAACTGGTACAGGCCTAAAAATTTATTTGTAAACTGCTCCAAATTCGGAACGAGTTTATAGGGAATATAATTTTTCATGATAGCAATCGGATTTTCATTGGCAAGCTGGATTCTTTGTACCCGGGCTATCGGATCCCCCGGTTTTACTCCAAGTTCCTTCCCAAGTTCTTCACCGGCAGGTATAATATCAATATACATTCTTTTCGTCCGTACGTCATATCCACGTCTTCTTAATGACTCTGTAACCGAGGTGACTTTGTCTAAATCCTGTGTTGTTCTGTAATCCAGCACCATAGTGCCTCTGCCTTGTTTAACTTCGACTAAACCTTCTGCCTTTAACACTTCTATGGCACTTCTTATTGTAGTGCGGCTTACATGAAACATCTTTTCAAGTTCAGGTTCTGTAGGTAGTAATTCGGATACAGGATACGTTCCATCTTGGATTTTCTTTTTCAGTGAATCATAAACTATTTTATATGCCGCAACTTTACCCATATTAATCAAATCCCCTTTCTAAGCCCCCGATTGGCTCATGTTATAATCGCTTAAACTTTATTATAACATGAGATAAAAGATAGGGCTGTAAAAATTAAAAAATAATGAATTCAGAACATTTTTATGAAAGATATTCTACCGCCAAGGGTCCGACGGACTCAAGTGGCATCTTTTTTGTATCCTCAACAGTTTAAATAAAACGGCACCAGCCATGATAAATATGGCGGTGCCGCCTTATTTTTTGTTTTGGACAAGGTTAAAGGATAAGTTTATAATTTGCAAACAAGACCTAATTATTGCTGAAAATTGTCACCGGAACAGAACCTGCTGTCAAGAGAAAGCTGAATATCACGAATAAAGATGCAAAAGAGGCCGCTTCTCCAAGAAAATGACCTTAAATTATACATTTTTCCTTTATCCGGCATCGCTGTATTTACCTTCGAAATTGCAGGATTCAATGGTTTCCATCATTGATGGATCAGGATATCATTCATTCATTTCTCTTGCACGTCTGAACATACTTTCAACAAAAACTTATCAATCTCTTTTTGTGCCAGTTGTACTTCACCAATCTGGCAGTGCTGCTCCCCGCCTTCCTGTCGGATAAAAACTCGGCTTGTCACGGATTTTGCATGGATAAGCCCATTTTGAATATCTTTCATTCGTTTGACCGGTACATATTGATCTTCTTCTCCTGCCAGCAGAAGAAGATTTCGAGTCACTTTTCCAATGCAATCGGCTAGTCGATGTTTTTCAATACTTTTTAAAAAATCATACAGTGTCTTTGCCCCTGTAATGTACATGCCATGATTCAGTTTCCATTTAAGATCAGGATTCTGCTCCGCTTTCTTTTGCAGCATTGTATTGACTATTGCTTTCTGATGAAGGAGGGAAAAACATCCCTTCTTCACTCTAATCCGCATATTCTATATTCGGAAGCTTCTAATACTTTAATCCATATCCCACTGGAAACATTACGTTATCCGTCTTGATATCTTCAACCTTTGAGTAATATGGCATCGGTAGGGTTGCTTTAAAACTGCTCTTTCCTGTAAGCACATTCGCTACACCGTCACCTTCACTTCCGGGCAGGTAGCACATAACAATACCGTCCCACTGCTTCATATAATCGCTGATGATTACATTTCTTCCAGCTACAATACAGGCTACAGTCGGATGCCCCAAGCTTTTGGCGAGACCGATTGCTTTGGCATTGCCTTCGAGACCAAGCTTTTCGGTAATACTGATGTCTGCACTGTCACCTTTCCATTCGGCATATGTCTTTTCTCCCAGACACAATAATGTCATATCGGCGTCCACTGCTTTCTTCGGGTCAGTGATAACTATCAGATCATATTCATCCGCAAGCTCATTCAATCCGTCAAGTATCGTTTTTCCTTCCGGTATCCACTTACGACCGTTGTTATCTGCATCCGAACTGCCAAGCCATGTGATCGTCCAGCCGCCACACTGCACCCCAACATCATTTGCGGCGGGCCCCGTTACGAATATCTTCGTTCCTTTCTTAATCGGCAGTATTGAGTTATCATTCTTTAATAATACAAGGCTTTCTTCTACCAACGTTTTTGCCAAATCCCGGTACTTCTGTGAACCTACACTGCTCTCCTCAGATGTTACCTTCTCCATCATCGGGTCATCCAGAATTCCCATCTCTTTCTTTACGGTACTGCAAAAGGAATGTTGTATTTGTGCGCGGTGGTAGACCTGTGCGGCAAAATGGTTTTAGCCTATCGTATTGGCAATGACATGACCGCCTCATTGGTGACCAATACAGTCCGAGATGCCTTACACAAAGAGAAGGTCGCTGGCGGACTTGCACTCCACAGCGACCAAGGGTCTCAATACACCTCACAAGCATACTTTGACCTGAGTCAAGAGTACCATTTTCAACCGTCCATGTCCAGTCCCGCCTGCCCCTATGACAACGCTGCTATGGAAAATTTCTTTGGTACTCTTAAGACGGAGTGCCTATACCGTATGAAATTTACCTACCGCACTGAAGTCGAACAAGCAGTGGCTGAGTATGTACATTTTTACAATTATGAACGGATCAACATGAAAAACGGCCTCACTCCGTTTGAAATTCGGAGCAAGGCCGCTTAAATTCAAGCTATTCTACGACAGGGCTTTTATGTCTTTGTCTGTTCAACCGGGAACAGTCCAATAGGTCAGCGGATTCATTGCTTTTTAATCTTGACAGAACGAAAAAAAGGATGGGCAGCACCGGAAAGCAGAGCTGTAACTTTAAAATTTATATATGTTCATTAAAAAACAAGCTGCGTAACATGTTACACAGCTTGTTTTTAATTTATGTGTATAAATTTGAATAAAGTTCAGTAAGTTTGGGGGCAGGACTATAAACTGTGGGTATACATCTGATTGTTTTTCGAAGTAACTGATCTGTTCTCGAATCTGCTCGGACAGACTGACTTTTAATGAAAACCTTAATCCGCCATTGCATAATTACAGCTTCAAAAACGGCCGGTTCTTCTCGATGAACTCACAGCGCTGCCTGACACAATCCACTGAGCGAAGCGCATCGGACGGAGTGTTGAATGTATAATCCATCAGTTTTTCAATTGTCGTGGTCGCCACATGCACTCGGGTATCCGAAGATGCATAGTAAAGGTAAACATCTCCATTTTCACGTACAACCGCACCATTTGAAAATACGACGTTTGACACGTCACCAACACGCTCGTTTCCACGCGGAACAAGGAACACGCCGGAGGGGCTCGCAATCAACTTGGAAGGATCATTCAAGTCTGTGGCAAAAGCATAAAGAACATATCGCAGCCCCGCGGCGGTATTGCGCACTCCATGTGCAATATGAATCCAGCCTTTCGGCGTTTTAATCGGTACGGCGCCCGCACCGTTCTTACTTTCGGTAATAGTATGGTACTGACGGGGGCTGACCACTACTTCCTGCGTTTTGATTTCGGGGTGCTGAATATCATCACACAGGCCGAAGCAGATGCCTCCGCCTGAACCAGTCTGAATAAAGTCATCCTGCGGTCTTGTGTAAAACGCGTATTTCCCATCAACAAATTCAGGATGAAGCAGCACGTTTCGCTGCTGGGGGGAACGCGTCTTAAGGTTCGGCAGGCGTTCCCACACCTTAAGATCTTTCGTTCGCACAATTCCTGCTTGAGCAACGGCTGTGGAAAGATCCGGGTCGGATACGTCCTTGCTCTCAGAGCAAAAAACGCCATAAATCCAACCATCCTCATGCTGCGTCAGGCGCATATCATAAACATTGGTTTCCTCCGGATTTGTGTCCGGAAGAACAACAGGTTTGTCCCAGAAGCGGAAGCCGTCGACTCCTGTTTCGCTTTCCGCGACGGCAAAAAAGGACTTCCGGTCATTGCCCTCCACACGGGCTACCAGCAGGAACTTCCCATTCAGAAAGATAGCGCCGGAATTCATCACAGCATTGATTCCCAGACGTTCCATAAAGAAGGGATTTGTCGCAGGATTAAAGTCATAGCGCCAGGAAAGCGGAATATGGTCACGGGTTAAAACCGGATAGCTCCATCTTTCGTAAATGCCGTTATAAAAATCCGATTTCATATTCCGGCGAAGATACAGACTTTCCTGCTTTTTCGCCTCTCTCAGGCAATTCTCTTCAAACATGCTCATATAAACGATAGACCTCCATGCACATTCTTCCGTTGTGATACGGACATTTCCAGGGCTCTACAATGTTTTTCCGGCTCGCCGGCTCGCCGTTTCCGTTTACATCCCAAAACCATTCGCTGCCGGGGCGAGGGTCAATGATGAACTCTTTCGTGTAATTCCAAAGCTGCACGGCGGTATCCAGAAAAGCTTCGTTTCCCGTCTTTCTGTAAGCATTCAGAAACCCGAGAATCCCCTCGCACTGAACCCACCAGACGCGTGTTTCATCAACCTTGCCGCGGCATTTCTGATTGTTAAGCCCGCCGTTTCTAACCGCGGTCTGCCGTATGGTTTCGGCAAGCGCCAGATCGATTTTCCCTATGGCGGCCGTCAGCTCCGGCTCCTGCAGCGCTTCAGCGGCGCGATCAACAAGCCAGGAGGCTTCAATGTCGTGGCCGTAAGAGTATAAATCGGCAATATCCTCGTATTTTTTATTGAAAAAGACGCCCAGCGATTTACTCTCAGGATGATAGATACGGGTTTGGTATAAATACAGCGCCTTTTTTAGGGCGGCGTTCACCTCAGGGCTGTGGTCGGCCAGATAAAGTTCTGTATAGGCCTCTATAACATGCAAAAGCGTGTTCATGGTCTTTTCTGCCTTGAATCCGTCTTCGCTCAATTTCTCGTTAAATATCGGGTTCCAGCTGCGGTCAAATGCTTCCATGTAACCGTACTCGTCCATACATTTCGTTTCGATAGTATCAAACAAATCATAAGCCAGCTGCAGCGCCTGCCGATCCCCGCTCGCCCGGTAATATGAAGAAAGGCCGTAGACCACGAATGATTGACTGTAGGTATGCTTCATGTCGTCGAGCGGCCTGTTGTCCGGGCCGATCATCCAGTATACACCGCCCTGCTCCGTGTCGACACATGCATCGCGAAGAAACTGGTAGGCGTGGTGTGCCAAAGAGAGGGCGTCATACATTTTATAGGTAAGGTGAGCATTTGAAAAAAACCATAATATTCTGCTGTTAAGAATGACGCCCTTACCGGCGTCTTTTTTAACATTTCCGTTAAAATCGACATATCCGTAAAATCCGCCGCGTTCATCTTTCAGGCCTCTCCAGAAAGGGTAAATGTGCCGCTGCAGCTCCGCCGTCGTTTCCTCGGCGAGCATTTGTAAACCTGTCATGATTGTTACTCCAATTGCTCAAAAATATTTCACTATAGATCTCCGAAATACGGCGCTGATTACGCTCATATTTCGGAGAATAAACCGTTCTTTCCGCAAATGTTCTCTGATGATGAACCGTTCTTTGAAAAGCGGCGTGGAGACGCGATTTTTCTGTTGCCGTTACACTTTCCCGGGATGAACATCGGCGGGAATGACTTCATTGTTTTTCATAATGAAGTCCACAGTTTTCTGTACGGTGGTATAGGCAACACCCACATAAGTATCGGCTGCGCCGTAATAAACGGCAATTCTGCCGGTTTCAGCGTCACACAGAGTCGCGCACGGAAAAACAACATTCGGTACAAATCCACGTTCTTCGTACCACTCTTCCGGAGTCATTAAAAAGCACCCTGTTCTGCCGAGAACTTTGACCGGATTTTCCCGGTCAAGAAGCGCGGCACCCATGGAGTACACATATCCGTTGCAGGTGCCGGTTACGCCGTGGTAAAAAATCAGCCAGCCCGCGTCGATTTCAATCGGGGCGGGACCGCAGCCTATTTTTACGCTCTGCCACCATCCGTCACCCCCCTTTACCATGACGCGGCGGTGTTCCCCCCAATGAATCAGGTCGGGGCTTTTGCTCAGGAAAATATCGCCGAATGGAGTATGCCCGCCGTCACTCGGGCGCGAAAGCATCACATACTCCCCGTCGATCTTCCTGGGAAATAGAACGGCGTTTCTGTTAAAAGGGAGAAACGGATTTTCAAGGCGGAGGAATTTCCGGAAGTCAGTTGTCTTTGCCATTCCGATTGCCGCTCCGTCAAAATCGCCGCACCAAATTACATAATAGACGTCTTCTACTTTTACAAGACGCGGGTCATATGCATAGAGAGGCTGGTATGGGTTTCCTTCCTCGTCCGTAAACTCAATTTTATCTTTTTCAAATTCCCAGTGAATAGCGTCTTTACTGTGTCCGAGGTACAAATGTGGGCGTCCAGTTGTGGTTTCCCCACGAAAAACCCCAATAAAACCGTCTTGGAAAGGGACAACCGCGCTGTTAAATATGCGGGCAACACCCGGGATTGGATTTCGCCCGATCACAGGATTTTCCGAATGACGCCAAATTGATACATCGCTGCCCTCGGGTGCTTCCTGCCACGGAATCCCCGGCAGTCCGTCGCCGATTAACTTTATCATAATTCATATAACCTTTCTGTTGTGTTGTTATTCTTTGACTGAACCTGAAACCAGGCCGTTGTAAATATATTTCTGTAAGGACAGGAACAAAAGAACGGTTGGTACCATGATGACAATAATCCCCGCGCAGATCACTTCCCAGTGCGCCCCGTAAGGCCCCTTAAATTTAAACAGTGTAGTTGAAATGGTCAGCAAATCTGAATCCGGCATATACAAAAATGGAATGTAGAAATCATTGTAGATTGCAACGCCTTTTGTGATAATGACAGTAACCGCAGCCGGAGCCAAAAGCGGAAATATGATTTTTGAAAAAATCTGCAAATAGTTGGCACCCTCAATAACAGCCGATTCGTCCAACGAAACTGAAATGTTATCCAAGAACTGCAAAAATATGTAAATTGCAACAATATCGGTCCCGAAATACAGGATAATTGGAGCAAGGCGGGTGTTGTACATACCCAGTGCGTGAACAATCTGAAATGTTGAAATCTGCGTCACTACATTTGGAATCATGACAGAAATTAAAAACATTGCTTTAACAAAGGAATTGAATTTGTTTCGAAATCTGCTGAAGACGAAAGCAACTGTGGAACCGCATAAAACATTTCCTATCAATGAGAAGAACATGATGATGCAGGTATTGATAAAGCCCTTAACCATTTTCCCTTTGACAATCGCAATCTGAAAATTATGAAAATTCAAGAAATTTGACGGTAGGCTCAGCAAGCCGCCCTGACGAAATTCCTCTGTTGTTTTAAACGCTGATAAAAACACGCCGAATACCGGAATCAGAAAAATGAGCGCAAGAAAAATGAGCAGAAAATATTTCAGGACCTTCAGCAAAATGTTTGAGACGCTATGTTGAGGTTTCATTACAGCTTTGCCTCCTTAAATATTCTCTTCTGCAGCAGACTGAGCAGAATGGCAACAATCATAAGAATAATTGCTAAAGCGGAAGCAAGGCCCACTCTTTGGTTCCTGAACGCGTAGTTCACAGCCTGAATAACAAAGGTCATACTGCCGTTTCCGCCTTCGGTCATAATAAACGGAATTTCAAACACCGTGAGAGCCCCGCTGATGGCGAGGAACAGCTGCAAGCCGAGAATCGTTGATATTCCAGGCAGAATAATATATCTGAACTGCTGGAACTTATTCGCTCCGTCAACGCAGGCGGATTCAAGAATATCCGGAGAGATTGACTGGATTGCTGCAACAAACATCACAATGTTATAGCCGATATAGCGCCAAACGGAAGTAAAAGTCAGAGAAACGTTAACCAGCTTGGGGTCTCCCAACCACAGAATATTCGGATTGTACAAGCCGACAAGCTTCAACACACTGTCCAGTGTGCCGCCGGGTTCAAAGAAAAACAAAAAAATAAATCCGATTGCAACGCTGTTAATCAAAGAAGGGAAAAAGTAAACGCCGCGAAAAAAGTTTCTTGCTCTCAGCTTATAGCTCAGCACCGCGGCAATCACCGTAGCTAAAGCTATTTGAATAAACGAACCAACCAGATAATACAAGCTGGTTAAAAGAGGCTGGAAATACGTCGGATCCTGCATAATCGTAGTATAATTTTCAAATCCGATGAAATTTTTCTGCGGTGCTATTCCATCCCAATCCGTAAAGCTGTAACCAACCATCGCAAATGCGGGGAGATATGAGAAAACAAACAACAGCAATACCGGGATAAACAGAAACGCGATTGAAATAATATCCTTTTGTTTTTTATATGGCAAAGCAGAAAAAGCAAGTTTTCTCTGCTTCATTTTCCCACTATTTTGCTCCATGTGCTGCACCCCTTTTTAAAAATAGGAGAATATAAATATTTATATTCTCCTATCCAAACCCATTAATTTACTTAGATGCCTTGTCGATTCCCTTAACCCATTTCTGATTCAGATCTTTCATGTAATCATCAAAGGATTTTTTGTTGGTTCCTAAGCCTATTTCGATCACAGTCTTAATCCAGGAATTGTCATAAAGATTGACCAGAGATTCCTTTTGAATTGTATCAAAAGCTTTTGACTGATCGGTAGTCATTGTGGTTTCCTCTTTCAGGTCGATATTCTGAACGTCCTTCATGAAGGAAGGAAGTTCGGCACCGACAAGCGCGGAAAACATGTTGGAATCCTTCGGATATTCGGAGACAAAGAATTTTACAACTTCTTTTGCAAGGTCTTTATTTTTGCTGTATTTGCTGACTGCCATACCGTAGTCGTGGCCGATTCTGACAAATGCTTTTCCATCTTTTCTGGCGGGTGCCGGCATAAATTTGATATCATCCGGTGTTTTCGATACTGCCTTAAACTGCCCGATAGCCCAGGAGCCGAGGCACATTACGCCTATTTGCCCGTCTGCAATCATTTGTTTGGAATTCTCCCAGTTGGAAGTAATCGGGTCAGCTTCACAGTACTTGTTTTTTACCGCATCATATAAAATTTTCAGAGAAGTGTATTCCTGAGAACCGGGAAGGAATTCACTTTTATTGGTGATCATCGTGTTGACATAACCGGGATCCTGCGCGAGACCGCTCAGGATTTCGCGGGAGAAGTTGGTAAGCGGCCAACCGTCTTTATAGTTTGTATAAAGCGGGATTGCTTTTGTCTTTTCCTTAATGGCTTTCAGCATTGCCGTAAACTCATCAACAGTCTCGGGCAGCTTTGTCACACCGGCGTCTTTCAAAACCTGTGCGTTGTACACAAAGCCCTGAACATTCGCGCCGCTGGGAATGCTGTAAACAGTTCCGTCAACGGTGAAATCATCCAGATAATTGTATTCTTTTTTCAGGTCGTCGGATTTTCCGAGAGGTTCGCAGTATGTGGGCAGATTGCTCTTGACCGAAGAAATGTTAGAGGGCACCAAGAAAACATCACCATAGTCCTGCGTGCCCATCCTCTTGGTCTGGTCGCCCTGATAGTCGGTTGAAGAATCAAATTTCAGCGTGACGTTGGGAAACTTCTTCTTGAAGGCCTGTGTGTAACCGTCAAACACATCGGACATATCCGTCCGGTTGGTAAAGATGGTGATCGTCGCAGTGGTATTGGGGTCAACACCGGATGCCGCAGAGTTGTCGGATGTGGCAGAGCTGGCATCCGACCCAGAGCTTGCCTGCTGAGACGAGGAACTAGCCGTGGTACTGGAGCAGCCTGCAAGAGAGCCTACAGCCATCAGCGTAGCCAGCGAAAACGAAATTAATCTTTTTGCGTTCATTTAAACTCCTCCTAAACTATTTAAGTTATCGATTAACTTTAATGAAAGTATAGCTTTTTTTAATTTAAATGTCAATGAATTCTGAATAATATCTATATTTTTAGTCAATATAACGTAATTGATTAGATATATATAGCCAGATTAACAACCAGATTGGGAAAATAAACTTCAGATTATAATTAAATTTAACTAAAATTACTTAATTATCATACGAATATAAGTAATTTTAAACTCATTTAATCATATAAATTAAAATTGCTATAATTAAAAATTGACTTTTTTAGTTAAAATAGTATTATTAATCTAGTTGAATTTAAGGGGAATCCATCATGAAAAAAAATGTTAAAATGGCAGACATTGCGGAGCAGCTTCACGTCAGCAACGTTACGGTTTCAAAAGCACTGGCGAATAAAGAGGGCGTGAGCGAAGAGCTGCGGGCAAAAATAAAAACGCTTGCAAGCGAAATGGGTTATCATTATAATACATCCGCGAAGTCGCTGAAGGATGGGCTTACCTATAATATCGGCGTCACGGTGGCTGAAAGGTTCATTAATCCAAATCGCTCATTTTATTGGGAAATGTATCAGAATATTCTGGATATTCTAAAGGATTACAATTATTATGGAATTATCGAAATCATCAAGTCCGACGCGGAAGAAAAGCTGATTCTTCCTTCCTTTGTGGGGAACAACAAGGTTGACGGCCTGATTGTGCTGGGGCCGCTTTCAACCGAATATCTGCACATGCTTTCAGAACAGCGCATGCCGATGGTGCTTCTGGACTTTTACGGGGAAGATATTGGATTAACCACGATTCTGTCCGACAACTTTTACGGTGCATACTTGGCAACCAATTTTCTGTTTCGAAACGGCCACACAAAAATTGGCTTTGTCGGGACTTTGAGTGCCACAAGCAGTATTCAGGACCGCTTTTTAGGGTATTACAAATCCTTAATGGAGCATGGCGTGGAAAAAAGAGCTGATTGGATCATTGACGACCGCGCGAAAGGGGATTTATTCACGGAGTTTCTGCTCCCGCGGGAAATGCCCACTGCTTTTGTGTGCAACTGCGATGAAATTGCCTTTAGTTTTATTAATTTCCTGACGGAGAAAGGATATTCCGTTCCGGAAGACATTTCCATTGTAGGTTTCGACAACTATATTTTCGCTACATTATGCAAGCCGCAGCTTACCACAATCAATGTGGATATGCGGCGGATGGCGAACGCCGCCGTAACAGCGCTGTTCCATAAAGTTAAGAATCCGAATCACGCTCCGGAGCGTCTCCTTGTCAGCGGCAGTCTGATCCGCCGCGATTCCGTTAAAAATATTAAACCCAATCAAAGAGAAATTGGTAATAGTTAAAATATGCAGTGAGCCTTATACTTAAACGCGAAAGGCCATAACAGCAAATTGCTGACAGAAAAGGGGCCAGAGTCCGTGGGCTCTGGCCCCTTTTTCTATTTTAAACCGACTAAAGCCTATGCCTTTACGCTTCTATCTTCTTATCAGAGATTCGCAAAGTACTTAATCGTGCGAACCATCTTTTTTGGTTTCCACAAATCTTCAGTCCAAACTCATAGAGGTTGCATCCAATGGAAATTCGAATTATGCCTTTGCTTATACGGAATTTGATCACCCAAAGCTTACATCCGCTTTTTCGTATTATGAGGAAATGGCGCTCATTGCCCCAAAGAATGCTAATGGGCTTTATATCATCTGCAAAATTTCAAGGGTAGGATTAAGACTATAGCAGAGGCTTATCGGGTATTAACTTTTTACAACAGAAATCTCCAAATTCAGTAGTACCACATAGGCTTCTCTAAACCAGTTGCAAGCGGATTTACAGAGTGTAGTCCTTCACATTAATTATGCGGAATTTCTGTAGATAAAACATTAATCTGACAGCTTCTTTAGGAAAATTTGAGACATGGTTTACGATTGCGACGTATGAAGTGCATTGATGGCGGTAACATTGGATTTATCATTAATGTATTGTAAATACGATCTGACTATTTATATTAGCGGAGCGCCACGCAAAAGCAGGTAGGTAAACACGTACCTACCTGCTTTTGTATACAGATTACACGAAAGACCTAACTGATACCCGAATCTTCCTTGGTCTTAAAAACTGACCATTCTGGGTTCGGAACTAAAGGAATAAAACGTTGCCGTTGCGTCTTTCAGATACATTACTTCCATGAGGTTGTCGTCTACAGTATACATACTACTTAAAACGGAGGTATTTGCATCCATCATAGCTTGGCGAGCTTCGCGACGATCGTCGTGAATACCCTTACCCTCGACACGAAGCCATGCGCCCTTGCTCATCCCACAGATCTCTATGTTGGCATTGTTCAATATCTGCGCGTAGACTTTTTTCTGATTGTTTGTAACAAAATACAGTTTTCCCTCAAATTCGCAAACCGCTCCAAAAGGGCGCACATGGGGTTGGTCTCCTTCATTGGTTGCTAAATAAAAGGTTCCGCAGGACTTTAAAAATTCTAAAACTTCGTTCATAATGGTTGCTCCTTATCAAATATTATGTTATCCTTGATTATAAGATCATTATATATTGTAAGATAATAAAATCAAGTACGATATTTTATGATACCACTATTGAAGAAGGTACCGAGATGGCAAAAAAAGAACTGTTCGGAAAATGCCCATATGTGACTTCACAGAAAGTACTGACCGGTAAATGGTCGATATACATTATGTATTTACTATCACAGCAGCCGGCAATACGTTTTAACGAGTTGCTAAGGAAAATGCCGGAAGAAATGACCCATACAACTTTGTCAAGGCAACTAAAATGCTTGGAAGAGGAGGGCCTCATTATAAGAATAGAGTATTCACAGATTCCTCCCAAAGTAGAATATTCTCTCAGCGAAATAGGAAAAAAGTTTAATGCAGTTTTAGATGCCCTTGGCAAATGGGGAAACGAATATATTGAATATATAAACAGTGGAAAATAATAATGCATTTCGCGTAATGAGCACAATATGCCCACCTTAAGTTTGGGCTTCACATTATGTTTGCACTCTGCGAAGAAATTAATATCCAATTATTCATAAAATAGGAATCATATGAATATTGCAAAAATGAGGAGGTATTAATATGAAAAAGCTGATACTTGTCACATCTCCGCCTGCCTGCGGAAAAACTTACATTTCCAAGCAACTTGCTAAAAATCTGAAACATGTCGTTTATCTGGATAAGGATACTCTTATTGTGTTATCCAAGCAAATTTTCGTTGTCGCACATGAAGTGTACAACAGGAGTTCCGATTTCTTTGAAAAGAATATAAGAGATTATGAATATGCTGCCATAGTCGATCTTGGGCTTGAGGCGCTGGAATACGATGATACAGTTCTCATTAACGCTCCTTTTACAAGAGAAGTCCGGGACAAAAGCTATATGGATAACCTAAGAGAAAATCTAAGGCAAAAGAACACAAAATTGATTGTGATATGGGTGCAAACCGACATTGAAGTGGTCAAGCAAAGAATGATTCAACGCAACAGTGACAGGGATTCATGGAAGCTCTCCAACTGGGATCAATATATTGCAGGGATAAATTTCAATATCCCGAAAGGACTTGATGATCCGTCCTGCAAGGATGATTTATTAGTATTTGAGAATTCTTCAGAAGATGAATACAATAAGTCCATGAAAAAGATACTGGATATTCTTGAGACGTAGATCCCTTTTCTGCTATGAACAAACTTAGCAATTCGGGGATAAATACGAATTGCTCATTATGTTTCGGTCAGGTTACTTATTATAAGCACAATGTGTCAGTACCTCTTCCTTTTAAACTATGACACAGTCCTATTTAACAGGATCATAGGAGGTTTGTATGTATTGCAAAGATTCTGCCATGAACAAAGTGCCGGATTTCCAGCTTGGGGATGGCATACGATACACGCCGATGATATACGTAAAATGAGCTGACCGGGTGATTCAGAAACTGATGCGAGCTGCCCATTATGTTTGTGATGTTATAGTATCAGCGTTAATATTCTTGTGTAGCGCTATCGGTCTTTATTTTTTTAATATGAATAAATAGACCGAAAGAGATAGGCTTAGCGAAATCCAAAAAACTTCAGTGGAGTTAAAAATTTGCAATGGAAAATCCATGGAAAAACATAAATTTAGATGATTATGAAAATCATATGAAATCAAATTCCATAATGCAACTGCAAGTAATGAACGGGATGATAAATGACCAGTTTTACCGTTATCATGTATCAAGTGTTATGATTTTGGGTATTGCAGGCGGAAACGGGTTGAATCATATAGATTCGAGCCGAATTCAAAAAGTGTATGGTGTGGATATTAACGATGTATACTTAAAAGAATGCGTTAAACGTTATCCAGAATTAGGGCAAACTTTTATTCCAATTCAAGCTGACCTTCAAAAAAAGAATGACATTTTGCCTGAAGCAGATATTGTTATTGCGAATTTACTGATTGAATATATTGGTTATATTAATTTTCAACGAGTTGTCCGTCAAGTAAATCCGCTCTATGTATCCTGTGCAATTCAAATTAATACTGATTCGAGTTTTGTCTCAAACTCGCCATATCTCCATGTGTTTGATAGCTTAGATACAGTTCATTATCAAATTGATGAGCAGGGGTTGTTGAAATCTATGCAGGCGATTGGATATGGATTAGTCTACAAAGAAGAAAAATCATTACCCAACGGGAAAAGACTACTGCGCTTAGATTATAGACAATAATAAGTCTTAGGGCAGATTACAATCATCCGTACAGTTGGAGCACTCTTTGGACTATTTGTAAAGCAGATCACTGAGCTTCAAAAGTTATTTCATTACTCCTCATAACAAATAATGGGGTCTCCTTCTGTTATATTTTCAAAAATTGTTTTCGCTAAGTAGAAAGGTGCATTTACGCATCCATGAGTTCCATTTCTTTTATATATTCCCCCTCCGAAAACAGCTCTCCAACTGGCGTCATGTATTCCTATATTTCCGTAAAAAGGCATCCAGTAAGTAACACCGGTTGTATAACCAGGGCCGCTTAAAGTCGCGCCTTTTTGCTTATAATTGAGCATATATGTTCCAGTTACAGTAGACCATCCTCTATTGGGATTTCCAGTCACAACGGCGCCATCAGTTATGAGCCTTCCATCCTTATAAAACCATACATACTGTTTTGTTATGCTGATTTCCAGATAGGTATTACCGATTTCATTTTCTCCCCTGAATAGCGCCTTTTGATTATATACCGGATCTTTTTTAATCGTTTCACCACGCGTTATATTTTTAAATAATGCCTGCGATTCAGTACCCTGATCGATTTTCCATCCATAAAGCCCTCCTTTAACCAAAATTGTTTTCCCCGTAGATGTTTTAAATTCTCTTGCTATTCCGACAGTATCATATTTTCCGCTCAATTCCTTTATATATTTTATAATTGCCGTTTTGTCTATTACAACTTCTAAATCTTCATCAACGCTAAGCCATTTATTAATTGTACTACCATCCAATATTTCATTTTGAGTACCGAATCCATAGGTGATATTTGTTGATACATACTTATTTAAGAGGTTTTTTGTTCTGTCAGCTTTGTAAGAGTCTGAAGTGTACTCAGGATTTTTGTAACAGTTGCTTCCTTCTAAATCTAAATTTGTTTCTCCTTTTTCAATACTTATTTTTACGGCTTCGACCAATTTATCTTTCATAATTGTATTTCCATATACCTCTTTAATCATCTCATAGGAGCCATTTAAATATTGAAAGCTCACATTCTTTGGCTCGATAGCAGCATTTACACAGTTTAAGTTATCTATTTTGTTTTCTAAAAGCTCTTTATTATAACTATATAAGTCATTTATATAATATTTTTGGTCTTTGAATAAGGAGCCGATCCAATTAAATGAGCTTTGATAAATTTCAGGATTTACATTTTCATTATATTGCAAATCAATGTCCTGCCCTGATATTTCCTCTGATTCACTATTTTTTTCCGCTAACTGCAAGTCATAGTCCTTAATATAATCTCTTATCAATTGGCCCGCAGTAGCATGCGCTTTTAATGAAACATTCACCCCATTTATTTCTGTATTGAAAAAGAAGTGATTGCAAAAGTACAACGAAATCAGCAAATATACCAGTGCGATTGAAACGACTACAGATAAAATGTTTCCAGTGACCTCACCTATTAAAACCTTTTTTACATTTATATGTTTCATTTGACAAGTACCTACCATTACGCTCTATTTAACTGTATAATATCATATGTGTATATTTTTGCTTTTAAAACTTCGTTTAAAAAGATGTGCAGAGGCAGTTAATACTTGCATTTTTTCTGTTTTCGGTGAAGTCCCTTGACCTTTAAGGTAGCTTTCAAAGCTGATGATAAGGCATTAACCTCGGCTGCGACCATATGTGGGCATAAATTCAATTTGAAGGAAAGGTTGGAAGTGTGATGATTAAGGCAAAAAACAAACGCAACAGTATAAAGATTCTTTCGATAGCGCTGCTCTGCGTTGGCGGCGCAATTACGGCTTTTATTCTTATGGTGAACGGCACAAAAAAGTCCTCACCTTTGGCAGGGAGGGACGCGGTCAGCGGTTCAAATGTGTTTTCTCTCAGCGATATAACTGTATCGGGATTTGATCAAATGCATATTGAGAAATCCCTCCCAATTCAGCTTCCATCTGCCACCCAATACCCCAAGCCGGCATTTGATGGAACCGTAACGGAGGTCAGCCCGGCATGGAACGAGCCGTCTGTTATACCGGATGACTACGCGCATATCGATCCTGATAACTTACAATCGCCACCAGTCAAAGACTTTACAATAACACAATGCTGGAAAGGCGCGGTACAGGATAAAACGTTTATTCTGGAATCCTATTTTGACTTTTCAGAGAGTGCTTACCAATCAGGCTGGTCTTATGTTGCGTTAAAGACTGGGAGAAAAGTCTATATTACCGCCGTTGACCCATTTGATACTTTGGTAAGTTTTTGTGGGCCGATGGTTGTATTTGTTCGAAATTCAATGTCTTATACCGTAATGCCCATTGATTTGCAAACTGGGAATCTCGTAGCGGAAAGCAGTGATGAAATTCGTTCACTGGCCTTCGCTCCACCGTTTGACCCGAGTCAATCTCCGAATATTCCACCCTACGTGAAGGGAATCACCCAGAAAGTGGCCACTTACCCCGTATGCCAAACATCAGCATCCATGCCGAATCCTTTCAATAATCCAAAAAGCAAGACATTTTCGGAGGAAGCATGGAAACATCGTATCGGTAACCGGTAATTTTTTAATTTATCTCAATTCAGGGTGTTATAGTCAGTTAATTTGATCCAAAAAGGAGAATGCAATGAAAAAAAGATTATTTATTTATGTATCAGTTATTTGTTTCATGTTAGCAATTATCGGCTGTTCCGAGCAAGACAATCATAATTCCAATGCTCTCGCAAATAAGCCTTCTTCCAATGAGTACGTTAATACCCAAAATATAAATACCGAAGATCAGCAAAATCAATGTAAAGAAATAATCGTACAAAGAGGTTCCGATTGTTTTACTTTTGAAAATATTCAAATAGACAATGCAGGAATCATTCGGGATATAGAAGATTTATTATGGATTGTTCCACGGGGTGGGGCTGGAATTCAGAATTCAGGTATAGACAAAGACATTTCGGAAGTGCCAATGATAAATGAAATTAATAATGCAGTCAATAATCACTGTAAAACCAATGGTAATTATACATGGATTCGCTTAGTATATGACCCATATATCCCTGAAGAAGGTCAAAATGCAATAAAGCATGAAGATATTATACTTTATTTAGATCCAAACAACTCCTCTGACGCTGTGTTTTGCATACAAAACCCGAAAAAAGAATCCGAATGGAATATCACTGTATTGCCTGACTATGGAAAGTGGTTAAGTAAGGAAATTGATATTTTGTTACGGATAAAAACCGGACTTTGAGGAAAGAGGAAAGTCATATGAAATCATATGACTAAAAACAAGAAAAAGATAGGCAATGAAATGTTTGGAGAAATAGTGAGCCTTGTTTTTGAGCAAGCTCATGTAGCCCTATGGAATAATACTTTTTTAAGTTGACATCCCCAACAGCCAATCGAATTCAGCTTGCAGTAAATATCTCCATTGCTCTGTACTCTGTATGAAATTATGAAGTCGAATACATCTATTTCGGAAAATAAACAGTACGAATCGATATCCACTTGATTATGATTTGATAAAATCGTTGTAAAGCATAAATCTGTAATGTAAAATAATAATGCAAAGTTTGGGAATCTTTCCTAATTTCACATAAGACAGATGTTTAGCATGTTGGAGGAAATAAAATGTCTGAAAATCCGAATCAACACGAAAAAAGCAGCGAAGATAAAACCAACCTTCCCACCAGCCAGAAAAAAAATGATAAAAACAATATTGAGAGCACTTTGCCCTTAGGTTTATGCCTGGGGGTAGCTTTTGGAGTTATTTTTAACCAGCTTGCTATAGGGATATCTGTAGGCTTATGTTTAGGTGTTGCTTTAGGGGCTTTCAAAAAGAAAATATAGAAGTCAATTCATCCACGCGTTATGGTATAGCCCGAAGGTTAAAGGACCCTTTGAACGTCATATATGAGCAGCATTGTAAAAATATATATGTATTTAGGCAGTGACGTTTATCGTTCAGTCGTTTGGAAAAACGGGGATATTTCGTCTGGAAATTCTGATTTTACATAGCTCAAGAAGCATACAAAATATAAATATTTTAAATCTATTGACCGAATCGGTTTACAGTGCTACTATCTGTATGAACCGATTCGGTTTATTTATTAACGAGGTGAAATCTTTGGATAAGTTTTTCAACTTGCCCTCCGAAAAACAAAACTCTATCCTTGACGCTGCGCTTTCCGTCTTTGGAATCAATGGCTATAAAAAAACATCTGTAAGCGACATAGCCGCAGCCGCGGGGATTTCCAAAGCGATGGTATTCCACTACTTTGGGACTAAAAAAGCGCTGTACCTCTACCTGATTGAGTTATGCGGTCATACACTTATGGATGAAGTCAACAAAAACTTTGACGACAGTACAACCGACTTTTTTGACAGAATCATGCTTGCGACAGACATTGAGATATCCGTCATGAAAAAGCACCCGACCATTCCTTCGTTTATCAACAGCATTTATTTTGAAAAAGATGCTGAAGTGAAGAACGATATACAAACTCTCTTTGCCAGTGAGAATGGCGAAGTCTTCCGAAACAGAATTGCCTGTGAAGGGATGGACACATCGAAATTCAAGGATGGTGTTGACCCGGAGCTTGTCATGAAAATGCTGCTCTATTTCACTTATGGGTACATCAATATGTCCTCAGGAATTGCGCAAATGGATCTGGACGCCCTTTATAAGGATTTCAAAGACTGTGTTGTCCTGCTGAAAAATAACTTTTATAAGAAAGAGTACCTCGGATAAAACGCGAGGACAGAGGTTTACAGGCCAAAAAAGTTTTTCACCAATAAAATAATGGGGGTATCTTTTATGAATGTCATCGAGATAAAAAATCTTACAAAAAGCTATGGCAAATCCAGGGGCATTGTTGATGTAAACCTGAATGTTGAGCAAGGCGAAATTTTCGGATTTATCGGTCCGAATGGTGCGGGGAAATCAACGACCATAAGAACGCTGCTCGGCCTGATCTATCCCACAAGCGGAAGCGCAATGATCTTTGGCAAGAGCTGCACAGAGCATCCTGAAGTGAGACAGGAGGTTGGATACCTGCCGTCCGAAGTGTTTTACTACGATAATATGCGGGTCATTGATTTGCTGAAATACTCGGCGAGCTTCTATAAAAAAGACTGTACAAAGCGAATTTACGAACTCGCTGAAATCATGGATCTTGATCTAAAAAAAAAAATTGACGATCTGTCCTTCGGCAATAAGAAAAAGGTCGGCATCGTGCAGGGGCTGCTCCACGAACCGAAGCTGATTATCCTTGACGAACCTACAAGCGGTCTTGACCCACTGATGCAGCAAAAATTCTTTGAGCTGATTGCGGAAGAAAATAAAAAGGGCGCAACCGTGTTCTTCTCCTCCCATATTCTTAGTGAAGTTCAGAAAATGTGCAGCCGGGTCGCCTTTATCAAAGACGGCAAAATCATCAAGCTCGAAAAAATGAGCGCTCTGCAGGAAAACAGTTACAAACGGTTTACCATTGAAACCAAGTCGGCGCTGAGCAGAGACGCACTCAATATTGCCGGTGTAAGTAATCTTGAGGTAAAGGGCAGTGAAGCAGCTTTCATATTCAGGGGCAATATTAACTCCATTATGAAGAAAATTTCTGAAATTGACCTGCGCAACATCTCCATTGAAGAGCCGGATCTTGAAGAAATCTTCCTGCATTATTACGGCAAGGAGGATTGATCCTATGAACATTTACCTTCACGAGCTCAAGTCGCAGTGTAAATCCGTGCTGATATGGACGTGCATACTTGTGGCACTTGCAGCGCTTTATCTTTCCATCTATCCCGGCGTGGCAAAGGATGCGGAGAGTTTTAAAAGCCTTTTGGGCAACTATCCCCCAACTGTCAGGGCAATGCTTGGCATTAATCTGGATACCATTACTTCCGTATTGGGATTCTACTCTATGGTTTTCTCTTTCATCATACTTTGCGGAGCCATTCAGGCAATGAACCTGGGCATGTATGTTCTCTCAAAGGAGACGCGGGAGCGTACCGCCGACTTTTTGCTGGTAAAGCCTGTTTCGCGTTCCGCCATTGTCACAGCAAAATTGCTGGCGGCATTTACGGCAATCGTCGCGACAAATGCTATTTTCTATATTCTGACCTTTCTGATTGCAAACGCTGTTAAGACAGCCGACTTCAGCAGCAAGCTATTCTTTATGATCAATCTTACGCTCTTTTTCCTTCAGCTTATTTTTCTTGCAATCGGTGTTGCTGCTTCCGTGTTCTTTAAGAAGCTCAAAAGCGTTCTCCCGGTTTCCCTCGGAACCGTCTTTGGCCTTTACATGATTGGCGCACTGATTGCCACCGGTAAGGACAGTAACGCAGCCCGCTATTTCTCTCCCTTCCGGTATTTTGATGTCGACTATATTATACAGCATGCGTCTTACGAAATCTCATACATGATAACCGGCGCTGCCATTATAATTGCCGCGGTCATCATCACATATTTCGTCTATACCAAAAAGGATATTCACGCCGTTAGCTGAATAGCGAAAGGAGGCTTGTTTATGAATCTGTTTCTCAGGGAACTGAAAGCCAACCGAAAATCCCTGCTGATATGGTGCGCCTGCATGGTACTGGGGGTCTTAAGCGGCATGGCAAAATACACGGCTTATTCCTCCGGCGGGGCAAGCAATCAGGCTTTGAAAGATATTCCGCAGTCTATCAAAGCGCTTCTGGGCATGGGCTCGTTTGATGTTACTACCATGAACGGCTATTTTGCACTTCTATTTCTTTATATTGCAGTGGCAGCCGCCATTCATGCCGCTTTACTGGGCAGCGGTATTATTGCGAAAGAGGAACGCGATAAGACAACCGAATTCTTGATTGTCAAACCCATCTCACGAAGCTCTGTTGTAACGTCAAAGCTCCTCGCGGCACTTGTCAACATTGTAATTCTCAATATTGTGACGTTTGTTTCGTCCATTGTAATGGTCGCCGTCTACAATAAGGGCGGGGACATTTCAAGTGAAGTGACCGTTTTTTTACTGAGCCTGCTGATTATTCAACTGATTTTTCTGTCGCTCGGCGCGTTCGTATCCTCCCTGCTGAAAAATCCTAAGAAAGCGGGAGCCATTGCCGCAGGGATGGTGATGGGGGCATATGTAATCACGGAAATCACGAATCTGAATGATCGGCTGAATCTTCTGAATATTCTTTCGCCGTTTAAGTATTTCAATGCCAACGATATTATCAGCGGAAGCGGCCTGAATCCTGAAGCCTTAGCGGCATCCCTTCTTCTTATTGTGATTTTCTTCGCTTTATCCTATTTCTCATATAATAGAAGGGATTTAAAAGTATAAGCAAAATAACCATGAACTTTAATTATATGCCGGCGGTATTTGGTACCGCGACCGGATTGTCCCGCTTCGCATAAGGAATCCGATTTTTAAAGCCTCTGTATTCTGGAAGCAGAATGCAGAGGCCCTTTTGCGATCCGGAAATAATTTAAATTTATTCAGTCTTTAATATGGTATCTCCGCGTAACTTAGCATCCGCCAATCCCTGATTTACGCTTTTCTGACCGGTATAAATCTGTTCAAATTCATCTGAAAGAATTTCATTAATTTCAGACAGATTTGTGTGAATCGAAGGAATGGCATAGTTGCTTTTCGGAAGAATCAACACATTTTTGGCGGTTTCGGCATCGATCAGATTTTCGCTCCCCTTCAGGAGCAGGCTTGTCACAGTCTGTGTATCGAACCCGGTATAGGCCGGAATACGTCCCCCCTCCACCATGTATATCATGCCCTTGGTCGCATACCATTTCATAAATTCCCATGTTTCGTCCGGATACCTTGAGTGAGGACTGATTGAAATAAAATCTCCCAGTCCACCCTGGGAATAATTATTCACGCTCTTATTCTCAACCGGATAAGGGACGAATGCCGTTGTGAACGTGTGCGGATAAGTCTTCTGATCCTTCACACTGCGAATGATCCACGGTCCGATTGTCATTGCGCATTTTCCCGTCAAAAACATGGACTCCTGCGTCAGCTTTTGAGTTACGCTTTCAATGTGGGTCGGCGCGGAATGATCGACATTCATCATGTCGTTGATCAGGCTCACCATATTATGAACCGTGGGATTGTCAAAATTCGTTAACCTCCCCCCGTCCTTATACAACGCGTCCCCGCCAAGAGAACGGGGCAAAATGTAGGTAACCGGATAGGTGATATCCTGCTGTGAGCAGAAAAACATTCCATAGGTTCTGTCTTTTCCCGTTCCTTTGGAAAGTTTTTTCGCAATTTCGCGAAACTCCTGGTAAGTCCATTCCTTTGGGATAGGGATACCGGCCTCTTCAAATTTATCCTTGTTGATCGTAATGCCGTATTGATCAAGTTTAGTAGGTATGCTGTAGGGTTTTCCGTTCACATAGTAGGAATTTACGCTGCTGCCGAAATAACTGCGCAAATTAATATGGTCACGGTTGATATACGGTGTAAGATCAAGCGCCATATTACTCATGGAGCGTTTTTCAAGCAGGCTGGTAGTGTAAGTAAAGTAAGCATCCACTTTATCGCCGGAAAGCAGAATGGTCTCCATCCTTTGATTTCCTGCCTGATTATTGACGAAATAATTATACTCTACAGAAATCCCGTGATCTTTGTATTGCTTATTGAACTCCTCCACTACACGGGAAGGCCCGGCATCCGGCGGCACGCCACCCCAGATGCGAAGCGTTTTTACCTCCGACGGATTCGAACTTTTTGCACCGCTTTCCGAAAGGTTTGAAGTACACCCTCCGGCCGCCAGCAGAGCAAACGTTAACATGAACGATAAAATTCTTTTCGGCCACTCCACAAATATTCTTCCTTTCAACCGGCTCCTCCAAGAGCGTGTATGCAAATCGGAAAAGCGACGGATATTTCGCTGAAAAGCATACACGCTCTGGGCGCTATTGCCTGGACCGGATATCATTCGGGCTTTTCCCGGTAATCTTTTTAAAGAGTATGCTGAAATAGTTCGGGCTGTCGATTCCAACCATTGCCGAGATTTCGTAAATTCTGTAATCTGTTGTAGCCAAGAGTTCTTTCGCTTTATTGATCCTCGTTTCATTCACATAGTCAATAAAGCTTTTCCCTGTCTCTTTTTTAAATAAATGAGAAAAATAACTGGCATTCATATTCAGAAACTCAGAAACCTGAGCGACGGAAAGCCGTTCCGAAAGATTGTTGCGCACGAATTCCTTTGCCATTATAATGTCTTTTCTGGCGGATTGCCTTTTCGATGGGCTGAGGCTTTCTGCAAATCGGGTTACCGTTGCATGGAAAGCCGAACGGGTCAGCGTGGAAGTATCGCTTTTCAGAATCACATCGTAAAGGGACAAACCGTGTTCATCTGTCAACGCGGCGATATTAACGCCATAATTCCGCGCATTATCACTCAGGCTGTGATACATTTCAAAATAGGACTTCCGGACTTCACTTTCCTCCACATTATCCAAGGCACTGACCGCGTCAAAAAAATGGTTAAAATACTGAATGAGCTTTTCCCCGCTGGCATCAATTTTCTTTTCCATATCCCGATTAATACCCTCCGGGGATATTTTCAGCACTTTTTTCGGCTGACCGCTTTGCCCAGGAATATCCAAATAAGAGCAGCCCTTGTAAATTCGATTTTTTACACCGTCCCTGGCTTCGGAATAAGCGGTTGAAACATTGGCCAGATCGAAATAAGAATGGCTTAACGCGGCTGATGCCGTAATCGCGAGATACCGCTTCATATACTCCTGAATTTTTGCAAATACGTTCTGAACCTCGGTCAGCATACCCGCGTCGTCCCTGTCATTCTGCAAAATGGCAATCAGATTTCCTTCTGCGTAATCGTACACATCACAGGTAAAGGATTTTGCCAGAACCTCCTCCACAATATTTGCCATGGAATATTTGAGCAGTTGCTCGCCCTGAATTTCACCTTCCAATACTTTTACCGCAAAGTCGTCGATACTGAGGTAAAACATCAGGTAACTCTTTGACAAATCCACTTTCAGTTCCAGTTCCCGAATCTGTTTCTCAACATCTTTTCTGCTGATATAGCTTTTGTCAATAATCGTATGAAGAAACCTCGATTTAATGGCCGGAATGTTTTTCACATTCAGCGGCTGACCTGTGGCTGATGGTTTCTCGCTGCTGTCAATTTCCTTACTGACTTCGGCAAGAGTGGAAAGGATACTGTCGGCTGTGATTTTCAATTTAAATACATAATCCATTGCGCCGAGCTTCATCGCTTTTTTCACATTGTCCATGTCATTGTAACTGCTCAGAACAATGAATTTAACCTTGGGAAAACGCTCCTGACACTCCTGAATCAGTTCAAATCCGTCTACCGGCGACATAACCAAATCCGTCATGATGATATCCGGCCGGTATTTTTCGATCAATTCGAGCGCTTCCTGCCCATTGGAAGCTTCCGCCACCATTTGGTAACCATGCTTGTCCCACTCCACGATGGACTTGATTCCTATGCGAACCAGCAACTCATCGTCAACAATCATAATTTTTTTCATTACAATTTACAATTCTCCCCTGCAAAGCCGGTAAGGCAGCGTATAGCAGACAACCGTCCTGTTGCCGCGAACCTGCACATCCAGCCCGTACTCTTCTCCATAGGTAATGCGTATGATCTGATCCACATTGCTCATGCCGATGCCGGTCACCTTGTTTTCATCACGGTGCTTTACGCCTTTGTTTTCCTGAAATTCACGAATTGCGTCCGCTGAAATCGGCGTGCCGTTGTCTTCCACATATAAATGAAGAATCTCCCCCTCCCTATCGCCGTGAATTCCAATGATAGCTTGTCCGCTGAAATCCCGAAACCCGTGTATAATGCAGTTTTCAACAATCGGCTGCAATGAGAACTTGATTAGTTCGCACTGATACAGTTCCTGAGGAATATCGATTTCCATACGGTAATGCTCCCCATAACGCATATTCTGTATAGAAATATAGCTGTCAATATTTTTCAGTTCCTGCCCCAGCGATACAAATTCACTTCCTTTGTTCATGCTGTATTCCAGCATTCCGGTCAGCGCGTCAATGCTTCCAACAATATTATCTTGCTTTTTAATAATCGCCATCCACCGTATACTGTTCAGGGTGTTAAACAAAAAGTGCGGGTTGATTTGCGCACGCAAGGAATCAAACCGGTACCGTTCCTTGACCGCATATTCGTCCTTTAGCTTTCCGAACAAATCGCGGATGTTTTGATCCATCTTTGAAAACGCGCGGTAAAGCTGACCGATTTCATCATTGTGCCGGTACCCGAAGTCCAAAGTATCCCCCACCTGGTATCCGGAAAGGCGTTTGGAAATATCACCGATCGGTTTCACAATTACACGCGAAATAAAGAATACCGCAATTACCATAACAGCGATAAACGCAATAAAAAACAGCATGGTCTGCATCATAAATTCCTGTGTTTTCAGTGCAACATTCTGATAGTCGGTCATCGCAATAACCTTCAGATCAGCATTTTGATAGTTCCACGGCCTTGAGAGTGTGTAATAACTGATAATGTACTTGTTCGAATGAAAAGTATCGGTAATGCTGCCGCTCTTTCCGGTCAGCTTCTGCAAAATCTGCTCCATATCAGGGTCGGTTACGGAAATCGGCTTCGTAGAGAATGCGCGGTTGAAATCCTTGGAATAGATGAAAACACTGTCATTTTCGCCGTATTTATATTTCTCCAGCAAATCCATAATAACCTGATCCTTCATACTGATAATCAGGGAACCCGTCGCAATCTGCGCGTTCGATTTGGGGCTAAACGAGCGTGTCAGGGAAATATAGCGGGTATTTTTATTTTTCTCCTCCAGTATCTGTGAATTTTCAAACATATTCCATGTCAGGTATCCTTTTGCGTTGATGCTTTCCTTGACCCAGTCTTCGTTCAGCATGAAAGAATAGTCGTGGTAATTGACCCCCCAGTTCGTGTACAAGTTCTTTTTTGAATCAAAAAAAGAGATTCTTAACTCGTCAAGATTGAAAACGTTGCTGCTCATCATTCTGTTGACACTGGAGTCAAAGTACTTGCATTTTTCATAATAGCTCTTATCGCTGGACATTACTTTTTCAAACTCTGTGTCTGAAATAAAAAGATTTGAAACGTTGATTAAATTCTCCAGCTTGCCGTAAATTTCCTCTTCGCTGTTCGCTATATTCTGAACTGTTTTGGTACTGATCTCCTGGTCAAGATAGGAGGCAAAGCTATTGTTAATATAGACAAACATGCAGTAAACCGGCACGATCAGCAGAAGGGTGATCATGAAAAATACTCTTGCCGCAAACGGAAACGGTCTTTTGCGCTTTATCTTTTCTTTTTTCATTGTGAACCCCTCCACTGGAAAGACTGATACTATTCTACCATATCAGGAAAAAACCTATAAAATATAAAAGAAATAAAAATTTCTATAGTCAGTTTACTTTAGAAAACACCCAATCTCCAAGCGTAAAATGTTTGATCTATGGATTTTATGCCTGGAGATTGGTTCTGCTTTCAAATGAACTGACTATATAACGGGAAATATCCCGTACGGCAAAGCCGCACAGGATAATCCTTTTCTTATGTAGTTTACGACAATGAACTGGCCAGCCGGTCGTCCGCGGATTTTAACGCATCCGGAATTTTCTTTTCCCCAAGGAGTATTCCCTGAAGTTCTTCGACCAGAACATTATTGAGCTCGCCGCTGTTGCTCATCGTGGCAAATTCAAGCGTCTTTCCGGATTTGGTCAGCTGAACCCAGGTATTTGCCCACGGGTCACCCTTAACCGCATCACCGGCAAGCGCGTCTTTCAGAACAGGAAGCATGCCGTTACTGCTGAAATATTTGATGGACTGATCATAGCTGACGACGTGCTTAATAAAATCGGTCGCCTGTTCCTGATGCTGGGATTTCTTAAAGACCACCAGCAGATGCCCCCACATGGAAGCCTGCGGTGTATCGCCGTCTTTCAGTACCGGTCTTGCCATCGGCTTAATCTTATTATTAAGGTCAGACTTGTCGATTCCGTTGGAAATTGCCACGCCCTTTGCGGAAATGGCATCATCATAGAAAGCAATCTTGCCCTGTGCGAAAAGCTGTCTTGCATCGGCACGGGTAATGTTCATCTGAATATAGCCTTTGTCGAGCAGAGATTTATACCATTCCGTCACTTTCTGTCCCGCGTCGGAGCTGAGGGACGGCTGGCCGTCTTTCAGCACGCTGCCGCCGAATGTCCACAGCCAGGGCTGGAAGTCGGTTGCCATGGTGGCATCTTTTGTTGCTACGCCGTAAGGAATCAGATTCTTATCCTTTTCCTTCAGTTTTTTCATGCAATCTTCAAACTCTGCGATTGTTTTTGGGGGCTCGTTATAACCTACAGACTTCAAAAGAGTTGGGTTGTAAACCATATTGATAGATGCGATTGACCACGGCATTGCCAACTGTTTTCCGTCAACCTGACCAACCTTCAGCGCTGCTTCGTCGTAATTCTTCTCAAGGTAATCCTTACCCATAAGGTCGTTCATGTCTGCCAAAACGCCCATTTCTGACAGTGCGCCGAACATGCCGATATCGACCTGTGCAACATCGAGCGCTTCGGATCCCTGATTGCGGATAATCAGCTGCTGCTGCGTGTTAGCCCACGGCCACCCCACCCAGCTGACCTGGGACCCGCCCTTTGAGTTGTAGGAGGAGATCATTTCGTTGATAATGTCTTTTGTGCTTTTTTCCTCCCCCGACCAGCCGGCCCAAACCAAATCAGCCGGTTCAAGCGCCTTGCTTGATGCGGATGTTGATGAAGAAGCCGCCGTGCTGCCGGTGCCGCTTGCAGCTCCTGAAGAACCGCAGCCGCTGGATGCAACCGCGATGCCGCAAGCCATGCAGAATGCTAAAATTCTTTTTGCTCTCATAAATTTCCTTACCTTTCTTTCCTATAAAGTTCGCAGCTTTATTGCCGCATTTATCCATATTCCTTACATGAAACCGAACAGCCGTCAGCCCTTTACAGCTCCCGAAGTCAGGCCACTGATGAAATATTTCTGCAGGAATATAAAGATCAGAGTAACAGGAATGGAAACAAAAATGGATGCCGCCATCATCTGGGACCAGTTGTTTGTGAACTCGCCCATATACTTCATGACCAATCCCGGAGCGAGTGTTCTTCTGCTTGCGTCGGTAACAAGAGTCAATGAATACAGCAGGTCGTTCCAGCTCCAGACGAAACCGTAAATGGCAGTGGAAATAGCGCCCGGGATCGCCAACGGGAAGATAATCTGGAAAGTGATTCGAATCCAGCCCGCACCGTCGATTTTTGCGGATTCGATCAGCGCATCGGGCAGCTGATCAAAATATGCTTTCAGCGACCATGTGCCGACCGGCAGGATAAAGGCTATGTACGAAAGGATTAATGCAAAATAGCTGCCGTCCATTTTCATCTGCTGCATCATGATATAAAGGGTAAGAAGCAGAATCGCCTGCGGGAATGCCTGCGCCATCATGATAATCGACATGGAGACGGTTTTGCCTTTATAGCGAAACTTTGAAAAGCTGAATCCTGCAAACATGGATACCAGCGTTCCCGCAAAGCTGCTGATAAAAGAAACAAATAAGCTGTTGCCCAGATTCGTCAGGATATCTTTGTCAAACAGAACACTCTGAAAATTCTTTAAAGTCGGGTTTGAAAAGAACAGTGACAGCGTAAAGGTTTCGGTCGAAGGTTTTAACGCCGTGTTCAGCATCCAAAGAAGCGGGAAGATAACAAATATTCCAATCGTTATGCTGAAGAAAGCAATGACAAATTTATAGCTTCGTGTTTTTTGAAACATGATGTCCTCCTCAATTCTTCGATGTGCTGCGCGAATAGAAGAAACTGAAAGCCGCCAGCAAAACAGCCCAGATTGTACCGATCGTCGCGGCCATGCCGACCTTGTAGCTGACAAACGCCTTGTTGTAAACCAGAATGGAGAACAGCGTAGTTGCGCCCGCCGGGCCGCCGGAAGTCATAACCTGAGGAATGTCGAAATGCTGCAGGTTCCCAATAATGCCAAGCACCAAAACGATGGTAATCATGGATTTCATTCCGGGAATAACGACATGACGGAGAACCTTAAGATTGTTGGCTCCGTCAATTCTGGCCGCTTCAATCTGCTCTTGCGGCACTCCCTGCAGACCGCCGGTCAGAAAAGCCATATACCACGGAAGCATCTGCCATGTTCTGGCAACTATAACAACAATCATTGCTGTTGAACTTTCTCCCAGCCAGTTCACATTCTGTGTAATAATCCCGAGGGAGCGAAGTAATTCGTTCATGATACCGTGGTTATAGTCGAAAATGAACGACCATAAGAAACTAATGGAAGCACCGGGGACGATCCAGTTGATCAGTGTAATACCGCGCAGTATTCCCGCGCCCTTGAACTTGTTGTTCAGTATGACCGCCCAAATAAAGCCAAGTACAAACGGGCAGAGTGTTGAGAAAAAGACAAATATCCCCGTATTCATAAACGTCTTCGCAAAGGTGGGGTCCGCAAATACTTTCGCGTAGTTGCTGAAGCCAACCATTTTAAAACTGGAGTTCATGAGCGATTTATTTGTAAAGCTCATAAAAATGGAGTTCAGGAACGGGTAAAGGATGACGGCAATAAAGATTGCAAGTGCCGGTGCTGCCAGAATGAATCCCACCGCTCCGTCGGACAGTCGAATCCCGTGATGTTTTCGTTTTGTCATTCTGCTGTTCTTTCCTTTCGTGTCAATGTAATATTTCAATTAATAAATCCTGACTTCAAACACTTCAGCATATGAGGAACCGTATGTCCTGTCAAAATAAATACGAACCTTGTCCGCCTTCTGCCTTGGGAAATTCACAACACAGAGCCGCTCCGTATTATTCTGGACGGAAGTTGCTTCCTTCCATTCGCCGTTTTGATGAACTTCCACACGAAATGCCTCTGTTAATACCGCGATGGGATCCTTGCCGCGTGTAAATCCGTGGTGATCGTTGGATACTTTGGAAATCGAACTTGGAATTTCACTGGATAAGTCCGGGTTAAAAGTCAGTCTGATTTCTGAGACTTCTTTCGCCTGTTCCCACGCAAACTCAAGCCACTGGGCCTTTTCAAGGCTGCCCGAGCTCCAAAGATTCGCGCCGTATTCAATCCGGTTATATCCATTGACTACATTCTCGCACCCATAATCCACACAATTCAAAGCGGAAACACAGGGATTGTCAAAGGCTGAGCGTTCTTTGCGCCCAAGCAGAAAACCCGTCAGGCTGTCAGAGGAGGTTCGGATTTTAACATCCTGATTATCCTGAAATACGATTTTTGTATACGTCGGGTTTGCCACGGCTGACAAATCAATTTCAATATTTTCCTGCCCCTGATGAACGGATACTTTATAGCTGCCAACCAAGGCACCGTTAATAATTCTGGAAGGCAGGCGGGACTGGTACACGCTGTATTCCAGCACTGTGTCTTTGCCGCACGCAGCCGCAATGCTGATTCTGGCATTTTCTTTGGTGACCGGGCAAACAAGGAAAGTATCGTCGGAAAGATCGGAATAGCTTTCACCCTTCAAATTCTCCGGAACTCTGGTTTCGGAACAAGCGATGCTTGCCGTGCGCGCCAAATCGGCTTCGTCCGTATTTTTCAGTCCCCAGATCGTCATATCGTTTTTCAGCAGTTTCTGCTGAATGTCATTACTATATTTTTGGTTTGCTTCATGGGGGGTGCATTTTTCGAGCGCGCAAAACGATGCTATTTGGCCTGACGCCTGACCGACCATTCCGCAGGTATCCATGATCCGTGTGGAGGAAAAAGCCGCGTGGCTGACACTGATATTCCGACCCGCAAACAATAAATTATCCATTTTTGAAGTGTACAGACACCGCATGGGGATATTGTACGAATGGACAGGAATCTGGCGGCAGAAGCTATCCTCGGAATAGATTCCATCACTGGGGTGAAAGTCCATGTACCATCCGCCATAACAGACCGCGTCCGAAAAAGTCTGTCCCTGTTCCACATCGTTCTGCGTCAGCGTGTATTCCCCGACAAAACGCCTTGATTCCCGTTTGCCGGGCATCTGACCTATCCACTCCAGCGTAAGCGTGTCAGCATCAAACTTCCCGGAATTCTTTATGTAATTCCAAATACCCAGAACCAGTTTTTTCAGCTCAATTCCGATTTCCTGATTTTCCAGAATGGTGTCGCGCGTACCGCCAAACTCAACCCACCAGTAATCGCAGCCGTTCATTTTTTCATTTACTACACGGCCGCCCTTGTTGAGCAGTTTTTCAATATAGGGAATATCGTAAGCATAATCCGGTTTTTTAAACGGAATTGGTTTACCTTCATCTTTATACTGAAACATGATTGAACTTCCGAGCACGTTGCGGTCTTTGACCTTCGGAGTCAGGCTTTCGCCGTATTCCGACTGGTCTTCACGGCCAAAGCGGAAGTTCACTCCCGCGAGCCAGCCGATTGTACCATCGCCTGTCGCATCTACGAACATCGCGCTTTTAAATCGTATTTCTCTTCCGGATGCAAGCTGATAAGCAACAACTGAATCGATTTTATCCGTATTCTGCATTGTTACGTCTGTAATATTCGTATTGAGAAAAATTTGAATATTCTTTTCGCAGTATACCTTATCAAAAAGTGCTTCATCCCATAGAACCGGATTGAAATCCGGGTTGATTTTATAGTTATGGAGTTTGAGTTCGCCCAAGACTCCCATTTCCTCTGCAAAAATGGTGCCTCCGCCGACGGAACCCCTTGTCCAGACTCTGATTTCGCTGCTGGAGTTGCCGCCCAGCACGGGTCTGTTCTGGATCAATGCTGTTTTTGCACCCGCCCGCGCGGAAGTGATTGCTGCACACACTCCGGAGACTCCGCCGCCCGCGACAACTACATCAAATTCGAACGTTTCCATTCTGCATATCCCCCTCTGCATTTCGAGATTTACCATCGAAACAGCGACTGTGTTTCATACCGTACGACTTGATTATATAAATTTGAGGACTACAGTCAATAAAATGTAAAAATTGTAAGTAATGTTCAAACAATTCGGATATTTTTGAGAATTAGTTCACCCGATCAGCAAATCTATTAATATTTTTAGACGATTTATAAAATTACTATTAATATTTTTACAATAATTATTAAGGATTTTATATTTAATTGACGACATATATTGTATTTTTTATAATGCATATGCAAAATGTTGAAAATATCTGGTCAATCCACACATAAGGTTGACCGCATAACAACCGGTAAAGCAAAAATTGGAATTGCAAATTACACCGGTAAAGAAACGGGAGGAAATTATGAAAAAATGTCTTAAGTCAACTTTTGCGGTAATCCTATCATTGCTCATTCTGTTGAGCAGCCTGAGCCTGTCAGCAATGGCGGAATCAAAATTTACGGCGACTGACGGAGACACCGTCGTGATTCACACGCCCAACTACACCGTAAAGGTCGCGAAAAACGGGTTTCGGTATGGGTTCTACCGCCCTGACAACGGGACCGCATATGCCGACATGCATTCGTCTTCCGGCATCTGTTTTGGAAAAGCGGGCGGGACTGTCTATGAGGTAAGTTCCACCATTTTCAAAGGACTGGAGGGTGACACCGCAAATTTTGAAGTGACAAATACAAACGGCGACAAAGCAGACGTCAGCATCAAGCTGTTTGACCACTATGTGAAATTTTCTGTTGCCCCGAAAGCGGGTAGTGAGGTTAGAAAGCTGATCAGTAACCTGCCGGAAATTCAGGCAGCCGGATACAAGGATTCCTCCGTGCAGGCCGCTATGCTTACTTCCTCGGAAACAGGCGGTTACCTGCATGTTCTGGGAAAGAACGATTCATTGAACGCAACAGTGGAGCGGCTGGTAGCTCCCAATTTACTCAATGACTATACCATTGAATCCGACATTAAATTGGACTCCGGCAGCACCACTTCGGTCGGAATCTTTTCCCACTACAACGCAAACAACGCTTTCCATCTTTTTTATATTAAAGTCGGGTCAATCGGTTTGAAGCGGCTGGGAACAACCACGGCAGATCTGAGCAGTTCAATAACCAATGAGGGTAAATCGCTCACGATCACGGCGAACACATGGTACCGCCTTAAAATGGTCACAGCAGGAAAGACCATAAAATGTTATATTGACGATGTGCTGGTTTTCAGTGCGACGGACAGCGCCGCAACCAGTGCGCAGCTTACGGGCGGCTGCGGATTGAGAGCGGACAAAGCTAATGCCAGCTTTGACAACATTACCGTTTCCAGCAACGACGGGGTAACGACCTACGCCAATCTGGATTTTGAAAACACGGACGGTATTGCCGGATGGCAGCACACAAAATGGGAAACCATGCTCGGAAGCAGTTCTGCCGAGCATGTTGCCACGGACGGCACCGTTACGCCAATACCGGCATATGATCCGAATATCAATACATACCTGTATATTAAGCCGTCCAGCCTGACCGCTGTATCGGTAAAAAAATTGGCCAGCGCTGATATTCCGGACGACAATTACACTTTTGAATCCCGACTGCGGTTTGAAAATAAAACGGATACAAAAAGCAGCAACGGAATTTTTTCTCACTACAACAATTTTAATACGTACCATTTGTTTTACTTGAAAAACGGAAATACAGCAATGAAACGGCTAAACGGTCCAAGCGCCGCTACAACAATCGGCGACAAAACAATAACGGGTATTCAACCGAATCAATGGTACCATATGAAAATGGTGGTTGCGGGAAAAAGCATCAAAGGCTATTTAAACGACCAGCTGATGTTTGACGCAAACGACAGCGGGGCGCCGGACGCATCTCTTCTGGGCGGATGCGGATTCCGTGTTTATGACGACTACGCCTGTATTGACGACATTAAAGTTTACAGCAACAACGACCCTTCCGACATTTATTATCAGAATGATTTTGACTGTAAAACTTTATCCGAGGTTTCGGAAGATTTCACAGAAGAGTCCGACTTGGATGGAACTGTGGATAAAACCACGATGGAGCTCAAAACGGAAAAGCGTTCTGAAAACCCTGATGCAACACTGACAAATCAATACCTCCTTTTAAATGCGGGTTCAGCATCTTCCGCAGTGGTTACGGGCGGTACACAATGGGGCGATTATTCTGTCAGCGCAGACACCAGTTTTACAATGAACGACGAACAAACATCGAATTCACTGGTCATGCGTTATACTGACAACAACAACTATTACCGCTTCGGATTCTTAAAATTAGGCACTGTTTCACTGATTAAAAAACAGAATGGTACAGAAACCATTCTTCAGGAAGTCCCCTTTGACTATTACTATAATAAATTCTATAACCTAAAGGCCGAATTAAACGGAAACAGCATTATCTGCTACATAGACGGGGCTCAGATCCTGCAAAGCACCGACAGCGCATTTGCAAAAGGAACCGCGGGGGTAATGGCCAGTACGACTGTTGCGAAAGTGGATAACTTTTCTGTCACGGGCGCGGCCTCCTTCAGTGACACATTTGACGGAGACTTGTCGAAATGGACCGTAACGGGAACAGGCAGCATCTCCTATGACGGCGACCCCGCCCAAAATCCGGACACGCCTCCCACAGACTCATCAAACAAATATACCATCGACTGCAGAGTAGAAGGCAACATCAACCCCATGTACGGACTCGGTGACTATGGTGTGGTAACCGATACCGGTGAAAGTGTGCGTTCCAGCACAAACGTTTTCGGCGTAAACCGTACAGCCGCGGGCAGCTTTACCAACCAGAACGGCGGCCCAATCCGTTTTATTTCTAATTTTTCCATAGCGCCGCAGCGGGAATTTGCGCAGGTTCTGTTTGAAGAAGCGGACAAGCGCGTGGTAATCAACGCAAATGAAACCCGGCTCGGTGTTCTGGAAACCGATAAAGTCACCACACTGTATTACTTTTTCGGCGACATGAAACAAATTTATCAGGATTACCGCAATGTCCGAAATCAGGAGAGCTATGAGGATACAAAGCCTCATTACGAAATGTTCGGACTCGGCTGGGAAGCCTTCGGCGCGCTTGGCTGGAACGCTTATCAGTCAAACGTAATGAGCACCGTTCAGGATTACCTGAACGAGGGCTATAATATCACCTGGGCTGTGATCGGTTCCGGCTTCTGGAAGGGTGACCGTTCGGGCATGGAAGGAACTACCACCAGCTTCGGGATGTGGGACGATACCGCTGACCCGGCAGGAAGAAATGACACCGCCCAGGGAATGCCGAACCCCAGGTTTCCCGACCCCGCAGGAATTAAAACGTTCTTTAAGGACAAAGATATCAAGCTGCTGCTTGGCTTACGCGTACATCTAAAGCTGCCCGCTTCTCTTGGAGGAGACTGGCACCCGGAGGTGGACGGAAATTTCGTAAATGAGGCGCTTGCTAAGGGGTATTTTCTGAAAAATGAAGATGGAAGCCTGATGAAAATACACGCAAAATATCCCACCGGAAACCGTGAAAGAGGTTTAACCGCCTATATCGACGGTGGAAACCCCAATGCGTTGGAATGGTACCGTAAAAACGCCGGACTTTGGGGTGTAGACGGTTTCAAAGAAGACACTATGGTCCTCAACAACGACAGAACCTATCATGACGGCAACTGGAACCGAATTCTGTCCTATATGATTGACAAAGACGACAGCGTCATGATTATGAGAAACGGTGCCTACTCTCTGTCAGGGGATATTTTAAGAATTAACGACGCGAATTACGGCACAAACAACAACAGCTTCAACTCGTCGCCTGACAGAATGCCTATCAACACGCTCGCTTACGCTGCCAGCGGTGTTTCCAATGTGTATCCTGATATCATCGGAGGAACCGGCGGAACCATTACCGATAAAAACTATCAGAAATATCTGGTTCGCAATGCACAGTTCGCCGCTCTGAACCCGAGTGCATCTATCGGTATCAATGCACTGAAAATGAACAATGACGCTTATAAGCAGGCGACGTTCAATGCGATTAACTGGCACAGCACTTACGCGCCGTATATTTACGACGCGGCACTGAAAAGCTGGAAAACCGGTTATCCCTACTCCCTGACTCCTCTTTATATTGCTTATCCGAATGACGACCACGTCGGTAAAATGGCCAACACAACGGATCGCCAATATGAGTGGTTGCTCGGTGAAAGCCTTCTGGCGGCGCCGCAGTTTGGAACGGACTTTCTTACTGCCGATACCCGTGACGTTTATCTGCCGGAGGGAAAATGGATTGACTATTCCACTGGCGAAACCTTTGAAGGGCCCACACTCCTGAAAGATCGTGCACATCCGATTGACAATATTCCTGCCTTTGTAGGCGGTAAGGGTGTTCTGGTCGGCGAGGACATGCAAAATAAGGGCAATTACTTTGTTGAAGTGTTCCCCATCGCCAACAACGGCTCCACCTATGACTATACTTATATTGACGGAAAAACCACCTCTAAGATTGTAAACAACAATACGGGATGGTCTGCAGAAACACTTGAAGTCAGAGATACGACTGATAATAAGACGATAAGTTTCACCAGCAATACGGTTAACCACTCTATCAAATTCGCGTATCAGGCCGGGCATAATTATGAGCTGAGCGGAGGTTTGGAAGCCGGTTCCTTGAAATCCGTTACTGCTCAATGTACCAAAACACAGCTTACCGCCGGCCAAACTGCTTCCATTTCACTGAGCAATGCTACCAACAACGACGGTACGCCTGCGTCCCTTACAGATGCCGTCATTCAATATCAATCCAGCGACGGCAGTGTGGTAAGCGTAAGCAATACCGGAGCACTCAGCGCAATAAAAGCAGGGGCGGCTGACATCTGGGCGACTGTCACGCTGAACAACAAATCCGGCAACCCTGTTACCGTACAAACCAACAAGGTTCACATCACGGTTTCCAAAGCTGCCTCTGGCGGTAACGGCGGCGGTGGCGGCGGAACCTCTGCGCCTCCACTTACCTTAGATAAATCCACGCTCGAAAATGCGATCAGTTCTATAGCAAAGACCATTCCTTCAGCCGATCTGATCGGCTCATATGAGGGCCAGTATCCGGCTAGTGCCGTTACCGCGCTGCAAAACGCAATCGCAGCCGCACAAAAAGCTTTGAACGCTGCCACAACCCAGAAGGAAATTGAAACTGCGCTTTCCGCGCTGCAAAAAGCAAAGTCAGCATTTGAAAGCGGTAAAATCACTTTAAACCGTGCTTCCCTTACCAAAGCGCTTGAATCGGCTCAAAAAATCAGCGGAAATTATACCACTGCTTCCATGAAAGCGTTTCAGACCGCATTAAACGCCGCACTGTCCGTGCAGTCATCCGCAAAAGCCACGCAAAAGCAGATTGACGATGCACAGACCGCACTGGCTAAGGCGCTGAAGCAGCTGACACCTTTGTCATCAGCTGCCGTATCGCCAGGAAAAGCAAACACGGCCCAACCTGTGCAAAATACAAACAACAGTATTCCAAAAACTGTACTGACGGGTGATGATTTTATCAACCGTATCGCGAATCAACAGAATAATGATATTGTTTCTGTAAACGTTTCCCAGAAGTTTAGTATTGACAAAGATGTGTTTGAGCGTTTACAAAATCAAAGCAAGAAATCAGTAGTTTTTGACGGAGGCTGGTACAAATGGCAGTTTAACGGTTCCGAACTCTCCGGCAGTGCTTTAAACGGAAGTCAGTTAGATACCCGAATAGACCAGACTTCTCCCAAAGCAGACGCAATCAGCAAACTGACAGGCGCAACCGGCTTTACAAACCTTCACTTCAGTTATGAAGGCAAACTTCCCGGGAAGGCAACCATACAAGTGAAAATACCGAAGTATGCGGGTAAAAGCGTATTTGCATACTACTATAACCCGGAGAAGAACATGCTGGAGACAATTCAATCCGACATTCCCGTCGACGCTGACGGATGGCTGAAATTTGACATTGAGCACTGTTCGGATTATGTAATCAGCGAATCGAAAATTGACGGAGCTGCAACGGAAAGTAGTGGCAGTGTGACTGCATCCAGTTCATCAGCGATTTCATCCGCTGCACCGTCATCCGCTGCCGAAAGCAGCAGCGCTATTGCTTCCTCTCCAAGTAACTCAGAATCACAAAACAACTCCGGTACCGTAATCGCTATTATTTGCATACTCATTATTGCTGCGGCAGCGGGATTCGTTGTTTTACAGCGAAGGAAACGTTTATAAATAACCTGAAAAAGCTGACGGATTAGACAATTGTCTAATCCGTCAGCTTTTCTTGATCACAGCATAAAATCGACCAACATAAACACAGGCAAAGCAAAGACAGACAACAAAAGTCGACGGTCTTTTTTAATATGGTCCGAGTGAAATTATAGGACTTGGAGAAATCCAGTAATACCAATGGCTTACAGGTAGTCAGCAAGTAGTATTTACACCAAAAAAGTAAAATGAAAGCCGATTGCAGGTTATACTACAATTGGTTTTTATTTGCTTACTACTCTTTTATCTTATCCTTTTGGATGCCAAGAACCAAATATCTCAGAATCGGGATACGCTTCAGCAGCTCATATAAAGCGGGAGAAATGATAAGGACTGAGAAAATGGCAATCAGATAAATTGCAAATACAGGCAAGGCCGTGTAGAGCTTCAGGAAATAACAGGCAGAAAGCACAACAAGATAGTGGACGATGTATATGCCAAAGCTCGATTTTGTCATATAAACTGCAAATTGCGACGTCTTGTTGAGCCATGTCTTTCCGCAGCCTAAAATTGCAAGAATCGCCATCCACAGGTAAGCATTGGTGAAAATGCTTTTCAAGCAGGCATCGTCAGCATAATTCCAGCCGAAATAAAAAGCCGTATAAGCAATACCCATCACGACAGCGATCATCAGCATCGGCAGGTGAATCCTCTGCACTTTGTCCTGAATCTCATCGTGAGAGAATATGAAATAACCGATCAAAAATGCAACAAAGTAAATACCGAAGCGATAAGTCGTAATGATCGGCATGTTGAGGATCTGCGACGCTCCCCAGAGGGGAAGGAAAAGAAACAGGATCACGAAAAGTTTACACTTTCCGCAGAGCGTGTAGAATTTATCCTTAGAATCGATTTTCCGAATCAGCACAAGCAGCAGTGAGAACACCCACAACATCTGGATAAACCATAATGGGCCGATCCCTGAAATGACCATGACAGGGTAGCGGATGAATGCCGGAATCATATCCCAGCCACCGCCGAGCTTTATGTTGAAGTAACCAACCATCCATTGAAACACAAAGAGTCCGAGCGTGGACGGAACAAGCAGCTTTACAGTTCTGTCTTTTATAAACTGCTTATGACTCCGATGCTCCAATGCATACCGGGAACTAATTCCGGAAATCAGGAATAGTAATACCATGAACCACGGGTATACGAAATATAGCACGGCATCCTGATACTGTACTTTCAAAAAACTGCCGACGCCGCCAAGCACACCCACACCATTGAACAAATAAAAGACGTGATAAACCAGAACCAGCAAAACTGTAGCCCAGCGAATATTGTCTATGTAGTGTTTTCTCATTGTCAATTCTCCTCCTTATCTGCAAAGATTTTTGCTGCAAGTTCAGCAAAGCTTTCTTTGGGCGGAATGGCAATACCTTTCTTTTCATCGGCGAGCATAATCAGCGTGTCGCCGGATTTGATGTTGAATATGTCTCTTGCCTGCTTCGGAATCACGATTTGCCCTTTTTCACCGACCGTAACTGTCCAGGCATATTTTCCTTTTTTTGTACTCATGTCTGTCCTCCAGGTTCAATAAGTATGATTTGTATAATATATTATACTTATTGAACACAGAAGTCAAGAAATAGCCAATAAATCAGAAAAATCCTGCCACTCAAATTTGCTGCCGAGTGTAATTATAGAACTTCCACCAAATCCAACGGCCACAAACCCGCATAAATACTGGCAAAGCAAAAGACCGCCGACAAAAGTCGACGGTCTTTTCAATGGTCCGAGTGTTCATAACGACAAACTCGGGAACCCGCATAAAATAAAGGTTTTCGGCATCAGGCAAACGAATATTACTACTTCTGTCTTAGTATTAAGGTGCCACCCAAGTGGAGCTATGGGCGGCGTTTTCGTATACAGGATAATCTGGTTCTCTCAAATGGCAGGTAATCGGGAATATCGGAAACAGTGGTACATAAAAAGAAAAATTGACAAAAAAAGGCCGCTTACAAAAGTGTTTCCCAAGTGGCTCCTGTTTGGGTTATGCCTGTATTGATTGTGTCTTCGCATCCTTATGCTGGTGCAACTTCAGCATCACCAGACGAGCTAATGGCTGGGCAATACACGACTCGACAAAGAATGAAATAGAAAAATTACGAGGCCATTTGTAAAAAAACAGACGGATCGGAGTCATACTAATTTGGCGGTTCCCGATCCAGGTACCGAACACCGTCAGAAAGATCGACATCAGCAATACGGAAAAGAGTATATTGATCAAAATATGATAGCCAAAGCTGTCTTCTGCCTTCACAATACGGGAGGTCAACCATGCGGCAGGCTTATAGGTGAGCAGCACAAGCGCAATGACAGAAAGCCAAATAAATGGAATGACTTTGAGGGTATCGGCCCAAATGTACAAGTGGAATCCTACCTCAAAAAATGTAATAAGCGGTGCGATAATATTAACGGAAACAACTGAAATAACGGCCAGAAACAGTGTGAACTCCTTTTTGTTACGCGGCAACTTCATCATAAATTCCATTTATTTTTCTCCATTCGAATATTTTGAGCAAAAAAATAAAGCACGAAACTAACAAGTAGTTCCGTGCTGATTTCTTATACGCACAAAATATTTTATTTGCTTATTATTATACATCAATTATGAGAAAAGTCAAGAATTCTGGATGCAAGTAAAATTAGTTTCCTGCGCGAAATAAAACAGGCTGACACGTTGTCAACCTGTTTTTGTCGTTATGACCACTCGAGGGTCATTTGCAATGGTACGAGTGTTCATAACGACAAACTCGGGGACCCGCATAAAATAATGGTTTTCGGTATCAGGCAAACGAATATTACACCCCTATATTTGCAAAACAAACCGGCAAATTGGAAGTCGTCTATTTAGCTTTCACGACGGAAAGCTTCCTTTTTTATTAAACAGATACCATTCATTCACTTTTTCTTTACTCCCTAATTCGTTAAGTGAAATCAAGATTTCACGAGAAAATTCCAAAGGCGCAGTCCCGTTTGCTGTAATAATTCTATCACTGGAAACTGCCTGCTTTTCTTGAAAGAAGTCTTTACCTTCATATCCCAGAGCTTTTTCACTCAAATGTGCAAGAGAATTTCCTGTATGTGGGATTTTATCTAAATAGCCATTGTCAGCCATAAAAGTTGCTCCGTCACAGATAGCAGCAACCGTAACGTTTGGAATGGAAAGACTATGATCAATAAACCCCTTTATGCCTTTACTGGCATTTTCATTATATAGGTTTCTATCATATCCCTTTATTAAATGCTGATCTCCCCAGCCAGTGCCACCAATCAAAAGCAGCGCTGCAAGATTTTGATAATCGTGGAATGTATCCAACGAATAGTCAATAGACGTCAAAAATTCCCCTTGCGACTTGACAGACTGCACTTTCAGAGAAATTGTACGGACAGTGTATCCCAAATTATGAAGTTTGGCACTTGCATAACCGGTTTCCCAGTCCGCATACCCATCAAGCAAAAAGAACAGAATTGTTTTTTTATTTTCCAAAACCACGGTCACATTGCTCCTTCTTTGCATATTTCTTCAAATCCCTGTTTACCCTTCCGTTTAGTCGGTATATTTTCTAGTAAATTATAGCACAAAATAAAAAACGTTTCTACAGAATGATAACTCAATTCCTGTAGAAACGATTTTGGTCCGAGTGGCGAGACTTGAACTCACGGCCTCTTGACCCCCAGTCAAGCGCGCTACCAACTGCGCCACACCCGGAAACAACGAAATTTATTCTAGCACATACAAGAAGAAAAAGCAAGTAAAATGAGAAAATATTGCCGGACAAACCGCTCTCCGGCAATATTTTTTTCTATTTATGCACGAATATTATCGCTGAAGAACTTATTATGAACTGCACTTACCGCTTTGTCGGCATCAATACGGTTAATCAGAACGGAAATTTTAATTTCGCTGGTCGCAATCATTTGGATATTAATGTTGGCTTCGAACAGGGATTCAAACATCTGCGCGGCAATGCCGGGATGCGTTTCCATACCCGCGCCGACAATGGAGACCTTCGCGACCTGATCGTCATAAACAACACTTGTGGCGCCGATCAATTCCACATATGGATTCAAAATCTCCATCGCTTCACTCAGGTTTGCAAGGCTTGTTGTAAAGCTGATGTCCTTCGTTCCGTTTCTTCCGACAGACTGCAAGATAATATCAACGTTGATGCTTTTAGCAGAAAGCTTAGAAAATATTTTGAATGCAAGACCCGGACGATCCGGCACTCCGATAATAGAGACACGGGCAACGTCTTCATCCTTGGCGATCCCGCTGATGAGCATTTTTTCCATTTTTTTGGCCTCCTTAACAATTGTTCCGGGTTTTCGGGTCATGCTGGAAAGGACTTCAAGCTCAATATCGTATTTTTTAGCCATTTCAACAGAACGGTTATTCAGCACCTGTGCGCCAAGGGAAGCAAGCTCCAGCATTTCATCATAGGAAATGACATCCAGCTTTCTTGCGTTTTTCACCTTGCGGGGATCCGCTGTGAACACGCCCTCCACATCGGTGTAAATCTGGCATAAATCCGCGTTCAGCACCGCCGCAATCGCGACCGCGCTGGTGTCGGAGCCGCCGCGCCCCAGCGTTGTCATATCATCATACCGGTTAATTCCCTGAAATCCGGTTACAATCACGATATTTTTCTTGTCGATTTCCTTTTGAATCCGATCGGGCACGACACGCTTAATCCGCGCGCCGCCATAAGCGGAGCTTGTGTGAAAGCCGGCCTGCCACCCCAAAAGCGAAACAACCGGAAAACCCAGCTTTTCGACGGCCATGGCGAGAAGCGAAGCGGACATCTGCTCACCGGCGGTAAGAAGCATATCCATTTCTCTTTTTGAGGCATTTGTGTTAACTTCCTTGGCTTTTGCAATCAAATCGTCCGTGGTGTCGCCCTGTGCGGAAACCACCACAACAACATCGTTGCCCGCCGCATAAGTCTTCGTGACAATATCCGCAACGTTGAACAAGCGTTCAGCGTTCGCAACGGAACTGCCGCCAAACTTCTGGACAATCAGGCTCATAAGGTTCTGTCCCCCAAATCTTTGATAAAGTTATTCTATCGCTATCTGCGCCCCGTCCGCATCGGTATCGAGCACTTTAATCTGCCACCCGGCAATGCCCTTTTCCTCCAGATGCGCCGCAGCGTATTTGCTGAAATTTTCAGTGGCGTCGGCATCAATCATCGAGATAATGGTTGGCCCCGCGCCGCTGACGTAAGTTCCGAGAGAACCCAGCTCGTAGCTGAGACGAAAAACGCTGTCAAGATTTTCGATCAGCCCTGCACGGTAGGGCTGATGAATCTTATCCTGCACAGCAACGCGCAGGTTTTCCAGCTTACCCGAAAACAGGGAAGCTGCCATTAAGGCCGAACGCGAAAGATTGTAAACCGCGTCGCTTCTGGAGTACTGCTGTGGCAGCACGGAACGGGCTTTTTCTGTTTTCAGCTCAAACGGCGGAATAAACAGCACAAAGCGGATTTTTTCGGAAACGGGTACACTGACGCTATACACCCTGCCCGCTTCAATCGCGGAAGCAGCCAGACCACCTTCAATCGCGGGAGTGGTATTATCGGGGTGCCCTTCGATTTCAGCCGCCAGATTGATAAGATCCTGTCGGGAAAGCGGGCCGCCCAAAATCCGGTTTGCGCCAAGGATTCCCGCAACGATACAGGCGGAGCTGCTGCCCAAACCGCGCGCCATGGGAATATTGTTTTCCTGAATAATCCTGAGCCCCGGAAGCTTTCTTCCGCACTGCTCGTAGACTCTTCCCGCCGCCCAGTAAATCAGATTGCTTTCGTCGGTGGGAATTACAATCTCATCACGGGATGTAATATCGACGGTATCGGATTCTTCCATCCAGACCTGATTATAAAGAGTCAGCGCTATGCCAAGGGAGTCGAAGCCGGAACCGAGGTTGGCACTGGTTGCCGGCACCTGAATTCGAATCATATTATCAACATCCTATAAAATATATTACAGATCGCCAATGCGAATTGCATTCCCTATGGTGATTTCTTCGGCTTCAAGACGTGAAAGTCCGTTTTCAATTTCCTTTTCCTGCATCACTCCGGTTACAAACGCGAACTCACCCTTCTCCGGGTCTTTGCGGGTCAGGCGTGTTATATCGCCGAAATACTTTTGCACGGTTTCCCACGCGGTATCTTCCTGCGCCGCGGTTGCGCGGACAAACACACTGAATTCGTCCAGACGATAGTCGTCTACATAATCCGGCGAGCCTTCTTCCCAGTACAGGTATTTTCTCGCTTTAAAATGCTTTACGCAGTCAATTACATCGGCCACAACAGCACTGGCAGTCGGAAACTTTCCGGCACCTTTTCCGTAGAACACCACGTCTCCGGTGGAATCGCCGCGTACCATAATGCCATTGAACACATCATCCACTGTGGCAAGCTGACTTTCATGCGGTACAAACATCGGACACACCGCAGCCTGCAGCTTCCCGTTGTTCATCATCTTCACCTGAGCAATCAGTTTGACCACACCACCCCACTTTGAAGCATACTCCACGTCGGCAAGCGTGATATTTGTAATGCCTTCCGTATGCACCTGTTCGGGGTAAACATGTTTGCCGTAGGCAAGCGAAGCCAGAATGCAGATTTTACGGCAGGCATCGTGCCCCTCGACATCCGCGGTTGGGTCGCGCTCCGCATACCCAAACTCCTGCGCTATAGAAAGCGCTTTCTGAAAGCTCATCTGTTCACGGATCATTTTCGTCAGGATAAAATTCGTCGTACCGTTCAGAATTCCGGCAATTTCAATCACGTCATTCGCGGCAAGGCACTGGCTGATCGGACGGATAATCGGGATACCCCCGCCCACACTGGCTTCAAATAAAAAGTTCAGGTTGTTTTTCTGTGCAATGCCCAAAAGCTCCGCACCCTTAGCGGCAACCAGCTCTTTATTGGAGGTAACCACGCTCTTCCCTGCCTCCAGGCAGCGCTTCACATAATCATATGCGGGATGGATGCCACCCATCGCCTCAACCACAATTTTCACGTCGGGGTCATTGAGAATGGTGTCAAATGACTTCGTAAATTTCTCCGTATACGGGCTTTCGGGATCATCATGCCTGTTCAGAATATATCGAATTCCAATTTCATCTTTGGCCCGTTTAGCAATATTTTCAGTATGATTCGTCAGAACCTCCACCACGCCGGAGCCGACAACCCCATAACCCATTACGGCTATTTCCACCATATCATACACCCCTTATGTATTCTATTCAATTCTTCTATAATATGTAAAATCAGAAACTTAAACACTTTAACAGTTTACCATGTTCGAGTACAATATTCAACCGAATTTTACAAAGGATGCAGATACCATTCGGGTATCTGCATCCTTTGCGGGTGTCAATCCGCAGGAGTAATCGGCTGCGAGTCTTGATTTCCCTTTCCCGGCTTTGAATCCTGGTTTCCATTTCCCGGTTTGGAACTGCTTTCTGTTGAGGATTCTCCCGGTATATTGGAGGTCTCGGAGCCGGAATCCGCCGAATTTTCCGAACCGGTCTGTGAGCTCACTTCCGAACCGGCCTCCGAACTGCTCGCTCCACTGGAAACCGCGGAGCTGGAAGCAGGAATGGAACTTTCGCCCGGGTGAACGCCGCTGCACACGGCGGGCATGTTATTTTTGTCATACCATCCGGTCATGGTGTCCGTATCCGATTCCGGATTTGCGAGCAACCCGGTTTTTGTGCAATACTGAGCCGACACCACGTTTGGATCATAGGTAAACTTAATTTTCTCTTTGTCCTTCAGGTATTTTGTCATGATGCTCTTCCAAGTGGTTGCAGCGTAAGTCGCAGATGTTCCGTCAATGGTAGCCGGTTTGGGATAACCCGTCCAAATACCCGCTACAGCATACGGTGTTCCTCCGACGAACCAGCTGTCCTTATTCTCGTTGGTGGTACCGGTTTTGCCGAATACCTCCCAGCCGCTGATTGCCGCCCTTTTACCGGTGCCGTAAGTGCCGGTAATAACATTATTCAAAAGACGATGCATGATGGAAGCTGTTGCGGAATTGATCGCCTGTTTGGAAATACTCTTTCTGTTGTCCAGTATGACATTTCCGTCATGGTCGTCTACATGATAGAAAGTATAAGGCTTATAGTATTTTCCGCCGTTGCCGAACATCTGGTAGCCCGACACCATTTCCCTTACGGTTACACCTTTGCTCAAACCGCCGACGGCCATTGGCGCGCGGTTGTTATCGGCCGGCAGCAGGCTGGTAAATTCCAGCTTATTCTTCAAAAAAGTAAAGCTGACGTTTGGTGTGATGGCGTTTCCCAACTGCGCCGCGGCAGCGTTCAATGAGCGCTCCAGCGCAAACTCTATCGTGACGGAGCCCCAGTACTTGCCGCTGGTATTGCCGGGACCCGCGTTTTTCGGGCCCGCGCTGCCGTCAGAAAACCAGTTATCCAGCGGAGTATCGTTCAGCATTGAGGAATAGTTGTATTTTCCGGTCTCGACCGCCTGACTGTAAACCGCAAGCGGTTTAATGGTGGAACCGGGCTGCCTTTGCGCATCCGTTGCGTTGCTCCACACGCGGTTGCTCGTCTTTGCGCCCCGGGCGCCGACCGTAGCAAGCACACGCCCCGAGTAATCCATGGCGAGGTAACCTGCCTGCAGCTTTTTATTGCTGCCGAACACCTTGTCGGACGTCAGCGTCTCCTCCGCTATGTTCTGCAGATTCGAATCCATTGCGGCGTAAATTTTCAATCCGTCGTGGTACATCATATCAACGGCTTTGTCGTTGGAGCAATTGTAAGTTTCCATCAGGCCGTTTTTCACATCTTCAAACACAGTATCCATGTACCAGTTCCAAATGGGCACATTATTTACCGCACTGTTATTTTTCTTGCCCACAAAAGTCATGTGCTCGGATTCAGCCATCGCTTTCTTGTACTCAGCGTCGGTAATTTTCCCCTGGTCATACATTGCCGTCAAAACCGTCTGTTGCCGGATTTTATTCTGCTCCGGATTCACCAAAGGCGAATACTTCGTCGGATTCTGCGTAATGCCCGCAATTGCAGCGCATTGCGCAATATCGCAGTCCTGAATATCTTTGCCGAAATACAGGTTTGCCGCCGTTTGAACGCCGTTGCTTCCGCTGCCGAAGTTAACGACATTTAAATAAGCAGCCAAAATTTCTTCCTTACTGTATCTTTTTTCAAGGTTCAGCGCGCGGAAAATCTCTTTTCCCTTTCGGGTCAGGCTCACATCGTTATCGCCTGTTACGTTTTTAATCAACTGCTGTGTAATGGTAGAGCCGCCATAGCTCCCTCCGTTGGTGAAAAGCTGCGTAACCGCCCCAAAGGTTCGGTACCAGTCAACGCCCTTATGTTCCCAGAAACGCTTATCCTCGATCGCGACGATTGCGTCTTTCATCGACTGGGGAATCTTGTCATAGTCCACCCACACCCTGTTTTCCGTACTGTACAGACTTTGATACTGAACGGGGTGTTCAGTGTCATCGTTCGGCCCATTCACGTATATAAAACTGGTGTAGTTCAGCTGCAGCTTCTTAAGGTCATAGTTTACGGACTCGTCTTTCATGCTGAGAATAAAGGAAAACAAAGAAACAGAAACAATAAGGCCGGTAATCACCAAGATCGTAAAAAAAGTCAAAAATGCTTTTAAAATAATTTTACCGAGTGATTTTGGTGATATGGCGGCGTAATCCTTTTTCTTGTGCCCGTCGTACCGGCTGATATCTGTTTTTCGCACCGGAAGCCACCTCCTGACGGTAATTCTTCTGATTTATGCACGATAATGAATAAATTTACCAATTTTTTCAAATAATACCCTCGAGGTGATATCAGTGAAAAAAGCGTCTATCCTGTTGCTCTGCATTGCCGCATTCTTTGTGGTGCTGCTCTACGTGCAGTATCCTCGCAATCACAATTACACGGCTTCCGAAACAACAGCCTCGAATATATCGTCTAATTCTACAGCAATTACGCCACCAAGTCAAGAAAGCAGCGAAATTGACGCAATGAAGGGCGGGGTTGAGCAGAGCAGCATTGAGCAGAGCAGAAGCACGATATACACAGTAAAAGAATACGAGGGCCGTATCGGTGTTTTTTACAACGATGACCCCACTCCTTATCAGGAAATCGATGTGGATGTATTTTCCCTTCCTGCCGCTGATCAGGAGGCGCTCAGCACGGGCATCAAGGTTTACAGTACGGACAAGCTGAACCAGATCATTGAAGATTATGAAAGCTGAACAAAAATTCATTTCATAGAAGAAGCGCCATGCCTGTTGGCATGGCGCTTTGATTTGAAAAGCTTTATTTCAAGCCTTCCTCATAACTTTGAATCATTTTCTTAACCATCTGGCCGCCGACAGAACCGGCTTCTCTGGAAGTTAAGTCACCATTGTAACCCGACTTCAGGTTTACGCCGACTTCGGATGCAGCTTCCATCTTAAACTTGTCAAGTCCAGCCTTTGCCTCGGGAACTACGTGTTTGTTACTAGTGCTCGCCATAATACAACACTCCTTAATGATAAATTAATGAATTGATTCATTTACGATTTGCGTTTGCTTTCCTATTGTGCGTAAATGTAATGTCATTATGAATGTTAATTTTTTCTAGGTAAACGATGATTAAGTCGCCAAACAGCAGTTCGAAGCCGCGAAAATACTGGACTGAGCGGCTTCAGAATTGCTTTAATCAGCGGCTACCTAGGGCTTGTTTGCAAAATGGTGAGGATAGTGCGAATGGCTAAAGCAGCAGCATAAATCAGTGCGATCAAGCGAATTTGTTTTGAGTATAAATAGAAAAGATTGTTTTTCTTTTTACAAACAAGACCTGACTAAATGTTGTAACCATCGGCAGAATTTATTCCGGAAATCAGCAAAACAGCACAGACCGCCAGAATACGGTAAGGGCCGAGATCGGCGCTCAAAGCTACCGTAAAATCGTGCGGCTCCAATATGGCTCCGTCAACAGTGAAAATGCTGCGCTGCAGGCTTAGCGCGGCGGTATTTTCATCCAGGGCGGCGATACTGAGTGTATCCTTCGCGCCGGTGCCGCAGGTGATCGCCGCCGCGTCGGAACCTTGCAACGCTGAAGCGGCATGCTGGTTTTTTGACTCAAGGATACAGGAAAATCCGGGCGGCACGCAAACGGGCTCCTGCTGTTCAAAACTGTTTTTAAATAAGAGAATTCCGTTTTTCAATTCCATTTGCGGTAACTTTTCGCAGTCAAAAACAAAAAACTCCGGCGCGCCGGCGCCGAACCGTACCAGATTGCGGGCACTGCAGTAAACGCCGCCGCCATTGCGTTCCAACACGGGAATCAGGGCCTTGCTGAGCGAAGTATCGCTTGTTTTTCCGCACAAAATAATGAATTTCATTTTCTCCTCCGCTTTCCCAAAAGATAACATCATTATTTGCGGCGAAAAATAAAATATGTGGATATATAGTCAGTTAATTTGAAAACAAAATCAATCTCCATTTTCCTGGATGTTTTCTAAAATGAAATGACTATGAAAATTTAATTGCAAACCGAAGTTATGTGTGAAAAACAAGCTTGCGAGAGCGCTCGACTAAGATTCCGAGCCATTTTCCTCTTCTATGAAATCAGTCAAGTACGCGCGAAGCCGCTTTGCTTTTTCCACGTCCAGCTGCATGCTGGGCGGATTTGCCTGCGCGCCGCCTTCTTGACCGGCGGCATGCACCCACATGGAAAAATACCGCCTGTCAAAGTTTACTTCCATTACCGTTTTACTGTTGACACGAACCGGGCGTTCGCATTTTTTTATGTCCATAATCCGAGCCATTGCCACACCTCACTTATAAAATAGTATGATAAAAAGATAAATTAAATCCGCATACGATCCCATCGGATTTAAACTTACATTATATGATTTTAGTATAGCAGAGACCGACGAACAAATTCAACCCGTAGGGATTTGCTCGCCGGTCTCATTTATAATGCACGGCTCCTGATGAATCAACCGTGACACCGTTACCATTTCATAGCCCTCCGACTGCAGCGTCGTCAGAATCCGCGGCAGCGCAGCAGCGGTATTTCGCGCACCAAGCTGAAACAATACGATGGAACCGGGTTTTACCTCGCTGATAACCCGATTGGCAATATGCATTGGCGGGTAATTCCGCCAGTCAAAGCTGTCGATGTCCCACCCGACGGAAGTCATGGAAAGCGACCTCGCGCCGCGCACCACCTCAGGGCTTGCTTCCCCGTAAGGCGAGCGGAACAGCGCCGGGCGAACGCCCGACGCAGCCTCAATTTTTCGGCTGCAATCCGCCATCTGCGCGAGCGCGGCATCCTGCCGCAGCTTATTCATGTGCGGGTGTGTATCCGAATGGTTCCCGATTTCATGGCCTTCATCCGCAATCCGCCTGAGCATCTGAGGATATTTTTCCGCCCACGCGCCGGCGGCAAAAAAAGTGCATTTAACTTGATACCTTTGTAAAACATCGAGAATTCGCTGCGCTTCGTTATCATCCGTATCAGCGTCGAATGTAAGCGCAATCTTTTTTTCCTGCGTCTGTACCCGCCGTATGGGGTAATCGTGGTTTTGGGCGAGTGCCATGGCTACCACAGTGCTCCTCACGGTGACTGCTGCCGCTGCCGCAATCAGAGCACAGCAGCATACCACGGCTGCGATTCTTTTTTCATGCAGCACAATCCATTTCATGGTACTTCCTCCGCAATAAATATATGCACGGAAAGGTGCGCGCAGTATTGTGGGAAAGATTGGCGAAAGCTATTCAAGTGTGGGGTGAATTGTGCTATACTGAAAACCGATTGAACGGAATCGGAGGAATCGAAATGCCCAAATTATATTTTAAATACGGTGCCATGGGCAGCAGCAAAACGGCGCAGGCACTGATGACAAAATTCAACTATGAGGAAAAAGGGTACCATGTGGGCTTAATGAAACCGTCTGTTGACAACCGCGACGGCACTACTATTGTGAAATCGCGCATCGGCCTGCAGGACACCGGAATTCTGATTGACCGCAACATGAACCTTTACGACTGGTATTTGGAAAACCGGTACGGCGTATTGATTATCGACGAGGCACAGTTTCTTTCCGCTGCGCAGATTGATCAGCTAAAAAACGTTGCAATCGAATTTGTGCCTGTGCTATGCTTCGGATTGAAAACCGATTTTCAGACGCATTTGTTTGAAGGCAGCAAGCGCTTATTTGAAATTGCGGATTCCCTGATGGAAATCAAGTCCGTTTGCACCTGCGGGCGCAAGGCGGAGGTAAACGCCAGAATCCAGAACGGGAAAATAGTACGCGAGGGCGAACAGATTTTCATCGGCGGAAATGAAAGCTACATCGGTCTTTGCTATGACTGCTGGCTGAAAGGCAAGGTGGATTTACCGGAAAGCTGCGGCATTTGAATCTTTCGTTGTACTTTTTTATTGTTTTGTGTGCTTCAACCATTTATTGTAGAAACAGGCGGTTGCGCAACAAAACCGATCCAATCAAAAAATAGCTTGTGGGTCTAACAATAACATAAAAGCAATTTACCCATAAAGGGAGCGCTGCAAATGAATGAAAACTCATTTGCAGCGCTCCCTTTTTTATTCATGCTGTGCAAGCGCGTCGCTTTCTTCGGCGTGGCCGGAGTAAGTCGGCACAAGCTCATGTATCATCTGCATCATTGCCACATTATCCGCTCCCGCTACCGCGCGAAGCCCCTCCAGCTGATGCAGGAAGGTATGCTCATCAAACGGAATCGGGGTACCGATATAAATCAGCTCGTGTGACGTCTTCTGGCAGCCGCCCTCGCTGTCGAGCAAAAGCTCTTCATACAGCTTTTCCCCGGGGCGCAGGCCGGTAAACTCAATTTTGATGTCAACATCCGGCTGAAGCCCGGAAAGACGGATTAGGTTGCGCGCCAAATCAACGATTTTCACAGGCTGACCCATATCAAGCACGAAGATTTCCCCGCCGTGCGCCATTCCGCCGGCCTGTATGACTAGCCGAGCGGCTTCCGGAATTGTCATGAAATAACGGATAATATCCGGATGCGTAACGGTTACAGGCCCGCCGTTCGCAATCTGTTTTTTAAACAGCGGAATTACACTTCCGTTGCTGCCGAGCACATTGCCGAAACGGACGGCGACATAATCCGTCTTGCTGTGACGGCTGAAATACTGAATAATCAGTTCGCAAATTCGTTTGGTCGCTCCCATTACATTGGTCGGGTTTACCGCCTTGTCAGTGGAAATCAGCAACATGCGCTTTACGCCGAATTTATCACAGGCTTGCGCAACGTTCAAAGTGCCGAACACATTGTTTTTCACCGCTTCACCGGGGCTTAATTCCATCAGCGGCACATGCTTGTGCGCCGCTGCGTGGAATACAACGTCCGGTTTGCATACGGAAAACACATGCTCTATTCTGTCCTTGTCACGCACGGAACCGATCAGCACCTCCAAATTCAGGTGCTCAAAGCGCATGAGCAGCTCATTCTGCAGGTCATAGGCATTGTTTTCATAAATATCAAAAATAATGATCTTCTTGGGATTGTAATACGCAATCTGACGGCACAGCTCGCTGCCGATGGAACCGCCGCCACCCGTTACGAGCACGGTTTTACCTTTCAGATAGCCGCTGATTTCGCTGACGTTCAGGTTGATCTCATCACGGCCCAAAAGGTCGATAATATCCACGTCCCTGATTTTGAGCGGGTCGGCGCTGTCTTCAATAATTTCATAAAGAGCCGGAATAGTTTTCAGCTTGCAGCCGGTTTTCGAGCAGATATTCAAAATATCCTGCTTGTCCGCCTTTGAAGCGGTCGCAATGGCAAGCACAATCTGATCCACATTATAGCGTTCCACAAGGCGCGGGATGCTGTCGCGCCCGCCCGCGACCCTTACGCCGTGAATCCGTGTCCCGCGTTTTCTGCGGTCATCGTCAACGGCGACTACCGGGATTCCCTTGCTCTCCGGCGCAGACTTCATGTCCTTAATGACCATGGAGCCCATCTCCCCCGCGCCGATCACCATCACGCGGTGGAATTCATTGTTCGCGTCGAGCGTGACCTGCGTTTTGCGTTTTGCGCGGCGATAAAGCCGAAAGCTGAAGCGCGACGCGCCGATCAGGAAAAATGTAAACACCCATGCGATAACATAGACCGACATGGGAAAACGTCTAGTCTGCAAAAGAGGATCGGCTAGTGTAAAATCCAAAACGCTTGCAAGCAGGCAAGCCGAGGTCGTCCCATAAAAAATCAGCAGCAATTCATCCAGACTGGCAAACTGCCACATGGTGACATAGAACCGAAAAGCAATAAAAATCAGAATGCAGATCAGCGTGATCCACGGAATGGTTTTATGAAAAGCAATTAAATCATACCATGGTATACGATTTTCATAGCGGAGCATAAACGCAATCCAGTAGCTGAAAAACACACAGATACAATCTATTATTAACTGAGGAACAGCATTTTTTAAAGCATTCCTTTTATTAATCATATTTACTACTCCCATTTTTATATTTGCGACTTTATAACCGATTCAGTATAGCACAATATCTGCATAATGAAAAGACAGAATTCAGATTCTACCGCTATTATCACACAATACAGCAATAAAGTTGTTACTATTTTGTGATTGTATCAATAATTTTCAGAGGATTTCCTTCAAAAATATAGGTAATATTTGACAGGGCTTCCGCTTCCGACCGGTCATGGGTTACAAACAGCTTCAGGGAATCCGGCGTTTTTTCCTGCAAGAGCGACATTACCTCCCGCTTGGTCTTTTCATCCAGCGCGTGGAACGGTTCATCCAAAAGGTACAGTGACCCTCCGTAGGCCAACGCGCGCGCCAGAGCAACCCTCTGACGCATGCCGCCGCTCAGCTTGGCCGGCTTTTTGTCCCCTTCCCCCGCAAGTCCAACCGCGTCGAGCCAGCTCAGCGCTTCCCGCTCATTCTGCCTGGAACTGCCGCGCAGCACCACGGAAACATTCTCCTTTGCGGAAATCCACGGCAGCAGCCGGTCCTCCTGAAACAGATAGGAAAACTTCTGTCCCCTCGTACCAATAATTTCGCCTGAATCCAAGGGCTCTATGCCGGCGATGCAGTTCAGCAGCGTTGTTTTTCCGCAGCCGGACGGCCCGAAGAAGCAAACCACACCTTTGGTCGGAAATTTTAGGGAGAAGTCGTTCATCACAACTGTTCCGCCGTATTGCTTATTCGCGTTTTTAATTTCCAGTTCCATGCATCCGGCCTCCGGTCAGCTGACATTATATTTTTGCCCGATTCTGCGCATAAGCAGCATCATCAGGCGCTCCAGAATTACACTTAAAACAATTACCACAGCCGTCCATGCAAATAAATCCGCGGTTTCAAGGTATACCTTTGCGTCGTAGATTTTTCCGCCGATGGAAATTCCCGTATTGGACAGCACCTCCGCCGCAATCGCCGTTTTCCACGCAAACCCCATTCCTGTAGTGCAGGCGGCGGTGAAATAAGGCATAACGGAGGGAACATAAACACGGCGAACCGTGCGCCAGGCGCCGAAACGGTAGCATTTCGCCATCTGCAGCAGCCCCCGGTCAGTCTTATGAATTCCGTTTGCCACATTGCTCATCACAACGGGCGTGACAGATAAAAAGGCGGTAAACCCGGGCACGCGGTCGGAGCGAATCCAGACAAGCGCTAAAATGATAAAAGACACCACTGGCGTTGCTTTTATGATGCTGACCAGCGGGTAAAAAAGGTCATCCATCGCTTTTGAAGCCGAAGTCAGCACCGCCAGGAACGTGCCCGCGATGACCCCGAGCACAAACCCCTGCAGCACATGGCGCATGGAATAAAGCGCGGAAAGCCAGAACTCCGCGCTTCCCGAAAGCTCGTAGAGCCGCTGTAAAACACGGGCAGGAGATACGATGAGTATCTCCTGCTGAATGATCATATATAGTATCTGCCAGACGGCAATCCAAAATAAAACCGCGAAGATTTTTCCCGCCGTTTTCGGATAAGACCTGTTTTTATTTTTGGTAATAAAATTCATCACCGGGCAGTTTCCCCCCAACAGACTTTGGGTTAGCCTGATACAGAACATTAAGGAAGGCGGGAATCTTGGCTTTCATTTCCGTTCCGTCAATATAAACGATGTTGCAGTTTGGAATGGCCTTCTTCGCAACGGCGGCCGGCATAATTCCGTATTTCTCCGAAAGAGCGGCTGCGTCCGCTACATTTTCCGTCGTAAAAGCCGCGGATGCCTTGTACTCGTCAAGAAATGCGTCGAAAGCCGCTTTGTTCTTTTCCGCGTAGTCCTTGCGGACAATCAGTCCGCCCATCGTCAGCACGCTTTTATCTCCGGCGACGGCGTTCCACTCCTTATTCAGGTCGAGCGCGACCTTTACGTTCGGATTCTTAACGGTCACCTGCGTTACAAACGGTTCCGGCAGCACCGCGATTTTGGCCTTGCCGGCGATCATCAGTGTGGCAAGCTCCGCGTGCTCCGAAACATATTTTACCTCAACATCCTTGCCCACTGCAAGACCATTCTGCTGTAAAATATAATTCAGGGCATATTCCGCTGTGGAACCCTGACCGGAAGCATAAACGGTTTTGCCGCGCAAATCCTTCACACTCTGAATTTGTTCACCGTTTGTCAATACGGAAAGCATGCCGAGCGTATTCACCGCCGCAAGCTGAACCTTGCCGTTCGTTTTATTGTAGAGCGTCGCGGCCAGATTCGTCGGAACCGCGGCAACGTCCACTTCACCGGAGGAAATTTTCGACACAATTTCATCCGGCGAGCTTACGAGCGTAAAAACAGTATCATTTTTCGCCGTTTTCGCGTCGCTGTCGCTCATCAGTTTGAGCATCCCCAACCCGGTGGGGCCTTTCAGCGTTGCGACCCGGATCGTGGTCTTTGTAGCCGGTGCGGAATCGGACGACACCGCGCTTGACGCGGACGAAGAAACGAGTGTTGAAGACTGCGCCTCTTTGCTGCCGCACCCCGCCGCAACAGAAACAATCAACATTGCCGCCAGTGCAAGGACGGATAATTTTTTCGTTTTCATATTTTCTCCTTCATATCTTCGTTATTAATTTCAAAAGCATTTTCAAAACGCGGTGAACTCTCTCTGCAATAAAAGTAAAAAACAGCATCAAAACAAACCGGATTTCAGCCAGTCAGGATCGGACACTTCGATCTTTTTGCCGGTGCGCCGTATGACATTGCTCTCCTCCAATGCATCCATGGCGCGGTAGAGCGAGGCGCGCCCGATCCCCAGCATTCCGGCAAGCTGTGTCAGTGTACAGGGAAGCGTAAAACGAAGGGGATTCGTGCTCTCTTTCGCCAGAGACTGTAGAAAAGACGTAAGGCGGTTCTCCGCATTCCCGCCGGTAAAATTGTCGATCCGACTGTTAAGGAAGCAGATTCGGTTTGAAAGATAGCTGATGTAATTTTCCGCAACGCGCGAGTTCTGTTCAAACAGACTGCGCAGCAGCTCCTGTGACAGGAACATCAGTCGGCTCCGTTTTACCGCGGTAACCTCGGAAACATAATGCTTTGTACTGTTAAAAAGACAGGCCACGCCAAAAATACCGCCTGTGTAAAACGTGTTCATAACAAGTTTTTCCCCGCCCAGTCCGGGCTTACAGGCAATCAGATTCCCCGATAGAACAATGCCCAGACTCTTGCTGAAATGCGTTCTGGTATAAATTTTTTCCCCCGGCCCGAATTCCGCGCAGGTACACCCGCCGCTGTCAAAAGCTGTTTCGGCCAGCGCCGGGTCAACACCGTCAAACAAAAAGCTCTGTGACAGCAGAATCTTATATTTTTTTTGCTTTTTTACTTCTTTCATATGTTTACCCATTCATTTTGTATCATTTGGTACAATATGTTAATATTATAATAAATTTTCAAGAGTTAGTCAAGAGTTTATCAAAGGATTCGGGAGTTCCTTTCCTGCGGTAAAAATCTACTTTTAATAGAAATACCGGTGCCAATTAAAATACTGAGCAAACAGCTTTGACTTTACCAGATTTTTTCACTATAATCAGATAGAATAACAACACAGAGGAAGCGCGGCAGGCGGCTGCGCAGAAAAGCCTGATTCATCAAGCATATATATCTGGGGACATCAGCGGATTCCACACGAAAATCCCGAGAAAAGGTGGTTAACACGATTAATACGAATTTGAAGCATACGATCCAGTATGCAATTATTCAAAGCTTCTACTGGTCGGTATTTTGCAGCAGCTATAGCTTTGCAACCGTGTTTTTGTTGGCCAGGCAATTCACTAACAGCCAGATTGGCATCGTGCTCGGGGTAGCCGGTCTTTCCTCCGCATTCCTGCAGCCGGCTGTGGCGGCATTCGTTGACAAGGCCGGAAAAATTTCAATAGAAGAGACCATTGTCATTCTGATAGGCATGGCGGCAGCGCTTGCCTCAACCCGCTTCTTTTTCTCAGACAGCTTTATGACACTTGTCTTACTTTTTATTTTCGAGCTTTCGATTCTCTACACATTGCAGCCCCTGGTAAACACCTTGGGAATGCGTTTTATCAATCAGGGAATCGAAATTAACTTTGGCCTTGCCAGAGGCGTGGGCTCCATGGCATACGCAATCGTTTCCGTTATTCTCGGCGCTCTTACCCAAAATTTCGGGGCGGGTTCTCTCCCTTTGATTTCTGTCGGGTTATACATTGTGCTCGGAATCACGGTTTACATATTTATGCAGCGTCCGGCCGCCAACAGTGAAGGTGATGCCCTCCACCCCAAAAGTGCAATTCCTGAAAACGCGGGCCACGGTGCCGCAAGCGGTCTGATACCGTTTCTCACGCGTTACAAAAGGTTTTTTGTGTTCCTGATCGCCGTGGTCTTTACGTTCTGCTCGCATTCTATGATTAACAATTACCTGATACAAATCACAAAAAATGTGGGCGGTACTGCAAAGGAGATGGGAATCGCCAATGCGATCTCTGCGATTTTGGAACTGCCGGCCATGATTTTATTCGGGTTCTTATTTAAAAAAATCCGCTGCAGTTTCATTTTGAAATTTGCTTTATTTTTCTTTATTATAAAAGCGGCGGTAACTTTGTGGGCTGCCAACGTATGGGCGCTGTATGCCGCGCAATTACTTCAATTCCCCTCCTATGCGCTGTTTATCCCCGCATCCATATTCTATGTGAATGAAGTCATTGATCGTGATGACTCCACAAAAGGGCAGGCTTTCATGACAAGCGCGATTACTCTTGGCGGCGTGGCGGCAAGTTCCCTCGGCGGCTGGCTGTTGGATCAATCCGGCACTGGTGGAATGCTTCTTGTTGGATTAATCTGTGCGGCCTTGGGGGCTGTAATCGGAATTTTAGCCTCCGGAAAGGCAAAAGCGAAGGAATATGCGGCGGACAAACTTTATTCACAGGACTAGAATTATCCCGTGGTCATTTCGCTTTGTTTGAGAAAAGCCACGTCTGTACCGATTCGGTGCGGGCGTGGCTGATTGCGTATTGGGGATTTTCTGTTTTTATCCGATTACTTTTTTTCGGTCAGGTAATAAATAAACGCAATGACCGGCATGATCATTCCAATGACGGACGCCAATGTCCAGCTTCCCTGCGCATAGGACCATCCTCCCACAGCTGAACCGACAGCACCGCCCGCGAAGAAAACCGCCATAAAGACTCCGTTGACCCGGCCGCGTATTTCATCGCCCAGTGCGTAAATAGCCTGCTGGCCGAGGACAAGATTTCCGGAAACGGACGCATCGAGCAAAATAGCGGAAATACAAAACACAATGATGGAAATCGTTTGATTGCCGCTGAAGGCGTGTGTAAAAGCAAATGCGAATGTCGCCGTTACAAATGCGATTCCCGTGAGCTTTCTCGTCCACCCTTTATCCGCGAGCTTTCCCGCAATGGGCGAAGCAATCGCGCCCGCGACACCGGCTAAAGCAAATAAGGCAATTCCCTTTTGCGATAGATGGAAATGCTCCGCAAGCCACAAAGGCGCGACCGTCCAAAACAGGCTGAAACTGCCGAATAAGCAGGCCTGATAGAGCGCCCTCCTGCGCAGAACGGGCTTTTGCACAAACAGGAGCGCAAGCGATTTTAAGATTTCGCCGTAATTTTCATTTTGCACCGGTTCCCGTTTTGGGAGCAGTTTGCTTAAGACAACAATCAGTATGCACATAATCACGGCGGAAATCAAAAACACCCTGTGCCAACCGAGTATTGAAGTGACGAGGCTCGCCACCGGTCTTGCAAGCATAATGCCGAGAAGAAGTCCGCTCATTACACTGCCTACCACGCTGCCCCTCTGCGATTCCGGCGCCAGGTGTGCCGTGAGCGGGATCAATATCTGAGCCGCAACAGAGCCAATCCCGATCATGATGGCTGCCGCAAAGAAAACGGGCGGATTTTTCGCGAACGCGGCCACAAGCAGACCCAAAACAGCCACTACCAGCGTAGCGGCAATCAGCCGCCTGTTTTCCAGTAAATCGCTCAGCGGAACAAGAAACAACAGTCCGAGAACATAACCGATTTGAGTCATTGTCACGATCAGACCCGATGCGCCGGCGGATATTCCCGTGCTTGCGCTGATAGGCCCAACCAGGGGCTGCGCATAATAAAGGTTCGCTACAATCAGGCCGCATGAGGCGGCTATTAAGAACATAAGCCACTTTGGAACATCTCTTGTCATTGTCTTCTGCATAAAAATCCCTCCGTATAAATACTGAACGTTTAGTTTATAAATATATAATAGACGTTCGGTTTATATTTGTCAACCCCTTTTTTAAAAGCCGATTTTGTTTTCTGTTCGAAAACAAAATCCCCTAATGACGAAGGTTTTGAATCGTGATTGACTTTCATAAAAAATAAATAGTATAATAAACGTATAGTTTACAATTAACTGAGGTGTATCAACATGGCTAACAAAATTGGACGCCCCCGCAGCGAAGAAACGAGGAAGTCTATTCTTTCCGCCGCTTATGAACTGTTGCTTGAAAATGGCTTCAAGGCCGTAACAGTCGACGGAATCGCTGAAAGGTCTGGTGTGAGCAAAGCCACCATTTACAAGTGGTGGCCCAACAAAGCGTCTGTTATCCTTGACAGTTTCTTTGAGGAAAGTGAAGAAGCGCTTCAGGTTCCCGATACCGGTTCGGTAACGGAAGACCTATTTATTCAAGCAAACACTCTGGCTGCATTTTTGACAAGTCCTAGAGGTAAGGTGATTACCGAATTGATTGCGGAGGGGCAGTTCGACCCGAATATCGCCGAAGAATATCGTAAAAGATACTTCTCTCCCCGTCGTTTGATTTCCAGAAATATTTTTGAGCGCGGCATTCAAAGAGGAGAATTGCAAAAAAATATAGACATAGAGTTGAGTATCGACCTGATTTTTTCTCCTCTTTTCTACCGGCTTTTGATCACAGGAGAGCCACTGAACCCTGCTTATATAAAAAAGCTGATCGCTTATGTATTTAAAGGTTTGAAAACGGAATCGGAATAGCGCGGTTTATTGTTCCTTGCAACGGTCGATGCCAAAGCGCAGAATGAATTTTAAAACGGGAGATTGCTCTTTTCCGGCTCCGCCTTGTTGACTTTTCTCCCCTATGCTATACTGTGGATTACAAGGTGATTTACTGATCTGTATTGCCGATGAAAATACAAACTCTTACTAAAATGAGGAAAGGAATGTAAACATGCAAAAGCGCAGTATTAAAAAAATAATCCGTGGTCAAAGGGCAACGGATGGCGCCGGAGTTCGGCTTGTCCGCGTAGTTGGTTTCAATGACGTAGAAGATTTTGACCCGTTCCTGATGCTGGATTCCTTTGATTCCACCGACCCGTCTGATTACACCGCGGGTTTCCCTACGCACCCGCACAGGGGGATTGAGACGATTACCTATTTGATCTCCGGAAAAATCGAGCATGAGGATAGTCTGGGAAATCAGGGAACCATCCATGCGGGTGAAAGCCAATGGATGACTGCGGGAAGCGGGATTCTCCACCAGGAAATGCCGAAAGAGTCCGACAGAATGCTGGGGTTCCAACTATGGCTGAATCTGCCTCGTGCAGAAAAGATGACTGCTCCGGCATATTTGAGCATTACCCCTGAGATGATGGGCCGCTTAAAAAAGGAAAAGGCCGACATTCGTGTGCTGTCGGGAAGTTTTTATGAAGTCGTCGGGGTTCACCCGGCTCATATTCCGGCGACCATTTACGACATCGCACTCTCAGAGGGAGGAAACATAGAAATTCCCACAAATCCCGACGAAACGGTCTTTGTATTTTTAATCGAGGGAAACGCATTCGTGAATGACCAATCGGTGTTGTCGAAGTCGGCTGTATTATTCGGAAGCGGGGACTATATCTCCGTGTCGTCACAGCCGGGTTCTGCTTTACGTATGATTTTCTTTTCTGGGAAACCTCTGCATGAGTCAATTGCATGGGGCGGCCCGATTGTGATGAACACCCGCGATGAGCTGAATCTCGCATTTGACGAGTTAGGTCTGGGAACATTTATCAAACACCGCTGACCAAACCTTTCAGCTACCCTCAGGGGCTGCATGTAAGACAATATTAAGATTTAAGAAACAAGCGAAGTCAAACCAATCCGGGCTGATACAGCGCTGCCGGAGACGAGTGAGGAGCAGCATAAATTCGTGTCAAAGGAAGTTGCAAAATACCTGTAAAAGTGTAAAGTGATGCCCTCCCAGCTGCCGGCAGCTGGGAGGGCATTTTTGTGTTTTACCAAAGACTGAGTTCTCTTTTTTTATATTCAGTGGGAGAGACATGAAAATGCAGGCGAAAAATTTTCGTAAAATAGCTTGAACTTTTAAAGCCACAGGAATAAGCAATTTCTGTAACTGTTTTGTAAGGTTCGTTAGATAATAGAAAGGCAGTTCTGCTTAAGCGATAATTTTGCAAATACTGGATTGGGGAGGTCTTCGTAATTTCGTGGAAACATCTTAAGCATTCACGGCTACTGATATTGGCTGAAGCAGCAATATCTTTCAGGTAAATTTGTTTTTGATACTGTTCCTCAATGAATTTCAACATTTCTTTAAAACGGTAGGTATCTATCGTAGAAATTCTGCTTGCAATTTTAGACTCTTTTGTAACTGCCTTCGAGAGAAAAATACAGATATTTGATAAATGGTTTCTGATTGTAAACTCAACTCCAAAAGTCGTGCAATCAGCATTTTCGTAGTTTGAAATCAGATGATAGGCACTCTGAAAATCATTCCTGATTTGTAAATAGTTTTTCGTTAAATAGGAGCTGTCTTGAAAAGAAGCATAAGAATTTTCAGAGATCAGCAGTGCTTCTGAAGTTGAAGCTGTAATCAGAGGTTTTAGGTACTTTTGGTAAAAAATCAGATTCTTTTCACAGCAGATAAGATCTGTATGAAATAATATAGAGTAAATACTACAGAAGGGAGTAGCGACTGCATAATGCAGAATGCCCGAATTAACGAAAATTCCGTCTCCTTTTCTTAAGGTAAAATGAAAAGAAGGAGTTTGTAAAGTTAGGACACCGTCTTCAACAAAAATCAATTCCAGTTCATCGTGCCAGTGCCAGGGGATATCATCACCTGCATCATTGGTGAATGTTGCTTCATAAGAAGCGCACGGAAAAGCAAAAGAACCATGATGCAATTGTTCTTTTTGATTCCTGTCAATATTAAAATTGCAATCGTTATTCTTTGCGGTGTTCATGAGTTAGTTTCCTTCTAATCGTATTTTTCTGCCACGTAATACCATTTGGCCATTTAGTTATAGAATATGTCTATATTCTAATAGATATAGTTCCAAAATGTCTATATTATTATAACATAAAAACTATTTTGGGAGGCATTTATGACTAACAAAGAAATTGTAAAGACCTTTTTTGTGGAAAGCTATCAAAACCATCGATATGATTTTGCAATGAAGCACATGGCTGCTGATTATTATGACCATAGCCCGGCTGCTGCAAGAAGTAATCACGAAGCTGTTGGTATTTTAAAATTAGTGGAATCTATGTTTTCCGATTTGCAGATTGAGGTGTTAGATCTTATCGAAGAAAATGATATGGTCGCTTCTAGAATAAAATACAAAGGGATACATACTGGTATCTGTATGGGAGTTAAACCGACTGGAAGGAGAATAGAATTCGAAGCTTTGGAAAATTTTATGTTAAAGGATGGTATCATCACAGAATCCTGGGGATATTGGCCGGATATGTATATTAAAAATTATTTGGAAGAAAGAATTCTAAAATAACAGGATCAAAATGGGAGTATGCAACTGCCGTATCCGAATACAGAAATACCGCCCCTGTCAGCCCAATAAAAGCCTGAGCTATAAACACACAGTGTGGTATTTTCACCAAGTGTAACCGCTGTGGAGCTACTTTATAATCGAATATTGTGGGCAATCCCGCTCTTATCGGCTCAAAGTAAACATCCTCAGATTGTGCTATTCGCACAATCTGAGGATGTTTAAATGGCTGGCAGGAGATTTTTTGTTATACCAACATATCCAATAGACTTGTACTAGAACTGTCCGATGTGTCAGCTGTGTTGGACTGAGCCGCCAAAGCCTGTAAAGCTGATTTGTAATTTGAGGAAGATTGAACTGATTTTTGAGTAGCCTGCTGCTGGAGCTGTTGAATTTCCTGCTCTATCTTGGAAATTTGCTGCTGCAATAATTCCTCTTGCTGTTGGACACTGTCTGTACTGCTGGATGTGCTGCCGGACGTACCGGATGACGAACTGCTTGAAGAACCGGTTTGTAAATCTGTAAGCTGTTGCTGCAGTTGTCTTTCCTGTGCTTTCAACTTACTGATTTCTGATTGGCTGCTGGAGCTTGATGTATAAGTATAGTTGCTTACACCTGAAACTGATGAAATGCTCATGCTGATCACCCTTTCTTAAATTGTATTGTCAATTATAGTTTCGATCAGTTCACATAAATATTTACATTAAAAGAATATTAAAGTTTTTGAGCTGCCAGAGATTGTATAGCGAATCTTTTATTTCAAGACCCCAAAAGCAAGAATAAACAATAGGGCAAAGAGAAAATCGCTGTGCTATTATTGCGCGGTAAAATGCATTTTAAAAACCCTGTGCGTAAAATCAGCTTTTTTCAGCTTCATACTGATAAATATAAGAAAGCCCGCGGAGCCTGAGGCTATGCGGGCTTTTGTTTAGTTGGGGATCAAGATTTGAACGTTTGGAGGCACTGTACGATATTAAATAGTTCTACAGTTTAACTGAGCTGGTTATTTATATCAAATGTTCTTTGCTTTGCTGCTTCCACAGACCCACTGTTTTTTCATTTATTTCCTTAATCCGTTCAGGATTTACTTTATACTCCCTGAATATGTTCATAATCCCATTTATCTCTTGCTGGACATCCGTAACTTGAGTATAACAATATCCGCATATGAAAGGTAATTGCTTTATAGCTGTGGTTATATCGTCAAATCTCTTTATGAATTCTTCTTCATCGCCGACTTTATTTCCATAACCCCAACCGGAATCTCCGTTGTCAAATGCAATCCCGCCGTACTCGCTTATGATAATTGGCTGGCCTCTATAGGAATAGCCGTCAGCAAGCGCGGATTTCGATCCCGAATGATAGATTTCCGCGGTCAGAATCTTTGATATAAAATCTGCATATCGATCATAGAATCTCTTTCCGTCTTCTTCATAATCATGAAGCGTTATAATATCGGATACAGTATGTTCCCACCCGTCATTCACAATGACGGGTCTATTTTTATCTATCGATTTAGTTAAATAATAGATTGCTTCTGTAAAATGCTGCTGCGCCCGATCCGTCTTAATTTGAAAAATACCCCACGACTCGTTAAACGGCGTCCAAGTTATAATAGAAGGGTGATTGTAATTCTGCTTAACAATTTCCATCCATTGTTCTGTAAATTGCTGTATGGCGCTATCTGAAAAGATGTAAGCCGAAGGAGATTCACACCAGACCAGCATCCCCTTAACATCGCACCAGTACAGGAATCTTTCATCCTCAACTTTTTGATGGAGCCTCAGCCCATTGTACCCTAATGCTGCAATCTTATCAATGTCTTCAATAAGAGCTTCCTCAGTGGGAGCTGTAAGGTGTGAGTCATTCCAATATGCCTGATCCAGAATCAATCTTTGATAAATCGGTTCTCCATTTAACAGTACATTGCTATGATCAATTCGAATTTCCCGCATCCCAAAATAGGATTCTACTTTATCGCAAAGTTTCCCGTCTTGATATAAAGATACTGTGATGTCATAAAGCTCCGGATGCAACGGTGACCATTTCTTGATACCCCACTCATCTACTGAAGTAGAATAAACATTCATATTTGTGGCTATTTTCTCAGAAAGAACCGGTAGTTCGATTAAACTAACGAGCTTTTCGTCATAGTAAATTTCTGCTTTTAATACCAAGTCTGATTCAGGTGTAGAGGAATTGACATCGACTTCCAGTTCAAGTTGACTGGATTGCAAATTTGGGGTCATTTTTAAATTCGATATGGATTCCTTTGACACATATTCCATCCAAACCGTTTTCCAGATACCGGTTGTTTGAATATACCAACAACCGAAATTATTACCTACCCAGCGTTGCTTTCCTCTTGACTGCTGAGGGTCTGGCTGGTCTTCCACCCTTATCGTTAAGATATTCTCTCCATTGGTTACAAGATCGGAAATATTCAGAGAAAACCGGGTGTATCCGCCTGTATGTACACCTGCCAATTTACCATTAACCATTACTTTGGTAAAATAATCGCTGCCCTCAAAATGCAGTATCAAATCATCTGTTTTTAAGCGGCTTGGGTCAACATCAATTTTCCTTTGGTACCAAACAACAGGATGGATTTCTTCATTATCAATCCCGCTCATTTTAGTTTCATAAGAAAAGGGGACTCTAATTTGGACATGCTCCGGGAAATTCACTTCCCAATGATTCTTTTCCCCAAGATTCCGGTCGTCAAAAGCAAAATCCCACAATCCGTTTAAGTTGGTCCATTCCGAACGGATAAATTGTGGTCTGGGGTAATCCTTCATGTAGTTTTTCATAATTTCACTCCTGAAATATAGTTTAGTCTGATTTTGAAGCAATTCGTACTAAGTTATAATTTTATGTATCAAATAATATTATACTGTATTTATTAAAGTAATATTATGATATATTCAATACACAATTTATGTAATAAATATAGCGCTTCTAAAAGACGATGTCAACTGTAATCTCAATATTTATCTTATTTTTTATATTTAAATTAAAAATATATGTTGACATTACACAATTTATTTGCTAGTATACTTTTTGTAAGCGGATCAATTTGTATTATTTATTAATAATTTATTCATATTTTATTATGAGAAAAATTTAAAATTATTAATAAATTATTAACAAATATAACAAATAGATAGCAACCTCATGTAAAGAATGCAGGCATAGGGCAACACTTTAAATATGTTTTCTTAAACTGCCCGCCATAGAAAGAATCCCACATATAAAGGATGCCGGCGGTTAAACTAGGCAAGACAAACACCAGTCAAGGCTATTCATTCATTAAAAATCTCTGATAACGACAGGTACATAAAAGAGGCAGTATGCAGGTATTGCTACGCCCGACCTGAGGGCATCGAACAGGAACGAGCAAGTGCTATTTACTAAGTTAAATATCCTCAAACAGATTCCAAAGAGATTCGTCCTCCATGACAAGGAACGAAATTTTAACGAAAGCTTTTTTCGCACGCAGTGAAAGACTAAACTGGCCATCTTCTGTCAGGCAAGTGATTTAGTAAGTTGCCAAACATTAAAAATCCACGACGTTTATGGAAAAGAATTCTGAGTCTATTTGAGGTTATTATTTTAAGGAGGAAGTATGATTATGAAAGGTTCAGGCAAAAAAATCTTATCCGGACTGTTGGCATGCATATTGGCAGGTTTCCCTCTTACAGCTTGCGGAAATCCAGGAAACACACCTGGAAGTGGGGACGGCTCAACACCTGCAGTCACATTTACTATGTTCCAATTTAAAGTGGAGGCAAAGGACGCATTTCAAAAGGCGGTCGATGCCTATCAGAAAGAGCATCCCAATGTTACTATCCACATGGAAACAGTGGGAGCCGGAGGCGGTGATTACAGTGCCTCCCTGAAAACAAAAATGAAATCCGATCCGCCGGTTATTTTTAACTATTCAGGGCCACAGGATATGAAAGATTGGGAAAGCAAACTGGAAGACCTCTCGGATCAGCCTTGGGTAAAGCATATTTCTAAAAGTTCTATTGTTGACGTGACCAAAGATAATAAAATTTACGGCATGCCATTCGATCTGGAAGGATATGGATTTGTTATTAACCGCAAAATTTTTGAGGATGCCGGAATTTCATTTGATTCCATGCTGACATTTGAGGGAATGAAAAAAGGCTTTGACACTCTAAAAACAAAAATCGATTCCGGCGCAATGAAAGAAAAATATCCTCATTTGGAAGCTGTCATGGAATTGCCCGCAAAAGAAACCTGGGTTATTGGAAATCATAATGTAAACCCGATACTGGCACAGGAATTTGGGTCGGCAACGGATGCGTTTAACTCTCCCACTCTCACTTTCAAAGCTAGCGACGCCTATAAAAAAATGATTGATTTTCAGGTGTCATATACTAAAAACGCCAAAAACGCCGGAGCCCTGAATTCTGTTGATTACAGCACTTCTCTTGAGGGCGGGCTTGCTATTGAACGTGTCGCTGCTATTCAGCAGGGAAATTGGATCGCTCCGTCTGTCGCCAACACGGATGAATCCGTGCTGGAAAAACTCGACATGCTTCCGTATCCTGTTCCCGGCTATTCAGATGGCAAATATTTCACGGGTGTTCCGGAATATTGGGCTGTAAATAAAGATTCGCCCGATGACCAGAAGAAATCCGCGAAAGATTTTCTTAACTGGCTGTACCAGTCGGAAACCGGCAAGAAGATCATTATTGAGGATGCTAAGTTCGCAGTTCCATATGACAACTATGACGGATTAAAGGCTGGCGACCCGCTTACTCAACGCGTTATGAATGAGCAGACCAAAGGGAATGTACAGCCAGGGTGGGTATTCGGAGGCGCTCCGGCCACATGGGCCACTCAAGTAGCCGCCGTTAATGTGCAAAAGTACCTTGCAGGAGACGCCACCTGGGAGCAGGCCGTAAAGGACTGTAAAGATCAGTGGACCGCTATGCGTAAATCCTGATTTCAGGCATTGATTATAACCGACTAAACGTCACTAACAGAACGATTGTTCAAATTTTTCTACAGGATAAAGCTGCCATATAGCAGCTTTATCCTATTAAGTAACTTGTGGAAAATGGGACAGTCCGTGGAGGTACTTCAAATTGAGAAAAAGTAAAGCACGTTTTTGGCTTTTTTTAATGCCGGCACTGCTTGCATTCGGATTGATCGTTATCATACCCATGATTATGGGTATGTGTTACGCATTTACCGACTGGAACGGCATCTCCGACACTATTAAATTCGTTGGATTCAAAAATTTTGGTACTATCCTGCATGACAACACGTTTTTGCATGCATTTGGGTTTACAGGGCTCTTTGCCATAGCCGCGGTAATTTTAGTTAATGCGGTAGGGCTTGCCCTGGCATTGATCGTTACTCAAAAGTTCCCCGGTGCTACGCTGCTCCGTGGAATTTTCTTCATACCCAACTTGATTGGCGGACTACTGCTGGGATTCACCTGGCAATTTATCTTTACTTCCATCTTTAACGCAATTGGCAAAGCGGTTGGATGGAATTGGCTGACCAACTGGCTTTCAACACCGGAAACGGGATTTATCGGATTACTCATTCTCACAGTCTGGCAGTCGTCCGGCTATATGATGATTATCTATATTACACAGATTCAACAAATTTCGGAATCGGTAAAAGAAGCCGCACGCATTGACGGTGCCAACGCGTGGCAAATGTTTCATAAGATTACCTTTCCGCTGCTAATGCCGGCATTTACAGTTGGATTGTTTATGTCAATTACCAACTCATTTAAAATGTTCGATCAGGATCTTGCTTTAACTGCCGGAGGACCGTATCGTTCCACTGAAACACTTGCTTTAAACATCTATAATACAGCATTCGGGACGAACGATTATGGGGTCGCACAAGCCAAGGCAATCGTTTTTCTGGTAGTTGTTGCCGCAATCGGTATTACACAGCTGATATTGACGAAACGTAGAGAGGTTGAAATGTAATGGAAACAGTTCGTCTTGCTAAACATCCCAGAGTCAGCCTTCATCGTACCGCTGCTGCTAAACAGGCACTTATGTTCCTCATTGGAGCCATGCTTGGCCTGCTTTTTTTATTTCCAATCATCATTTTGGCGCTGAATTCCTTTAAAAGCCAGAAGGGTATCTTTCTGAATATCCTGGGTTTGCCCGATGCCGCTACCTTTACATCAAAAAATTATGTAAATGCGTATAAATCTCTTGACTACTTACAGTCGTTCTCAAATTCCTTCATTATCACGATAATTTCCACCGCGTTGATTCTGCTCATCTCCAGCATGGCAGCATGGGTACTCGTGCGTTATAAAACAAAATCAAGCAAAATCATCTTCCTTATATTTGCAGTGTCCATGCTTATTCCATTCCAGTGTGTGATGCTTCCGCTGGTCACCTTGGGAAAGCAATTGTACCTGATCAATCGTATAGGCCTGGTTGTTATGTATATGGGGTTTGGCACAAGTATGTCTATTGTCCTGTTCCACGGATTCATCAAGAACATACCGGAGGAATTGGAGGAGGCTGCCACTATAGATGGCTGCAATGCGCTTCAGCTGTTTTTTATTATTGTTTTCCCTTTGATGAAAACAATCTTGATTACTGTGGAAATTCTTAACGTAATGTGGATCTGGAACGATTACTTACTGCCATCGCTAATTATTAACAAACCTGGTTGGCAAACACTTCCGCTCAAAACCTATTTATTTTTCGGTCAGTTTTCAAAGCGCTGGGATCTTGCATCCGCCGGTTTGATTCTATGTATTATCCCAATTATCATCTTTTATCTCAGTTGTCAAAAATATATAGTCAAGGGAGTCACAGACGGAGCAATCAAATAAAAAAAGTGTATGGTTGCGTAAATTTTCTGAAACCCATGGATAGCCCTATGATTCGATATATTCGGCGCTTTCCCGCTAGATGTCGCGGGATCGGTCTACCTCTTTCCCGTTTTTTACGACCATACTTATTTTATGTGATTTTAATATTCTGTTTATCCCACAAGTTGAATCTATGTTATAATAAAAATAAATTCAAAGAAATAGGAACAGGGGGATAAGGTCGCTATGCTTCAACTTTCAATCCAGGACCCAAAAATTCTCGCCAAAATCTGTCATGCTCTTTCAACCGAATTGCGATTACAGATTTTATCCCTATTGGAACATGATACTTTAAGTTGTTTGGAACTCGCTAAAAAGCTTAGCTACCCCCTATCTACCATATCGGCGAATGTGAAAATATTGGAGGAGGCAGGACTTATTTTGACTGAGCTTGCTCCCGCCAAAAACGGATCTAAAAAGCTCTGCTCCTCCGTTTATCTGGATGTGCTGATTCATCTGGGAATGGGTGTAATAATCCCCAAAGACTCGAAAAAATATGAAATAAGTATCCCAATCGGCAATTACATGGACTTTAAAGTCGCGCCGTCATGCGGAATGGCGATACTAAAAGATGACGGTACTGCAATCGATGATTCCCCTTTCGATGATACCAATTATTTTCTAAACCCCAAGCGCGTAGAAGCTCAATTATTATGGTTTCGAAAGGGTTATGTAGAATACCGTATCCCCGTATACGACTCTCTTCATTTAGACCCAGAGTATCTCTCATTCAGCCTGGAAATTTGTTCCGAAGCTCCCGGTTTCAATAATGTGTGGAAATCAGATATTACAATGTGGGTTAACGGAGTGGAAATTGGTACCTGGACAAGTCCCGGTGATTTCGGAGACCGTAATGGGAAATTAACTCCTTCAACATGGATGGAGGGAAGCACACAATATGGCATATTGACAGAATGGATGGTAACCGATAATAAAGGAACCTTATTAAATCAGGAACCACTTTCTGATGTATGTCTTTCTCAGCTTATTATTCAAAAAGAGAATTATATTACGATGCGGATCGGTGTAAAAGATACAAGTAAAAATATTGGCGGGATTAATATATTTGGTGAGAAATTCGGAGATTACCCGCAAAATATCATTATGAAAATAGGCTATAAAAGCATATAGCAGCAGGCAGTTGAGTGGAGATTCTCTTTCTGCACATATCACAAGAATAGTCCTCAGGTGTATGTCGGGAGCATCGCATGTGGGTAGGGCCCTGCTTTTCTGGCTATGCCTGCAGGCGCGGTACGGCTGGCACTTGCAAAAGGTTTGTTACTTACTCATATATAGATCAATGTACTCTTTGTACATCCGGAAATTGTTTTCTCATCCCTTCCCGCGAAACAAACAGCAAAGCCGGAATATTGCCAATCCAAGGCGATATTCCGGCTTTGTTTCACAGTTTTTGAATGCGTATTTCTCTTGGCGCTCTTTTTTTCCTGCACATCTCAGTATGTTCTATCTTCCGGCAGCGCCACCGCAAAATTCTATTGTTATTACTAAGAAAAGAATTCCCGTCTACTCACACTACATGCGGCTGACCGGTAGAAGCACTGGTGCCTCCGTCAACGGGTAACACAACGCCCGTAATGTAGGCGGCGTCAGGAGAGGCCAAAAACAACACAGCTGGAGCTACATCTTCTGGCTGCCCCGGACGTCCCAGAGGAATCCGGTTCACAAACGGAGCGAGCTGTTCCGGTGAACCTGCCATGCCCGCAGTCATATCGGTTAGGGTAAAGGCCGGAGCAATGGCGTTCACGCGAACGCCTTTCTCGCCCCAATCCAACGCTAGGGAACGGACAAGGCCATTAACAGCGTGTTTAGTGGCGTTGTAAGCAGCTTGTCTCCAGTCTCCGTTCAATCCGGATACCGACGAGGTTGCGATCAGCGTGCCGCGCGTCTCCTGTAATGCCGGATAGGAGGCTTGAGCAAGATAGAGAAACGCATCGAGATTAATCGACCGCATCTGCTCCCAATTCTTTCTGTCCAGATTCACAATATCTCCGCCCTCATAAACGCCGGCGTTGCTAACCACGACATCTAAGCGGCCAAAATGCTCCAACACCGCAGCGACAATTTGTGCAGCTGCCTGCGGCTCGGAAATATCTTTTTCAATCGCAAGTGCTCGCTCTTTCGGATAAGGGGCCAACGTTTCCTGCAGCGCATCCAGACGCCGCCCGACGATGGCAACAGTGGCGTGATTGTCTAAAAACGCTTGTGCAATGGCTCGGCCCATGCCGCTGCCGCCTCCGGTTACCAGTACAACCTTTTGATCAAACGGATAAGAATTTTTCGTCATGTGTGCCTTGCGCCTCCTTCCACATGGATGGTTTCGCCGGAAACATTTCCGGCACCAAGCAGCCATATAGCGGTATCCGCGATATCATCGGCTGTACCGGGCCGCCCGACTAAGCTGGATTCCGAAATTCCCTCCAGAAACTCTTTTTTGACTTGATCCCCAAGTGAGTTCCAAGTACCGGAATCCGTGATGCCCGGGGAAATGGCATTCACACGAATAGGTGCGAGCTCCTTTGCCAGATGGGAAGCCAGGAACGAAACCGCTCCGTTGGTCACTCCCATCACCGAATATCCGGGGGACGGTTTCCACGCAGCCACGCCGGAAAATAGAAGAATCGAGCCGGTCGGAGACAGAATCGGAGCAAAGTGCTTTGCCAACAGCATGGGGCCGATCACTTTTGCCTCAAATGCAGTGACGATTTTATCATGTTCCAGGTCTTTGACCGGCACGTTGTGGTGGGCGGACGCGGTTATTACCACATGATCAACGTGTCCTAACTTGGATGCTGCGGCGGCAATTGTGCTTTCCTCTGTAATATCAATATAGATTGCACTCGCCCCTGAAAGCTGTGCGGCTGCCTGAGTAGCCTGTTCAAGATTGCGTGCGCCTATGACTACTTCTGCCCCAGCTTCGCTTGCCCGCCGCGCGATCGCCAGACCCAGATACTTCGACCCGCCTATCACCAGAATTTTTTGTTTGTTAAGTTGTTCTTTCATTTTGAACTCCTTTCATATGCCAAATGGCATTTCGTATCACATAGAAAACTTTCATTCTATAATGTATGCACTGACAATTTCCCCGTAAAAAGCGATATGAAAATCCTTATTCTCACCGTGGAAAAAACTGTCTACATCCTGTGGATAAAATGTCTTCTTGATTTCTTCCGGAATTTCATGTTCATCCTGTTTTTGTCCGTACAGAGCCCTGCACTCAAGCGTCAAAGGTAGCTCCTTAATAGCAGGAACAGAAACCGTATTCGGCGTTTCAAGTGTTAAATGGAGTTCTTCGATTTTATTCGTATCACGCCCTGATTTCGTCCCACAGATTCCTAATATTTTTTTGTTGAATGCCCCATATGGGATATTAACTGTAAATTCCGGTTTGTTTTCCAGCTGATGTCTGGTAAAGCGATTTTCTCTTACAAAAGCGATAAAGATCGGTTTGCCCCACACGATTCCGAGCGTGCCCCACCCAATGGTCATGGAATTGATCTTTTCTCCTGCTTTTGTAGTCAGCAAGGCGCCTGTGTTGAGTGACCTCAAAATATCGCCGGCATAATCAAATACTTCGATTTCTTTTTTCATGGTATAATCCCCCTTTAAATTCTGTTCCCTTTATGATAGACTGATTTACAATAACGATATGGTATGCATTTTCGATTCAAAATAGTAATGAATATTTGCTAAGCCATGCTTTGTTTCTATAATAATCAATAAATTGAACAGGTCAAATATATTTGCTTATATAATAGAACCATTTTCATGGTTTGTCTAATTGCTGTTGTGCATACAGGGTATAGCCTAAACGCATAACATGCGAAAGGAACGGAAATGATCAGTCTTGAACAAATACGATATTTTTTGGAAATTGTCCGCTGCGGCAGTCTGAATAAAGCATCGGAACGTCTATACGTCTCGCAGCCTTCACTTTCCAAGCAGCTCCGGCAGCTTGAAAAGGAAGTCGGCCACGAGCTGCTTACCCGAAGCTACGACGGTATAGAGCTGACCTCGTCAGGAAGGCTTTTTTATGAGCAGATGGGTGAAATACTGGATGAGTTTGATCGCGCCGTGGATAAGGTCAGGCATTTTGACGAAGTGCATCAGCTGCGCATCGGCGGACTTGGCAACCTTGTGACCTATTTTCTCCCCCGTTACATGGAAAAGCTGAAAGCGGACGGGCGAAACGAAGTAATCGTCAATACCTGCCGTTCCAACCGGGAACTGGTGGAGGGAATTGAAGGCGGAAAACTCGACATAGCACTGCTTTCCAACGCGGAGCCGCAGCAGAATCTTGCCGTGATCCCGCTGATGACGGAGCCGCTTTATGCTGTTTTTCCGGTGACCCATCCGCTGTACCATCAAAAAGACATCAGTTTTCTGGACATTGTCAACCATGAAAAGCTGGTGCTCTATAAAGATCCATGTACCATTCGCGCATCCATACGCAGGGAGTGTAACCGTATGAAAGTTACACCGCATATTGTTCTTGAACTGGATTTGACGGAGTCGCTCCTGAGTTATGTGAGCCGTGGAGACGGAATCACCCTTCTGCCGTCGATTGTGGCAAAGGGAATTCAGGATCCATCCATCGCCGTTCGGGAAATCAGCCGAATTCCAATTTATCGCGAGATTTCCGTCGCAATGAAAAAAGAAAATGTGTCTCTCTATCTGCCTATGTTTTCAGAGAATTAGAAAACAATATATCATTTGTAAATCTCAGATGCTCAAACCGGCTCTCCTTTGCCGCGCCAGAGCGTATACGCAAACCGGAAAAGCGACGGATATGTCACTGAAAAGGAGGAACTCCAAGAAAAAAACGCACGAATACTTGCCTAAAATATATTCCGTATTCGGAGCATTTTCGACGCCGAAGGACCCTTTCCACAAGGCCTTATTTATATAAGGCCTTGAAATAGACTGGGCTTTGGAATTAGCATACACGCTCTGGTGCTTCATTCACAACGGAATGTTGAGTGCATACCAAAGTCTTTGATATGTACTATAGTACATCATACGGTTGCAGCGTTCTAGCCATGCTTTCATATTTACTCGAAGACCCATCAGTTACCGAAAGCACAAGGATAAAAGAAGCGGTAACCTTTACCAGGTGTTTTAGATTTTTTCTCCTTTCTCTCTTTTCTTGGCTTCGTCAAATAGTTCCTGCATCCTTGAGAGAAAATCTTCTGAAGGTTCGATATCTTCCGGCACTTCGTACGAAAGTACAGAGCGTTCTCCTAAAATGCGTATGCAGCATTCTTTTTCAAGCAATTTTTGCTATAAAAATATTGCTACAGTTGTGTTACAAAAATGCTTGACCATTACAAAAGTACCCACCGGTTAAGGTAGGCACAAGATCATCTAGGATTAAAATCGTATGCTTCGCTTCCAAGGGAAACATCTGCATACCAATCCGTATTTATATTGTTTTTCCACGCTATAGTATACTTTATTTCAGCAACCTCATCCTTTTTAAGAGAGGGCAGATATGCTTCTTCTCCAAGTTCATCATCCGTTACCGCAATTGAATTCACAACATATCCACCATGTGCGTATTTTAATTCAAACCAAGGAACCAATCTTTCAGGCAGCATTTTAAGCACGACGAAGTAACCCATCGTCGCCCTCGTCAGCAATACAAAGATGTGTTCCTTCATATGTAATATAACGGGCACTCTTGCATTCATCATTGTCATTATCAATATCAACATTCAAATTTGTATTCAGCCTGCAAGTCAGTTTAATTTCTCCAATATCATCTTCAGCAGATATTTTCCATACAATTTTATAACGACCATTCACATGACGGTTATTATCAAAATCATTATTGCATTGTTCAACATGACATAGCAGTTCATAATCCTTTGTCTGCCACTGATTTTCACAAGAGAATTCAGCGTAATACGTTATGCCATTTATTTCTACAAAACTGATAATATCTCCAACTGGAGAATTAATGAGTGTATTCATATTACCACCAAATACTTAATATTTTGTTGTAAACTCATCTATCCAATCAATTAATGCATCTTGATTATCATGGTATTTTTCCAGCGCAACTTGCAAATCATTTTTCATGTTTTCGTATTTTTTTTCGGCCTCTTCATAATTTGAAGCATATGTAGTATGGCACATCAAGCCATAGATGCCACATGTAATTGCATAAGGAATATTGCCGCAGCCCTGCTCAAGCATTATGCGAGAACCTTTGTCATGTTCATCATCTTTTATGATTATTCCGTTTTCACTGCCTTGCGTGCTAATCGTTTTCCCATCTTCATATGGCAACCATCCTGAAAAGGTATCGGGATCAATATTATTCATAAAAGAATCAACCTTTCTCGCAATACGCATAATGTCAGTTCCATGTTTTAAATAATCAGTAGACCAGATTTTTATAACTTTTGAGGAAATTGTTTCTGCCAATTCTCCAGTTGTTGTAGTTTCATCTATTAAATCACAGATGTCCTCAATTTCCCCGCTATACGCATCCGGTGGTGTGCCACATTCAATTAATCCCTCAGGATCCCACTCATTAAAATAGTGCATTTCTTCGTTTACGGATGCAACGATGTTGTTGCCGTAAGAAATCAAATTGCAGTAAAAGGGCAAGGTTAAGTATTTTCTGGCGTTCGGATGATCAGTGGATAGGACAATTTTATTTTGGCTTTGGCAAAAATCTTCCGCACGGCAATTTGCGTCTATTGCTGACTGCTGCATTGCCATCCTTAGAATTTCCTGGTTCGTCAAGCGAACACCTCCCTATAATTTATACGTTACAGTAACGAATATCGGATTTGGCTGGAAAGTTGCCTTAACCTAATGTGCTTCCTTATGGATGATCTTTCTCATGCCAGAACCACAATGTTCATGAGGAATTTTTTTAAAACCCAACTTCTCATAAAATTCCTCTTTCCCTTTTTCTGCAATGAGTTGAATGCTGGCTCGGCTACCAGAGGGAGTTTGGCTATCTGCATAATCCAAGATCCTTTTTATCAGTTCGCTGCCTATACTTTTACCCTGATATTCTGGGGCTACAACTATATCCACAATAATGTAATACAGTCCGTCACCTAATAGCCTCCCCATACCGATGACACCATCGTCAACTGCGACAATATCATATAAGCTATTTTTCAGGGCACGAATTGTCTGTTCTTTAGACCAATTATTCCATCCAACACGTTGCCTTAAATTACAATAATCTTCATATTGTAATGAGTTTTCTATATAGGATATCTTCACTTTTTCCTTCACTATGAGGATTCTCCTTTTCCCAAAGCATTTTACAATCTTCAAACCGAACGCTTAATTTTCCCGTGTCCTTGAGCCATGACAGATAGGAGCGAATGGTGCTGCCTACCAGCACATACTGTTCAAAATTCATGGTCAGGTGATATTGCTGAAACAGCCTCTGCAAGATATCCTCAAAGGTTTGTGCCGTTTCGCAAAAGGAGACAATGTATTCCGCGATTTCAAGAACCTTTTTCCGGTTGTACTGCACCAGCTCCTTGATATTGTCCGCAGCATCGGCATGTGCGGGTACAAACATGGAGGCTTCCATTGCTTCAACATTGCTCAGTGTTTTCAGATAGGCATCAACATCATAGATAAACGGGATTCCGTACTTATCCAGCGTTTCTTTGCTGCTGAGGCAGTCCGCAAGAAAAACGACATCATCCGGTGTGCGGAACCCCACCATATCAAAAAAATGTCCTGGCAGCGGGATAACTTTGACTTCGTTCGGGAAATCAGGCTCGGAAAGCTCCTGCGCGTTGCTCTCCTGCGCCAGCAAAAACTTATGCCGCAGCTCCTTACATGGGTATCCGCCGTACAAAAAGGACGGCTCCAGAATCGGATGATTGGTAAAATCCCGCTCGATTCCGTTCGCGAAAACCTTACAGCCTGTTTGCTTTTGCAAATACTGATTTCCACCGATGTGGTCGGCATTGGAATGCGTATTCAGAATGCCTTTCAGATGCCGGCCATTCCGGTCTAAAATCTGGCGAACCTTTCTTCCTGCATCCTTGTCGTTTCCACTGTCAATTAAATACACCTCTCTGTCGTTCACACGATAAACGCCGATTTTAGCCGGGCAATTGATATAATAGCTTCTTTCTCCAACCTGTGTCAGTTCATACATCGTTTTATCCTTCTTTCACGCTTTGGGGTAGAAAATCATGTTATACACATTGCATTGATTTTCGTAGGGATTGTTATACGCATGGAATACATTCGCGCAAAAACGGATGGCTTGCTTTTCCTGTAGGACAACTGTTTTCGTGTCGATGACCAGCTCCAACTTACCTTGTACTACAAAAATGTATTCCTCCACGCCGTCCAGGTGCTTTTCAGACGGATGGTGACAGCCTGCGTCAAACTCAATGTAGAAAATCTCCATATTTTGAATGGGATTGTAAGGGAAAAGCGTATAGGCTCTCATACCCTTGTTCTCTTCCACAATAGCGTCCTTTGACTGCCAATCCACCACGCTGTATTCGGCTTTCTGCTCTTCCAGAAAAGAAGATAGCGGCACTTTTAGACCCGTCGCAATCTTCCAAAGGGTCGTAATTGTAGGAGAGGATTGCCCTCTTTCAATCTGGCCAAGCATGGGCTTGCTGACGGCCGTGAGCTTTGCGGCATCATCTAATGTAAGATTCCTGCTTGTCCGTATTGTTTTCAGGCGTTCTCCTATCGTTAATGCTGGTGAGTGCATAGTATTCTCCTTGCTTATAATATGTTATTATGTTATAATTATATATTATAACATATGAAAAGATGTAAAGCAACCTCAACTCTTAACTTTAAGGGTAATATTATCACGGGGAAATAGGTGTTACGCACAGGCAGTGCTGTGCACCCTACTGCGCAAATATAGAAAATATAGCGGACCGTAGAGCAGGTATATGGAGGAAATGATGGTTAGTATTAATTTGGGCAATATTGAGTTTCAAATGAAAGAATGGCATGATTTTTCATGGCTCAATTTATTGGGTAAGGTTTTCTGTGTATTTTCGCAAAATGATTCCGGTAACATTAGTTTCGGTATTGATAACGGCAAAGAAAGATATTTTGTTAAAGTGGCAGGATTAAAAACCATTGAATCAGCCAGAACACCGGAAGAAGCTGTTGCTTCATTAAAAAAAGCAATGCTTATATACGAGGATATAAAACATCCAAACTTAATTGAACTGGTGAATTACTATTCTCTTGGAGAAATTTATATCACTATATTCAAATGGGCAGAGGGTGATTGCTTATTTGATTATTGGAATTTTGAGAAATATCATAATAATCCTCAAATAGTGCCGCCTGCCAAACGATTTAAGCAGTTGCCGCTTGAAAAAAGGATTAAGTCCGTGGAAGTGTTATTTTCCTTTTTATCCACTGTCGCAAAAAGGAACTATGTCGCTGTAGATTTTTATGACGGAAGCATACTATACGATTTTTCAACCGATACCACAACCATATGCGACATTGATTTTTTCAGAAAAAAGCCGGCAATAAATGATATGGGCGAGAACTTTTTTGGAACAAAGAGACTGAAAGCCCCGGAAGAATATATACACGGCGCTGTAATTGACGAAGCTCCAAATGTATATACACTTGGAGCGTTGATATTTGATTTTTTCGGCAATTTCACAGATGCAGACATACAGCGAAGATACAAGAAAAATGCTTTCGCCCCCTGCTCGTTTGAGAAATGGGAATTAAGCAAGTCGCGTTATGATACTGTGTTGAAAGCAGTTTCCGTTAACAGGGCTGCCCGATACGCTTCCATAGATGAGTTTTTCATAGCGTGGAACAAGGCGGAGCACAACAGCTGGTAAAGTACGGCACATCGGGCAACTTCGCCCGATGTACGTTAAGCTTATGAAGCTAATGAAAATATTCGAATTATAATACATATGGATTTATTTGTATTATTTATATTAGCTGCAAGAAAGGTAGTAACGAAAAAATGAATATTAGACCTATTAATAATAATGAGATTATATTGCTTACTGATTTTTTATATGAAGCGATTTTTCAAAAAGACGCAAACAATTTGGTGCCAAGAACTATTATTCAAGACCCATCTATATGGATTTATGTTAATGAATTTGGTTCTAAAAAGGATGACTATTGTTTCGTTGCAGAACTTGATAAGAAAATTGTTGGTGCTGTTTGGGTTCGTTGTATTAAAGCCTTCGGTCATATTGATGATGATATTCCAGAGTTTGCAATATCAATTTATCCACAGTATCGCGGTAAAGGGATTGGAACAGCATTGATGCGAAAAATGTTAGAATACTTACACTCTAAGGGCTATTCAAAAACATCTCTTTCTGTTCAAAAAGACAACTACGCCGCAAAAATGTATCAAAAAGTAGGATTTGAGATATTGGACGAAAACGAGCAAGAGTATATAATGATTTGTAATCTTTGCAATTACGCAAGTTGAGCATAATCGGATGTTCGTTTGGCATTCACGTTATTTATATTATGAGAAGGTGCAAAATGAAAAAGATTATAGATTATTTCAATGAAGAAGCAAAAATTCATGATGAACATGTGCTAAACCAGTTGGGAACGACTGAATTTTATGATGAAATTGAAAAACAGTTCGATAAATGTGCTAACAAGCAAAAAATTCTCATTTTAGGATGTGGCACGGGGCTTGAAGTTGAACACATAAAATTTGAGTCTGATGTGGTAGCTGTTGACATCTCACCAAAAATGTTAGCTGAATTACATAAGAAAACATTTTATAGAAGCATGAGCTTAGAAACAATTTGTGCCTCTATTTTGGATTTTGATTTCGGAAATGATTGCTTTGATATTGTACTTACATGCTATACATTACATCATTTTAACGTTGAGCAAAAAAGAGAAATATTCCGTAAAATTCACGGTTGTCTTTTACCGAGCGGCGTATTTATTAACGGAGATCTTATGTCAAAGAGTATGGAAGAAGAATTACAAAGATTTACCTTTGCTGAAAGCAGCTATTCTTGCGAAAACTTGCCATTTGGAAGTTTGCATATTGATGTCCCGTTGACTTATAAAAGTGAAGTGTCATTGATAAAAGAAGCAGGATTTTGTCAAATTACCCTTGAAAAAGAATGGACAAACACAAAATTGTATCGATGTATAAAATAAAACGCTATATGACATTATGAACATAATCGGACGTCCATATCAGATTGGAGAAGATTTATGAAATGGGTTAATAAAATAGGGTTAATAATAATTTCATTATTATTTGCCTTTACCATAACCGCATGTTCAAATAGCAAAATGCCTGCGGAGCAAAATCTCATCAAGAAAGTAGATGGGCTAAAAGAATATTCCCCGGCGCTGCTATATGATGACGATGTTTTATATACCTCCCTGTCGCCTGACGGAAACATGACCTTTGGGCGATTTAATATCGGAACAGAAGTACAAAAAGAGATTGGAACTGTTAAACAATTCTACATTTCGCAAGGGATACCTGTGTGTGTGGGTAATGCTGCCTATATGCCAGTTACCTTAAACAATATGGAGCATCAGCTGCTTAAAATTGATCTATCAAAGGATACGCTTGAAGCTATCCCTGTCGTCGGCGGATCGGAAGCCATAGACTATATTTCTGTCACATCTACGGATGTTTATCTTCTGGTAAGGGATAAGAATGCGGATAATACCAATCGTTCTCTAATTTACAAATACAACGATAAAAACAAAGAATTGCTGGAATTTATACTGAAAGAAAGCAATCAAGACAGTATTGTTGCTCTTTCGTGCTATAATAATAAAGTTTTTACTGTTGCTGAAAAATTGGATGGTATGGATACGGATTTTTGTATTGAAATCTACGATTGTGAAAGCGGGGCGCTTACAGATACGATTCAATTAAGCGATACTCTAAAAGAAGCGATAAGTCAAAATGGACTTGTGCAGTTTAATGCTTTTTATCATTTCTTATATTTTAGAGATTTCTCTGACCGTGGCTATATTGCGGCAATCAACAACGATGGAGCTGAAAAAATATTTGACTCTTTGGGACTGCGCGTAGTAAATGGCAGCAAGTCAAATGATTCTGCACTCTTTTTTGTCCGTGAAAGCAACAGCTACTATTTTATGAACGGTGATGGCAGCAAGCTGTCACAGGTTCAATTGGTACTGTCCTCTTCCGGAAGCATCCGCAATATGATTGCCGATGGAAAAAACATCTTTGTCAGCATATTGGATGAAAGTAATGATTTATCTTATTCTACGGAAAGCTCGTATTTGTTTAATCGTGATTATCTTCAAACACAGGTATCTAAAACTATTTATCAAAAAAAGTAAGCACTTGCTTTTTTATAAATGTCTTTATATTAGGAGGGAGGAAAAACGGTTTGATTGTTCATAAAAATGGTTCTGATAGGGCTGTTGTTATTCTACATGAGATATATGGTATAAATCCGCACATAGTAGAAGTCTGTGATCGGTACAGCAATTCAGGATATGACGTATATTGCCCAAATCTCATTCGTAAAGCTGAACCGTTTGAATATTCGCAGCAGCAAGCGGCCTATGACCATTTCAAAACGGAAATCGGTTTTGATGTACACATAAAGCTGTTGAAACTTCTGGAGCAATTAAGAACACAATATCGGGCAATTTTTCTTGTTGGGTATAGTATCGGCGCTACGATTGCATGGAGATGCTCAGCATTTGGAGTATGTGATGGGGTGATCGGCTATTATGGTTCACGAATACGGGATTATCTTGAGGTTATTCCAAAATGCCCGTTTCTTTTGATATTTGCGGAACAAGAACCGTCTTTTGATCCCCATGATTTAGTGCTTACACCGAAGCAGCAAAAGAACACGTCTATGGTAATATTCGCTGGTGAGCATGGCTTTTGCGACAGGTTTTCCAGTCATTACAATTCCGAATCTTTTATAAAAGCTCAAATGCTTACAAATACATTTATAGAGGATATAAAAAAGAGAAATTGACAAATATTTTACATGGTCTTGGAGGATGCACGACAAATGAAAGAAGCTATTATTGGCAACAATGTTATTTTACGGGCATTGCGTGACGAAGACGCAGCTTTTTTCGCACATTGGTATAATCAGCCGGAGGTTATGTTTCAGTGCGGATTTGTGCAGCCAACAACACTGGAAGCTGAATTAGAAGCAATCCAAAAGCCGGAAGAAGCAAACCGTGATTTTTATGCGGTAACTGATTTATCTGGTAGAATCGTTGGAGAAACAGGACTGCTTCGCATGTGGCCCCATTGGCATTGTACAGACATGTCGATTATTATTCCCAACCCCGACGATCAGAACAAAGGATATGGCGGTGAAGCGGTACGTTTAATGCTTGAAAGGGCGTTTCGTCATTACAATATGAACCGCGTGGCCATCGGGGTAGTAGGATTAAATACGCGGGCACTTACGTTTTATAAACGAATCGGATTTATACAAGAGGGCATTCAGGAACAAGGCTATTTTTATAACGGATCGTTCAGCGATTTTATAATGATGCGGATATTAAAAGATGAATATAACTTTACAAAATAATCTTACTAGGCTCCCTCTATCCGTCCTGCGCCGGATGATTGTACGCAAATGATTATCAAATTAAATAGTGTGAAGATTGAAGTGATGCTGAGCGTACTTCAAATTTCAGGCGTTTGAAAAATCCGGACAATGGGCAGTGCTCATAAGGAAGCAAGTACCGACATTAAAACGACGTGATAGACAGCCAACTGATGGAAAATGTATAAGCACTCATTCAAAACATTTTAAAAACTACTACGGTAGTGTTGACAGCGAAAAACGACTGTGGTAGTATAAACATGTCGACAAAAACTACCGCGGTAGTTAGGAGGTTGTTAATATGGAAATCAAGCTGTTCGATTCCGAATTAAAAGTTATGGACGTTCTTTGGAAAGAAGGTGATACCACAGCCAAGAGAATTTCGGATATTCTCAAAGAGCTGACTGGCTGGAACATGAATACTACTTATACGCTTATCAAAAGGTGCATTGGTAAAGGTGCGATTGAGCGCAGGGAACCGAATTTTCTATGCCATGCCTTAATCGCCAAAGAGCAGGTACAGGAGCAGGAAACGACGGAACTGGTGAACAAGGTATTTGACGGTTCTACGGATTTACTTTTCGCTTCCCTTTTGAACAGGAAAAACCTATCCACTGAGGAAATCGAAAGGCTGAAGCAACTTGTCAGCAATTTGAAATGAGGCGGTAACTATGAACATCTTTCAAATGAGTCTTTCCGCATCTGTTCTGATTGTGGCGGTTGTGATGATTCGTGCCCTTGCCCTGCATAAGCTGCCCAAAAAGACATTTCTTGTGTTGTGGGGCGTTGTGATTTGCCGCTTGCTCGTACCGTTTTCCATTCCGTCCCGTTTCAGCTTTTATACGGGGCTTAATATGGCAAAGCGTATGTTTGAAAGAACAGCCCTATCCTCTCCTAGAGGAATGACGGGCGTCCCCAATATGACGAATATGCCCGAAATAGGAGAGCCTATTAGAGTTGGCGCATCAACCGTACCTATTTCACCTTTTGAGATTGCCTGGATTATCGGAATGTGTGCCTGTGCGTTGTTTTTCATCATAGCCTATATCAAGTGCCGCAGAGAGTTCAAAATGTCCCTGTCGGTTGAAAATGACTTTTCAGCACGATGGCTACGTGAACACACCTTGCGTCGGTTTGTGCAAATACGGCAAAGCGACCGTATCAAGGCCCCGTTGACTTATGGCGTATTCCATCCCGTGATACTTCTCCCAAAGGTAACCGACTGGACGAACGAAACGAAACTCCGGTATATCTTAACCCATGAGTTTACGCATATCCGGCGCTTTGACACGCTGACAAAGTTGGTGCTGACCGCCGCCGTATGTGTGCATTGGTTCAATCCTTTTGTATGGGTGATGTATGTACTGGCGAACCGCGACATTGAATTATCCTGTGATGAAGCGGTGGTGCGGACATTCGGAGAAACAATGAAGTCTGCCTATGCCTCTATGCTGGTCTGCATGGAGGAAACCAAGAGTGGTCTAACCCCTCTTGTAAACCATTTTAGTAAAAATGCTATTGAAGAAAGGATTGTATCTATTATGAAAACGAAGAAAACTACTATGTTAAGTATCGTTGTGGCCCTCGTTTTGGTCACTGGTACTACAACGGTATTTGCGACCACAGTAGCAGGCGCTGATGTGGTAACAAAAGCAGGCGAAAGCAGCCTTTCGAACAGCGCGAGCGTTCCGGGAGAAAGTGATGAACTCCCTCCATATACTTTCGCCACTAATAGAGGTGAGGAAAACTATCCCGATTATTTCACGTATGATAAAACTATTGACCGTTACTTTTACGATGGGAAAAGAGTAGCAGCTTTCTTTGATGATAATGTTTGGAACGGTAAACCTTACAGCAGTTTTTCTTATGATAGCGACCATACAGGCGATGTTGTTTATATTAAAGCGGTCAGAGACCCGCAGACTAATAAAGTCGTTGGAATGGCTGAGATGACAGAAAAAGAAGTCGAGGAAATCAATTCAAAAGGCGGCTCGCTGTACGATTATTTATATAAATAATATCTTGGTGTAATGATGTAAACCGTTGCCTGTGCGGCGGAATAAGAATACGCGCTGAAGCGCAGCTGATTGCAAGCGGCGGTTTTGAAATATCAATCAAAGCCGCCGCTTTTCTCTGCAAAAAGGAAATTGCAGGGTTATGATAGGTGAGTCCTTTTCCAGATAGAGCGGCTTTGGAAATGGAGGGATTCCATGTATACAAAGCCGTTTTCGATCGTTCATGAAGGGCCGCCACATTACGTGACGGCTTGGCATAGCTGATGTTCTAAGGCTATACAATTTAAAAAAAGCATATCAAAAGATGGGCGGCTTCTGCGCCTATTTTTCATACGACACCGTTCGAGGTTTTCTCGGATAGGTGTCTTTTTGTTTGCTGACCTTTCGGACAAGCATTTCCACAACTTCGGGCTAACTTCGAGGTGTTGACAAAGTACCAGAAGGAAAGGTAAAAATGGTATAATGTAGGCAAGGAAAAAGCAGTGGGATGTGTATGAGAATGCTGACGGAACGAGCCGGGGTACAAATAAAAATGCACTGTGT
>JAEZGM010000049.1 GCA_023416955.1 Bacillota bacterium | reverse complement strand
GGGGGGCGCCCGCCGGCGCCCCCCCCCCCCCACCACTTCGTTAGCAGTTCCTCATCGGGGTCGTCCATCGGGTCGGGCAGAAAATCCTCGCTCTGCTCCTCGGCCGCAATGGGGTCAACCATTTCGTTTTCCGACGGCTTTTCATAGATGTCACGGTAATCGGCGGAAAATCCGCTGATACTCTTGTTTTTCTTCCTGCTCATGAAGCCCGCCCCATTCTTATCGTATTTGACCGCTGCCGGTCACGATGAATTTTGTAGAAGTCAGTTCATTTACGCCCATCGGGCCGCGCGCATGCAGCTTTTGCGTGGAAATGCCGATTTCCGCGCCGATTCCGAACTCTCCGCCGTCCGTAAAGCGCGTGGAAGCGTTGACGTAAACGGCCGCGCTGTCCACCTGTTCGGTAAAGCGGCGGGCGTTTTCATAGCTGCCGGTCACGATCGCCTCGCTGTGCCCGGTCGAATACCGCGCGATATGCTCCACTGCTTCCTCAAAGCTGTCCACAACCCTGACGGCAAGAATATAATCAAGATATTCCGTCGCCCAGTCCTCTTCCGTAGCGGGAATCACGCTGTCCCCTAAAATGGCGCGCGTGCGTTCGCAGCCATGCAGCTCCACTTTTTTGACGTCCAGCTTTTCCTTAATCGCGGGCAGTGCCCGCTGTGCAATATCCTTATGGACAAGGATGGTCTCAATCGCGTTGCACACCGACGGGCGGGAGGTTTTCGCGTTATAGATAATATCCGCTGCCATGGCAATATCGGCAGAGTCGTCCACATATACATGGCAGTTTCCCGAGCCGGTTTCAATAACCGGTACGCGGGAATTCTGCACCACTGACTGAATCAGCCCCCTGCCGCCGCGCGGAATCAGCACGTTGAGGTACTCCGTCAGCTGCATCATTTCCACAGAGGAAGAGCGGTCGGTATTCTGCACGAGCTGAAGGCTGTCTTTCGGCAGCCCGGCAGTTTCCACCGCGGCGCGCATGATCTCCATAATAACGCGGTTGGAGCGGATCGCTTCCTTGCCGCCGCGCAAAATCACCGCGTTGCCCGCTTTCAGGCAGAGCGCAGCTGCGTCGGCGGTCACGTTCGGCCTTGCTTCATAAATGATGCCGATCACACCGAGCGGCACGCGAACCTGTTCGATTTTAAGACCGTTCGGGCGCACGCTTCCGACCACCACGGTTCCGATGGGGTCGCTCTGCGCCGCGACCGCGTGCACACCCTCCGTCATGCCCTGTACCCGTTCGGGGTTGAGCGTAAGACGGTCAAGCAGGGAATTGCTCATGCCGCTTTCCCGGGCGGCGGAAACATCGGCCTCGTTTGCCGCCAGAATTTCATCCTGCCGCGCTGTGAGCGCGTCCGCAATCGCGCAAAGGGCTTTATTTTTGAGCGTACCGGCCGCGGACAGCGTGCGCGCGGCATTCTTCGCCTTTTTCCCCATAATTTCCAATTCGGTCATACTGCCACCCCCGTATTATAGTCAATTAATTTGAAAACAAAACCAATCTCCATTTTCTTGGATGTTTTCATAAATTTATTGACTAAACAAGCCTTTGATTTCTTACTGATATAGCGGGCTTTGCGCCCTAACACTATTTTACTGCTTCTTCGCACCGAAAACTGTCCCAATTTGTTCCCCGTCAAAAAGTCGGTACAGCGTTTTGGGGTCGGCACCGCTCATCACACAGCAGCAGATTCCCGCCCCATTCGCGATTCCGGCGGCGTTTACCTTTGTACTCATGCCGCCTGTGCCCCGGTTGGAGCCGGTGCCGCCCGCGAGCGCGCGCACTTCGTCCGTTACCTCCGTCACATAGGGAATCCGCTTTGCATCGGGGTTGATACGCGGATTCGCGTCGTACAGCCCGTCGATATCGGTCAGAATGACCAGCAGATCGGCGTCGACCAGCTTCGCCACCGTGGCGGAGAGCGTATCGTTGTCGCCGAAATTGCTGCCCACCAGCTCGTCAATGGCGACGGAGTCGTTCTCGTTGACAATCGGAATGATATCCATCTTTATTAATTCATTAAATGTATTTTCGGTGTTTTTCTTGTTATGTTCATTCTGTATAACGTCGGCGGTTAAAAGCACCTGCGCCACAATGCGGTTGTATTCGCCGAACAGCTTATCATAGGTAAACATCAGTTCACACTGGCCGACCGCGGCGACCGCCTGCTTTTTTTCCGTTTCCTGCGGGCGCTCCGTTAAACCGAGCTTGCCCACACCGACGCCGATTGCGCCCGACGTGACCAGAACAATTTCCTTGCCGGAATTCTGCAGGTCGGTCAGCACCTTGCAGAGCGCTTCCATGCGGCGCAGGTTCATGCGCCCGTTTTCATAAGTCAGTGTAGAGGTTCCTACCTTGATCACAATTCGTTTTGCCTGTGTAATAGACGACATGCCGTACGCTCCCCGATTCTGATTGAATTAAGCAAATTATAGCATACTTTCCGGCAGGTTTGAAGAACTATCTGCGAAAAAAGAAGTCATTGCAAAATGAATAAAAATTCATTTTGCAATGACTTCTTTGTTTAGCGGATGATATGAACCGTATTTTCCTTGCGCACCGGCAGCACCGGCGGCTTCGGCGCTTCCCCGTTCGGGTAGCCGAGCGCGGCGGCGCCGCAGATGACATGCTCTTTCGGAAGTCCCAACTCAGCCAGCCTTTCCCGCAGGGGCGCGTAATCGTTCAGCCAGGTAAACTGGTTAATCCAGCAGGAGCCGATTTCCAGTGAGTACGACGCAAGAAAAATATTCTGGAGCGCACAGGAGCAATCCGCCATGGCGTTCGCGTAATCGGGCACGTTGGAAGCGATCACCAAAGTCGGCGCGTGGTACAGGAAGTTTGCGTCCGCGTGCTCCGCGCGCTTTTTCGCGCCTAGCTTTGCGGCGTACTCGTGCTCGCCGGGCTGCCATTCCCGAAAGCCCCGGCACAGCAGTGCGTTCAGTTCCGCCAGAATTTCCGGGTTCTGCACGGCGGTAAACAGCCAGCTCTGGCTGTTGCTGCCGCTGGGCGCCCACACGGCGGCCTGCAGAATCTGGTTCAGCTCCTCGTCCCTGATCTGCTCCTGCTTAAAATTTCGTACACTCCTGCGGGAAAGGATGCTTTCGATTACAATATTTTTCATAAAATGCCTCCAGTCAGTAATTTCGTTCATTTACCGATGAATGATATCCAGTAAGTTATTCAAAGATTCAATATGAAAATCAGGCTCCTCCGAAGGGACAATTCCGTTCGTATTATACAGGCAGGTTGAGATGCCCGCCGCCTTTCCTGCCAGAATTTCCAAATCCCTGTCCCCAACGACCATTACTGAGCACCTGTCCATTTGGTATTTGTCAATCAGATACAGAAAGGCTTCCGGGTTTGGCTTGCGCGCAAAGCCATAGCGCTTGGTGACCACCTCCGTGAAGCTGGGCATCATTCCGTAATACCCCAGAAGTGTCAGTGTTGAACCGCCCCTGTGGGTGATCATGTAATTGCGCCCGCCCGAAGCGGCAATTTGCGCGCACACCTCGGCCGCATACGGAAACGGTTTTACATCCTCAAACGGAATCGCTCGTTTACAGGCATCATAAACGTCGTCAAAACGGTCGTCCAGCGCATATTCTTTTTTAAAGTGCGCCACGGCATATCCTTCCGAAATCTTGAGGTAATCTTGTATCGTGCTGCTCGCTTCTTCAATGTGATACACCCGCAGGGCTTTTTGAAATGCTTTGGCCGTTGCTGGGTAGGTATCAAACAGTGTTCCGTCAAAGTCCCATATGATATCAGTAAACAAATGATTCCCATCTTTCTATTTTTCTGCCTTCTATTATAAATCATAAATAAATAAAATGCCAGGCGGGGTATCCAATAAGGCCAAATCCAATGCCGTCAATGAGAATAGCAAAAGTATCCGCGCCCAATATCTCCTTGGGGATACTTGGGGGTGCAGGGAGGATTTATGGAGCCCCTCTTGGCCTTCCAAATCCACCGGTGTGCACTCCGTGCACACACTGCGCCCCTTTGCATACTTTCGGACGCAGCAAAAGTATGGGCCCGCCCGGCCTGAGGGCAAGACTTCATCATACCTCAAATCTAAAATTAAAATTTCGGGAAATCTCATCATTTTAGCCACTCTAAAAAAGGAAAATACTCCAAATTCAGCTTCGTGGAGCGTAAAAATATGCTTATTGTAAAAAGCAGCCGCCCGAAATACGGGCGGCTGCCGGAGAATCAAAGCTTATTCGCGGGGTTTATTCGTATTCTGAATAAAGCCGTTGCTCCCGCGGGGACGCTCCTCACGCGGGCGGTCGTCGCGGCGGAAATTGTCACGGCGTGGCGCCGGGCGGCGGGGTGCGTCGGAAATTTCGTTTTCCGGGACAAGGCCGTCCAGCTCAATCAGCGCGTCGCGGCGGGAAAGGTTCAGCCTGCCCTTGTCATCGACTTCAAGCACCTTGACGGTAATCTCATCGCCGGGGTTGACAACGTCCGTCACCTTTTCGGTGCGCTTTACGTCAAGACGGGAAATGTGGACAAGGCCTTCCTTGCCGGGGGCAATTTCAACAAATGCGCCGAAATCCATGATGCGGGTTACCTTTCCTTTGTAGAAGGAACCCGGCTCGGGATCGTTGACAATCGTATCAATGATGGTCAGTGCGCGTTTGCAGTTTTCCGCGTCAATGCCGGAAACATAAATATTTCCGTCTTCCTGAACGTCAACCTTGACCTGGCACTCGGCACAGATTTTCTGAATGACCTTGCCGCCGGTGCCGATTACTTCACGAATCTTGTCAACTGGAATCTTCGTGGAAAGCATTTTCGGCGCGTACTTGGAAAGCTCCTTGCGCGGCTCCGGAATTGCCTTGAGCATAATTTCATCAATAATATAATTTCTGGCCTTGTGCGTTTTTTCAAGCGCTTCCTTCACCATTTCCGGGGTAAGGCCGTCAATCTTTAAATCCATCTGGATTGCGGTAATGCCTTCCTTGGTTCCGCCGACCTTAAAGTCCATATCACCGAAGAAATCTTCCAGACCCTGAATGTCGACCATGGTCATCCAGCGCTCGCCTTCGGTGATGAGGCCGCAGGAGATACCGGCAACAGGTGCTTTAATCGGCACACCGGCAGCCATGAGCGCCAGCGTGGAGCCGCAGATGGAAGCCTGTGAAGTGGAGCCGTTGGAGGACAGGACTTCGGAAACCAGGCGGTAGGCGTAGGGGAATTCCTCCACAGGAGGGATAACGGGAACCAGTGCGCGCTCGGCAAGTGCACCGTGACCGATTTCACGGCGGCCCGGGCCGCGGCTCGGCTTCGTTTCCCCGACGGAGTAGGACGGAAAATTGTAATGGTGGATATAACGCTTGCTTTCCTCTTCGTCAATGCCGTCCAAAAGCTGGCCTTCGCTGACAGGGCCCAGTGTGGCGACCGTCAGAACCTGTGTCTGGCCGCGGGTAAACATCCCGGAACCGTGTACCCGGGGCAGCAGGTCAACTTCGGCGGCAAGCGGGCGCATCTGGTCCATCTTGCGCCCATCCACACGCTTCTGCTCGTCGAGCAGCCAGCGGCGTACAATATATTTCTGCGTGCGGTACATACACTCGTCGATCTTTGCCGCCTGATCGGGGTAAATCTCGTCGAATTTCTCATGCACCTTTGCGTAAATCGGCTTCAGGCGCTCGTCGCGCACGGTCTTGTCGTCCGTATCCAGCGCGGCCTTTACGTCTTCCGTTGCAAAAGCCTTAATGGCACCGAGCATTTCTTCGTCCGGCTCATTGCTGGGGTAGCTGAATTTCGCCTTTCCGATTTCCTGCTGAATCCCCTTGATGAACGCAATGATTTTCTGGTTTGCCTCATGACCCGCCATAATCGCGTCGTACATGACTTCATCGGTCACGATGTTCGCGCCCGCTTCAATCATGGCGATACGGGAATCGGTTGACGCAACCGTCACCGCCATCTGGCTGACCGCGCGCTGCGCGGAGGTGGGGTTAATGACGTACTCGCCGTCCACATAACCGACGGAAACACCGGAGATAGGGCCTTTCCACGGAATGTCGGAAATGCTGAGCGCAATGGACGTACCGACCATCGCCGCGATTTCGGGCAAACAATCGTGGTCAACCGCCATGACGGTGCAGACTACAGAAACATCGTTGCGCATATCCTTCGGGAAAAGCGGGCGAATCGGGCGGTCAATCACGCGGGAAACCAAAACGGCCTTGTCGCTCGGGCGGCCTTCCCGTTTCAGGTAGGAACCCGGAATGCGTCCGACCGAATAAAGCTTTTCTTCAAAATCCACGGAAAGCGGGAAAAAGTCAACGCCTTCGCGCGGTTTCGCGGAAGCGGTTACGGCGACATGCACCACGGTTTCGCCGTAGCGAATCAGGCACTCGCCGTTTGCAAGCTGCCCCATTTTACCGGTTTCGACCACTAACGGGCGTCCGGCAAAATCAGTGCTGAACACTTTGAAATTTTCAAACATACTGTTCCTCCATCCTTTTTACGGGGAAACAGGTTTAGCAATAAAACCAACCGCCGCGCCGCGGAAGCTCGTTTCACTGCTAAAATCCCATTTCCTCCCGTTGTTATAATAGCCTAAAGGCAGGCAGCTGACGCCGCCTGCCCATATAACCGAAATTATTTACGAATGCCGAGTCTTGCAATCAGCGCACGATACCGCTCAATGTCGTTGTTCTGCAGATAGTTCAGCAGATTTCTTCTCTGGCCGACCATTTTCAGCAGACCGCGGCGGGAGTGGTGATCCTTCTGATGGGTTCTGAGGTGATCGGTCAGGTCATTAATGCGCTTTGTCAGCACGGCAACCTGAACTTCCGGGGAACCGGTGTCGCCCTCATGAACGGCATACTCTTTGATAATCGCGGTTTTTTCTTCTTTTAACATGGTATTTCCACCTTTTATAAATTTACCCTCAATCGCAGAAAGCGGCCGGTGAAATCCCCGTGCGGGGCTTGTTCCGCTATCCGGGAAAGGGGCATGGATACGAAGTTTATTATAGCACGCAAGATCAGCTTTGTAAACAGGATTCTTGCCCGCAGCTTCGGGCGGGGAACACTTTTCCCAAAACGCAATTTACGCGCCGGCCTGCGCAAAATAAATTCGCGCGTCTTCCCCATCCTTTAGGATTGCCGCTTTCAGCTCCGGTAACCCGGGAAAGCGGACCTCGGGGCGAAGAAATTTCACAAAGTCGACGCGCACGGTTTCACCGTAAAAATCCGGCCCGCTGTAATCGGGCATCCATGTTTCCGCCCGCGCTTTTTCTCCCCCGACCGTGGGGTTGACCCCTACGTTCGTGACCCCGGCGTACTCCATGCTGTTGAAAAACACCTTGGAAATATAAACGCCGAAGCGTGGCAAAATCAGATTTTCGGGGATCGCCTGATTGAGCGTAGGCGTGCCGAGCTCGCGTCCAAGGCGCTTGCCGTGCACAACCTCCGACACATAGCTGTACGGTCTGCCCAAAAGCTGCGCCGCCTGCTCCATATTGCCCATGGCAATCAGGCCGCGAATCCGTGTGGAGCTGACCGGCTCGCCGCCGGACAGCACAGCGCCGGCGACCTCCGTCTGAATTCCACGCTGTGCACACAGCGCTTCCAGTTCTGGGCTTCCGGCACTGCCGCCCCGCCCAAACGTGAAGTTAAAGCCGCAGCAAACCGCTTTTGCACGGCAGACGCCGGAAAGCACCCGCGAAACAAAATCCTCTGCGGTCAAATCTTTCAGCACGGCAAAATTCAGCAGGTAGAGCTGCTCCACGCCCAATTCTTCCAGCAGGGCAATCTTCTGCTCCTGTGTAATCAGGTCGCCGCCTGTCCGGCCGCTCAGGTCCTCCTGCGGATTACCCGTAAATGTAAAAACCGTCGGCACCAGTCCATTCTTCTTTTCCGCGACCGCGGACGCAATCACTTTCTGATGTCCCAGGTGCAAACCGTCGAAATTGCCCAGCGCAACGGCGGATTCGCCGCCGCATGGCGTTAACTGATCATATATCTTCATGATGCCCCCATCATAACTAACAGCAAGAACGCCGTATTCAATCTCCGCTGTTCCCCCGGCAGAAAAGCCGAAGTATTTTCAGCTCCTGTTCGGCAAGATGCACTTCCCCCAGGCCAAGGAACTCCCCTTGCGGGGAAACCACGCGGTAACCCATGCCGTCTTCGTCCGTCCCCGCGATTGCGGTGCGGTTAAGGCTTAATGCCCCGCCGTTCGAAAAGCGCTGTGCCTGCGCCTGTGTAACGCGCAGCACGAGGCGGGTTTCAAACAGCCGTTCCACCGGCAGCACCCGCTGAGCGAGCGTACCCTGCTCGGAAAGCGCCCTTGCCTGCTCCAGCGTGACCGCATCCGCCAGCGTAAAGCCGGAAGCGACGGTTCGGCGCAGCGCGGTCATCATTCCATATGCGTTCAGCCGCTCGCCGATATCCGCGCAGAGCGTTCTGATATAAGTACCTTTGGAGCAGCGTACGGTAAAGCTGCCGCTGCGGGTCGGCTCGTCGTACTCCTTAAGCTCCAGCTTGTACACCGTAATCGGGCGGGGTTCGCGCTCCACCTCAATCCCCTGCCGCGCAAGGTCGTAAAGCCGCTGCCCGTTCTTCTGCACCGCCGAATACATCGGCGGAATTTGCAGAATATCGCCCCGAAACAGGGGCAGAACCGATTCCAGCTGTTCCCGGGTGACGGGCACGCCGCTTTCTTTCAGCACTTTTCCGGTGCTGTCCTGTGTGTCCGTCGCCGTGCCGAACCGGAACGACGCCTCATACTCCTTGTCCGTGTCGTCCAAAAGGGACGCGGCGCGGGTTGCCTTGCCCAACAGCAACGGCAGCACACCTGTCGCCATCGGGTCAAGTGTGCCGGTATGCCCGATTTTCCGCTGACCGCTCAGCCGCCGCATCACCGCAACTGCATCGAACGAGGTAAAGTCCTGCGGCTTATCCAATACGATCACGCCATCCAAATAATTTCCCCCTGCGCTTCAGTCATTCACTGATTTAATTTCTTCAAATAGTCCTCAGCAGCTTGAATAATCTGTGCCTTTGCTTCTTTCAGCGGCGTACTGAACGTGCACCCCGCCGCGCCGGCGTGACCGCCGCCGCCGAATTGGGCGCAGATTTCGGAAGCATTGACCGGCCGCTGCGCGCGCAGCGAAATTTTAAAATCGCCGTTCACTTTCTCCCGAACGGTAATCCCGATCAGCACGCCCTCAATCTGGCGCGGAATGGCCGAAAGGCCGTCAATGTCGTCGTCCGTCGCGCCGGTTTCCTGAATCATCTGTTGTGTAATCACAATCGCGGCAATCCGATCGTGATCATAGTATTCGATCGTATCCGCAATACGCCGTTCCATCTCCATGTGGGCGCGGCTCTTCGTGTCGAACATTCTGCGGTTGATATCAGCCGCATTGATGCCCGTTTCCAACAGCTCCGCCCCAACCCGGTGGGTGACGGGGGTTACGTTGGCATATTTAAAGCAGCCCGTGTCCGTGGTGATTCCGGTATAAACGCTGGCGGCAATCGGTTGATCAATTCCCACGCCGAGCTGCTTGAGCAGATGAAAAATCATTTCGCAGGTCGCCGCCGACTTCGGGTCGATCCAGCACTGCTTTGCAAAGCAGGAGTTCGAAAGATGGTGGTCAATACACAGATCAACGCAATCCGCGTATTCGCTGAACAGCGGCTCGCCGAACAGCGTCGTATCGGCAATATCCACCGATACGACAAGCCGGGGCGTAAACTCTTCCTTTTTTACACCTTCGAAAAGATATTGAAATTTCGGGCCGATCCCGTCGGAACAGCGGATCATGGCATGCTTGCCGAGCTGCTGCAGCCCCATACAGAGCGCAGTGGAGCTTCCCAGCGTGTCCCCGTCGGGGAACATATGGCTCAGGATGACAAAATAATCGCCGGCGCGCAGAAAATCCGCGGCCTCATTCAGATTCGCCATCAGAGTCACTCCTTAAATCATTGAGCATTTTATTGATGTTGGCGCTGTACTCAATGGAATCCGTCGCTTTAAACAGAAGGTCGGGGATATGCCGTAAATCCAGCCGTACGCCAAGCTCGTGGCGGATAAAGCCGGATGCGGATTTCAACCCGACAACCGCCTGTTTGGCGCGCTCCATGCCCTCCATGGCACTGATATAGACAGTGCAGAAGGAAAGATCGTTTGTGACCTCCACGCGGACAATGCTGATCAATCCCTGCACGCGCGGGTCTTTTAACTCCCTGAAAATAGCCGTCAGTTCGCGCCGGATGTCTTCGGTGATTCGTCCCATTTTGTGGCTGGCCATATAAATAATCCTCCAGTTTTAAACAATCAGAATTGCAGTGGAATAACGCCCCGAAAGCCACGTAAACGGCACTCCGCAGCCGTCATTCCCAGCAAATATTCACGGGCTGACTTACATCAGTCCCTGTATTCTTCCATAATGAACGCTTCGAAAATGTCGCCCGCTTTCAGGTCGCTGAAATGCTCAAGGCCGATACCGCAGTCGTAGCCTTCTGCCACTTCCTTGACGTCGTCTTTAAAACGGCGGAGCGAAGCGATCTTATCTTCGGTAATGACTATGCCGTCGCGCACCACGCGAATCTGCGCCGCGCGGGTAACCTTGCCGGAAGTAATGTGAGAACCGGCAATTATGCCGACATTGGTAATTTTGTAAACCTCACGGCACTCGGCTTTGCCCAGCGCGATTTCGCGGAACTTCGGCGCGAGCATGCCCTTCATAGCGGATTCGATTTCCTCGATGCAGTCGTAGATAATACGGTACAGGCGCAGGTCGACGCCGTCGCGCTTTGCGTTTTCTTCCGCAACCGGGTCGGGGCGCACGTTGAAGCCGACGATAATTGCGTTGGAAGCGGAAGCGAGCATCACGTCGGATTCGCTGATCGCGCCGACGCCGCCGTGAATCACGTTTACGCGAACCTCTTCATTGCTCAGCTTTTCAAGCGACTGGCGAACCGCTTCCACGGAACCCTGTACATCCGCCTTCACAATGATCTGCAGCTCTTTCATATCGCCCTGCTTCATCTGCTCAAACAGATTGTCGAGCGTAACCTTTGTACGGGAATTGAAGAGTTCCTCTTTCTGCTCGTTGCGGCGCTGCTCGACCAATTCTCTCGCAAGACGTTCGTCGGAAACGGCATTGAAAATATCGCCGCCGGTCGGCACATCGTCAAGTCCTGTGATTTCCACAGGAACGCTCGGCCCGGCTTCTTCAATCCGCTCCCCGTTCGCGTTGGTCATGGCGCGCACACGGCCGACAGAGGTGCCCGCAACCAGAATGTCGCCGGTGCGAAGCGTACCGTTCTGTACCAGCATGGTTGCAATCGGGCCGCGTCCTTTGTCAAGGCGCGCTTCCACAACCGTTCCTTTTGCGGCACGGTCGGGGTTGGCGCGGAGTTCTTTCATATCCGCTACCAGAATAATCATTTCAAGCAGATCCTTGATGCCTTCCTTGGTTACGGCGGATACCGGAATGCACGGTGTGTCTCCGCCCCATTCTTCCGGTACAAGCTCATACTCGGTCAACTGCTGCATGACATGCTGCGGGTTTGCGCCCGGTTTATCCATTTTATTGATAGCGACAATGATGGAAACCTTCGCCGCCTTCGCGTGGTTGATTGCTTCTACGGTCTGCGGCATGATGCCGTCGTCCGCCGCGACAACAAGCACGGCAATATCCGTTACCTGCGCGCCTCTGGCACGCATGGTGGTAAACGCCGCATGGCCGGGGGTGTCAAGGAACGTGACTTCACGGTCGCCGACCGGCACCTGGTAAGCACCAATGTGCTGTGTGATGCCGCCCGCTTCGGTTGCGGTGACGTTCGCGTGACGGATTGCGTCGAGCAGGGAGGTTTTGCCGTGGTCAACGTGGCCCATGACCACGACGACCGGCGCGCGCGAAACCAGATTGTCATCCTCGTCCTCGCTGTCGTCTATAATACGCTCCTCAATGGTGACAACGACTTCTTTTTCCACTTTTGCGTGGAATTCCATCGCTACCAGTGACGCGGTATCAAAATCAATCGTATCGTTTACGGTTGCGAATACGCCCATCGCCATCAGCTTTTTGATGACTTCGGCCGCAGTCGCCTTCAGGCGCAGCGCGAGCTCGTTCACAGTAATTTCTTCGGGAATTTGTATGGTGATCGGCTTGTTTTTGCGCTCCAGCGCAATACGGCGAAGACGCTCGGATTCCGTTTCCCTGCGGGCGTTCCTCGGCTTGCCGCGGTATTGGCTGCTGCGCTGGGTCAGCTTCTGCTTTTGCACGATATTGTCCGTTTTGACCTTTTCAGAAGCCAGACGGTCGTATTTTTCATTGTAGCGATCCAGTTCCACATGGGAGGAACGGGTATCCACAATACGGTTTTCGGAATGGTGGTTGGGCGCACCCTGATTTTGGCCCGCCTGCTGGGGTCTGTTCTGCTGAGCGTTTTGGTGCGCGGCGGGACGCTGAGGCTGAGCAGCCGGAGCGGCAGGACGATTTGCCGTCGGCGCGGGGCCGACCGGCGTAATCTTTCCGGGCTTTACCGCTTTGCGGCGGGGCGGCTGAGCCGTACCCTGTGCCGGTGCCGCTGCCTGCGCGGGCGCGGCGTTCTGAGGCTGCTGTGCAGGAACGGCAGCCTCCGGGGCGACAGCTGCCACAGCCTTCGCCTCCGGCTGCGCGTCGGCCTGCTGCGCGGGCGCTTCCTCGTTGCCGTCCTGGCCGGCCTGCGCGAAATAGGAGTCCATATTCTGAACCTGATTTTTCTGTGTGAAGGTTTCGAAAACCAAATCCAGTTCATCTTCCGTCAACGCGGTCATATGTTTTTTGGTCTCGCCCTCATATTTCTGCAGGGTGTCGATGACATCCTTGTTGGGCACGTTCAAATCCTTCGCCACTTCATGAACCCTGTATTTAATCATCATATATCAAATTCCTCCTCGTTCATCCGCGCACAGCGCAACCAGCTTTTTTGCAAACCCCGGGTCATTTACCGCAACCACGCCGGTTCGCTTGCCAAGTGCCATGCTGATTTCATCCATTGTCGCCCCGGTTTTGACCACAGTGACTCCGTACTCTTCCGCCGCGAACGTTACCCCGCCCGCTGTGCGGGGCGAAAGGTCGCCGGCCAGCAGAATCAGGCGTGCGCGGCCCTTGTGCAGAGCCTCCATTGCGGGGTCGTTGCCGAGTGAGAGCTTTCCGGCCCGCCGGGCCAAACCCATAAACTGCAGCAGCGCATCATTCATTTTGATTGATCTCCTCCTCCATACGGTCGTATATTTCGTCTGGAATCTTACAGGAGAAGGCTCTTTCAAACTTTCTCGTTTTCCTTGCGGCTTTCAGGCAGTCCGCACTTTTGCACACATACGCGCCGCGCCCCGGTTTGCGCCCGGTCAGGTCAAGGGAAATTTCATCCTCCGGGGATTTCACCACCCTGACCAATTCCTTTTTGGGCTTCATCTGGCCGCAGCCCGTGCACATGCGCATCGGTACTTTTTTAGGATGCATCGTACACACCGCCTTTCTGCATCAGGTTCTGTTTTTAACTCCAAAGTCCTGTTTGGCTGAAGTTGGGATCGGCCTTGTCAGGCACTATCTTACTTTTTACAAACAAGACCTGTGGTATCTATACGATAAACCGAAAGCTGGCTTTCGGTACCAAGCCATGTTTATGAAACGCAAAGTCTTATACCTTGCGATGCTTTACGCTTCGCCGAAAAATCCGCTTTCCGGCTTAATATCAATCTTCCAGCCGGTCAGCTTCGCGGCAAGGCGGGCGTTCTGCCCCTTGTTGCCGATTGCAAGCGAAAGCTGGCTGTCGGGAACAGTCACGCGGCAGACGCGGCTGCCGTCCTCCGCCGGAATAACGGAAACGACGTCCGCCGGAGAAAGTGCGGAAGCGATGAATTTTGTCGGGTCCTCGTTGTACTCGACAATGTCGACCTTTTCGCCGCCGAGCTCGTTGACGATGTTGGAAACACGGGCGCCGCGAGCACCGATGCACGCGCCGACCGGGTCAACGTCGGGGTTGTGGCTCTGCACCGCGATTTTGGTGCGGGAACCGGCTTCACGCGCAACCGCTTTAATTTCGACGGTTCCGTCGTAAATTTCCGGTACTTCGGTTTCAAACAGGCGTTTGACCAAATCCGGGTGAATCCGGCTGATCATGGCGCGGGGGCCTTTCTCCGTTTCCTTTACGTCGACAACATATACCTTAATGTGGTCGCCTTCGTGAATCTGTTCATCGCCGACCTGCTCGCTTTTCGGCAGCACGGCCTCGGCCTTTCCGATCAGCAGGGTCGCCGCGCCAGTGCGGGGGTCAATGCGCTCGACCTTCGCGGTGACAAGCTCCTGATGCTTGCTCTGAAATTCCTGCATCATCTGGCCGCGCTCACCGTCGCGGATTCCCTGGCGGATAATGTTACGCGCCGTCTGCGCCGCAATGCGCCCGAATTCCTTGGTGTTGAGTTGAACGGCCACCACTTCGCCCGGTGCTGCGCTAGGAACGATTTCACGCGCTTTTTCAACCAGAATTTCTTTTCCCGGTTCGGTTATGTCCTCAACGACCGTCTTGCGCAGAAATACGTCAAACGTGCCTTTCGCAGGATCCATATCGACCACGCAATCCTCGTTGCCATAGCTGTTTTTACAGGCGGTCACAATTGCCTTTTTGATCCGGTCAAGCATGAAGTCAACCGGAATTCCGCGCTCTTTCTCCAGCAGACCCAGAGCCTCAAACACCTCGTTATTCATTTTCCTCGTTCCCTCCAACAAAATCATCATCCATTAACCGCACGGATACAGTTTCCTTCAATGCCAGTGAAACAGGCGGCTTATCTTCCGGGTGAACCGTAACCGTCCCGCCGCCGCAAGCCTCCAGAATTCCGGTCAGGGTCCGGCTGCCGTCCAGAGGGCGAATCAAACGAACGCGTACGGGCGAACCCAAAAATGCCGCAAAGTGCTCGTCGCGAACCAACTCACGGTTCAGGCCGGGGGAAGAAACCTCCAGGCAATAAGACTGCTCAATTGGGTCAAGCTGATCGAGCGGGCCATCGATTGCGCGGCTCATCGCTTCGCAGTCCTCAATGGAAATACCGCCGGATTTATCAATGTAAATCCGCAGGAACCAGTCCGCGCCCTCCTTGAGGAATCGAACGTCCCAGACCTGCAGCCCCAAACCGGCCGCGATCGGCTCAGCTAATCGGCGTACAGCTTCGACCGTATTGCCGCCCTTTTTTGAATAAGCCAAATTGTTTCACCTCATAATACAAACAAAAGAGCGGGTCGCCCCACTCTTTCATCCTAACTTAATATTACTTGATTATCATATCACAATCAAATGATAATTGCAAGGAAAAATAGCAAAAACACATGAAAGGACGCGGTCTGTTATTCTTCCAGCTGTTTCCCCAAAAAGGAAGCCGCTACCTGTGCGAGCTTTACCTCAGTTTCCCCGGGAATTTCGGCCGAATCACCCTCCAGCAGAATCACTGCGCCCGTTACGTCGCTGGAAGCGATGATGGGGCACACCACCGCCGCGGCACGGTCAATTCCCTCTACCGACCGGAATTCCGATTTTCCGCTGCTGATGAAGCTGCGGCGGCTCTGCATATACTCCTCCAACTCAGGAGTTACACGGCGCTCAAGATACTCCTTGCGTGAAATGCCCGCCGCCGCGACAACGTGGTCACGGTCGCATACCAGTGTGGGCAGTCCGGAATTTTTCGACAGCACATCGGCGTATTGCGCGGCGAAATTGGAAAGCTCGCCTACCGGTGAATATTTTTTGAATATCACGCCCCCCTGTGCGTCGGTGAAAATTTCAAGCGCGTCACCCTCACGGATCCGTAAGGTTCGGCGGATTTCTTTTGGAATGACAACTCTGCCTAAATCATCGATTCTTCTGACTATTCCTGTTGCTTTCAACCTACTCTACCTCCTGTTGCGGTGTTGTCATGACTTATTATCCGCAGGAAAGAGTTTACTATGCAGTTTTTAGCAAGGGTGATTCTGGAAAATCAGACCATGTTTAAACATCCGTTTTTTCGTTTTCCGCTTAAAATTTACACACCGCTAAGGCTTGTAAACGCGCGGGCCGCGTACTATAATAAATCGTAATGATTTTTCGGATTAATTGGAGGTTTTGCTTTTGAAACAAATCATAAAGCGGTGTTCCGCGCTTCTTTGCGCAGCCGTACTGATCGTTTTTTCAGGCTGCTCGGCCCGTACCCCCATCACGGCGGATGCATTTACGAAGGAAGCCAAGGCGCAGGGCTACACCGTAACGGACAGCAGCAGTTCAGCCACCGGCGTAGATAAGTATCTTGATGCGGTAAAGAGTCAAACACAGACCGAGCTGGTGTTTATCTCGTTTAAAACGTCTTCCTCCGCTGAGGACGCATACAATTCCATCAAGAAGAGTATTTCCCAGGGCGCAAACGCAAAGAGCAGCACGCTGGACTCCGCAACCTATAACAAGTACACGGTTTCAGTCGGGGAGCTGAGCTACACGCTGATTCGCATGGATACCACCATTTTTTACGGCAAAGCAACCTCTTCCCACCAGACAGAAGTGGATGATTTTGTAAAAGCAATAAAATACTGAGTTGAATAACGATACAATTCGCAGATAGACTGCAAATAAAAAGTGGGACGAACCTCGGTTCGCCCCGCTTTTTATTTTTATTTGCGAAAACTTTAGGTAAACGATGATTAAGTCGTAAGATAATCAGCGGTTCCCTAGGTCTTGTTTGTAAAAAGAAAAACAACGGAATAAAACCCATATATGTAAGTTTTTATTCCGGTTTTTCTATCCAAACTCTTAGCATATTCACTCGATTGCACTATTCTATGCTGGTATATTAG
>JAEZGM010000051.1 GCA_023416955.1 Bacillota bacterium | reverse complement strand
AATCCCGGCAGTGTGGAGGAAAAGCCGCCGAAAAAAGCGGCCCGGCCGGGTTTGTACCTGAAAGTACCCAGTGAAGACAGTCCGCAGTATGACCGTGCAAAAAAATACCTTGCGGTATTTGACGGCGCAACGCCGCTTTATGTTTATTTTCAGGACACAAAAAAATTGCTGCGGGCGCCGGCGTCTATGCGCGTCAGTATCAATGATGTGCTACTTCGTGAGCTAAATAAATTGCTGGGAGAAAAAAATGTTGTGTTTGTGGATGAAATGCAACGATAATCCATAGATGAGAAATGATTGTCCATACTTTAGAGTTGATTATTATTTGTCGAATCGACTATAATAAGAATAATATCAGTCTTAGATAAACGATGATTAAGTCTTCAGACAGAAATTTGAAGCTGTTAAGATACTGGACTGAGTGGCTTCAGATTTTACTTTAATCAGCGATTACCGGGATATGTTTGGAAAGAGAAGGGGATCATGACATGAGTAAGAAAACAATCGCTGTCTTAACCAGCGGTGGAGATGCACCGGGAATGAACGCAGCAATCCGTGCTGTAGTAAGATCCGGCATCGCGCTCGATATGCGTGTTATAGGCATTCGCAGAGGATACAACGGTCTTTTGGCGAAAGATGTTGAGGAAATGGATCTGCGCAGTGTTTCAGATATTATCCATACCGGCGGCACGACGCTTTTCACCGCGCGCAGTCCCGAATTCAACACTCCTGAGGGTGTTCAAAAAGCTGCAAAGAACTGTCGTGAAATGGGTATTGACGGCGTAGTGGTCATCGGCGGCGACGGTTCATTCCGCGGCGCAAGGGACTTGACCGGCGCGGGTGTCCCGTGCATCGGCGTGCCTGGCACGATTGACAATGATATTGCCTCCAGCGAATACACCATCGGTTTTGATACCGCAATGAATACCGCTGTAGAGATGGTCGACCGTCTGCGTGATACCACGGAGTCCCATGACCGCTGCAGCGTGGTTGAAGTAATGGGCAGACGCTGCGGTGATTTGGCACTGCAGACCGGTATCGCGGTCGGTGCGACTTCCATTCTGGTTCCCGAAATACCGTATGATTTCCAGAAAGACATCATCGGGCGTATGCAGTTCACGCAGAAGACCGGGAAAAAGCACTTTATCATCGTTGTTGCCGAAGGCGTCGGCGGGGTCGACAAACTGGCGAAGGACATTGAGGCGCAGACGGGAATCGAAACCCGTGCGACAGTGCTCGGCCATGTGCAGCGCGGCGGCTCTCCGAGCTTGCGTGACCGCGTTGTAGGCAGTGAAATGGGTTACTATGCCACAAAGCTCCTGCATGACGGGCACAGCAACCGTGTTGTGGTTATGCGCGACGGTAAAATTACCGATTTGGATATTACCGAAGCACTCGATATGAAGCGTGTATTTGATACCCGTCTTTATGAGATTGCGCATACAATTTCAATCTGATATTAAAGGGTCTGTTGCATATAAGAAGGTGTTGCAAAATGGATGAAAATCCATTTTGCAACACCTTCTTTGTTTGCGCGCAATGGAACGGCAGTCATAGCTCCGGCATAAAATACAGTAGAAGTACTTTATGAGCGGAGGCGCGGTATGGTGAGCTTTGTAATGCGTTTTGGCAATGTTGACGTTGGCTTTTCGGCTGCCGAGCTCCTTCGGGAATTAGGGTATCCGGTCATCTATTTTATTCAGGATGGCCTTACGAAGAGCGGAAAATACGTTCAATACGGTACGGTTGAGATGATTGTACCGAAAAAAACGATATTTTAAATGGCTGCCGGTTCAAACAGCCGGCTGTTGGTCTGCAATCGGCTGACTTTTGACTTCTTTCCTGTTCAGTGCGAGCATCCCGATACCGCCGAGAAGAATGACAGCGGCAATTAGAATCCAGCTTACGGTATAATCCAGTGCAGTAACAGCGTAGCCCATAATAAGCGGACCCATCGCGCTGGCAAATCCGCTTTCAAACATTCGGATGGAATTAATCCTGCCGCGGTATGCGGAAGGGGAATGATTTGCGACAAAGCTGCCGATGTTGATGGTGACCAAAATTTCGCCGAACGTAAACAGAACAGCGAAGATGAAATAAAAAGGCAAGCTACGGATCATGCTGAACGCAAGGAATGCCGCGAAGTACAGCGCTGCACCGGAGCCGATTACGGCAAGCGGGCGGAAACGGCGTGTCAGTCTTGTCACCAGAGGCGTGAAAACAATGACTGTAAAGGCGTTCAGCGCATTCAGATAGCTGTAAAACGGCGCGCCCTTTTCACCGAATAAGTCGCCGAGCTGAAGCGGCATCATAAAATTCCATTGAGAATAGGTGAAGTCGTAACAAAACATCAGAATTATAAAACCGGCAAGAAATGGCGTCGCTTTCAGCACCTGTAAAACAGAGGCTTCTTTCGCTGGCTCCGCTCCGTTTTCCTGCTGTAAAATGGGCTGGCGGAAATCCGGCTCGTGAATGGTCAGACCGATAATAATGGTGCAAGCCAGCGTGGTTACTGCGTCGAGTAAAAACAGCAGGTGAAGATGGCTTTTAAACAGGAAGCCACCCAGCAGCGGGCTGATTGTCATGCCGATGTTGATCCCTAAATAAATCAGCGAGAATGCCGACTGCCGGTTTTCGGGCACAGTTAAATCCGCCATGATTGCATCAAAGGACGGGGAAGCAATCACATACAGGTTCGCGGCAATTACGATGCAAATAATCATGGCGCTGTTCGGCACGAACGCACAAAGCAGGTAGAAAAAAGCACCCGCGCTTTGAAAGATGACAAGCACTTTTTTTCGGCCGACGGTGTCAATCAGCTTGCCGCCCAAAATCAGGCACGGCGCCTGGGAAGCGATCAGCATGAAAGAAAAATTACCCGCCTGCGTTTTTGTCAGGCCAAGTTTCTGGGTCAGAATCAAGGCCAGCAACGGCATAATAAAACTTCCCATGCAGCTGATGATCCTTGCTCCAAATATAATATAAACTTCTTTGGGTAATCCTGCGTATGCGCTGAAATAATTTTTCTTCACGCTTTCGCCCCTCTTTCAAATCCTGTTTATCTGTATAGTCAGTTCACTTTAGAAAACATCCAAGAAAATGGAGATTGGTTCTGTTTTCAAATGAACTGACTATATTCATCGGTCGCATAATATTTTAATTATACATTTTTTACGCCCGCGGCGCAACGAAAATGATCATTGTTTTGCGCTGCTGTGCGGAATAAATGCCTTTCCGTGGCCGTAAGTATTATCAGTCGGAACTGCGAAACGGAGGGGATTGTCATGAAAGTTGTGGCAGGGATCACTCTTATCTTCTCTATTTTGGGACTTGTAGCCACGCTGCATGTCAGTGAAAATAACGCGGGTTATGGCGTGATGCTAAAATTAATGCTTCTTCTGCTTTCGCTTTGCAGCGGTATTTTTGCTATGCTTTTTTTAATTTTGTATTAAGGCGTGCATGCAGACTCCAAAATCAAGTCGCAATAATTCGAAGCTACGCAAATACTGGACTGAGCGGTTTCAAAATTGCTTTAATCAGCGGTTACCTAGAATCTCCACATTGTGTAGAAAATTCCAATTAATTTGGACTTTAAGTTAGATATTGTGGATTATTTATGTAATATTTGTAAACCTATATTAATTTGTGACTTAAAGTGCTATAATTTTACCAGATTCTACGAAGGGATTGCGGCGATGGATTTTAATATAAATGAATTGCTGAATTCACTGTCTTTTACACTGGATTATGTGGAAAGTGACTTGATTCAGAATGTAACGAACCACGGCAGGCGAGTTGCCTATATTTCAGCGCGCATCGGTAAAATCATGCGGTTGAATGATCGGGATTTGTTTGATTTGATTTCCTATTCCCTGTTGCACGACAACGGTGTTACAAAATCTCTGCTTCAAATATCGAATTCAAATGAGTATTATCATGCCGAGCTAAATTACAGGCACTGCATGGAAGGGGAAAACAACCTTGCTCTTTTCCCATTTTTTAAAAAAGTGCCGAACGTGATTCTATATCATCACGAACATTTTGACGGCAGCGGTTACTTTGGAGTAGCCGGAAAGGACATTCCGCTGTATTCCCGGATTATTGCACTCGCGGATTTTGTAGCCATAGAATATTCCGATAATAAGACCAACGCGGAAATTATTCAGTCCGTAAAAGAATCCAAACGCTTTTTTGATCCGGATTTGTGTGACGTTTTCAATGACCTCAGCCGGCATATTGAGTTTTGGCTGAATATGGGTGATTCCTTTGTCAGCGCGGAGCTGAAAACGAATATGCCCAATGTTGTTCGAAACTTCGGTTACAAGGAAATGCGTTCCGTTTCACAGATTTTCTGCCGGATTATTGACGCCAAATCACCGTTCACAGGGTATCACTCCCGCGGAATCAGCGATAAAATAGGGAAGCTCTGTCAATACTATGAATATGATGATGAGACTTACTGGAAAATGCGCATCGCAGCTGACCTGCATGACTTGGGAAAATTAATGGTTCCGAATGAGATACTGGACAAGCCCGGTTCGCTGACATCGGCGGAAATCGCCGTCATCCAGTCACATCCATTCTATACACGCAGAGCGCTTGAGGTAATTACCGGGTTTGAACAGATTGCGGACTGGGCGGCGAATCATCATGAAAAGCTCAACGGCGGCGGGTATCCCTACGGATTTACTGCCGATCAGCTTGACTTTAATTCGCGTATTCTGGGCTGTGTAGATATCTATCAGGCCCTGACGGAGGATCGGCCCTACCGCAAGGGTATGCCGCACCGAAAGGCGGTTCAGCTGATGGAAAATATGGCGAATAAGGGATTGATTGAGGGAGCGATAACCGAAGATATTGGTTCTGTATTTACCGATCAGTCTGAATTCGCTACCACGGCATAGATTGCCGGAAGAAGGGTCTCTTTATTTGTTGCGAATTTAACCGCGTTTTATCTGTGTTGAGAATCATCAAGGTCTTGTTTGTAAAATCTAAAGTCAAAATAGGTCCTCTTGATCGCATTGTTCTGTGCCAATATTTTAGTAATTCGCATATTCATCACCATTTTACAAACAAGCCCTAGAAAACATTTGTACGCATATTTTATCGTTCATTCTTTTTGTGTTTGCTATTAGGTGCAGTGATATGATAGAATAAGTCAATGCAGTGAAAAGCAGGTTGAATTTTAAACGGGGCGATTACAATGGCATTCAGTTCAACTTCAATTAAAAATACTGATTTATTTCAGATACAGGATTCTAACAGCTCCGCTGTTTATTACGGGTGCGATCAGACGTGGTACCGTACAAAATGGCAGCGCCTTGCGGGCTGCGGGCCGACGACAGCGGCAAATCTGTTTTACTACCATGTTCGTTCCGGCGCTGCCGCGGAAGGCGAAATAATTCCCGCCAAAAGCCGCTGTGTGGCGCTTATGGAGGAAACGTGGAATTTTGTCACTCCGGGGCTGCGCGGCGTCAATACCACGGCGATGTTCAGCGGGGGCATATCGGCATTTGCATCGGCAAAGGCAATGAGGGCCGAACCCATGGCGCTGGACATTCCCAAAAACCGCTTTCAGCGGCCTGAACTGTCCGCTGTATCGGAATTTTTGGAAAATTCGCTGTCAAAGGATCTGCCGGTTGCTTTTTTAAACCTTGACAACGGTGACGAAAAGCGGCTGGATTCCTGGCACTGGGTGACCGTCATTGCGTTGGACTATGAGCGGGACGGCGCTGCCGCGGTGAAAATTTTGGACGAAGGCAGGATCAAGCAGATTGACCTTGCCCTGTGGCTTCAAACCACTTCGCTGGGCGGCGGCTTTGTCAGTGTGACATGGTTCGATTCTGTATTATAATAAATGATGAAAATGGGGCTGTTCAGGCGCGCAGGCGGCTGAAACAGCCTCTGCTTTTTAGTCCTTCTTAGGCTTTGTTTGCAAAATGCTGAGGATTGTGCGAATTACCAAAATATCAGCATAGAACAACGCGACCAAGCGAATCCATTTTGAGTTTACAGACGAGACCTAATTCTTCGCGTGCAAAATAAAAAAACGTGATAAAATAAGAGAGCGGGCAGGTACTTTTTTCTTATATTTTATGTACTGAAAAGGAGGCAAAGCATGAAGAGAATATTGATCGTTGTGGATTACCAGAATGATTTTGTCAGCGGAAGTTTGGGCTTTGAAAAAGCGGAAGAGTTGGAACAGGCCATAATCAGCAAGATAGAGGAGTATCAAAGAAACGGCGATGAAATCGCATTTACTTTCGACACCCACAGTGAGCAGTACCTGCAAACGCAGGAGGGGAAAAAGCTGCCCGTCATACACTGCGTAAAGGGTACGCCCGGCTGGAACCTGTACGGCAGGGCGGCGGATTACTGCGGCGAGGGCACAAAGCGCTTTGAGAAGAGTGCGTTCGGTTCGATGGAGCTTGCGGGTTACTTGGCCCAGCGCGGATATGACACGGTGGAACTTGTGGGCGTGGTTTCCAATATCTGCGTAATTTCCAACGCAGTTCTTGCGAAGGCCGCACTGCCGGAGGCGGAAATTATTGTGGACGCCGCGTGCGTCGCGAGCAACGACGATGCACTGAACGAAAAAGCGCTCGATGTAATGGAAAGTCTGCAGATTACCCTGTTAAACAGAAAATTATAAATGGAGGAATACCAATGAAATTATGCTGGAGCACACTGTATGTAAAGAATATGGACGAATCCCTGAAATTTTATCAGGAAATCATCGGGCTGCCACTGAACAGACGCTATCCGGCTGGCCCCGGTAAGGAAATTGCCTTTCTGGGCGACGGCGATACGGAGATAGAACTGATTTGTGACAAAAGCAAAACAGAGATTAGCGTCGGCGAGGATATTTCATGGTGCTTTACAGTGGAATCTGCGGATAAAATGATAGAATTTCTTCGCGAACGGGGAATCGTGATTCAGAGCGGGCGGTTCGAACCGAATCCGCACATCAAATTTTTCTTTATCCTTGACCCAAACGGAATGAAAATTCAGCTTGTGGAAAACCGGTAGGCATATACGAATCATGAAAAAAGCACTCCCTGTGGGGTGCTTTTTTTATGAATGTACGGAAGAACCTTTTCATTTGCCTCTTTTTTCTGTAAAATAAGGATATATAGTCAACGCATTTGAAAATTAGTCCAATAGAAAGCCTGCAAAGAGCGTTGACATTTTATGAACACGGGAGGTTGCCATGAAATTGCTGCATCTTGCGGATCTGCACATCGGGCGGCGGATCGGTGAGTTTAATCTGCTCGAGGATCAACGGTACATATTGAATGAAATCCTTCGTATCACGGACGAAGAGAAGCCTTCCGGTATCCTAATGGCGGGGGACATTTACGACAAGAGCCTGCCCCCGGCGGAAGCGGTGGAACTGCTTGACGATTTCCTGACTGAATTGGTTTCACGCAAGCTTCCGGTTTTCATGATCAGCGGGAATCACGACTCGCCGGAGCGGCTCAATTTCGGCAGTCGCATCATGGGCAAAAACGGCTTGCATATTGCGGGAACTTACCACGGCGAGCTGCACGGCGAAGCAATGGAGGACGAGTACGGAAAAGTGAATATCTATCTACTGCCGTACGTGAAGCCCGCTCTTGTGCGCCCGTACTTTGACACACCGATTGAAACCTGCGACGACGCGGTGCGCGCCGCGCTCGGTAAGGCCGTAATGAATCCGAATGAGAGAAATATTCTGATCGCCCACCAGTTTGTAACCAGCGGGCTTCAAGAGCCGGAGCGTTCCGACTCCGAAAGCCTTGCCATTGGTGGACTTGACAATGTGGATACTTCCGCGTTTGATGGATTTGACTATGTGGCGCTCGGACATCTGCACGGCCCACAGCGCATCGGGCGCGACAGTATCCGTTATGCGGGTTCGCCCCTGAAATATTCGTTTTCGGAATCGCGTCAGCATAAATCCGTTACGCTTCTGGAGCTTGGGGAAAAAGGTCAAGTCGATACCCGTTTGATTCCTCTGGTGCCGCTGCGGGACATGCGCGAAGTGAAAGGCCCTATTGCGGCGCTTTTGCGGGCGGGTGCGGAAGAACAGCCGATTTCACAGGATTACATTCACGCTACCCTGACGGACGAAGAAGAAATCTATGACGCAATCGGGAAGCTGCGGCAGGTTTACCCGAATTTGATGAAGCTTGACATGGAGAACAGCCGGTCGGTGCAGAAGGAAGATTCAAAGACCGCCGCTTCCGGCGACGTGGCGCGAAAAAAGCCCATGGAGCTTTTTTCGGAGTTTTACAGCAATCAGAATAATACGGAGCTGAGCGACGGGCAGCGGGCGCTCATGGAAGAAATTTTCACACAGGCGGGAGGTGATGCGACATGAAGCCGATAAAAATCGTCATGAGCGCGTTCGGCCCCTATTCCGGGCGCGTGGAGCTGAACCTGGAGCCGTTCGGCGGCAGCGGCCTGTTCCTGATTACGGGGGACACCGGCGCGGGAAAGACCTCTATTTTTGACGCGATCGCTTTTGCCCTTTACGGGGAAGCGAGCGGAACCACGCGCACAGCGGATATCCTGCGCAGCGATTTTGCCCAGCCGCAGACAAAAACCTTCGTGGAGCTGACGTTCACGCACAAAGGCAAGCAATATGAAGTGAGCCGTACCCCGAAATACAAACGTCCCAAAAAAACAGGGGAGGGCACTACCTATGAATCTGCCGACGCGGCGCTGATTCTTTCAAACGGCGAGGTGGTTGCGGGTTATCAGGACGTTACCAACCGTATTGTGGATTTACTAGGCATTAACTACAAGCAGTTCAAGCAGATCGCCATGATTGCACAGGGCGAATTCCAGAAGCTGTTGCTGGCGGAAAGCCGTGACCGTGCGGAAATTTTCCGCCGCGTATTCAATACCGAACTGTACCGTTCCGCACAGGATTTGCTGAAAAAGCGGGAGAAAGAGGTAAAAGCGCGCTGTGACGAGGGCGAACGGAGTATCCTGCAATATGTTTCGGGCTTAGTGCTGCCCGATCGCGAAGCGTACCGCCCGTTGGCAGAACTGACGGCGGAGGAAAATATTCATAATACGCAGAGGATTGTTGAAATACTCGCAGATGCTTTGGAGCGGGACGCGCAGGAACAGCAGGAATTACAGCGAAAGTCCGAAATATTGGAAAAGTCCATTGGAAAGAAAATTGCCGATGTGACACAGGCGCAGTATATCAACAACGCGTTTGAAAATCTTGCCGCTGCCCGGAAAAAGCAGCAGGAGCTTGCCGGGCGGGCAGAGGAAGTCAACGGGCGCGCCAAGGAGCTTGCGGCGGCGGAAAAAGCGCTGTACACGGTAAAGCCGCTCGAAATATCCTTTCTCAGGCAGAAGTCGCTGCACGACGAGCTGACTGTCAGCATTGACCGGCTCAATACGCAGATCAGCGGGCAGACGGAACAGCTGGAACAGCTTCGGACGGAATTTGCGGCAGAGCAGGCAAAAGAGCCGGAACGCGAGCGGCTTTCCGCTGAAATCGACCGGCTGACAAAGATACTTCCCAAGTATGAAGAAGCGGATACCCTATCGACGGAAACCGCTCAGATCATAACGCAGCTTGGGCAGCTTGAAAAGGAAACAGACGCAGGAAAGCGGGAGAAAACCCGTCTTGAAGAGCTCAAAACCGCGCTAAACGGCGATTTAGAGCGCACCGCGAATACCGAGGTGCAACTTTCGGAATGCGGGCACGCGCTTACCCTGCATCAAACGTCTGAAAACGGATTGCGCGGACTGCTCGAAGAAATCGCGTCGCTCAAAGCGCTGCACCATGAATCGCAGGAATTACAGCAGCGGTTTACTTCCGCGCAGAATGACTATCAGAAATTTCATGAGTCCTATCTGCAAAAGGAGGCCGCTTTCTTCAGAGAGCAGGCGGGAATCCTTGCCGAAAGTTTGGAAGAGGGTCAGCCGTGCCCAGTCTGCGGTTCCACAGCGCACCCGCAAAAGGCAGTTCGTGGGGAAGAAGCGCCGAGCGAAGCCGAGCTGAACCAACTGAAAGAGCAAGATGAATCTCTACGAAAAGCAATGCAGGGGCTCAGTGAAAAATCCGGCAATAAAATCACGGAATTTCGGTCAACGACGGAGCATTTGCGCCGTTCCGCGCAGGAGCTGATTCACTCAGAGCTTCCCGATAAGGTCGGTCTGCTGCAGAAGCTTGCGGAGCAGGAATTAAATGACTGCGTCGCCGCGCAGAAAAATTTGCAGGCAGATCAAGAACGCCTTACTGCACTGATGACACGGCGGCAAACCTGTCAGAAGCAGCTGGCAGAAACGGAGCGGCAATTCAGTGCAGCCGAAGCAGCATTAACGGAGCTTTCCGCAAAGGCCGCATCCCAGACAGCGGATCTTTCGGGCAAAGCGGCGCGGCTTTCGGTGCTGAAGGCGGAGTTGGAATGGCCCTCGCAAAGTCAGGCGATGGAGCAGATTAAAGCGCGGCAGTCCGGACTTTCCGCGCTCAAGCTGGCTTTGCAGCAGGCCGATGAACGTTACCACGCGCTGCAAAACGAATTGGAGCGCAGTTACGCGGTGCTGAAAGACCAGACCGAACGCAAGGAAGCCGCCGCAAAACAAGTACTGCTTGATTCTCAAGCGTACATGCAGGCACTTTCCGACAGCGGTTTTGCCGACGAAACCGCTTACCACTACGCGATTCGCAGCGAAACCGAAACGGATTCCCTGCGTCGCACGGTGCAGGAGTATCAGGACGACCGCAACCGCGTACAGGCGGAGTTTGCCCGGCTGGAATCGGAATTAGAAGGGCGCCGGCCCGAAAACCTCGAACAGTTGCAACAAGCGCGGGATGCGTTGAAATCCGAAAAAGATGAACTCGACAGCCAACTTCGCTCCCTGTGGGCCGCGCTGGACGCAAACGGAAAAACGATGAAAGCCCTGCGGAAAGCAGAAGCGGAGCGCCAGAGAAACGAGGCGGAGTACCTTCTTGTGAGCGGACTTTCCAAAACGGCAAATGGTGAACTGACCGGAAAAGCAAAGCTTGCTTTCGAGCAGTTTGTGCAGGCGTCCTATTTTAATCAGATTATTGTGGAAGCCAACAAGCGCCTGCGCTTTATGACGGACGGGCGCTTCGAGCTTCTCCGGAGGGAAGACGCCGCCGACCTCAGAACACAGACGGGCCTTGAGTTGGAAGTGCTGGATCACTACACCGGCAAAACCCGTACGGTCAGGTCGCTTTCCGGCGGGGAATCCTTTAAGGCTTCGCTTTCGCTCGCGCTGGGCCTGTCCGATGTAATCCAAAGCTACGCAGGCGGTGTGGAAATTGACACGATGTTCATTGACGAGGGCTTCGGCGCGCTGGATTCCGAGTCATTGGAGCAGGCGATACGCACGCTTGACAGCCTCACTGCCGGGAACAGGCTTGTGGGTATTATTTCGCACGTCAGCGAGCTGAAAGAACGGATTGAACGTCAGGTTATTGTAAGAAAAGGTGTTTCCGGCAGCACGCTGCAGGTGGTAACCAATTAAATGAATCAAAGGGAGTACAAAGGCAAGGCTTTCGCGCACTGCCTTTGTACTCCCTTTGTTGCTGTCATATAGGCTCAATTTTTTCTGTCGGTTTATTAGGCTCAGTCGACATCGGTGTTACAAATAGATCTAGATCACCGCGCCTGCCTATTTGGCTGAAAAATCCGAAATAATTTCTTTCTCACTGCCGGGCGGGGAATAAAGAAAACGCTCCATTCTGCGGCCGTCAAAGAAATACTTCGGTGGGCTTGAACGGTAGGAATAATCAAAGGTGTCAATAATCACCAGTTTTACTTTCATTCTGGACGGAATAATACTCTTGATGTAAACGCTTGCCTGTTGACCGGGCGTAACGTCCTCCCTTGCTTCCGCAAGGCCGGCAAGGTTGGGTGTAAGCTCAACAAAGATTCCATAGGGCTCCACGGAGCGCACAATACCGGCCACTGTTTCGCCCACGGTAAACAGTGCCGCGTTTTCCTCCCATGTCCCGAGAAGCTCCTTCTGGCTGAGCGTGATGCGTCCGTTTTCGACGGATTTGATAATGACCTTAATATCCATTCCCACGGAAAAGCGTTCACGCGGGTGGTCGATCCGCGAAACTGAAATTGCGTCAATCGGCAGAAGGGCGATCACGCCGCAGCCGATGTCCGCGAAAGCACCGAAAGTTTCCAGGTGGGTAACCCGTGCGTTGATTACATCGCCCGGAGTCAGCTTCGAAACATACTCCGCGGCGCACTTTTCCTGCGCCGCCCGCCGGGAAAGAAGGGCGGTTACGTGCCCTTCGGCGTCTTTTTGAAAGCCCGTAATCATAAAACAGACCGGCCGGTTCACCCGCGAAATAATCGCAATATCCCGCGTCGAGCCCTCGCGGATGCCCACAGCACCCTCTTCACGGGGGATCAACCCTTTCATGCAGCCTAAGTCGATCAGTAAATTATGAGCGCTGTCACAAACCAGCGCACGTCCTTCCAAAATTTGTCCATCCCGGCAGGCGTCATTCAATGCGGAGATATTCTGCAAAGCCGCACGATTTTCAGGGGTGTTAATCAACCAACCCTCAGGATAGTATTCAACCATTTTAATACCTCCTTTTTCTGTTCGTTCATCTATATGCTTTTCACGTTGCGGTAATACTAACCTCAAAAATTATTAAATTGTTAATTTAGTCTTGCTTATCTTGCATATTAATCGTGAATATAATAAAATATAAAGTATGTATGATGAAAGGATGTTTCAATGAATGTTGAATTATAAAAGGGCTTTCGCTGCGGTGATGGCAGCATCGCTTTTGGCAGGGCTTGTGGCCTGTTCCGGCAAGACCGAAACCACTGCATCCTCCGGAGCGACACCCGAGGCTTCCGCTTCGTCAAGCGCTTCCTCTGCTTCATCAAGCGATGGGAGAATCCGCCCCGACGACGGTAAACCGCTCGGTTATCAGCTTGACAAACCTCAGAGCGGCGAGGACGTTGCGATTCTGACGACCAGCATGGGTGTGATTAAGCTTCGTCTTTTTGCTCAGGCGGCGCCGAAGACCGTCGAGAATTTTAAAGGCTTAATTCAAAAGGGCTATTACAACGGCCTGACTTTCCACCGTGTGATCAGTGATTTTATGATTCAGGGCGGCGACCCGAACGGGAACGGCACCGGCGGTGAAAGCGTCTGGGGTAAGACGTTTGCCGATGAATTCAATGCAAACCTTGTTAATATACGCGGCGCTGTTTCTATGGCAAATTCCGGGCCGGACACCAACGGCAGCCAGTTCTTCATTGATCAAAGGGGAACCTCACAGGCGATCAGTTGGGATAATTTCCAGCAGGGATACGATCTTTATAAACAGTATCCCGATGCGTTTATACAGCAATACGGCAACTGGACGGATATGACAAAAGTGACCGACGCCTACAAAAAGCTTTACAACGAACACGGCGGAAATGTAAATCTGGACGGCGCGTACAGCGTTATACAGAGAGGGCACACCGTATTCGCTCAGGTCTATGAAGGAATGGATATTGTAGATAAAATTGCGGCTGTAAAGACGGACAGCAACGACAAACCTGAAACGGCAGTGACTATTGTGAAGGCAGAAATACAGAAATATCAGCCATGATTAAAGCGAAAGAGGGAGGAATGACACATGAGCGAAAACGATCAAAACCGCGATTCAATTGAAAACAATTCAAATGAAGAAAAGCAACAGCCGCAAAATCCGCAGCAGTCTTTTGATTATTATGCACACTATACGCAGCAGAACCAGCAGTATTACAACCCTCAGCAGCCAAATGGCCCGCAAGGTTACCAGAGGCAGCCCAGTGATCCAAACCAAAATCAGCAGGGCTACCAGGACCAGCAGAATAATCAGAATCAGCAGTGGCAGCAAAATCAACAAAATCATCAGAACCAGCAGTATTATCAGAATTGGCAGCAGCCTGTCCCTCCGCCGCCGCCTTATACTGGGTATGGCCCGACTGACAACACTAAAGTATTCTGTATTCTGTCCTATGTCTGGATTTTGTGGATTGTGGGCCTGCTTGCGGACAGAAATAATCCCAAAGTCCGTTTTCATGTAAATCAGGGTATTGTTCTGACGATATGGACCGTGATTTTGGACATTGCGTTAGCAATCGTAAAAGGCATTGTGGATGTAGTTTTTGCGGGTTTGTTTTCCGGTTTCTTTTACCTGTCCGTTGTCGGTGGTTTCATCAGCTCCATTCTCTCCATCATAGGCTGGCTGGTTCCGTTGGTCTTCATGATCATCGGAATTATACATGCGGCTCAGGGGCGCGAAGAACCGCTTCCGATTATCGGTACGTTATTTCAAATTTTAAAATAATTGATATCTTACCATAAATATCGCCAATCGCCGTTGACAATGTCGGGCGATTGGCGATATAATTAATATGTTTGTTTTTTGATGGATTAATATGTGAGTTGGGATGTAGAGAACAACTGTCCGACTGAACGCTCTGTGAAAACTGTATTATAAAAGGGATAGGAATACGTGCAGTATTCCTTGAATTTTTAATGCCGAAAATACTTGTTTCCGCTGCTGCATTCATTGACGGTATGTTTTGTTCAGTCCCTGATGGAGGGTAACTATGTCAGCAAAATTTATCTTTGTAACCGGCGGCGTTGTATCCGGATTAGGTAAAGGGATTACGGCGGCCTCGCTGGGGAGGCTGCTGAAAGCCCGCGGTCTGCGGATTACGATGCAGAAGTTCGATCCTTATCTGAATGTGGACCCCGGTACCATGAACCCGTTTCAGCACGGTGAAGTCTTTGTAACGGACGACGGCGCTGAAACCGACTTGGACCTTGGGCATTACGAGCGTTTTATTGACGAGAGCCTGAGCCAGAACAGCAATGTGACTTCGGGCCGTATCTACTGGAACGTTATTCAGAAAGAACGCAACGGGGATTATGACGGCGGTACTGTCCAAGTGATTCCGCACATCACCAATGAGATCAAAAGCCGTATTTATCAGGGTAAGGAAAATATTGATGTTGCCCTGATTGAGGTTGGCGGTACAGTCGGCGATATTGAAAGTCAGCCGTTTCTGGAGGCAATCCGCCAGTTTGCAACCGAAGTCGGCCGCAATAACTGCCTGTTTATCCATGTTACCCTTGTGCCGTACCTTGCCTGTTCCCACGAACACAAGTCAAAGCCGACACAACACAGCGTGAAGGAACTGCTTTCCATCGGCATTCAGCCGGATATCATCGTGCTTCGTTCCGAACAGGAAATCGGCGACGATATCAAGAAGAAAATTGCACTGTTCTGTAATGTGCAGGAAAACTGTGTGATACAGAATCTGGACCTGCCCCTTTTGTATCAAGTGCCTCTTGCGCTGAAGGAAGAGCGGCTGGACGACATTGTTTGCAAGCGTTTTGGGCTTGATACTCCTGGCCCGGATTTAAGCGACTGGATTTCCATGGTGAATACGGCGGTATCCCTGACTGAAAGCGTAACGATTGCCATAGTCGGTAAATACGTCGAACTGCACGACGCTTATTTGAGCGTTGCGGAAGCGCTGACCCACGGCGGCATCGGCAATAAGGTGAAGGTAAACATTCAATGGACGGATTCCGAAACGATTACCCAGGAGAATGTCGGCGAAATACTGAGCGGTATCGACGGGATTCTGGTGCCGGGTGGCTTTGGTCAGCGCGGCATTGAGGGCAAAATAACGGCAATTCAGTATGCGCGTGAAAACAGTATGCCGTTCCTTGGTATCTGCCTTGGCATGCAGCTTGCCATTGTGGAATACTCCCGCCATGTACTAGGCCTGACGGACGCAAATTCCGCTGAGTTTGACCCGCAGAGTACCAATCATGTCATTGACCTGATGCCCGAGCAAAAGGACGTTGTTCAGCGCGGCGGCACCATGCGTCTTGGCCAATACCCCTGCAAACTGACTCCCGGTACCAAAGCGTTTGCGCTTTATGGGGAGCAGCCGCTGATTTCGGAACGCCATCGTCACCGTTTTGAAGTAAACAATGACTACCGTGACCGTCTGGAGGAAGCCGGCGTCTTATTCTGCGGAAAATCACCGGACAACCATATCGTGGAAATGATGGAGCTTCCCGATCATCCATGGTTTGTCGGTGCTCAGTTCCACCCGGAATTCAAATCCCGCCCGAATCGCCCGCACCCGCTCTTTAAAGGTCTTGTCGGCGCGGCAAAGGATTACAAGCAGCATCATAAAGATTAAATAATGAAAAGGAACCGCAATTGCGGTTCCTTTTGTTGATTCGATGGTTATTCGTTTACGATATCATTCGAATAAAAAAGAGGTCACAAAATGAATGAAATTTCATTCATTTTGTGACCTCCCTTTACAGGTTCGTAAATTATTCATTGCAGGGAGGTCTGATTTTCGGCGAAACAGGATTCAAACCATTTTGCGTTATCGGGCTCCGCCCCCGCCTCCACCGCCGAAGCCACCACCGCCTCCGCCAAATCCACCGCCACCGAAGCCGCCGCCGGAACCAAACCCGCCAAATCCGCCGTTATCAGAGGGAGGCGGATTTGCAAGCCGGGTAGCTGCGCTGCTGATGTCGCTGATGGTAGAGCCGAGTGCCGCGCCGAAATCAGTGCCAAAGGGAGAAAAGACAGATAGCCCCCTTTGGTAACCCAGCATATAAAATAAATAGCTGTTGCCAAAATAGGTGTTGACATACGTTTCATCATTCAGTTCGGGGTATACCATTTTCAACTGCTCGCATACACTTTTTGAAATATTCATCATCGTTGCGTATACCAGATATTCTTCCCAAAGCGCAAGCTGCGGCACACCATATTCCGTCATACGCGAGAACTCCAGCATATACTTCTTCAGGCCCTGCCAGGTTGCAAGATCCTGTTCGCCTTTTACGGTCAGCTTTTGCTTTGAGGCGCCCGCAATCAGCAGCAAAATTCCCGTCAGCAGGAGGGAAAGGGGGATATATACCAGCGTGCTGCCAGCCGAATGGCTTCCGAACAGCATAAAAATCGCTAAAACCATTGACAGCGCGCCAAAGGCGCTGGCCGCAATCAGGTAGCCCGGCCGTTTTTCATAGTATCCGCGCCCCGCGATTTCGCGCTTTGCAGCGGAAAGAAAACTGTTCATGGTGTTTTCAATATAGTGGCACTCCGTTTCCGCGTAGCTGCGGAACTGACTCATGGTAAACGTACCCTGAAAGCGCTCCGCGACCGCAGTGATCATTTTTAAGAAAATGTCTTCGCTTTCGGTCAGCGCAAGCTGTTTGGTTGCGGTTTTCATTGTCACGGAAAAATCATCGCCGCTGCCGGAAAATGAAATAGTACCCTTGCGGGCAAGGCTCAGCAGCGTCGAGCTGAAAACGCGCTCCTTTACTTTTTCATTTACTCCGCCGGAGTAGAAATAGAACAGGTTCGCGATTCCGCCCGGCGAATTTCCTTGCGGAATTTCACGGGTATACTCCGGTATATCGACTTTGTGCCTTCTATTTTTTCTTTTAATCCAGATCAGCGCCGCAATTCCCGCAAGAAGCAGAACCAAGCCGCCTGCGGCGTCAAAAATACCGAGTCGGTATTGCTGCTCCAATTTTTGCTCATATGCAGTGGCCCACTTTTGTTCCTCTGTGGTGATCTGCGGCAGCACCGTTTGCGTATCTGTCCTTGCGGAAGCGGGGAAGAGCTGCGGCGGCATGCAAAGCCGCACTTCAACCGGGGTATCCGCGGGGATTTCTTTCGCGTAAAATGAAACTCGGTTCGCCGAATCAATTGTCAGGCCGCTTTTCGTTGTGGTGTGCAGCCACGCCCGTACGGCACTCTGTTTTCCGCCGGACGGGAATTGTATGGAAGCGTTCAGCTCCGTAATCGGAATGCTGAAGTTTTTCGGAATGAAAAAGTTGTAAAGCACCGCCGTATCCTTGTGAACGGCGACAATGTCCTTTACTGTATAGGACACGGTAAAGGTGCGCGCACCTTCGTCAATTGCGGGCATAAACCAGCCGATTTCGAGAATATTTCCGGAAAGGTGCGAATAGCTGGAGTTGTCTGGAACGGCGTCAGGGTCGCTTTCCGGGTCAATGTCGCCCAGATACCGGTATTTCGTTTTACTGTCCTCGTCAGTAATGGATACGTCTGTAATTCCGCCCGCTTTCGCCGAATCAAGCTCGAAGCTGCGGTATAAGTTACGGTATGCCCGATTTCTGTCGTGCAAATCCACCTTCCAAAGCTCCGTGACCTTCATGTCGCCGTTTTCGGAAAGCTGCGCCGCAATATTCAATTTTTCCATAGCCAGCGTAGAGTCACCTTCATAAGAAGAACAGCCGCTGAAAGATAACACGAGAATAACGGCCACCAATAGGCCCGTCATAACCCGCTTGGTAAATCGTCCTAAAATGCGCATGGTTTCCTCCCAGTGACGGTGAATCAGAATTTGACCTGAGGAACTGCCTTGCTTTCTTCATCAATTTCAAAGTACTTCCGCTGACTGAATTTGAACATGGAAGCAATGATATTGGAGGGGAAATGCATGACATATTCATTGTATTTCATGGCAGTATCGTTATAGAACTGGCGGGAAATCGCGATTTTGCTTTCAATATCCTGAAGCTGTCCCTGTAAGTTCAAAAAGTTCTGATTTGCTTTCAAATCGGGGTACTGCTCCGCCGTCGCAAAGAGATTTACGATTGCGCGGGAAAGTTTCGCGTTGTTTTCCATTGCTTCTTCCGGCGTTTTGGAGCTCATTGCCGCGCTGCGCCATTTCGTCACATTTTCCAGTGTGGTTTTTTCATGTGAAGCATATCCCTTTACGGTTTCCACAAGATTCGGAATCAGGTCGAAGCGTTTTTTCAGCTGTACGTCAACCTGCGCCCAGCCGTTATCAACTCTTACAGAAAATGAGACAAGCTTGTTATAGCTTCCTATGGCCCAAAGAATTACAATTAAAATAATAGCGCCTAGAATTGCCCACGGGATCCAACCCATTTGTAATCGCCTCCTAAAATATTCATATTCACATCTTAGCATATTTCAAAGATATTTCATAGGGTTTCCGTATTCATTTTCAGAATACTTTAAAACAGAAACAGAGTTGTTGTATAATGAACAAATATGCCAACCCGGCCAGAAAAACTGCAATTTTTCCGTAAAGAAGGGGCTGCAAAATGGATTTTGATCCATTTTTGAGCGCCTTGTTT
>JAEZGM010000009.1 GCA_023416955.1 Bacillota bacterium | reverse complement strand
GCTACTTCCCCCCCGCGCCGGTTACCCCCCGGCCGGGGGGGGCAACTTCTGTTTCGGTTTCAGCTGACGGACAAGCCGTCAAAAAGCCGATTCACTTCCGCGCGCAGCCCGCGGTGCTCCGGCCGGCTTAAGTCGCTGTCAGCCGCGACCAGTTCACCGGCGACAGTCTGCGCTTCCTTCAGCACGGCGGTATCTTCCAGCATATCCGCGATTTTCAGATCCGGCAGTCCGTGTTGCTTTTGCCCGAAAAAGTTGCCCGGGCCGCGCAGTTTTAAATCCTGATCGGCAATTTTGAAGCCGTCATTTGTTTCACACATGATCTTCATGCGGGCGACTGCTTCGTCATTCTGCGCGTCCGACACCAGAATGCAGGTGGAACGATCCTTTCCGCGCCCGACCCGCCCGCGCAGCTGGTGCAGCTGGGAAAGGCCGTAGCGTTCGGCGTTCTCAATCATCATGATGACGGCGTTCGGTACGTCCACGCCGACCTCGACCACCGTGGTGGAAACAAGAACGGAAAGGCTCCCGGCGGCAAAACCCGCCATGACGGCCTCTTTTTCCTTTGCTTTCATGCGTCCGTGCAAAATGCCGATGCGGTAGCCCGGCAGCCACTCGCTGTTCAGCTTTTCCGCGTACTGCGTCACGCTGGCAAGGTCATTCTGCCCCTCCTCAATCATGGGGCAGATAATATAGCATTGTTTTCCCGCGTCAATGTGCTTTTGCAAAAAGCGGAACGCCCTTTGGCGCTTGTCGCTCGTGATGGCATAGGTCGAAACCGGCTGCCGCCCCGGCGGCAGTTCGTCCAGTACGGAAATGTCGAGGTCACCGTAAATCATCAGGGCAAGCGTGCGCGGAATGGGGGTGGCGCTCATGACCAGCATGTGCGGATTGTTGCCTTTTGCGCTGAGCGCCGCGCGCTGCGCCACGCCGAAGCGGTGCTGTTCATCGGTAATAACCAGACCGAGCCTCTGAAAAGCGACGCCTTCGGAAAGCAGCGCATGCGTTCCGACCACAAGCTGCGTTTCGCCGGAAGCAAGTCCGGCAAGAACCGCTTTCTTTTTCGAAGCGGAAAGCGAGCCGGTCAGAAGCGCCACTTCGACCCCGGTATCTTTCAGCAGATCGGAAAGGGTTGCAAAATGCTGCTGGGCCAGAATTTCCGTCGGCGCCATCAGCGCGGCCTGCATTCCGTTTTTCGCGGTATTATAGCAGAGCGCCGCGGCAATGGCGGTTTTACCCGAACCGACGTCGCCCTGCACCAGACGGTTCATTGGGTATCCGCTCATCATGTCGCCCACCGCTTCTTTTACGGCGCGTTTTTGCGCGTTTGTTGGGGTGAACGGCAGCAGCGCGAAAAACGCGTCCGATTGATCCTCCCGAAGAACGCTGTGGCTTTTGTCACGGCAGCGCCCCTTCATTTTATAAAGGCCGAGCTGCAGCACCAGCAGTTCCTCAAAGATGAGCCGCCTGCGCGCCATCGCAAGGCTTTCCATGTCTTTCGGAAGATGAATGTTTTCCAGTGCGAAACGCAGCTGGCAAAGGGAATAGCGCAGCCGAATCTCCGAAGGAATCGGGTCATGCAAAACGTCGGGCAGAAGCGCCAGCGCGGCGCGCACCGTGTTTTCCACAAGGCGGGAAGAAAGCCCCTGGGTCTGCCGGTAAACAGGCCGTACGGGCGGGCAGGTTTCCGCGGGAAAGAATTCGGGCGAGCTCATTTCGCGCTTTAGAAAATTCGCCCCGACCTTGCCGTAAAAAATATATTCCTCGTCTTCCTTGAGCATGTTCTTAATATAGGAATTGTTGAAAAACGTCAGCTCCATGTCCGACTCCCCGTCGGAGACCGTTGTCTTGTACAGCGTCATGCCGCTGCGGATGCGGGTTTCCTTCGGCGCGTGAAGCACAGCAGCCCGCACGGCGCACGGCGCGTCTGTGGGCGCGTCCCGAATCAGATGCGGGTGGCTCAAATCTTCATAAGCGCGCGGATATACATGTAGCAAAGCGCCGATGGTTGGTGCGCCCAGCTTTTCAAAGAGCTGCGCGCGCCGCTCACCGACGCCTTTCAGATTTCGAATATCTTGATGGTATAATGAACTCATAGTAATTGTTCACCGGTTCAATTCGGATTCATGTATTATTCAACCGAGATAATGAAGTAATAAACCGGCTGACCGCCGTTTACAAGCGTAATTTCAATATCACTGCTTATTTTGCTCTTAATACGGTTATAGGCGTCGTTTGCCTGTTCTTCGGTTACATCGGCTCCGTATATCAGCGTAATAAAGGAAGTAGTTCTGTTGACCATGGAACGTGTCAGCTTGGCACAGGTATAAACCACGTCTTTTTCAATCAAATCCATTTTGCCGTTGTTCAGGCCCAGAATATCGCCCTCATGTATTTTTTTGCCGCCGAATTCAGAGTCGCGCGCGGCAAACGTTACGGTACCGGTCGATACATTGGAAGCGGCTTCCATCATATTGACCGTATTGACTTCCGCGGCGGCGCTCGGGTCGTAAGCCAGCATTGCGGACAGCCCCTGAGGAACCGTACGCGTCGGAAGAATGACCACTTTGCGATCGGTTACCAGCGGAATGGTCTGCTCGGCAGCCATAATAATATTTTTATTGTTCGGCAGAACCAAAACATTTTTTGCGGGCGTTGCCTTAATCGCTTCTAAAATATCCTCTGTGCTTGGGTTCATCGTCTGCCCGCCGCTGACGACATGTGCGCAGCCAAGGTCGGTAAACAGGACTTTCAGTCCTTCCCCGGCTGCGACGGAAACAAATCCGATTTCTTCGACCGGCTCAGCGGGCGCCAAAGCTACTTTTGCAGCCTTCGCTTTCGCCTTTTCGTTTTCCTCGGCAGCCTTGCGGTGCTGCTCCTTCATATTTTCAATCTTCACAGTGAGAAGCTGTCCAAAAGTAAGACCAGCCTGCAGCGCGTTGCCCGGGTCTTCCGTATGCACATGCACCTTGATGATTTCCTCGTCGTCCACAAGAACAAGAGAATCGCCGATTGTCTGAAGGAACTCACGCAGCTCCTGCGGGTCCTTCTCACACTCTGTATTACGGCCCACAATGAATTCCGTGCAATAGGTAAAATGAATGTCCTGATCAAATTCCGCCGCGGCGTTGCGGAAGAATTCGTCGTCAGAAGCTTTGCCTTCCGTCTTTTCCTCTTCATTCAGAATGATGGTATTGTCGCGGAATACGCTCATCATGCCCTCGAAAATGTAGCACAGCCCCTGCCCTCCGGCGTCAACGACACCGGCTTTTTTCAGCACGGGAAGCTGTTCGGGCGTTTCGGCGAGCGCTTCTTCCGCTCCCTTGCAAATGGCGTTCCACACGTAAACGACATCGTCGTTTACGGCCGCTGCCGCTTTGCCCTGCTCATAAGCAACGCGCGAAACAGTCAGGATCGTTCCCTCAGTAGGTTTCATAACCGCCTTATAAGCCGCGGTTACGCCTGTGCCGAGCGCATCGGCAAGCTCGGTTCCGCCGATTTCGTCCAGACCTTCCACACCTTTTGAAAAGCCGCGGAACAGCAGGGAAAGGATCACACCGGAATTGCCGCGCGCGCCGCGCAGCATAGCAGAAGCGGCGGTATGCGCCACGTCTCCGGCTTTGCCGCCCTCAGCTTTTTCCAGTTCTGTTGCTGCCGCAGTAATGGTCATGGACATGTTTGTCCCCGTATCACCGTCAGGAACAGGAAAAATATTCAACTCATCAATTGATGTCTTATGCTTCACAATATTATTAGCGCCTGATATGATCGCATTTCTCAGGTCAGATCCATTAATCATTTGACAGCACTCCCCAATAATAACATTCAAGGTAAGTACGCTTACCAACAGGATTGCATAATTTTGATTTCACTATTATAGCATAATATAGATTTGGATTCAATGTAAAAATTACGCCGCAGCCCGGCTGCCGCTATCTGCCCGCCCCCTTCAGTGGAAGGATGCCCGCAAAAATGAGAATTTATGATCCCACATCAGTTATTTTATGCAGCAGAGGCCTTAATAAAAGGGAACCGGCCAGCCAATAAATGGCTGACCGACGTGTGGCATTTATTGGCATATTGGTGGGTGGCGATAGGATTAAAATGCGCCAAAATGCCGTATGAAATTTCAGTATGCGCTGAACTGCTGCGGGCACGATGTAAGGCTTAAAAAAATAGGTTAAATGATCAATGTGACAGCAACTTTAACCCGATAATACCGACTACGATAAGGCTGACGCATAAAATTTGAGGGATACTGATTGATTCGTGAAACAGGACGATTCCCAAAATGAGCGTACCCACGATGCCGATTCCGGTCCATATTGCGTAAGCGGTTCCGAGGGGGAGGTGCTTTAGGGCCATGGATAAGAAATAAAAGCTGGCGATCATCCCCGCCACCGTTATCACACTTGGAATCGGTTTTGTAAATCCCTGTGAATATTTCAAGCTGACAGCCCAGCAGGTTTCAAAAATACCTGCTATGATTAAAAACAACCAATGCATAATGTTCACTCCTGTTATAAATATGTAAAATAAAAAAAGCCCGAGAGATGCTTAAACATCTCCCAGGCTTTTATCCTTCCGTGAACGCGGTATTCCGCGCGTTTTATCTCGGTGCAGGCCAGCTGTTTGCTGCGGAACCCTATAAAACTTTTTATTATAATAACAAAACAAAGCGAAGGTGTCAACACAATGCGGCGGAAAAGTCCGGAATCTCAATTACTTAGAAAATACCCATAAATTTCGAATTTGGGGCTTCAATGTTGCATAGCTCCACGTTTTTTCGCTTCGGGCCTTACTGTTGGGATCTCTGACCAGAAATTTACCGTTTTCGTAACCGTACAGCACAATAAAGTGCCCGACTGTTGTAAAATCCCCCGGGCGCATACTGCATATGATTGGGTGTCCTTCGGACAATTCCTGTGACATACGGTTTTCATCGAGCGGAAGCTCACGGGAATCGAGCCCGAATTTCCGCGCCCCTTCCGACATCAGAGTCCATAGGGTGCTGTTTGTTTTCTCGTCCAAATAACCGTTTTTCTCACTGAAAGAAGCGACTGCTTTGGGGTTTAACGAAGTGTCTCCTGTTAACCCTACGGCGACCATGGAAAGGCAGGTGGGGCCGCAGCCGTCCAGCGCGATGATTCCGTCCCCGTAGGCAGCGTATCCCCAATCCTCGTCCCACTGCATCAGCAGCGGAGTTTTTCCCGACTGATATTGATTGGAAAGATCAATGTTTGCTTTTGAGGTTCCTTTCTTTTTGGGGTAATCCAATGCGAAATCCAAAAGTTCAGGATTGCGTGCCAACGATTCAAGGAGCCGTGCCGGATATTGATTGGAGTTTTGCAAAATAGGCTTTACCTTAGGATTTTCCACCGCCATCGTTTTTAGCGCCTGCATAGCATCTTTGGAGGCGGTGCCGCCGGCGTCGGACAGCGTCGGATTGTTTGTGGAACCGTCTTTATCTGCGTAAAAAATTGGTTTCAGTGAAACACCCGCAACATGTATCAGGAGCAATACCGCCACAGACAGCCCCGCAGCTGCGGCAATCAGGCAAAACCTTACAAAGTAGAGATGCCCTTTACGGAATCTTCCGGTTCTTTTTTTACTTCCCATACTCTTAATCCTTTTCCTGAAGTCACTTATTTCGGAACTGAATCCTTTGTTATGATAGTTATATGGATTTTGGAGCGCCGCGCTCTACCTGATTCATAGAAGCAGCAGCAACTCTGCTTTCCTGTTTCTACTGTATTATTATAATTAATACAGTTAAAATATATCATTGAATCGGATGGATGTCAATATATGTATGAAATATGCTCAAAGAGCATAAAAGAACACCTACAGCATTCTGCTATAGGCGTGTCCTGTCTGTGGGCCTGCCGCTATGGCATTTGTTCGATTTAGATGCGGGCCATGGGGGGAATATACTATTATATTTTAAAATGACAAATCCTTCTCGAAGCAAATGGAATCTGTCCTCTTTTCATATTTACCGTAGTTTGGTATTCTCCTATATCCATTTCGCTCATAAAATGAAACCGCTTTCGCATTCACAATACGCGTTTCAAGGCGCAGGAATTTATAACCCATGTTATATGCTTGGTATTCAAGGTAAGCCAGAATCTTGTTTCCTACTCCCATACCTTTTTCTTTTGCATACATTCTTTTAACTTCGGCTGTAACCTCATTCATCGGTCGAAAGGCTCCGCAACCAATCGCCGTGCCCTCTTGATTTCTGGCAATGACAAATATAGCTCTATTGTTACAAACATCATTTGCATCAAAAGAGTTTTTTCCACTATTCCCCGTGATGTCTTGAAGGCATTTTGAAAGCTCGTCCATCAAAGAAATGGCGTCAGCGGCAAACGGGCTTTCTGCCGCTATAATAATGCTTTTCGAATCCATTATGATCAGTCCTTATTATAAACACTCTCAAGTCAGTATAGAGAGCAGAAATCATCGCAACAGAAGATAGAAAAATCCATGTGCAAGTTCAACACCTGACACATGGATTTTTTCTGGAGCAGAAGACGGGAATCGAACCCGCGTACTTAGCTTGGGAAGCTAATATTCTACCATTGAACTACTTCTGCATACCATGTTTATTATATTATCATAGAATTTGCACGGATGCAAGACTGTTTTTTTCAATTTCACCACTTCAAAACACCGGCACGTTTTCCGTTGCGATTTGTTTGAATTTACATAATCTTAATATTTATTTTCAGTTCCATGGTCAAAAAACAAGTTCTTCAACACTTTCCACAATGTTTTCCACTTTTATTTTGGCTTGAACACTTAAATCTTTCCGAATTTTCAACATTTTACGACAATAGTTGAAAGAAAACGGTGGAAATCTTTTGTGCCTGAAAGGTTAACATAACATGTTTTTAACATTGTGTGCTCGCCGGTAAACAGAAAATAGGCGCCGCATAATGGACTGTGATACTCGAAAAGCATGAAAAATGCGCTTTGAAACGGCTTGTAAAGCCCGATCAAAGCGCATTTTTTGTACATTATTTATAAGAAAAATCAGTCTTTTGCTTTTGTCGCCACTTCAAGAAGCGCCTTGCCAAGGAACTCATCCAAATCCATGGAACCGAGGTCGCCGCTCTTGCGGCTGCGCACGGAAACAGTGCCGCTTTCCGCTTCTTTATCGCCGATCACCAGCATATAAGGAATTTTCTGCAGCTGCGCTTCGCGGATTTTGTAGCCGATTTTTTCACTGCGTGTGTCAGTGGTTGCGCGCAGGCCAGCTTCCTCCAGCTTTTCCGCCACTTTTGCGGCGTCAGCTTGCAGGCGGTCGCTGATGGGGAGGACGCGAACCTGTTCCGGCATCAGCCACATCGGCAGCGCACCGGCGTATTTTTCAATCAGCAGCGCGAGCGTACGCTCGTAGCAGCCTAAGGATGTGCGGTGGATAATATAGGGATTCTTCTTTTTGCCGTCCGCGTCCACATACTCCATACCGAAGTTTTTCGCCAGCATCTGGTCAATTTGAATCGTAATAAGCGTATCCTCTTTGCCGAATACGTTCTTAATCTGAATGTCAAGCTTCGGGCCGTAGAAAGCTGCTTCGCCGACACCCTCCGCATACGGAATCTGCAGATGATCCAGAATCTTGCGCATTACACCCTGCGCTTCGTCCCACTGTTCCGGCGTGCCGATATACTTTTTGCGGTCATCTGGATCCCACATAGAGAAGCGATAGGAAACGTCTTCATAAAGGCCGAGCGTTTTCAGCATATAGATGGCGAGTTCCAGGCATTTGCGGAATTCATCCTCCAACTGGTCGGGGCGGCACATCAGATGCCCTTCGGAAATTGTAAACTGGCGCACACGGATCAGCCCGTGCATTTCGCCGGAAGCCTCGTTGCGGAACAACGTGGAAGTTTCATTGTAGCGCAGGGGAAGATCACGGTAAGAACGCTGTTTGTTCAGATAAGCCTGATATTGGAACGGGCAGGTCATCGGGCGCAGCGCAAAAACTTCGTCGTCCTTTTCGGGGTCGCCCAGAATAAACATGCCGTCGCGGTAGTGATCCCAGTGGCCGGAAACCTTATACAGGTCGCTTTTTGCCATAAAAGGAGTTTTGGTCAGCAGCCAGCCGCGTTTCTGCTCTTCGTCTTCCACGAAGCGCTGCAGAATCTGCAGTACGCGCGCGCCGTTCGGCAGCATGATCGGCAAGCCCTGACCGATGAGGTCGCTGGTGGTGAAGTAGCCGAGTTGGCGGCCCAAAACGTTGTGGTCGCGTTTTTTGGCTTCTTCCAGCATGGTCAGGTGTGCTTCCAGCTCGCTGGCCTTCGGGAAAGAAATACCGTAAATGCGCTGCAGCATTTTGTTTTTGGAGTCACCGCGCCAGTAGGCGGCTGTGGCGGCGGTCAGCTTTACGGCTTTTACGCTGCCGGTGCTCATCAGATGAGGGCCGGCGCACAGGTCAGTGTAGTCGCCCTGCCGGTAAAAGCTGATCGGTTCTCCTTTTGCGGAGTGTTCTTCAATCAGTTCTACCTTATATTTCTGATGTGCTTTTTCCATCAGTTCCTTCGCCGCCGCGGGTTCGAGCTCAAACCGCTCAATGGGAAGATCCTGCTTGATGATTTTGCGCATCTCTTCTTCGACTTTGGTAAGGTCTTCGGGGGAAAGGGGTTGCGGCAAATCGATGTCGTAATAAAACCCGTCCTCGGTCGCGGGGCCGATGGCAAACTGGGCTTCCGGGAAGAGATGCTGAACAGCCTGAGCCATAATGTGGGAGGTGGTGTGCCAGTACGCGTGCTTGCCCTCCGGATGGTCAAAGGTCAGAATCTCAAGGTCGCAGTCCTGTGTAACAGGAGTGCGCAGATCCACGACGGTTCCGTTTATCTTTCCGGCGCAGGCAGCTTTGTAAAGGCCTTGCCCGATGCTCTTTGCGATTTCGGCGACGGTTGTTCCGGATTCAAACTCCCTTGGCTCGCCTTTTAAACTTACTTTTAACATATCTTTCACTCCTTAAATATAAAAAAAGCCCTGTCCCATAAACTGGGGCAAGACTTCGCTCGCGGTTCCACCCGGATTCAGTGATACAATCACTCTCATTATTGCTGTAACGGAGCATTCCGGCACGCCTTAGGCAACTGCGTTCGGCGCACACTCAGGGGCGGTAGTCATTGCGGTTCATCTGCCGCGCGCGCTTTCAGCTGATGCGCACGCTCTCTGCTGCAAATCAATTGCGGCTTCCCCATCGACGTTTTGCTTTATCATGCTTTCTTTATATAAGCTATCGTAGCACCGGTATCGGCGCTTGTCAATAGCTGTACGGCGAAAACATTTTTTTACCCGGTACCACATATTCTTTCAGTATGGTTCTTACTGTCGTGATTTACAAAAACACTCTGTATAATTGTATGGTCGTTTTTGCCGAATGTAGACAATATTTCTTGACATCAGGCCACTAAAAGTAATACAATTATTGGTATGATGCATTAATATGCATTTATGGGATTAACGCACCCATTTAAATGATGAAACTGAAATATGAAAAAGTTTGAAAGACAAGGAGGTGCCAACATTTGGGTAGTATCAGCATAGTAGCTTGCATTATTATTGCACTGATTTGTGCAATTATTGCCGGCGTCGCTGCTTTTTTTGCGGGTGTGAACCACCGCAAAAGACAGGCTGAGTTTGCAATCGGTTCTGCGGAACAGGAGGCAAAGCGCATTGTCAGCGACGCGATAAAAACCGCGGAAGCCAAGAAGAAAGAAGCGGTTCTTGAGGGCAAAGATGAACTTCACCGCATGCGCAGCGAGCAGGATCGCGAGCTGAATGAGCGGAGAAAAGAAGTGCAGCGGCAGGAGCGCCGTATCCAGCAGAAGGAAGAAACGCTGGATAAGAAGATGGAAAGTCTGGAAGCAAAGGACGAAGTCCTGACAAACAAGAACAAAAAGGCTGACGAACGCCTTGCGGAAGCAGAGGCAGTCAAAAAGAGTCAGTTCGATATGTTGGAGCGCATTTCCGGGTTTACAGCGGATCAGGCTAAGGATTACCTGATGAAAAATCTGGAGGATGAGCTTACACATGAAAAAGCTGTCAAGCTGATGGAGTTTGAGCAGCAGACAAAGGAAGAGGCCGACAAAACCGCACGCGAAATTATTTCTGTTGCGATTCAGCATTGTGCAGCTGACCATGTCGCGGAAGCAACCATATCCGTTGTTCCGCTGCCGAACGACGAGATGAAGGGCCGTATCATTGGCCGTGAGGGAAGAAATATCCGCGCGATTGAAACAATGACCGGTGTCGATCTGATCATTGACGACACGCCGGAGGCGATTACGCTTTCCTGCTTCGAACCTGTGCGCCGTGAGGTTGCCAGAATCGCACTGGAGCACCTGATTGCGGACGGAAGAATTCACCCCGCGCGCATTGAGGAAATGGTAGAGAAAGCGCGCCGTGAAGTGGATGCGACCATCAAACAGGAAGGTGAGCGCGCTGTTCTTGAAGCGGGTGTCAACGGAATTCACCCCGAACTTGTAAAATTGCTGGGCCGTTTGCGTTACCGCACCAGCTATGGGCAAAATGTTCTGAATCATTCGCTGGAAGTGTCTTACCTGGCCGGGGTTATGGCCTCGGAGCTTGGGCTTGACCCGACTATTGCGCGCAGAGCAGGTCTTCTGCATGACATTGGCAAGGCCCTTGACCATGAAATTGAAGGTTCCCACGTTGAGATTGGTGTTGACGTGGCTCGCAAATATAAAGAAAGTGAAGCCGTTATTCACGCGATTGAAGCGCACCATGGCGATGTGGAAGCGAAAACGGTCATTGCCTGTCTGGTGCAGGCGGCGGACGCAATTTCTGCTGCAAGGCCGGGCGCACGGCGTGAAAATCTGGAAAATTACATTAAGCGCCTCGAAAAACTGGAAGAGGTTGCTTCCTCCTTTGAGGGTGTGGAACGCTGCTTTGCCATTCAGGCGGGCAGGGAAATCCGCGTAATTGTAAAACCCGACGTGATCAATGACGACAAAATGGCACTGCTTGCAAGGGATATCTGCAATAAAATTGAAAGCGACTTGGAATATCCCGGCCAGATTAAGGTAAACATTATTCGTGAGAGCCGGGCTATTGAGTACGCCAGATAAAAACGCGGTTAGTCTGAAAACAACTGGGGAACGGCTGAGCTGTTCCCCAGTTTTATGATAAAGGGGGTTTTTCTTTGAACATTTTGGCCATCGGCGACGTGGTCGGAAGCGTGGGCTGCCATTTTCTGCGGGAGCATCTGCCGCAGCTGAAAAAATTAAAAGGGATCGATCTGGTGATTGCTAACGGCGAAAATTCCGCGGATGGGAACGGAGTCACACCGGTTTCCGCGCGGCATCTTTTTGACAGTGGAGTCGACGTCATCACATCGGGAAACCACAGCTTCCGCCGGAAGGAAAGCTATGAGTATTACGATTCCTGCGAAACGCTGATCCGCCCCGCGAATTTTCCCTCCGCTGTGCCGGGAAGGGGCGTTTGCATTGTGGATATGGGCCGGATACAGGTGGGCGTCATCAATCTGATGGGCGTGGTTTATATGGAAAGTATGGATTCTCCTTTCGATACTGTCGACAGACTGCTTGCGGGCGAACTGCCAAAAATTATGCTGGTGGATTTTCACGCGGAAGCAACGGGGGAAAAGCGCTCGCTTGCCTACTATCTTGACGGGCGTGTTTCGGCGTTGTTCGGCACGCACACCCATGTGCAGACAAGCGACGACTGCGTGCTGCCGAATGGAACGGGGTATATTTCGGACCTTGGCATGACCGGGCCGATTCATTCCGTGTTGGGGGTTAAGCCGGAACTGGTGATCCAGAAAATGCGTACAAAGATGCCTGTTCGTTTCGATCTTGCAGAGGGCCCCTGCCAAATGGGCTGTGCGGTTTTTCAGGTTGATGATAAAACGGGGAAATGTGTTTCGGTGGAGCGGATTCAAATACAGTAAAGCAAAATCGGTAATTTCGACAATATTATTTTAATATGCTATTGTTTATTGGCAAAAAACGCTTGCAAAATTTTCCATTTGGATTTATGATAGGTATATCACTATGCTAAAGTCTGGAGGATAGCCTATGGAAATACTAAAAGTATCGTCGAAATCAGCGCCAAACTCCGTAGCAGGTGCAATCGCAGGAGTTATCCGGGAAACAGGTACGGTTGAATTGCAGGCTGTCGGCGCGGGAGCCGCCAACCAGGCTATTAAGGCTGTCGCGATTGCGCGTGGGTACTTAGCGCCTGCCGGGACCGATATCGTCTGCATACCGGCTTTTGCCAGTGTGACGATTGACGGGGAAGAGCGCACCGCAATCAAGCTGATTGTGGAGCCAAGGTAGAACGGCGCATCTAAAATCCTCACGGGTTCGTGGGGATTTTTTCTTTTTATGGCGGGCGGCGCGAAGCGGTACTTCAAGTTGGGGGAAAAGGTATGACGGAAAACGGGAAGAATCTGAGCGAAACGGTTGCGGAAGAAATTATTTCAATGATTACGGCAGAGCATTTGTACCGGCAAGGGGACAAGCTGCCCAATGAAAATGAACTGTCGCTGCAAATGGGTGTCAGCCGGACTACGCTGCGGGAGGCAATCCGCATTCTGGCGGCGCGGCAGGTGGTTGAAATCCGCCGCGGCAAAGGAACGTTTGTTAAAAACACTGCGGCGGAGGGGGTAGACCTGAAAAGCCTGAACGCCTTTCCAGCGGATATGAAGGACCTTTACGAAATGCGCCTGATTTTTGAGCCGCAGACCGCTTATTTTGCCGCGAAGCGCGCGACGGACAGGGAACTGGAGCGGATTTTATATTATGGCAGGCTGGAGGAAGAATTAATTCTGCAGAAGCAGGACCGCACCGAGGCGGAGCAGGCGTTCCACAAAGCGATCGCCCGTGCGACACACAATGAATTTATGAATCGGCTGATGCCAATTCTTTACAGGGCGATTGACCAGGGGGTGCCGCTTTCCGACCCCAATGAGGAAATGGTGCAGAACACGCTGCAGGATCACCATATGATTATGGAGTTTCTGGCGAACCGGGACGCGAAAGGCGCGAAGATTGCCATGCAGCTGCATATCATTCACGCGATGCGCGGGTTTGGAATTGAGCCTGACGAGTAATGTTATGATTAATTTGCCCTCAGGCCGGGTGGGGGTTCGCCCTCAAGATACGATGAAAGTTTGCCCTCAGGCCGGGCAGGCCCGTACTTTCGGTTGCGCCCGAAAGTACGCAAAGCGCGCGCAGGGGGAATTTTAAAAGGCCATGGGAGGGTTCCACAAAATCCCCCCCTGCACCCCCCGAGTATCCCCAAGGGGATAGCGGGTGTGGCAGGTTCTGAGGTTTTCATTGACGCAATATGGACGACACTCCACCGAATATCCCCTTGGAATATTCGGTGTTGGCTTTATTTATGGGGGTTACGGACGGGCGTAGCTTTGGCTTTATTAGCATGAGGTTTTGCTTCTTGACAGTAAATCATCATACAAGATATAATGACATCATACAACATAAATTCGGAGGTGTTTGGGAATGAACAGCGATGCAGTAACAAGAAGTACGCCGCAGCGCGCACTGCTCCACGCGCTGGGGTTGACGAATGAAGAAATTGAGCGCCCTCTGATCGGAATTGTCAGTTCAAAAAACGATATTGTACCGGGGCATATGAATCTGGATAAGATTGTCGACGCGGTAAAGCTGGGCGTTGCGATGGCGGGCGGAACCCCGCTGGTGTTCCCCGCGATTGCGGTGTGCGACGGTCTTGCCATGGGGCATCAGGGAATGAAGTATTCCCTTGTGACGCGCGAACTGATTGCGGATTCCACAGAAGCGATGACGCTTGCGCACGCGTTTGACGCGCTTGTCATGGTGCCGAACTGCGACAAGAACGTGCCCGGCCTGCTGATGGCGGCCGCCCGGCTGAATATTCCCACCATCTTTGTTAGCGGCGGGCCGATGCTGGCGGGCAAGGTCAACGGGCAAAGAACGAGCTTTTCCAGCGTGTCGGAAGCTGCCGGCTCTTATCACGCGGGAAAAATCACGAAGGAAACACTGCTTGAATTTGAAAACAAAGCCTGCCCGACCTGCGGTTCCTGTTCCGGTATGTATACCGCGAACAGCATGAACTGCCTGACAGAAGTGCTCGGTATGGGGCTGAAGGGCAACGGCACGGTTCCGGCGGTTTATTCGGAGCGCATTCAGCTGGCGAAGCACGCCGGTATGCAGGTAATGGAGCTTTTGAAAAGTAATATCCGCCCGCGTGACATCATGACCAAGGACGCGTTCCTGAACGCGCTGACCATTGATATGGCGCTGGGCTGCAGTACAAACAGCATGCTGCATCTGCCCGCGATTGCGCACGAATGCGGGATTGAACTGAATCTTGATGTTGCAAATGAAATCAGTGACCGCACGCCGAACCTGTGCCGCCTCGCGCCGGTCGGTCACACCTACATTGAGGATTTGAACGAAGCGGGCGGCGTTTACGCCGTTATGAATGAAATTAACAAGCTGGGACTTTTAAAAACGGATTTGCTGACCTGCACCGGGAAGACGGTCGGGGAAAATATTGCGGGCTGCGTCAACAAGAACCCCGAGGTCATTCGCCCGGTTGAAAATCCGTACAGCAAGACCGGGGGTATCGCGGTGCTGAAAGGCAACCTCGCACCCGACTCCTGCGTGGTGAAACGCTCTGCCGTTGCGCCGGGCATGCTGAAGCACGAAGGCCCCGCCCGCGTGTTTGACTGCGAAGAGGACGCGATTGCCGCCATAAATTCCGGTAAAATCGTGGAGGGCGACGTGGTTGTAATTCGCTATGAAGGCCCGAAGGGCGGCCCGGGAATGCGCGAAATGCTGAACCCGACCTCCGCGATTATGGGGCGCGGGCTTGGCGAAAGTGTGGCGCTGATCACCGACGGACGCTTCAGCGGTGCTACCAGAGGAGCCGCGATCGGTCATGTATCGCCGGAAGCCGCGGTCGGCGGAAATATTGCCCTGATACAGGAGGGCGATCTCATTCAGATTGATATTATGGCAAATCAAATCAACTTTGCGGTGTCAGAGGAAGAACTGGAAAAACGCCGCGCCGAATGGAAGCCCAGAAAACCGGCCATCACGACCGGGTATCTCGCGCGCTACGCCGCGCAGGTTACCTCAGGAAACCGGGGTGCGGTTCTGCAATAATAAAACAGATGATGAACGGAAAGAAAGGGAGAAATGCGATGAGCTACGAATTTTTCATGCCGACCAAGGTCGTTTTCGGGAAAGACTGCGTTATGCAGCATAAAGACCTTTTGCCCTCTTTTGGCAAAAAGGCGCTGATTGTGACCGGCGAGCACTCGGCAAAGTCCAACGGTTCGCAAAGCGATGTCATCAACGCGCTGACGGCGAACGGAATGGAATATGTGATTTTCGACAAGGTAATGAGCAACCCCACGATCCCATGCGCTTACGAGGGTGCGGCGCTCGCAAAGGAAACCGGAGCGGATTTTGTCATTGCTATCGGCGGCGGTTCCCCAATGGACGCGGGCAAGGCTATCGCGTTGCTTGCCGCGCAGGAAATCGCGCCGAAAAATCTGTTTTCCGGCAGCTATGAGAACAAGGTGCTGCCCATGGTGTTTGTTCCGACGACAGCGGGAACAGGCTCGGAAGTAACGCAGTATTCCGTTCTGACCAATGACGCGGCCAAGACCAAAACAAGTATTGCTTCACCGCTTTTGTTCCCGAAGCTCGCGTTTGTGGACGCGAAGTATTTGGAGAATCTGTCCGTAAAAAGTACGGTCAATACGGCGGTGGACGCGCTTTCCCACCTCGTTGAGGGAATGCTCTGCCTGAAGGCATCTTCTGTTTCGGACTCGCTTGCCGAACAGGGAATCGGGCTGTTTATGGCCTGCCTGCCGGAGCTGCTAAATGCGCTGAAAACCGGGAAGAAAGAGTCCGTTTCCGCGGAAGGCAGAGAGCGCCTGATGCAGGCTTCGCTGCTGGGCGGTATGGTGATTGCGCAGACGGGTACAACGATCGTGCACTCCATGGGTTATCCGCTGACCTATTATCATGAGGTAGACCACGGCAGGGCAAACGGTTTGCTGCTTGGCGCGTACCTTGAATTTGTGGAGTCTAAAAATCCGCAGGCGGCCGCCAAGGTGCTTCGCGCGGTTGGATACCCAGAAAGCCATGTGTTCCGTGAAATGCTTGCCCTCCTGATGGGCGAGCCGGGGCAGATCACAGGGGACGAGGTCGTCGGCTTCAGCAAGACCTCCTTCGCCGCCAAAAATCTGGGGAACTGTGTGGCCAGACCCACTGAGGAAGAAATTCAGCAGCTGTACAGGACTTCCTTTAACCTGTAACGGCACAAATATTGCTTCTGTTTGCGATTAAGAGAAGCTGTATGAACCATGGCAGGGCGAAATCGGAGCCTCCTTTCGGGGCGCCGGTACCGCCTTGCTTTGCTTTGCGGCAGGGGCGTTTTGAAATTTGAAGGGTGCTGTTGCTTTTGCGGATTTTGTGATATAATAGTCTCAAACCTACGGCTTGAGACATTGTAAATCTGCTGTCGAAGCGCCGTTTCTCCCACCGCATTGCGTCGGCGCAAATTCTGTGATAAGGAAATGGTACAATGGCTTCAAACCTATGGTGTGAGTCCATTGTAAGCTGGAATATTTGAGTACTCTGCGGAAAGGGCGTTTTGCGTGGACAGAACCATCCTGCACTGTGATTGCAATGGCTTTTTTGCTTCAGTGGAATGCATTCTGCACCCGGAGTATCGCAACGTACCGATGGCTGTCTGCGGTGACCCGGAAAACCGGCACGGCATTATTTTGGCCAAAAACGAACTGGCAAAAAAATACGGTGTGCAGACGGCAGAGACCATTTGGCAGGCGAAGCGCAAATGCCCGAAACTGGTGTTGGCGTCGCCCCACCATGAGGAATACCGCAAATATTCCCAGCGGATCAATGCAATTTATCAGCGCTACACGGACTTGGTCGAGCCATTCGGCATTGATGAAAGCTGGCTCGACGTGACCGGAAGCGAAAAGCTGTTCGGCAGCGGAAAGCAGATTGCCGATGAATTAAGGGAGACCGTCAAGCGGGAAATCGGCTTGACGATTTCGGCGGGCGTTTCCTTCAATAAAGTGTTTGCAAAGCTGGGCAGCGACTATAAAAAGCCCGACGCCACCACGGTCATTGACCGGACGGACTGGAAGTCCATTGTATTTCCTCTGCCGGTCGGCGCAATGCTCTATGTTGGCTCCAGCGTGGAACAGGCGCTGGCAAAGCTCGGAATTCATACCATCGGGGAACTGGCCGCAAGCGATAAAGCGCTGATTGTTTCACGGCTTGGAAAATCCGGCGGTGAGCTTTATGACTGCGCGAACGGGCTGGATAACAGCCCGGTACGCAATGTGGGCGATCACCGCGAGGTAAAGTCCGTCGGCAACGGAATGACGTTTAAGCGCGATCTGGTAGGGCCGGAGGATATCCGGCTGGGGGTTTCGGCATTGACGGAAAGCGTAGCCTTCCGTATGCGCCGTCAGGGTGTGAAATGTTGGACGGTGCAGGTGACGATCCGAAATCCCAGCTTTAAAACCATCACACGGCAGAAAACGCTCACCGCGCCCACACACCTAGCAAAAGATATTTCATGGGCCGCACTGGAGCTGATTCAGGCTTCATGGAATATGAGCGCGCCGATTCGCATGCTGACGGTTACGGCGTCGGGTCTGGTACCGGAGGACGCACCGGGGGAACAGCTCAGTTTGTTCGGCGGGCAACAGGAGCACAGCGAAAAACAGGAACATCTGGAAACCACGCTTGACCGTATCCGTACAAAATACGGAAAGACCGCGGTCGCTTTCGGCAGTCTGCTGAATAACAATATCGGGTTGGAGCAGCCCGAATCCGCACACGGCGATGAGCAGTGATTGGTTAAAATCCGATAAGTTTATAATAAAGGAGAGATCACCAATGGTGAAACATATTGTTTTATGGACGCTCAATGAAGAAAACAAGAGCAACGCGGATCAGATTGTTGCCGATTTGAACCGGCGCTTTCAGGCGCTTTTGGGCGTTGTGGACGGCTTGACCGCGATTGAGGTGGGCAAAAATTACAATGGCGGTGAGTTCGACCTTGCGCTTTACTGCGAGTTCACCACAAAAGAAGCGCAGGATCATTATCAGACACACCCCGGTCATGTCGCGATTAAAAACGATGTGCATAATCTGGTTCACGGCAGAGCATGCGTTGACTACGAAGTTTAAACGCGAGGTCTTACAGGCTGAAGAATCAAGATAAGGGGAATGGGCTCGTTTAAGCGGGCTCATTCCTTTTTAAAATAAAAAGATCTTGCCTATTGAAAATCCATAGATTTTTAATTTATAAACAAGACCTTGTTAAAACGAGTGAACATAGTCAGTTAACTTGAAAACAGAACCAATCAATATGTTTCTTGGATGTTTTCTAAAGTTAACTGACTATACAAATGAAATCTGATGAGTTTTTGGGATGGTGCTATGATTAAAAAGTTGTTGAAGTATGTCGGTGAATACAAAAAATATGCGGTGATTACGCCGGTTTTTATGATCGGTGAAGTCGTCATGGAAATTCTGATCCCGCTGGTAATGGCTGAGATTATTGACAATGGAATTCAGGGAAGCGGCGGAATTAATTATACCGTCAAAATGGGCGGCTTGATGGTGCTCATGGCATTTGTGTCATTGTTTTTCGGCGCCGCCGGCGGAAAAACTGCCGCGACGGCGAGCATGGGTTTCGCGAGGAACCTGCGCAATGATCTGTTTGACCGTGTGCAGGATTTTTCTTTTTCCAACGTGGATAAGTTTTCTACAGGTTCGCTTGTAACGCGCCTGACCACGGACGTTACCAATACGCAGAACGCATTTATGATGCTGCTGCGCATGGGCTTCCGTGCGCCGACGATGCTGATCGGTGCGACGATTATGGCTGTCATGATCAACGCGCGGCTGTCGCTGGTGTTTTTGGTGGCAATTCCGGTTTTGGGAGTGGCGCTCTACCTGATTGTCAGCCATGCGCACCCGCGTTTTCTGAAAATGCTGAAGCAATACGATAAGCTGAACGCGGTTGTGCAGGAAAACCTGATCGGAATCCGCGCCGTGAAGGCCTTTGTCCGCGAGGACTATGAAGAAAAGAAATTTGAGGAGAATGCCGACGCTGTGCGCAAGGCACAGAAATTTGCGGAAAAGCTGGTCGTTCTCAATATGCCGATTATGCAGCTTTGCATGTACGGCTCCATTGTTGCGGTGCTGTGGTTTGGCGGCAATATGGTCATTGGCAGAACAATGGAAATCGGTCAGCTTTCCAGTTTCATCAGCTATATCGCACAGATTCTGATGTCGCTGATGATGCTGTCCATGATCTTCATCGTTTCCATCATTTCCTATGCTTCCATCGAACGTATTACGGAGGTGCTGGACGAGGTATCGGATATTAAGAATCCGGAGGACGGAACAGCGGAGAAATTGGGAAACGGTTCCATCGAGTTCCGTGATGTTTCGTTCAGTTATTCCGGTGATAAAGAGAACCTTACGCTGTCCCATGTGAACCTTGCCATAGAGTCCGGCCAGACGATCGGCGTAATCGGCGGAACCGGCTCCGCCAAAACGACGCTGGTTCAGCTCATCCCGCGCCTGTACGACGTAACGGGCGGAGAGCTTCTTGTGGGCGGCCGCGATGTCCGCAGTTACAGGCTGGAAGAACTGCGTGAACAGGTGGCGATGGTTCTGCAGAAAAACGTACTGTTTTCCGGCACGATCCGTGAAAACCTGAAATGGGGCAACGAAAGCGCAACGGAAGAAGAAATCGTAGCTGCCTGCAAGGCGGCGCAGGCGCATGATTTTATCATGAATTTTCCGGACGGCTACGAAACCGACCTCGGTCAGGGCGGCGTCAATGTTTCGGGCGGGCAGAAGCAGCGCCTCTGTATTGCACGCGCCCTTCTGAAAAAGCCGAAAATCATGATTCTGGACGATTCCACCAGCGCCGTGGACACGGCAACCGACAGTCAAATCCGCGCGGAGCTGCGGGATAAGCTGCGGGGCACAACGACCATCCTGATTGCCCAGCGGATTACTTCCGTATGTGACGCGGACAAAATCATTGTATTGGACGAGGGCGAAATCAACGGCTTCGGAACACATGAGGAACTGATGAAGACGAATACGATTTACCGGGAAGTTTACCTTTCCCAACAGAAAGGGGTCGACGAATATGCCAAAGCCGGGAAATAGCCCGAAGCCGGGTTCAAAGCCAAAAAATGTCTGGAAAACGCTCAATCGGATTTTCGGTTATTTTGCGGAATACAAATTTCAGTTTGCGCTGGTTTTAATTGCGATTGTAATCAGCGCCGCCGCGCAGATTGTGGGTACAGTGCTGCTGCAGGAGGTCATTGACAATTCGCTGATGCCTATTTTGAAGCAGGGGCCGTCCGCCGCGCTGATGGCGGGCTTTGTAAAGACTTTGGTGACCATGGCGGTCGTCTACCTGTTCGGGGCGCTGTCTACCTATGCTTTCAGCCGCATTATGCTGAATATATCCACAAGGACGCTGTACCATATTCGCATGGATTTGTTCAAAAATATGGAGCGTCTGCCGATTCGTTATTTTGATACGCATACGCACGGCGAACTGATGAGCCGCTATACAAACGATACGGATACGATCCGCGAAATGCTTTCCAACAGCGTGGCGAACTTTATTTCTTCGGCGCTCACGGTACTCAGCGCGTTCTGTATCATGCTGTACTACAGCTGGCAGCTCACGGTTCTGGTGGTCGTCATGCTGATCGTGATGCTGACTGTTATTAAAAAGGTGGGCGGCAGGAGCGGCGCCTACTTTAAAAAGCAGCAGCAGGAACTGGGAAAAGTCAACGGATACATTGAGGAAATGATTGAAGGGCAGCAGGTCGTAAAAGTTTTCTGCCATGAGGATTTCACAAAGGATGAATTTCACCGTCTGGATGAGGACTTGCGTTCAGCGGCAACAAACGCGAATACGTTTGCGAACATTCTGATGCCGATCATGGGCAACCTGTCCAACATCCTGTACGCCCTTACCACTGTTGCGGGCAGTCTGCTCGCTATTGCCGGCAGTATCACCACCGGTACGGTGGTCGCGTTTTTGCAGCTGACCAGAAACTTCTCAATGCCGATTACCCAGATTTCGCAGCAGGTTAATACGGTGCTGTCCGCCCTTGCCGGTGCCGAGCGCATTTTCGAAGTAATCGACGCGGAGCCGGAAACGGACGACGGTTATGTCACCCTGATAAATGCGCACGTTGCGCCGGACGGCACGGTTACCGAATCCGACCGCTATACGGGCGAATGGGCGTGGAAGCACCCCCATAGCACGGATTCCAGCGTAACTTACACAAAGCTGGAAGGCAATGTGGAATTTGACAATGTGGTATTTGGCTATGAACCGAATAAAACCGTTCTGAACGGGGTCACGCTGAACGCGTATTCCGGCCAGAAAATCGCGTTCGTCGGTTCCACCGGCGCGGGAAAAACCACGATTACCAATCTGATCAACCGTTTTTACGATGTTCCCGATGGGAAAATCCGTTACGACGGCATCAATATCAATAAAATCAAGAAAGCGGATCTGCGCCGTTCCCTTTCCATGGTTTTACAGGATACCCATCTGTTCACCGGTACGGTGATGGACAATATCCGCTACGGAAAGCTGGACGCGACGGACGAGGAATGCATTGCGGCGGCAAAGCTTGCGAACGCAGACTTCTTTGTACGACACTTACCGCAGGGGTACCAGACTATGATTCATTCCGACGGTGCCAACCTTTCCCAGGGTCAGCGGCAGCTGCTCGCGATTGCGCGCGCCGCGGTCGCGAACCCGCCGGTGCTGATTCTGGACGAGGCTACCTCCTCCATCGATACCCGCACCGAAGCGCTGATTGAAGCCGGTATGGACCGTCTGATGCAGGGGCGCACCGTGTTTGTCATTGCGCACCGCCTTTCCACTGTACGCAACTCCGACGCGATTATGGTACTGGAGTACGGCAATATTATTGAAAGCGGGAATCATGAAGAACTGATTTCCCAAAAAGGGAAGTATTATCAGTTGTATACCGGTATGTTTGAGCTTTCCTGACAAAATGTTTTACTGCGTGAAAAGCGGGGCTTGACCCCGCTTTTTGCGACTATAATATCAAAGAATGGAAGAGAATGATGAGTGGGAAACGAATTCTTATCATTGGGTGCGGCGGCAGCGGAAAGTCCACTTTGGCAAGGCAGCTGGGCAGCCGGCTGCGCATTCCCGTTACCCACCTCGACCAGCTGTACTGGCGAAAGGGCTGGAACCCTGTGAGCGAAGAAGAATTTGACGCGCTGCTTCAGCGCGAGCTGGAGAAAGAGTGCTGGATTATTGACGGGAACTATAACCGGACTTTGGAAAACAGACTGCGGTACTGCGATACGGTCATTTACCTGAACTATTCCCGCTGGGTTTGCCTTTCCAGCGCTTTTCTGCGTGTTTTTCGCAACTGGGGAAAAACAAGGCCGGATATGGGCGAGGGCTGCCCGGAAAAAATTGATTTCGAGTTTGTCAAATGGATATGGACGTTTAACCGGACGTATCGGAAACAGTACCTTGCGCTGCTGAACCGGTACCCGGATAAGGAAATCTACATTCTTTACCGGCGCGGTGAGAGCAAAAACCTTATAGAGATGCGGGAAAATCACTCCGTCTAAAGCGGGAACGGATGAAGGCAGCAGTGCTTTCATCCGTTTTATTTTGCATATATATGGAACATTTTTGGAAGAAATCCATACGATATACTTGACAAACAGCGCACGGTATTTATAATAATAGTTGAACAATCATTCAACTGTTCAACTAAAAGGAGAAGCCAATGAATACAAATACGATGGACGCGGAAAAATGTGATTGCAATATCGTGCATCAGGATGTGGTCAATGATGTTTTGGCCCATATGCCAAATGAGGACGACTTGATTGACCTGGCAGAGCTGTTTAAAGTATTCGGCGATTCCACGAGGGTCAAAATATTGTGCGCGCTGTTCAGTTCCGAACTTTGCGTGTGTGACATTGCCGCGCTTTTGGGCATGACGAAGTCGGCAATTTCCCATCAGCTTCGGGTATTGAAACAAGCGAAGCTCGTGAAAAATCGAAGGGATGGCAAAACGGTTTTTTATTCGCTTGACGACAACCACGTGAAGACAATTTTTGATCAGGGTATCCACCATATCACCGAGAAATAAGATAATATCAGCATTCATAGAAGAATAAAAATTTTGCGCATTAATTGAACAGTTATTCAACTGTTTGTTTTATCAATAATTGAATCCACTGATTTTAGTAACGGAAAGAGATGGTTAATCATGAATGCACCGGTTCGAAAAGAATTTGTTCTGGAAGGTTTGTGCTGCCCGAACTGTGCGGTAAAAATCGAGCGGGAAGTTGCCGAAATCGAAGGCGTTTCCCACGCATCGCTGGATTTTATGTCGAAAACACTTGTGATGGAATTTACCGACGGCACACAGGTTGATTCTTTGACCGCACAGGCAGGTTCCATTGCAAAACAGCATGAGTCCGATATTGTGATGACGGAAAAACAGCTTTCAGCGCCCGGTAAAAAAGTTCTTTACCTGACGGGGATTGACTGTGCCGACTGCGCGCAAAAAATTGAAGAACGTGCCTCTCGAATTGATGGGGTGCGCTCCGCTTCACTGGACTTTGTTTCCCAGCGCCTGACCGTTGAGGCGGAAGATCAAACGGCTCTCCCATCTATTTTGCGCCGCGTGTCTGAAATCATCGCGGAAGTAGAACCCGATGCCAAAATCTCCTATTCCGAAAAAAGAGAATCCGGCGGAGAGCGTGAAGAAAGAAAAGAAAAAGCGGAGCGTATTGCAATGCTGGCCGGAGCGGTGCTTTTCGTTATCGGAATGGTTTTTCGCGGGATGTCTTCCCACGGGATGTTTTCCCGTTTTTCTGGCCCGATGGAACTGGTGCTCTTCCTTGTCAGTTATCTTCTGGTCGGCGGCGAAGTGGTTTGGCGCTCAATCAAAAATATTTCAAAAGGGCAGGTCTTTGATGAGAACTTCTTAATGACGGTCGCCACAATCGGCGCTTTTGCCATCGGTGAATTCCCGGAAGGTGTTGCCGTGATGCTGTTCTACCAAATTGGTGAAGCGTTTCAGGATTTGGCGGTGAACCGCTCGCGCAAATCAATCTCCGCGTTAATGGATATCCGCCCTGATTTTGCAAATCTGAAAATCGGCGGAGAGATTCGTACGGTGAAGCCGGAAGAGGTTGCAATCGGTGATTTGATCGTTGTAAGGCCGGGCGAGAAAATCCCCCTGGACGGTAAGGTCGTGGACGGAAACTCGGCGCTTGACACCTCCGCTTTAACGGGTGAATCCCTGCCGCGGGAAGTATCGGAGGGGAGCGAGGTGCTTTCCGGTTCGATCAATAAAAGCGGCGTACTGACCATTGAAGTGACAAAGGAATTCGGGGAATCGACTGTCTCCAAAATACTGGATCTCGTTCAGAACGCCAGCAGCAAAAAAGCGCCGACGGAAAACTTTATCTCCCGTTTCGCGCGGTACTACACCCCGGTTGTTGTCTTTGCGGCGATTGCGCTGGCGGTGATTCCGCCGCTGGCAGTTCCCGGCGCTACGTTCTCGGAATGGATTCACCGCGCGTTGGTATTTCTGGTTGTTTCCTGCCCCTGCGCGCTGGTTATTTCCGTTCCGCTCAGCTTTTTCGGCGGAATCGGCGGCGCTTCCAGAAGCGGCATTCTGGTGAAAGGCAGCAGTTATTTAGAAGCGCTTGGCAATGTGGATACCGTTGTGTTTGATAAAACAGGTACGCTGACGAAAGGCGTTTTTGAGGTGACCGAAACAGTCGCCGCAAGCGGCTGTTCGGAGGAAGACCTGATTTTCTACGCAGCCTATGCCGAAAGCTTTTCGAATCATCCGATTGCTACTTCTATTCGGAAAGCGTTTCATCAGGAAATTGATTCACAGCGAATTTCCGAACCGGAAGAAATCGCGGGGTACGGAATCCGCGTTCAAGTAGACGGCAGGCAGGTTCTGGCGGGCAACGGCAAGCTGATGCAGAAAGAGAACATTGATTTTCAACCTGCAAATGCAGCCGGAAGCATTGTATATCTGGCAATTGACGGCGTGTTTGCGGGGCATTTGGTCATTTCCGATACGCTCAAGCCGGACGCCAAACAGGCGGTGCGACAGCTGAAGCAAATGGGTGTGCGCAGCACCGCGATGCTGACCGGCGACAGCAAGGCGGTCGGGGAAAAGATCGCGAACGAAATCGGACTGGACACCGTTTATACAGAGCTTCTCCCGCAGCAAAAGGTGGAGCAGCTTGAAGAGCTTGACGCGAAAAAAGCGCCCAAAGGAAAGCTGGTCTTTGTCGGTGACGGAATCAACGACGCGCCGGTGCTGGCGCGCGCCGACATCGGCATCGCGATGGGGGGACTGGGTTCCGACGCGGCAATTGAGGCGGCGGACATTGTGCTGATGACCGACGAGCCCTCCAAGCTGGCCAGCGCAATCAAAATTGCGCGCAGAACCAACCGGATTGTGTGGCAGAATATTATATTTGCGCTGGCCGTCAAAGCGATTATACTCGTTCTGGGCGCAATGGGAATCGCAAATATGTGGGTCGCGGTGTTCGGCGATGTCGGCGTTGCGCTGATCGCGATTCTGAACGCGATGCGGGCGATGAAAACAGAATAAATATTAAGATTAAGTATTTCAATGATTTGGGCCTGTTCGGGACTGCCATGCTTGGCATCCTGAGCGGGCCCTTTTTGCATTGCCCGCTGGCGTGCCGATTTTACTATGCTTATTCGCATTGTTATACTAATATTTCGATAAGAGATAGACAGAACAAAGAAGGGCTCTCCCTGCCGTAGGAGGGGAGAGGCCCATGAAAGTTTTATTCACTTTTTATTAAATGTTAGTGTTGTATTGATAATCAAATATTATTTATTGATAAACGATAATTATATATTGATATTCAGAACGTTCTGTGATATACTATCAAACAAGAAAATGTTGAGGAGCTAGGATATGTGGAATCAAAATAAATCATTGGCACTTTCTATTTTTTGTACTCGCCTGTTCGGCGTTCTTGTGGTGCTTGGCGTAGTCGGTGCGCCGTGGGTGACTCGGGAGTATTTCACAATTTCGGGCGGCGCGGAATCACAGATCTGGCCGTTTCGGATCATTCTTTACTGCTGTGCCGTACCAGGGCTGATTCTGCTGGTTCATTTGCACCGGCTTTTGCTCAATATCCGGGCGGGAGAAGTCTTTGTGAACCGTAACGTGACCCTGCTGCGCCGGATTTCATGGCTCTGCTTCGGAATTGCTGTGGTTACCCTTGCCGGCGGCTTCTTTTACGCTTCATTTTTTCTTGTTGCCGTTGCCGCAGCGTTCATCGCGCTGATTATCCGCGTGGTCAAGAATGTGTTCGAGCAGGCTATCGTGATTAAAAGTGAAAATGACTTTACGATATGAGGATTGGAGAAAACGATGCCGATCATTGTGAATCTGGATGTGATTATGGCAAAACGGAAAATTTCAGCCGGGGAATTGTCGGAACGGGTTGGAATTACGCCTGCTAATTTGTCCATCCTCAAAAATAACAAAGCAAAAGCGATCCGCTTTTCTACACTGGAAGCCCTGTGCCGCGAGCTGAACTGTCAGCCGGCCGATATTTTAGAATACAGCGATTTAGAGTAAAGGAGCATCACATGATGAATACGGAAGAAAAAAGCGGGGCTGTTTCGGCACCCGTAACCTTCGGTACACCCATTTTTCCGCAGAACCAGCCCGAAAACCCATCGGCCGGGGTGCCGTACAGGAACCCGGTTAAAGAGCGGATTCCGATTCCGTTCAGTCGTCTGGACGCGCTTTTCGCCGCACTGTTTCTGGTGTGCGGTTACTTTTTTGTATGGCTGATTCACCCGCTGAACCTTGGGTTCGGCGTTACCCTGTTCACCCTGCTGTTCTGCGGCATGGTACTCGTTTACTGTAAAAAAAGCGATGTAGTTCCCGGGCGCGCCAACATTCTTTGGCTGGTGCTTGTATTGCTTGCGGCGCTCCCATTTTCGCTTTACACCAATGCGTTTTTGCAGTTTTTGAATTTGATCCTGCTGATGGGTCTCGCCGTTTACTGGGTCGCCTCGCTGTGCGGCACGCGTCTGGAACCGGTGCTGGGGCGCTATTTTGTCCCCGACCTCGTGAATCAGCTGTTTCAGGTTCCGTTCCGTAATTTCGGCTGTGCTCCCCATTTGGTGAAGGAGGGGGCGGTAAAGAACAGGAGGAGCAAAACGCTGCTGTCGGTTTTGCTCGGAGTACTGGTTTCCGTTCCGATTCTGGGGATTGTTTTTTCCCTGCTGATTCAGGCGGACACGAACTTTCAACACATGGTGCAGGGAATGCTTGACCGAATCGGGCCGGAGATTGGGAGTTTTCTTTTACGCCTTCTTCCGGCTTTCCTGACGGGAAGCTATCTGTTCGGATTGCTTTACGGAAATGTGAAAAAGCGGAATCTGGACGTCGTATCGGCGGAAAAAGCAGACGCGGCGGCGGAAAAGGCACTCAGGCTGCCGCCCGCGTTTTCCGTCACTGTGATGACGCTGATGATTGCGGTGTATGCGCTGTTTTTTAGTTCCCAGTCGGCAACGCTGCTCGGGGCGTTTCAGGGCAGGCCGCCGGAGGGCTTTACTTACGCGGAGTACGCAAGGCGCGGATTCTTTGAGCTTTGTCAGGTGGTTTTCATCAATATGGCGGTGATGCTCTGCGCTCATCTCTTTACCCGCAGGGATTCGCCGAAAGGCCTTCGCATCTGCAATATTGTTCTGTCGGTGGAAACCGTGTTTCTGATTGTAACCGCGCTCAGCAAAATGGTTTTATATATCAATCAGTACGGCCTGACGCAGAAAAGAGTTTATACCAGCTTTTTCATGGCGCTTTTGCTCGTTGTATTTGTTTTGATTATTGCGGCGCAGTTTGTCCGGTTTAACCTGACCAGAAGTGTGGTGCTGACCGCCTGTATTTCATTTTTGGTGCTGTGCTGTTCCAATGCGGACGGCTTGATCGCGCAGTACAATGTGGACCGATATCTGAACGGAACACTGAAGAACGTTGACGTTCTGGCGCTGTATACCACGTCGGATGCCGCGCGCCCTGCGGCGCTGCGCTTACTCCGTGAGACACAGGACGCCGGTATGAAGGCTGACCTGTCGGAATTTTATGAAAATCGGGCTCAGCGCAGTATTCCGTTTCAGGAGATGAACCTGCAACGCTTGATAAATCAGAATCAAAAATAATGATCGGACGATCAGCAGACTTATCATAAAAAACACCCCCGAAACCGGTTTAGTACAGCGTTCCGGCGGCTTCGGGGGTGAAATTATTTGCAGTTTTTTTAATTCAAACCAGATTCATTTCAATCAGAATTTGACGTAAATCTCTTGTTTTGCTCCGCAGACCGGGCAGTTAGCCGGCGCGGTATTCAGAATGGTGTGTCCGCAGACCGGGCAGACGTAAATGGCTTCCAGCTCAATATCCTTACCCTGCTTTGCGGCGTCCTGCGCCTGCTTGAACAGAGCGGCGTGAAGCTTTTCCGCTTCCAGCGCAAAATGGAAGGAGCGCTCGGCTTCCGGCTCGTTCTGGAATTGCGCGGCGTTCAGGTAAACCGGGTACATCTGGTTTACTTCATGCAGCTCGCCGTTAATGGCTCCCTGCAGATTGTCCACGGTCTTTCCGGTGCCAAAAACGCCGCCGGCGGTAACGGTTGCGTCCGCTGTTTCGCCGCCGATTGCGCGGAAATGGTTGCCCGCGTGAATGCGCTCCGCAAAGGAAATGGCTTCAAAAAGCCGCGCGATGTTGGGAAAGCCTTCTTTTCGGGCCATATCCGCCCAGTAAAGGTAGCGCATGTGCGCCATGCTCTCGCCGCCGTACGCGGAGTGAAGAAAGTCGAATGTCATTGCGTTTTGAACTGCCATTTTAATTACCTCCATAAATTTATATTTTAAATGAACTGACGAATGATATTTTGGACGGTGCCGGGGTCGATTTTCCTGTCAAGCAGGGGAGTGCCGTCCTTCAGAACGGCGTTTTTCTGGTGGAATGTCTGGCGTTCTTCCCTGTAAAGTACGCCAAGCGGGATTTTGTCGCCAAATTCCATCGCCTTCTGCATGGCCGCCAGCTTGTCTGTCGGGTCGTATTCTTCGCCCAATTCATAGACGCGCTGATTGTACCATGAAAACGTATTGATCTTATTGAAGCTGACGCAGGGCTGAAGAATATCCACTATCGCATATCCTTTATACTCAATCGCCTGTTTCATCACAGAAACCAGATGCGACCTGTTTCCGCTGAAGCTGCGCGCCACAAAGCCCGCGCCCGCGGCAATCGCCATCAGAACGGGATTCAGCGGCGTGGTGATGCTGCCGTCCACCTGTACTTCCGTCACGATGCCTTCCATGGAAGTAGGGGACGCCTGCCCTTTCGTCAGGCCGTAAATCTGGTTGTCGTGCACAAAATGGGTAATATCCACATTACGGCGGATATTGTGGATAAAATGGTTGCCGCCCTCGCCGTAGGAATCCCCGTCGCCGGTATCGACCACAACGGTCAGCTTTTCATTGGCAATTTTCGCGGCGGCGGCGGCGGGCAGAGACCTGCCGTGCAATCCGCAGAACTGGTTTGCGCCAATATACTGCGGCGTTTTTGCCGCCTGACCGATTCCGGCCACCATCAGCACTTCACTGGGGTCTTTGCCCAGCTCCTCCAGCGCGGTTTTCAGGCAGTCAAGAATGCTGAAATTGCCGCAGCCGGGGCACCAAGCGGTTTCGCGTGTGCAAAAAACCTGTTCGCTCATTTCAGCTCCCCCTTCCGGATTCTGTCGGCGATTTCTTCGCCGGACAGCTGTCTTCCGTCATACTTTAAAACGCTTCCCGCACAGGAAATCCCGGTCTGACCGCGAATCAGCTCCGCAAGCTGCCCGGTCGCGTTCTGCTCAACGTTGATGATCTTCTTTGCAAACGGCGCCTTTTCCGTCAGAAGCTTCTTCGGCAGCGGGTAGATGTCGCCGAATACCAGTGCCGCGTATTTTTCGCCGCCTTGGTTGTTCAGCAGCCGAACTGCCTCCGCGACTGGGCCGTACAGCGAGCCCCAGGCAAGAAGGAGCGTGTCAAAGCCGTCGCTGCCCAGAAATTCCGGTTCCAGCAGTTCCTGCTCCAGCTTTTGGAGCTTCCTCATACGTTTGTCAACCATGCTGACGCGTACCTCGGCGGACTCGGTAATCAGGCCGAATTCATCGTGCTCGTCGCTGTCGGCGGTAACGAAGTGCCTGGTTTTTCCGGGGATCAGGCGCGGTGAAATCCCGTCCTCCGTGATTTTGTAGCGCAGGTATTCACCCTCGCCGGTGTAATCCTGTGCCGGTTCCGCAACGGAAATCCGACTGAGGTCAAACGGCTCCACCGTTGCGGAGGAGTCCCCAAGGTATTGGTCGCTGAGAAGAATGACCGGAATCTGGTATTTTTCCGCCAGATCGAACGCGCGCGCCGTCTGGTAAAACGCGTCTTCATGACTTCGCAGCGCAATCACCATGCGGGGGAACTCGCCCTGCGAGGCGGAAATCACAAATTTCAGGTCGCTCTGTTCCGTACGGGTGGGCAGTCCGGTTGCGGGGCCGGGGCGCTGAACATCCACAACGACAAGCGGTATTTCCGCAATGCCGGAAAGGCCAAGAGCCTCCACCTTCAGGCAGAAGCCGCCGCCCGAGGTTCCGGTCATGGCACGGGCGCCCGCGAATGACGCGCCGATTGCCATATTGATGGCGGCAATTTCGTCCTCCGCCTGTTCTACGACAATACCGGCCTTGTCGCCTTCCGCCGCGAGGCATTCCATCACGGCAGTTGACGGTGACATGGGGTACGCCGAGTAGAAACGCAGCCCGGCGGCAATTGCGCCCAGCGCCAGCGCCTGGGAGCCCGAAAGAATCGCCGAGCCGCCGAAGCTGCCGTCCAAGTGGGGAAAACGGGGTTCTGCCGCGTCATACCCCAGTCGAATTGCCTTTTCGTTGATCTCAAGATACTGCGGCTTTACGAATTCCGCCAGTACCTGATTTACATGATCCAGCTTTTCGCTGAACAGCTTTAAAATGACGCCGACGGAAATGCTGCCCGAAACACGCGGATTCCCCAAATCCTTTGCCATAGCCGCCATGTCGACTTTGACGGCGCGGGGGTCGTCCGTGTTCAGCTTCGTATCGCACAGGATAAACCCGTTCGGGTTCAGCTGATCCTTATGCAGCTCAATTGTTTCTTCATTCAGCGCGATAATGCCGTCCAGCTTCTCGCTATGCGAAAGAACCGGTTCCGTACCGAAACGGATGAGCGAGAAGTTGTGGCCGCCGCGCACGCGTGACATAAAGTCGCGCACGGTCAATACATGGTAGCCGGAATTTTTCAGCAGTTTTTGCAGGATTGCGGCGGTGGTTTCTATTCCCTGTCCTGCGGCGCCGCCCATTAACAGATTGTACATCGATATCCCTCCCTGACTTTATGCAGATATGGAAACAGGAAGAGAAACCGTAATTTCCCTTCCTGTCAAAAAAGCCTGATTAGAACTCAGCTTTCCAAAGCCCGTGCAGATTACAGTACTCATACACAGTGCCGGAAGCAACCTCCGGGAACTCCGCGACAGGCTCCTGGCCGGGCTTCAGGTAAACGATCTGCACGCTGTCCTCGGTAGCGAGGGCAATCCACTGAATGAAGTGTTCTTCCACCATCGGGTGCAGGGTGGAGCCGACGGCGACCTTAATTTTGCCGCCTTCCTTCGTCACAACGGGAACGTGTTTTTCCTGTGCCGCATCGGTGCTATTGGCTTCCAGCTTTGTCATAGCCTGACCGCAGCAGGAAAGAGTTCCGCCTCCCTTTTTCAGAAGTGCTACGATGTTCCCGCATCTCTCACAACGATAAAAATCTACATTTGCCATTTTTCATTCTCCTTTTTTCATCTCATAATAGGATTCGGAATAGAATCCGTTTTATTCAAAAACCGCAATCGCTTCCCTGCGTTTGACGCGCAGCAGAACAGTTTCCAGCAAGCGGAAGCTGTGATTGAGGTCTTTTTGCTCCAAATATGCCGCGGCCAGATCCTGGCCGATGACAAGATCCATGTTTTCGGGTTCAGCGCAGACAAGCACCGCTTTTCCCGCACCGAGAGCCGGGGCGTTCAGTATGTTGCCGCCAAGCAGCTTGGAAATGCGGTCGATTTCCAGTACGCCGGTGCCGGGCTGAATACGCTGCAGCTGGTAGTACAGGTCGGGGCTGATTGCCAGTGTGTATGAACCGAAAATCCCTTTCGCGGCAAACAGTCCTGCCGCCGACGCGATGTCGGAAAACGCGTTTTCACCGGAAGTCCAGTCGCTGCGCGTTATTTTCTGCGTTCCCGCCGCGGTCAAAAGTCCGTCATACCCAAGCCTTTCATTGCCGAAGTAGAGGAAGCGATCCTCCCGGCGGGCACCGGCTTCGGCGGCGTATTTTACGCGGGTCAGATCAACGGGCGTACCGTATTTTCTGCTGTTCTCCAAATCTCTGGCAGATAGAGTGAAATCTTCATACAGGGCGGGAATTTCTACAAAACGTCTGCCTTTTGTTGTAATCAGTCCGTCCTCAAATACTTCCTCCGTGTCGCCGCTGCTGTCGACCGCAATGCTCTGCGCCCCGGCACCCAGCGGCCCGTAAATATGTAGAAAACGTCTTCCCGTAAGGGATTTTGCAGCCGCCTGCTTCACCGTGGCATCAATTTCCTTCCACAGTTCAGACGGCAATCCGGAATTATCCCGGGATAAATAGCTCATTGTACCAACCTCCTTTATCGGTTTAATAAGCTTCCTATGGTCTCCTCTGTATTCGGAGTGCTTTGCGCAGGAACAGTGCCGAGAAAGCCTTGCTCCTGCAGCATTTCATGAACCTCCGATTCACCGGAAGCAAAGAATTCCGCTTCCTGCGGGTCAAGGGTCCGAAGCAGTGTCATCAATTCCCCAACATGCGCCTTTTCTTCATCGCGAATATCCGCGAGCACTGCCTTGGCAATCTGATTGTCCGTTGCCTGTACATGGGCATCATACAGATAAATTGCTTCGAGTTCCCCCGCAATATCCAAACGAATGGATTGAACCAACTCCTCCTGTGTTAACTTTCGTTCTACGTTGCCCTGAAATGGGTTTGCAAAAGCTGGCATTTCTTAACCTCCTTAAAATGATAATAATTCTTAAATTTGTATTTATTATAACACTGTTATCGGTTGATTTCAAGCAATAATTTATGAATTTATAGTAAAAAATTCCAACAAAAAAAGGGAATGCTGCAAAAAAAATTCAAATTTATTTTGCAGCATTCCCTTTAGCTTAGCTGGTATATTTATTAAAGTCAATTGCGGTTCAAAACCTTCTCCTTCTGACGATGCGAATTGCCTTTACTGTGCAACAGTCCCGTTCAGGAGGATTTATGCTGCCGCTGACCGGCGGTAAATGTCATACAAACTGTCAAAGTCGGGCCGCCCCGCGGAGTCAAGCAGCCGCGCGGAGTCATCCGCGTTCGGCGCGCGATTCTGGTTCAATTCGTAAATGATTTTGTCGGCTGTGGTGATTCCGATGCCATGGCCGTAGTACAGGCCTCCGCCCAGATCAAATGTGTTTTCTCCCTGCCACTCGGGCGTGAGCGGGTTTACGTCAGGGTTGGCAAAGTACCTGCGGTCACCGGGAAAATAGTCATTTGACCGGTACATGGAACCGACGCTTTGCAAAAGCGGGTCGATACGGTGCCAGTTCATCAGGTAAATGCTGCGGAAGGTACGGTTGTAAAGGTCTTCCGGGTAAATATTGAGCAGCGCGCCGTAATAGACAATGAGCAGCGCGGTTGCGCATTCCGTTGCGTATTCTGATCCGTTTTTGAAAATATCGCGGATGGCGTCGCTCGCCCGGATTCCGTTTTTCATCCGGAAGCCGCCGTCAGGGGTGCGCTGCCAGTAATCGGGGTTGCACCTGGATTTTCGAAAAATCGAAAAATCCAATCCGCTGCTGTTTTGCGCGCGGGACATTGCCACGATTTCCCGCCTGAGCTGCAGCTCAAATTTGAGTTGGTCGGCTGAGTCGTACCGATACGTGCTGCTGCTTGACATCATAATATTTACGACGGCCTTTTCGGTGACCCCTGTTGAAAAACGTGCCGCTTCTTCGGTACTGAGGGGCTTGCCGGCAATCACAATCATACGAGTTCCCTCCGTCCTTCGCGAGCGGTACGCACCTGCTCCATAACGGGCATATGCATCCATTTTGACCAATTATCCGGGTCTTCGTCGTGCAGCTTGTGGGAATATTTCGCCAGAGCGGTTTTATCCTCGTCCTGCGTATCTTTGAACTGCTTCAGGCTTCCGTTTTCTTCTTCGGTAAGCGGGTCAATCGGCTTACGGTTTCGCGGCGATATTTTTTTGGAAAGATATTTCGCCTCCAAATCCACGTCGCACACCACGGGATTGTTAGTAAGCTGAAAGCTTTCACCCGTAAAATACAGGTAAGAATCGTTTTCCTTTAACCACTCGCTGAATTCCGTGTATTTTTTCTGCCGCCCCCGCGCGCTTTTTAAGTCGTCCGTATTCATGTGCAGAAGTTCGGCCGCAAGTTCGTTGTCGCTCCGGCTTTGGGAAATAAGCCGCTTCGCAATGTGCCGCAGTGCGTCCGGTTCGCGTGACTGCATGTAAGCCCATGCCAGATCATGTACATATTTGCCTCCCCGATTTCTCAGAAAAAGAAGGTCGGCTACCTGCGGCAAAATCATTTTTTCGTGGTGTGTTTTTATCAGAATGGACGCCGCTATATCGAGAATCTGGTCAAATTCCTCGCTCAGCCCGTCGTCTGCCCGGCCTGTCTGGAACATCCAGAGCAAAACAAGGTGAACGCCTTCGTCGTCAAGCGAATACGGCGCGGCTTTGCCGCTGCCCGGCAGCTTATTCTGTACAATTCGTTCGCAAAGGTCCAACGCGATTAAATTGCGATCACAAAGCTGGTCATATAAATTTGTTTCTTCGATTACGGGCCGCAGGATGAAAAGTGTGGTGAATACCAGACTTTCATCGTTAATCAGCTTTACGGCAGTTTCTCTGCGCCCCAATACGAGCCTGTGAAACGTGTTTCTGCAGGCTCGGCTTCCACGCACCCTGCGGATGCAGTCAAGTTCATTCGCAGGGGAGGTATCGTTGCTGTTCATGCTATCTCCGCCTTTAAAAATACTTCAATCTATAATATTAAAAAAGGCGGATTTGTTTCACGGATTCGTAGGGAACAACCGCAATGGAGCGGCAAAACATTGGAAATCCTTCAAAAAAATAAAATTAACCAATTGATAATCTACTCTCTGCTGGACAAAATATTTTACGGAAAGGAGGTCTTTTAAAATGGATAATACAACAAGTAATTCAAGCATTGGGTGTACGGTTACACAGTGCAAGTATAATCATAACAACAACCGTCAGTGCACGCTGGATAAAATTATGGTTGGCACACATGAGCAAAACCCGACCGAGCAGCAATGCACGGACTGTGAATCCTTTCAGGTAAAATAAATTAATTAGAAAGAATTCTGCCGGCAGAATCCCCCCGCCGGCAGAATTCTTATTTTTTGGGAGTAAAGCTGTTACAATAAATTTACGAATTGTTCACTTATGAGAAGGAGCAATTTATTATAATTTCAGTTAATGTAATTAAATATTAAATAAAAAAACAATGGGAAATTCTTATTATTGAATTTTTTGTTAGGGGGCTACATATGAAAAAGCAAATTTCTCTGCTGCTTGCGGTTGCCGTCGTGGCACTTTCCAGCGTTCCGGCGTTTGCCGCATCAAACAAGGTGACTGTTTCACTGGACAAAATGGAAGAAGTAATCATACCGAATACAGATTACGGTACGTTCAGTCGTCAGCTTCTGCAGACACAGATTCAGTATTTGACTTACTGCAATGATGTGCTGAGCGGCAGTTCAAATTCCATGCAGTATGACAGCAAATCACAGGCACAGGATACCGCCAAGAAGAAGTATGAAATGGGCTACATCTCTCTGAAAGAGTATCAGGATGCAATGCAGACGGTTACTGACCAGACTGACGGCCAGCTTCAGCAGTCGAATCAGCGTGCGCAGGATCTTCTGAAGCTGCGCCATCTGATCGGTCTGGATGATGAGGATAAACTGACGGTAAAGCCCGCGGATTACAGCAATATTAACCTGAGTAAAAAACTGAGCAACATTAATTACAGTAAGGATTTGAAGGACTGGGCCGATGATTTTGGCTCCTCCCAGATCGAAACCTTTAAACAGCTGTACGATTCCATGCGGCTGGCAAATCAGACGTATCAGTCCGATCTGGCAAAATATGAGACAAAGAAAGCAGACGCAGAGCTAGTCAAACAAAAATTTGATCGCGGCTATGCTACTCAGAAACAGCTGGACGATATAAACAATGAATTGCAGACGCTCTCCAATACGGTGGCAAAAGATCAAAATACGGTGTATAGTGCATATTTACAGTACGATTTTATGCGTGATCAGGGATATTCTGCCGCATCATCGTTATATTAAACAGGAGTAGTTACATATGAAAACTGGCAAATTCCATATCACCAAGAAAAAAGTAATTTTGATTGTGGTGCTGGCCGCGGTTGTTGCCCTGATCGGGGTCTCTCTTTCCCGCGCAAAAGAGGCGGCAAAGGAAAAGCTTACGCCGCAGGTTCAGGTTTCCGCGCTGAAAAAGACCAGTCTGCAGGACAGCATCAGTCTTTCCGGCACTGTTCAGAGCGATAATTCAAGCAATGTTTACACGACGCTGACTTTACCGGTTAAAGAAGTAAAGGTAAAAGTCGGGGATACGGTGAAAGCCGGGCAGACGCTCGCCGTGCTTGACTCCGATTCGCTTTCTCAGGATGTGCAAAGTGCGCAGTACAGTACGAAATACGCGCAGGAGAGCGCCCGTTTGAGTTTGGACAAAGCAAAATCGGATTATGAAAACGCGCTGGAGCTTTATAACAGCAACCAGAACAGCGATATCGTGAACGCGAAAGCTGCTGCTACTTCCGCACAGCTGGACTTGAGCAATCAGCAAAAAAGCTATGACTACAACAAGTATCTGTATGACAGCGGTGAATTGTCGAAAATGGCGCTCAATCAGGAGCAATCCAAGCTGACCGCGGCGCAGAACGCATACAGCAAAGCAGTATCCACTCAGAAGTCGGCTGAAAACGCGGCGCAGCAGAATCTGAAGACGCTGAAAAACAATTATGATCTTGCCCAGGCCAAATATAATGACAAGAGTCAGGAAATTTCACTGGAAAAGCAGCAGCAGAATCTGAAGGACAGCGTAATTACCGCGCCGGTCGACGGAACGGTGACCGTGGTCAACGCGACAGTCGGCGCGCCTGCTTCTGGCGTACTCTTTACCCTTGAGGATACCAATCGTCTGATTGTGAATACTGAAATCAAGGAATACGATGTCGATCAGGTTACAGTTGGCAAAAAAGTAATCATTAAGACGGACGCCACCGGCAGCACCGAACTGAGCGGCGAAGTGACCCGGGTTTCTCCTTCCGCCACAACGGCAACGCAGGGAACCAACAACGTAACGTTTGCGGCGGAAGTGAAGGTTGACTCCTCAAATCCAAGCCTGAAAATCGGTATGAAAGCGCGTATGAATATTGTGCTGAGCGAAAAATCCGATATTTACGCGGTGCCTTACGACGCGGTACTGCATAAGGATGACGGCAGCGCCTATGTGCTGGCGGCGGTGAAGAGCGGGGATGCCTATAAAGCGAAGGCGATTCCGGTGCAGACAGGACTGGAAAACGATATTTCAATTGAAATTTCCGGTGACGGAATCAGCGACGGCGTCCAGATTGTCAGCAATCCGGAAAATATTTCCGACGGCTCGCTGCTGAAGCTGTAACGGGTGGCGAATATGAGCAAAACCATTATTGATATGCAGAATATCATCAAAAACTTTTATATCGGCACGCCTAACGAACTGCATATTATCAAAGGAATTGACCTGAACGTAAATGAAGGTGATTTTGTTTCCGTCGTCGGTGCTTCGGGCTCCGGTAAAAGCACGCTGATGAATATTATCGGTGTGCTTGACCGCCCGACCGCCGGCGAATACCGGCTGGATGGGATTTCTGTTTCACAGATGACGGACAATGAAATGTCAGACGTACGTAATAAAAAGATAGGCTTCGTGTTCCAGACCTTCAACTTAATACCGCGCAGCAGCGCACTGAAAAATGTGGAGCTGCCGATGCTGTATGCGGGAGTGGATTCCCGCACGCGTTCCCGCCGCGCCAAAGAGCTTTTGGAGCTGGTCGGCATGGGGGACCGGATGGAACATTTGCCAAACGAGCTTTCCGGCGGGCAAAAGCAGCGTGTGGCCATTGCCCGCGCGCTGGCAAACGACCCGGCCATGATTCTGGCGGACGAACCGACCGGCGCGCTGGACTCTTCCACCGGACGCATGGTCATGGATTTATTTCATAAGGTGCACCGGGAAGACGGCAAAACCATTGTCCTGATTACGCACAATCAGGAGCTTGCCGAGGAAACCGACCGGATTGTTACCATTCGTGACGGAAGCGTCATTTCCGACGAACCGGGTCGGGGAAAGGCGGCGGAATCATGTTCTTAAGGGAAAACATATCGCTTGCGGTTGCGGGTTTGAAATCCAATAAAGTACGTGCCTTGCTGACCATGCTGGGCATCATCATCGGCATCGGCTCCGTTATCGCCATTGTTTCCATTGGCAACGCACTGACGGCAAGCGTGAACGACACGATGTCCTCCATGGGGGCGAACAACATCATTGTAAGCGTGGCTCAGCGCGATTCCGATAATACGATGATGTTTCGGAGTACGGGCAGTAATAAGATTGATGACCGTGACCTGGTTTCAATGGACTCTATCAATGCATTCAAACAGAAATATTCCAATGACATCGCGGATATTTCTTTGAGTGAGACTGCCGGAGCCGGCAAGGTGAAGGACGGCCGGCTGTACGCCAACGTGAGCATCACCGGCGTCAGCTCAGGGTACCGTTCGGCCAATGACATCAAGCTGGTCAGCGGGCGTTTTCTGAATGACCGCGATGTGGATCAGACACGGAAAGTCGCCGTGGTTTCCGACAAACTGGTCGCCAACATGTTCAAAGGCAAAACGAGCCCGCTGGGGCAGGAAATCAATGTTTACGGGGACGACGACGTAAATACCTATCTGATTATCGGTGTATACAAGTACGAGCAGTCAACAATGGCGGCGATGGGAGGAACAACCTCCGACAAAGACGTCAGCACCTCGCTCTACATTCCCGTAACGATTGCAAAGGAAAACGCCGACAACCAGAATTTTCAGAGTTTCATTATTAAAACAAAACCCACGACAGATACTGGGGCGTTTACCAAGACAGCAAAAAAATATTTCGATGCTCTTTATGCGAACAATGAAAATTACAAGTGCAGCGTCATTAATATGGAGAGTATGCTCTCTTCGGCGACTTCCATGCTGAGCACGGTTTCCATTGCGATCGCCGCGATTGCCGCGATCGCGCTTTTGGTCGGCGGTATCGGCGTGATGAACATCATGCTTGTGTCCGTTACGGAGCGCACAAGGGAAATCGGTACAAGAAAGGCGCTTGGCGCGCGCAGCGGGTTTATCCGCATGCAGTTTATCGTGGAGTCCATCATCATCTGTGTGATCGGCGGTATTATCGGAATTGTGTTTGGCATTGCGCTGGCCGCCGTCGGTGTAAAGCTGCTTGGCGCGACACTGACCATCTCGCTGCCGGTTATTTTCATCAGCGTGGGCTTCTCCATGGCCATCGGCGTGTTCTTTGGGTATTACCCCGCCAACAAGGCGGCGAAGCTGGACCCGATTGAAGCGCTCAGATACGAGTAATTGAATATGAAGTAATCTTAGAGCCGTCCTGTTTAGGATGGCTCTTTGTTTTATTATCTTATTGATGGTCATTTTTTTAGATTTATATATGATAAAGCTTTGCCCTCAGGCCGGGCGGCCCGTACTTTCGGTTGTCGCCCGGTCACAAAAATGGTTCTTCATTGCATTTTTTACCGAAATATAGTAAAATTAAGCACATAATGGCGAAAGTATGGATGTTTCATTTCTTTCTGCCGATCGGAGGCGCGGGTTATGAGCGAAAAACAACGGATGAAGAAAGTACACAGGCCGAAACAGGGAACGGCTGACTATGTTTTCGCACTAGATATCGGTACGCGAAGCGTAATCGGCATTGTCGGTCTGCCGGAGGGCGACAGGCTCCGCATTGTAGCGGTCGAAACGGAAGAGCATGAAAAACGTGCGATGATCGACGGGCAGATTGAGGATATTGAACAGGTCAGCCGTGTGGCGCGCCGCGTAAAAGAGCGGCTTGAGCGCCGTCTGGACTGTGAGCTGAAAAATGTATGCGTGGCCGCCGCCGGACGCGCGCTGCGTACACAGAAGGCCTCTTTTGAAATGGAGCTGAAGGAAAGCGAAACGCTCACACAGGATTTAGTGTGCCGGCTCGAAGCGGGCGCGATTGAAGCTGCCGAACGGGAATTTGAGCCGAGTGCCGGTTCGGAGCATGTGTTTTACCTCGTCGGTTATTCGGTAATGGAATATCGGTTGGACGACTACCCGATTTCCACGCTGCTTGACCACCACGGGAAATCCGTCGCGGTCGATGTGATCGCCACGTTCCTGCCGCGTGAGGTCGTTGACAGTCTTTACACGACCATGCATAAAATCGGGTTGGACGTTGCCAGCCTGACTTTGGAGCCGATCGCCGCCATGAACGCGGCGATTCCGGAAAAGCTGCGCCTCTTAAACCTCGCGCTGGTGGACATCGGCGCCGGTACGTCGGATATTGCCGTATCACGGGATGGCAGCGTGGTTGCCTATACCATGGCCACCGTCGCGGGGGATGAGATCACCGAAGCGATCATGAAAAAATATCTTGTCGAATTTTCTGCTGCGGAAGCCCTGAAACACAAGCTGGATACGGAAGAAACCACGACGTTTCAGGACATCCTCGGTTTTGAGCAGTCGGTGTCCGCCGTGCAGCTGCGTGCCGAGCTGGAACCGGATATCCGCGCGCTGTGCAACGAGATCAGTGAAAATATTCTGGAAGCGAACGGAGCGGCGCCCTCTGCCGTTTTTCTGGTCGGTGGGGGAAGCAAGCTCCCCGGAATGTGTGGCTGCGTGGCGGAATGCCTGAACCTTCCCCAAAACCGCGTTGCGGTCGGCGGTAACAACTTCATGCTACGGGTGGATTCACCGGAATTCGATGTAACCGGGCCGGAGTACGCCACGCCGCTTGGTATTGCAATTTCCGCGGCGCTCAACCTGATTAACGACAGCTTTTCCATTACGTTGAACGGCGGCAAAGCAAAGCTGTTCCGCAGCAATAAGCTGACCGTGCTCGATGTGCTGATGATGAACGGGTACAGCTACAATCAGCTGATGAGCCGTTCCGGTAAAAGCGTATTGGTGGAAGTGAATGGGGAAAACCGTATTTTCCGCGGCGGTATGCCGGTGCTTGCCAAGATACAGATTAATGGACATGACGCGGCGGTTTCTTCGCTGATCAGCGCGGGGGACGAGATTTTCTTTGAACCCGCCGTGCCGGGCAGCAACGCAGAGCCTTCCCTTTACGAGGCGGTTCCGTTTGCCGACCCGGGCAAAGTCACGTTTCTGGGAACGGAGTATGAAATCGGGACACAGGCGACCGTAAACGGAATTCCCGCTCCGCCGGATTATAAGCTGAAACATCATGACCGTGTCGAGTATGTGCAGATACTGACGCTCGGCGATCTGCTCCGCTGCTGTCATGCCGATGAAACGGATATTTATGAAATCAACGGAAATCCGGCGGAAACAGACGCCGCGCTGGCCGCTGGGGACAGGATTACCCTTGCCGAAACAGAGCCGGAACCGCTTGCTGATTCAGTGCCGCAGCTACAGGAAAGCCCTGTGATTTCCGAAGAATCCGGGGTGCCGCAGGAAGTTCATGCGGGTGGGCTTTGCGTTACGCTGAATCATAGAGAGCTGGCGCTGCAACCCAAGGAAGGCGATTCGCCGTATCATCTTGTCGATATGCTGAACCTTGTCGATATTGACCTTACCAAGCCGGAAGGGCGGAAGATTGTCATTCAGATTAACGGAAAAGACGCCGCGTACCTCCAAAAGCTGGAGGACGGCGATGAAATTGATATTCATTGGGAAAGCAAATAATAAAAAGTGTTCCTGCACAATATATAAAGATACGAACCCAGAAAAAAGAAGGTGTTGCAAAATGAATGAAAATTCATTTTGCAACACCTTCTTTTTGAATCTGGCTATAAGACTTAAGCGCTAGAATCAATAGATTTCTTTCGCGTCTTTGGGCAGCACATACACGTCCTTTAAAAACTCTAAACTGTTATTTGCTTCGGTTTGGTTATATGTGATTCGCATTGCTGAAGACAGTTCCCCGGCGATTTCGTTGAACAGCGTGCACATCAAGAAAACAGAGTCCCAAATATCCTGTACGGTTCCGCGGGGGTATGTTTTCAGAAATGCAGTCCACAGGTCACCTTTCAGCCAGCGGTACATGTATTTCCCGGATTTTCCAACACTGACGGAAAAATCCGTTCCGAATCCGATTTTCCATTCCAGTAAACGAATCAGCTGCGGTCGGACACAATCATTCAGCATATCCATCACGTACGGAATTTCTTTCCGCCATAATCCCTTTGCAATGTTGTTCAGGCACCACCAGTATTCATTGCAGGTGTCAAGAAACTGTTTTTCTGTCGGCTTTTTTACCCAGTGATCCTGATCTGTTGCTTCCGGTATGTTGGGCAGGCATTTCTCTTTATCAAGCAATATTTTACAGAGCCTGTCCTGTTCGATGTCTTTAAGCGCATACGCCGGCGTGCATACATGCAAATCCATACGGTTTCCGTCAGCAAACTGCATCAGCCAGCCATAGCAATTTTCTACATCACTTTCAAAGTAGGAACTTTCCTCAGGGTACTGCATATACAGTCGTTCCCCGAACCGGTCAATCCAGTTTTTCTGTTCACGAAACGGCTTCGTCTCTTTCACGACGTATACGATATCGTAATCCTGAAAAATATCTTTTACCGCATTGGAATTTGTTCGTGAGCCGTTCATATAGACTGCAAGGATTCTTTCATCATTATCCGCGATACTCAATATTAAATGGAACATTTCCTGTTCTGTACGCATTTTAACCTCCGCAAAATTCTTATATGAAACAGGGCAACAGCACTTACTTTTTTACAACAAAACTTCAATTTTAAAGTTTCCGTCCCTCCGTCCATGAAAGCCACAAAGCCATTCTCACCCAATATCCCCTTGGGGATACTCGGGGGGTGCGGAGGGGATTTTATCGTTCTAACCGCTCCAAAACGGAAAAATATTTTAATGCTATCGACCTGTCACATGAAAAAAGAGTGTACCGCAAAATAAATTACATCATTTTTGCGACACACACTTTGTATCAGAATGATTTTGGAATGAATCCGACTTTCTTCATTACCTTATTTAAGGTGCGTACGGAGATTGTCTGCGCTTTCTGCGCGCTTTCCGTATAGAGCTTTTCCATGTAGTCTTTATTGCCAATATACTCCGCGTAACGCTCCTGAATCGGGCGCAGATGTTCAATAACCGCTTCGCCGACTGCTACCTTGAAATCGCCGTAGCCTTTGCCCTCGAACTCTTTCTTAATCTGTTCATCGGTCAGGCCGGTGACACAGGAGTAGATTTCCATCAGGTTGTTGACGCCGTCCTTGCCTTCACCACGGCGCACACACGCATCACTGTCGGTGACCGCGCGCTTGAACTTACGCATAATGTCATCCGGTTTATCCAGAATGGTAACAAAGGCGTTGACGTTGCTGTCCGACTTGCTCATTTTTTTCATCGGATCCTGCAAAGACATGACGCGCGCGCCCTGCTTGGAAATGTAAGGCTCCGGCACGGTAAAGGTCGGGCTGTAGGCGGCGTTGAAGCGCTCCGCAATATTGCGGGTCAGCTCCAGATGCTGCTTCTGGTCCGCGCCGACGGGAACCATGTCTGCCTGGTACAGCAGAATGTCCGCCGCCATCAGGCTGGGGTAGGTAAACAGACCGGCATTCACATTATCGGCGTGCGCCGCGGATTTATCCTTGAACTGGGTCATGCGCTGCAGTTCCCCAAACTGGGTGTAGCAGTTCAGAATCCACGCAAGCTGGGCGTGGGTGCTGACATGGCTCTGAATAAAGAACGGGCTTTTTTCCGGGTCTATTCCGCACGCGAGAAGAAGCGCGTAAGCCTCCAGCGTATTGCGGCGAAAATCGGCGGGATTCTGCCGCACGGTGATGGTGTGCAGGTCGGCCAGTGCAAAAATGCAGTCGTAATCGTCCTGCAAAGCAATCCAGTTTTTCAGCGCGCCAAGGTAATTGCCAAGCGTAATGACGCCGCTGGGCTGAATCGCGCTGAAAATGACTTTCCTGCGTTCTGTATTTTCCGGTTCCATAGTAAAATGCCTCCCGATACCAGGCCTTATTTATTTAAACAAGACCCGATTTATTGTATGATTATTTTATCTGAAAAATAGAAATCCTGTTCGGCTTAGAATAACTCTTTTGCCAGATCGCCGAGGATTTGAATTCCCCGTACCAGTTGTTCGTCCGTCGGGGTGGAAAAATTGATGCGGAATGACTGGCACGGAGCGGATTCATCGGTCAGAAACGCGTTTCCGGGAACGACGCAAACCTTGCGCAGTACCGCCTGCTTACAGAAATCAGGCATATCCGCACCGTCAGGCAAGTTGCACCACAGGAACAGGCCGCCCTGAATCGGATTATACGTTACCTCGGAGGGGAAATATGCGTGTATCGCGTCAATTGCGACGGAAGATTTTTTGCGGTAAATCCCGCGCAGCTTTTCCAGATGCGCGTCAAAATCGTAGCGCTTGAGGAACTCACTGCAGACCATCTGTGCCCAAATATTTGTGTGCACATCGCTGCCCTGCTTGCACACGACCATTTTCTGAATGATCGGCTGGGGCGCAATTGCGTAGCCCACGCGCATACCGGGTGAAATTACTTTTGAGAAGCTGCCCGCGTAAATGACAATACCGTCCTCGTCAAAGGATTTGATTGCCTCAATGTGCTCGCCCTCGAACCGCAGGTCGCCGTACGGATTGTCCTCCAGAATCAGTACGCCGTATTTCTTCGCAAGCGCATAAAGCTGACGGCGCTTTTCCATGCTCATGGTGATGCCGGAGGGATTCTGGAAATTCGGAATCGTATAAATAAACCGTACATTGGCTTCTTCCCGCAGCGCTTTTTCCAGCTCTGCCATGTCCATGCCGTCCGATTCCATCGGAATGCCGCGCAGCCGCGCTTTGTAGGAGCGGAACGTGTTCAGCGCGCCGATGAAGCTCGGGGCTTCGCATAGTACTACGTCACCTTCGTTGCACAGAGATTTCGCCGCCAAATCCATTACCTGCTGTGCGCCGCTGGTAATCAGCAGCTGGTCGAACGGGCGGCCGATGTTGTGCGCCGTCTTCATGTACTGCGTCATCCGGTCGCGCAGAGGAGCGTACCCCTCCGTAATACTGTACTGCAGTGCGTCAACTGGGTGCTCCGCCATCAGATTGGCGGAAATTTCAGCAAGCTCTTTCGCGGGAAAGGCCTCCGGTGCGGGGTTCCCGGCGGAAAGCGAAATGACGCTCGGGTCGGAAGCATATTTAAATATTTCACGGATCGCCGACGGTTTCAAGGTAAGCACACGGTCGGAAAAAACATAATCCATAGCAGCCATCCTCCAGATTATTATGAATAATTATGAATTTATTTTACCACAGAACGCCGCGCATAGCCAGATAAAACCGTACAAAATTGAAAAATATCAATAAAGCGAGCCGAACCGCCAAAATATTACATCACGTTATGACAATTGACTACATATACATATAGTATAATTACATTTAGCAAAAATTGGAAAATAGGACAAGCGTCCAAATACTTTATGGCGGTGATAGTAATGGAGAGAGTAAAAGCCGGACGGGTGCGCTTTATGGAAGCCGCGGCGGTTCCCACAAAAGTGATAGCCAGACAGCTTGTGTTTTTCACAATCGGACTTCTTTGCGCGCGCGGAATTGTTTTTGGAAAATACGCGCCTTTCGGGGTAGCGGTGCTGGCGGCGTGCCCGTACTCCGCGCTGTGGAGCGTGCTGTTGGGCAGCGTTGCGGGGTACCTGCTGCCGTCGGCGGCGGTTGTGCCGGTTCATTATGTGGCCGGGGCACTGGCGGCTGCCGCCATCCGCTGGACGATGAATGACCTGATGAAGCTGCGTACTCACCCGGCGTTTGCCCCCGTTACCGCGTTTTTGCCGACTATGGCGACGGGTCTGGCCATTATTGTGGTGAACGGTTCCAATGCTTCTACGATTGCCATGTATATTGCGGAGTCGTTTCTTTCCGCCGGAGTTGCTTATTTCTTCGCCCGTGCGTTCGCTATTGTGGAATCCGGCAGAAAAGCCGGCGACATGACACCGGCGGAGATTAGCAGCGTTACGCTTTCTGTTGGGGTTCTCCTGCTTTCCCTTTCCGCGCTGAGCATCGGCCCTGTTTCTCTGGGGCACGTAATCGCAATTGTCGCGATTCTGTACGCCGCACAGTTCGGCGGAGTATCCGGCGGCAGCGTGGCGGGAATTTCAGCGGGGATTATGTTCAGCCTTGCAACCTCCGGTTTGAATTATTTATCGGGAGCCTATGCGCTTGGCGGGTTGATGGCTGGGCTGTTCTGCCCGGTGGGGCGGCTTGCTTCCGTTGCGGCCTTTATTGTGGCAAACGCGGTGGCCTCGCTTCAGGTCGGAAATCAGCAGGCGGTCATTAACGGCCTGTATGAAGTGATGGCGGCGACGGTGATCTATATTGCGCTGCCGACTAAAATCGGCGCGCCGCTTGTCGGGCTGTTTTCCCACGCCGATGACACCGCGCGAGCGGACGGCCTGCGCCGTTCGGTGATTATGAAGCTGGACTACGCCGCGAAGGCGCTCGGAAGCGTTACTGAAACCGTGGAAGATGTGTCTAAAAAACTGGCCGTTGCCTGTGCGCCCGATATCAATGGCGTTTATAAAAAGGCAATCGACGAGGTCTGCGGCAGCTGCGGGCTAAAGGTGTACTGCTGGGAGCGCAATTACAATGAAAGCATGAATGCCTTTAACGACGTGACCGAAACACTGCGGCGCAAGGGCACCGTGGAGCGCAGCGACTTTCCGCAGCAGTTTGCGACGCACTGCAGCAGGATGGGCGCTGTTGTTAATGCTGTGAATCAGTATTATCATGAGTTCACGATTCGGGACGCCGCGGAAAGGCGCGCGCAGCAGATTCGCAGTATGGTAACGGATCAGTTTTTAACAACCAGCAACATGCTCGAGGATATGGCGGGAGAGCTGGAGCTTTACGAGCGTTTTGATTTCGCCGGAGCGCAGAAAGTAAGCGATGTGCTGCGCGGCGCGGGCATTCTGCCTGTTGACGTAAGCTGCCGCATCGACCGCTTTGACCGAATGTCCATTGAAATCGTTGCGACCCCGACCGAGGGGGCGCGTCTGAACCGCGCGGAACTGACAAAGGAGATTTCCCGCGCCTGCGGCAGGGCATTTCAGCAGCCGTGCGTCAGTCTGGTAAAGGGAAAGTGCCGCCTGCAAATGACGGAACTGCCCCTGTACCGTGTGCTGACCGGCTGCGCGCAGCACGCCTGCGGTAACGCACAGCTTTGCGGCGACAGCTGGGAAAGCTTTTCCGACGGGAACGGCCGTCAGATTGCCATTATCAGCGACGGCATGGGTTCGGGCGGGCACGCCGCCGTGGACGGCGCGATGGCAAGCGGGATCCTTTCCCGCATGATCAAGGCGGGCATCGGGTTTGACGCGGCGCTGAAAATCGTAAATTCCGCGCTGATGGTAAAATCGGGCGACGAGTCCCTGGCGACCATCGACCTTGCCGCGCTCGACTTATTCAGCGGCAGCGCGGAATTCATGAAAGCGGGCGCGCCAGTCAGTATTTTGCGCAAGCACGGGCACACGGTCACAGTGGACGCGCCCGGCCTGCCTATCGGAATCCTGAATGATACAAGGTTTACGAAGTCTGCCGATACCCTTGAAGAAGGTGACCTGTTGGTGATGGTGTCCGACGGTGCGCTTGCGGCCGGCGACGATGTGGTAACCGGTGCGGTGGAAAATTGGGCAGGCCAGGTGCCGCAGGAACTGGCGGAGGAAATCGTATCGCGTGCGATTGCACTGCGGAGCGACGGACATGATGATGATATTACCGTCATGGTCATGAAGATGGTAAAGCGCGAATAAGGCAGGCTGACTCCGAAGCCCTGTGCGGTCTTTGCGTACTTTCGGGCGCATACCGAAAGTACGGGCCCGCCCGGCCTGAGGGCAAGGCTTCATCATATCTTCAATCTAAAATTGGGGTTTGGGAGAATTTTAGCGCTCTATACGTTCCAAACCGAAAAAGTGTTTTAAATGCCTCCTGAAGCGGAACTTGATAAAGATTCCCGTTTGGTGTATGATAAAGCCACACGCAAATGCAGAATATGGATTCCGGGGAAGAAATATTGCTTTTTCCGGCTGTTATTCAGGAGGTAATTTATGAGCGCGAATTTTAAGAAACGAATGATCGCAGTGCTTGCTTTCACACTGGCCGCCGCTTCTCTTTCGGCCTGTGCGAAACCGAATCAGGCGCCCGGCTCTTCCGCACCGGTGTCAAGTGAAGCATCATCAGCGGGTTCTTCCGAGCAGCAATCCTCTTCATCGTCCGTATCTTCGGAGGTAAGTTCGGCGGCATCCGGTTTGCAGGCGGCGTCCGAAAGCACTTCCTCTCAGGATGAAGCGACGCAGAAAACGCTCCTTCTCAGCATGCAGAGCGCGGCAAAGCAGGGCAAGGTGCTTAATATCGACTTCCCGGTAAAGGACACCGTCTTTGACGATGTGCAGAGCAAATGGGGCAAGGAAGACAAATCGGAATATATTGCCGACGCGAAGGGTACCTACGCAACCTACGCAAAGCGCAACGCCGTGTTCGGCTACAACAAGGGTTCGCAGCTTTTCGAGGTTCGTTCCTCCGACAGCGGACTGAAAGGAATTTCGATGTCACAGGTGAAGAAGGTTTACGGAGACCCGGCTTATGACAAGAAAGTCGGCAGCGACGAAATACTGGGCTATGTTGTAACAAAAGAGTTTAAGATCCTTCTGGTATTCCCGCAGCCGAAATCGGCTTCCGATGACCCGAAGCTTGACCATTACTCCGTCTTTTACCCGCGGGGGACGGTAAATTCCATGGCGGACGACCCAGGCAGAGAATGGTAATATCATGTCGAATAGATAAAAGTAAGGCCGCTGATTTTCAGCGGCCTTAAAATTTATATTCCAAACAATCCTTCCGCGTTGCGGCGGGTCAGCAGCAGCAGCTCTTCCGTGGTGATGCCGCGAATTTCCGCAAGCCTTGCGGCGGTATAGGCAATCAGGGAGGAATCGTTGCGCTTTCCGCGAAACGGAACCGGCGTCATATACGGGCAGTCCGTTTCAACCAGAAGCCGGTCCGCGGGTACGGCTGCGGCGACCTCGACCGGAACGCGCGCGTTCTTAAACGTTACCGCGCCGCCCAGTCCGATGTACATTCCCAGCCGTACCACTTCCTTTGCCATCTCCACACTGCCGGAAAAGCAGTGTACCACACCGCGCGGGCGGTGCTTGCGCAGCAGCTCCATGGTATCGCCGTGCGCGTCGCGGTCATGAACGATGATCGGAAGATCATGCTCCTTGGCAAGAAAAATCTGCGCTTCAAACAGCGCCCGCTGAACGTCGCGCGGCGCGTTGTCCTCAAAATGGTAGTCAAGGCCGATTTCCCCGACCGCAACCACTTTCTTCTGTAAAACAAGCGCTTTCAACTGCTCCATATAGTCAGCGGGAACATCGTTGGCGCATTCGGGGTGAATTCCCACAGCGGCGTAAATATAATCATACTTTGCCGCCAGCTCAACCGAAGTGCGCGAAGACGGTAAATCCGCTCCGCAGTTCACGATATTGCAGATTCCCTTTCCGGGCAGTTCGGTGAGAAGCGCGGCGCGGTCGGCGTCAAACGCTTCATCGTCGTAATGCGCATGGGAGTCAAAAATATTGCCGGTCGCTCTCATATCAGCGAATCCTGCTTCCCGCCGGAACGCCGTCCACAAACAGCACCCTGACGTCGTTTTCGCCGGCGTCCGCCGCCAGAATCATGCCCTGACTTTCCACGCCGCAAAGAACGGCGGGTTTCAGATTGGCAACCAGAACGATTGTGTGCCCGATCAGGTCTTCCGGCTTGTACCATTGGGCAATTCCGGAAGCCACCGTGCGCTCACCCTCGCCGTCGTCCAGCGTAAGCTTCAGCAGTTTTTTCGCGCGCTTAATGGGCTCGCAGGCCTTAATGGTAGCCGCGCGCAGCTCCACTTTGCCGAAGTCATCGATTCCGATCTGAGCAAGCCCTTCGATTGCTTTGGGAGGTTCCTCGGATTTCACCGGGGCGGTGTTGGGAATCAGTGCGTTCAGTTCTTCAATTTCCTTTTCCACATCAATGCGGGGGAACAGGGTTTCGCCCTTTTTGATCACCGCGTCGGTAGGCAGCGTACCCCATGTTCCGACAGATTCGTAAGAAACCGTGTCGCCGGAAACGCCGAGCTGCGCTTGAATTTTCGGCGCGGTTTCGGACATAAACGGCGTAATCAGCACGGATACGATGCGAAGGCTTTCACAAAGGTTATACATGACGGACGCAAGTCGGGCGCGTTTGCTCTCGTCCTTGCCCAGTGCCCACGGCATGGTTTCGTCGATATATTTGTTGGTGCGGGCGATGAATTTCCAGATTTCCGCAAGCGCGGCGCTGAACTGGTAGCTGTCAATTGCACTGTCGCATTTGCCGCGCAGTTCCTTTGCCATCTGAATCAGCTCATCGTCCACCGGCGCGCTTTCACGCTCCGCCGGAATGGTACCGCCGAAATATTTCTCGACCATCGCGGTTGTACGCGACAGCAGATTTCCAAGGTCATTGGCGAGATCGGCGTTAATGCGGTTAATCAGCGCTTCGTTCGTAAACAGGCCGTCCGCGCCGAACGGGATTTCGCGCAGCAGGAAGTAGCGGATAGCGTCCACACCGTAACGCTGACACAGAACAACCGGGTCAACCACGTTGCCCTTTGACTTGCTCATCTTTGTGCCATCGCCGAACAGCAGCCAGCCGTGGCCATATACCTGCTTTGGCAGAGGCAGGCCGAGCGCCATCAGCACAGCGGGCCAAATGATCGTGTGGAAGCGGACGATTTCCTTTCCCACAAAGTGAACATCAGCCGGCCAGTATTTTTTATAATCAGAATCGTCGTCCGAACCGTATCCTATCGCGGTGATGTAGTTGATCAGCGCGTCGAACCAGACGTAAACGATATGCTTCGGGTCAAAGTCAACCGGAACACCCCAGGTAAAGCTGGTGCGCGAAACGCAAAGGTCTTCCAGCCCCTGTTTAATGAAATTGATCATCTCGTTTTTGCGGCTGTCCGGCTGAATGAAGTCGGGCTGATCCTCGTACAGCTTGAGCAGACGGTCGGCGTAATTGGAAAGACGGAAGAAATAGGCTTCTTCGCTTGCCATTTTCACTTCGCCGCCGCAGTCGGGGCACTTGCCGTCCTTCAGCTGGGTTTCCGTCCAGAAGGATTCGCAAGGCGTGCAGTACCAGCCTTCGTACTTGCCCTTGTAAATTTCGCCTTTATCATGGAGCTGCTTAAATATATTCTGTACTGCTTTGATATGATAATCATCCGTTGTGCGGATAAAGCGGTCGTTGGAAATGTTGAGCAGCTTCCACAAATCCTGAAACCCGGCAACGAGCTTGTCCACATACTCCTTGGGGGTGACACCCGCTTTGCGCGCATTGGTCTCAATTTTCAGGCCGTGCTCGTCCGTTCCGGTAAGAAACATGACGTCATAACCCTGCATCCGTTTGTAGCGCGCGATCGCGTCGCTCGCAACCGTGCAGTAGCTGTGCCCAATGTGCGGTTTACCCGATGGGTAATAGATCGGTGTGGTGATGTAAAAAGTTTTCTTTTCCATTTTTATGACCATCCTTTCTCTGCCGGCCAGAAGTTTTGACCGCTTCGGCGAAGCCGAATTTCCGTCTGAATATTGGCGGAAAAGGGCAAAACTTCCTGTTTGAAAAGATACTTTTCAAACTGTTACCTCCAAGAAGCGGCAGATTTGCCGGAAGTTTTGCTGAAATCCATTGCAGAGGTGCACGTTTACAGCGAAATTTAACCGATGCTCCAAATAATATGGAGATATTCATTAAACTTAAACTGTTTGCGAAAACCGAGGCAATTAATTTATTATAGCATTTAATATGGCGGATTAAAAGGCAAAAATACCCGCATGCGTGGGAAATCTTGTCTTATTTCCGTTAAAAATGCAGGCGGGCGCACCGACGACGTTCCTCGGTGCGCCCGCCATTAAAAAGAACTAGATTTCAATTCGTTTGCTCAGGGGAAGAAGCGCTGTCGCTGTAAAGAAAGTTCCTCAGCAGTTCGCAGTTTTTGGTCAGGTCGGGCACCAATACTTGCCCGGAGCCCTTGATGGTCTCGTCCTTATAAGTCCCCGTGTTCGGAACATGCATGGTTTTCATCGGATAGTTGGAAACCGGCCCGGCAATGGAAGCCAGATAGATCAGCTCCGCGTCGCTCAAATTGGTTTTCACATACGGGAGATAGTCGTAGACAAGCTTATTGACCTGAACAGGATTCATCGTTTTCAATTTGTGGATCATCAGTTCCACAACCTCGCGCTGGCGGCCGGTACGGCCGAAATCGCTGTCAATTTCGCGGATTCTGGAATAATAAAGTGCCAGCCGCCCGTCAAGATGGTTAACCCCCGGCTTCAGATGGCTGCCCATATTTCGGTTCATCGCGCCGCAGACTGCCTTGTCCATTTGAATGTCAAGACCGCCCATCTTGTCAATCAGCGTTTCAAAATTGTCGCTGTTAATGGATACATATTTATCAATGTTAATGCGGTAGTTGTTCTCAAGCGTCTGCATGGTCAGCGCGGGCCCGCCGTGGGCAAAGGCTGCGTTCAGCTTGGTTTTTCCCACGGTGGGAATCTCAAGGTAAGTGTCGCGCAAAAACGATACCAGATGAATTTCCTTTGTGCTGTTGTCAATGGAAATCAGCATGTTGGTATCGGAGCGGCCGTCAGTGCCGTCTTCATTTTTGTCGATACCGATCAGCAGAATATTCGTTACATTTTTGTCTGAAATAACACCCCAGGTCGGCGCCGCGGCGGGCTGCTGTACATAGGCTGCTGTGTCCGCGGAATCGGAACGGTTCAGTCGGGATGTCATAACCAGCCCGTAACCGATAACGCCCAACGCCACGATCAAAATGAGGGACAAAACCGTCATCAGGAATTTTTTGACCGGATTTTTTCTCTTTTTGTATCGTGCGCTCTTTTTAGGGCGCTGCGCGCTTTGTGCGGGGCGGCTATTGCTGTAGATATCACGGTCAACATAATTGTAGCGGTCGATTTCCTGTGTATCGTAACCCGTGCTGTAGCTTGGGCGTCTGCTTTGTGGGCTTGGACGGGCGCTGCGCTGCGGTTGACTTCTGCCGTTTCGTTTATCCATATTCAATGTCACCATTTCTCCGTGCAGCACCGTAATTCATGCCTGAACCGGCTTTGCACGGTGTGCCGGTCTTGTCCTGTTTCAAAAGAAATTGCCTGTAATTAAAATTAAAAACAGTAATATTCTATTGCTAATTACGCATTCTGTCAACAGTTATGTAAACTAATGTCGGCATTGTAACATTTGCCCTCAACTGGAAAGGGTCGGCAAGCTGCCGGCCCTTTCTGATAAACTGGGATTCAGTTCGCTGTTAAATTGTTCAGCAGAGACTTTATGTAAAAATCCTTCGCGGCGGAAGTTGTTGCGAAACGCAGGTGTCGCCTCAGCAAATAGGATAGGCTCGCACTCCACTCTTCCACGGTAAAATCGTTCGGGTCGATTGTCTGCATTACTTCAAGTATTTTCTCACTGTTATCAGGGAGCAGCAAATCGGAGATATACAGCCCGCTGTACTGTGAAATATGTTCCAGTAGTCGCTCGTTCATGGTTACCTGCCTTTCCATTTAAAATCAAGTTTTTTCAAAACAATTATAGTAACATATACAATTAAAGTCAACCAAATAATGAGAAAAACGACAAAATTGTGACTGAATTGGCCGAATTTCTGCATAATTATAAATATTTAGGGTTTGTTTGTAAAACGGTGAGAAATGCGCGAATTACTGAAATATCAGCATAGAACGGTGTAAGCGCATTTATTTTGAGTTTAGATAGTTACAAACAAGACCTAGGTAACCACTGATTAAAGCAATTCTGAAGCCGCTCAGTCCAGTATTTTCGTGGCTCCGAATTGCTGTCTAACGACTTAATCATCGTTTACCTAGCAACAAAATTTATAATATATTCACTCATTCTGCCGGACGATGTGATATCATAAATACAATTAGAAAGTACGGGGGGATAAAAGATGCAGGTGAAGAAAAAATCCGGTCACTCTGTTGATTTTCGCAAACTGGCGGTTCAAATTCTGGCGCTCCTTTGCGCGGTGGTGATCGTCGGAGGCTCCCTTTTGGCAGCTTTTGGGTGATAATATCGCCTTGAGCATGATAAAGAAGGTATTACGAAATGAATCTTCATTTCGTAATACCTTCTTTTATATCCGTTTTATTTATTCATTGTGCGACAGTGTCTTTCGTGCTTATCCGAAAGAAAATCAGTTATGTCCTGATGTCAAAATTTTCAGATCATTGGCGCAATGTTATTGTTTTCCCGCCTGTATAAAGTCGATTCCCATTCCGTAGGGATGAAACAGGATTCCGGTCACGCTCTTCGCGGCGGCGAAATAATGTGTTTCACCATAGAGAGGATAAAACACAGCCTGCTCATTCAGGTATTTTTCAGCGGCGGCATAAGCAGAAGCCGCCGCGCTGCCGGATTGCTGCTGCGCCTTAATAAGCATCGTGTCAAACGTGGGGTCGGAGAGATGAGCCGGATTGCCCGAAGCACCGCTTTTAAACAGAGATAAAACGCCGCTCGGGCCGGGGCCTTCAGTCTGGACCGGGCACAGAGCAATCTGGTAATTGCCTGACTGCACCCGCGCGGCCAGCTGATCGGTATCCAGCGGTTCAATATTAAAATAATTATTGAAATTGCTGTTCCACGCGGCAAGCATATCGTTGAGCATCAGTTTTGCATTGGGATCGTCCGGGCAAAGAACAGACAAGCCCTTCAGCTCCGTCAGGGAAAGCTCCGTCAATCCCGCCGCAAGCAGCACCTCGGGATTTTTGTCTTTTCCGAGGTAGAAGGGGCCGCCTGCCAGGGAACGGTAGTTTTTACCCTCTAGTGTCGTGACCGGAGGGACCAGATAATCCGAAGTTCTCATACCGGAGGGCAGATGCTTCATTGCGGAAGCGCGGTCAATGGACTGAATAAATGCCCTGCGAATATTTTTGCTTTTCATAATATCGGACTGTGTGTTAAAACAGAGCCCCCAGGTGGTGTCTTCATAAGAGGTTAGCGTGCCGCCGTTTGCGGTGACTGCGGCAGTCGCGGAGGACGGAACCGCAATCACGTCCACTGTGCCGCTTTTCAGCGCCGCGACCGGGTCTGTTATAGCGTCGTCTTTATTGGTAATCGTAAATTTAAGGTTTGAGGGCAAAGGGGTTTTGTCACCGGAGTAGGAAGACGAACGCACCAGATTCAGATAGCTGCCGTGATCCCATCCGTATTTCCCGTCGATGACAAACGGCCCGTTTCCAAGCAGATAGTTCCGTTCGAGCCCATACCTACCGGAGGTGCTTTCGAAAAATTTCTGGTTGCAGGGCATAAATACGGTTGAAGCAGTCAGCGAGGGGAAATCAGGCACTGAATACGCAAGCTGAACCACGAGCGTGTGCGCGTCTTTTGCGGTTACGCCCAGCGCGTTTGCAGGAAGCTTGCCGGAATTGACCTCCCGCGCGTTTTTGATACTGAGCATGGGGGCGTTGGTTTTAGAACCGGTGGCAGGTGAAAGCGCACGCTGAAAAGCATACACGAAATCATCGGCGGTCACCGGTGTTTTCTTGTCCGACCACATGGCGTCGTTGCGCAGCGTAAAGGTAAATACGGTATTGTCCATGTTGGCTACCCATTTTTCCGCTACGCCGGGGTAGGGTTTCTGGTCTGTGTCAAGACGGACAAGGCCCTCAAACAGTGCCTCAATCGCGATTACCGAGGAACTGTCTGCGGCAATCTGCGGATCGAGTGTTTTGGGCTCCGCCGCCAACTGATAAGAAAACGTTTTATCCGCGTTGGAAGGCCCTTTTTTTTGGCAGGATGAAAAGGTCAATAGTATAAGAAGGCAGAGCAGCGCCGCCGTAATTCGTTTCATTCAGGTTCACCTCATGCAAGTATTCTAGCATTTTTCCCGCGACATTGCAATGAAACCGTGCGAGGCATTGTTTGCTAATTGTAAACCGTTGGATTTCCTGGCTTCAACAATACATTGGAATTTGTCTTCAGTAACCGAATATTTTTTATAATATCGGCACACAAATCTCACAGAAATGCTGGTTTACCATCTGCACCGCATAGCGTTCAAGGATTGGTCTTTCGCCATCAAATTTGTAATTTCTCTTCGATAACTCCGGAAAGATCTCCGTCCATGCTTTCTGCACAGCATCTGCCGTATGGCTTATTTTGAATACGCAGTATTTTCCGCCAGCCGTTTTTCCAAAATGAATATACGTATTATCAACTTTGAGTTCATTCGAAACAACGAAACATGTATCATAACGACAATCTTTGGGTTCTGTGATTTGAGGATTATCTTGGGCTATTCCGAATATGATTGAATTTTCATCAAATAAGTTTTTTTCTCTCGCCCAACTTTTTAATTGCCCCATAATTTGCATATTTTCTGAACCGTAAGGCCCTGTTCTTCGTATGTAAGCAATTTTATAGGAGGGTATCATTTCAATATTAGTATCCATGAATTTGCCTTCTTTGTTATAGAGTACATCGATGTCTGAATTCATCATATAGTGCTTTAAAATATATTTCAACTAATTTTTTAAAATTGCCCAATAATTCGACGGCTCTTTAATATCTTCTTTTATACAAAAAGAAAGCGCCGCAAAATGAACGGATTCGTTCTGCGGCGCTTCTCTCATAGAAAAATCGTTTTTACAGTCAATACATATCGTAATCCATCCTGCGGCTGCCGCCGTAAGTCTGTATTATTCAATAATGCTTGTACCGGTCATCTCTTCCGGTTGGGGAAGATTCATAATCTTTAGAATTGTCGGCGCGATGTCGGCCAGCTTGCCGCCTTCACGCAGCTTGCACGGATACCCGACTACACAGAACGGAACCGGGTTGGTCGTGTGAGCGGTGAACGGAGAACCGTCCTCCTCATACATTTTGTCCGCATTCCCGTGGTCGGCGGTAATCAGCGCGACGCCGCCCATTTTTTCAATGGCGCCAATCACGCGGCCGACACAGCCGTCAACCGCTTCCACAGCGGCTTTCGCGGCGTCGAAAACGCCGGTGTGACCAACCATGTCGCAATTTGCGAAATTCAGAATAATCAGGTCGTATTTGCCGCTTTCAATGCGCTCCACAACCCTGTCGGTTACTTCATTCGCGCTCATTTCGGGCTGCAGGTCATAGGTTGCGACCCTGGGGGAGTTTACAAGCACACGATCCTCGCCTGGGAACTGCTGCTCCACGCCGCCGTTGAAGAAGAACGTCACGTGCGCGTACTTTTCAGTCTCCGCAATGCGCAGCTGAGTCAGGCCCTTTTTGGAAACGTACTCGCCCAGCGTGTTTTCCAGCGACTGCGGTTTAAAGGCGACCAGCACGTTCGGCATGGTAGCGTCGTACTGTGTCATGCAGACATAGGTAAGCGGGAAAAAACCGTTTTTGCGCTCAAATCCTTTAAAGTCCGGGTCAACAAAGGTGCGTGTGATTTCACGCGCGCGGTCGGGGCGGAAGTTGAAGAAAATCACAGAATCGTTCGCCTGAATCTTTGCGTCCTTGTCACAGACGGTAGGAAGCACGAACTCGTCGGTTACGCTGTTGTTGTAGGAATCCTCCACCGCTTTTACCGGGTCGGTGCACTGTACGCCTTCGCCGTAAACCATGGCGGCATAGGCTTTTTCTACGCGTTCCCAGCGGTTGTCGCGGTCCATTGCGTAGTAACGTCCCATGACGGTGGCGATTTCACCCACGCCGATTTCTTTGATCTTCTGCGCACATTCGGCAACGAATTCCTTGCCGGAGGTGGGGGGGACGTCGCGTCCGTCCAGCAATGCGTGGACGTAAACTTTTTTCAGCCCCTGTTTCTTCGCGAATTCCAGTAAAGCATACAGGTGGTTGTTGTGGCTGTGTACGCCGCCTGCGGAAAGCAGGCCGACAAGGTGCAGCGCGGTGCCGTTGACTTTTGCGTTGTTTGCCGCCGCCAAAAACGCGGGGTTTTCAAAAAAGTCGCCGTCTTCCACCGACTTTGTAATGCGGGTCAGCTCCTGATAGACAACACGGCCCGCGCCGATATTGGTATGCCCGACTTCGGAATTACCCATCTGCCCGTCCGGCAGTCCGACGTTTAGGCCGGAAGCACCAATCTGTGTAATGGGATTGCTTGAAAAAATACGGTCAATATTCGGTTTATTGGCGGCTTTGATCGCGTTGCCGTAATCCGGTGCAATTCCGAACCCGTCCAGAATCATCAGTATTAATGGTTTTTTCATTGATTTACTCTCCTGTCATGGAACTTAGCGGCTCGCAGCCTTGACAATTTCCGCAAAATCAGCCGGTTTCAAGGAAGCTCCGCCGATCAGTCCGCCGTCAACATCGGGCTGGTCGAGCAGCTCTGCTGCATTTCCTGCGTTCATGGAACCGCCGTACTGGACAGTCATTGCCTTAGCTGCGTCTTCGCCGTAAAGCGCGCCCACTGTAGCGCGGATTGTGGCACAGACTTCGTTTGCCTGTTCGGCAGTCGCGGTTTTGCCGGTACCGATCGCCCAAACAGGTTCATAAGCAATGATTATTCTGTCCAGTTCTTCCTTGGAAACACCGCCGAGTGCAATTTTTGTCTGCATGGCAACGAGTTCCGAGGTAATGCCCTGCTCGCGCTGCTCCAGATACTCGCCGACGCAGAGGATCACGGTCAGACCACTGTCCAGTGCGGCGCGTACGCGCTTATTTACGGTGACATCGGTTTCGCCGAAGTAAGTTCTGCGCTCGCTGTGGCCGATAATTACATATTTTACGCCCATTGCGGAAAGCATATCGGCAGAAATTTCGCCGGTGAAAGCGCCGCTCTTTTCCCAGTGACAATTTTCGGCGCCGACGCCGATATTGGTGCCCTTTGTTGCTTCAAGCGCTGTTTCCAGGTCAACGTACGGTACGCACACAACAACGCCGCAGTCCGCGTCTTTGACCAGCGGCTTCATCCCCTCGATCAGTTCCTTTGCTTCGGCAGGGGTTTTGTTCATTTTCCAGTTTCCCGCAATAACAGCTTTTCTCAGTTCTTTTTTCATTCAGAATCCGCTCCTTACAACAATTTTTTGTTTATCATAGAACAAATGCGGCAGCATCGCTGCCGCATTTGCGGAAGGCAAGCAAAGCTTGCTTATTTTTCATTGAGGCAGGCGATGCCGGGTAATTCCAGACCCTCGAGGAATTCAAGGGAAGCGCCGCCGCCGGTGGAGATATGAGTCATTTTGTCGGCGTAACCGAGCTTCTCAACAGCAGCCGCGGAGTCACCGCCGCCGATGATGGAAATCGCGCCGCTTTCAGCAACTGCTTTGGCAACCGCGATGGTGCCTGCTGCGAAATTATCCCATTCGGAAACGCCCATCGGGCCGTTCCATACGACAGTACCGGAGCCTTTGATTGCGTCGGAAAAAAGTTCCGCGGTTTTCGGGCCGATGTCAAGACCCATCCAGCCGTCCGGAATCTTGTCGGAGTCAACGATCTTGTGCTCCGCGTCGGGCTTATATTCGGTGGCAATCACGTTGTCAACCGGAATCAGGAACTTTACGCCTTTTTCTTTGGCTTTTGCCATCATATCCTTCGCAAGCTCAACCTTGTCGCTCTCGCAGATGGAGGTGCCGATGGAATAGCCCAGAGCGTTCATGAATGTATAGGCCATGCCGCCGCCGATGATCAGGGTGTCGACCTTGTCCAGCAGGTTGGTGATAACGCCGATTTTATCGGAAACTTTTGCGCCGCCCAGAATCGCGACGAACGGGCGCTTCGGGTTGCTCAGCGCATTGCCCATGATGGTGATTTCCTTTTGAATCAGGTATCCACTTACAGCCGGTAGGTAATCCGCAACGCCGGCGGTGGAAGCATGCGCACGGTGCGCGGTGCCAAATGCGTCATTGACATAAATCTCAGCAAGGGAAGCAAGCTGCTTTGCAAATTCGGGGTCGTTCTTCTCCTCTTCCTTGTGGAAGCGAACATTTTCAATCAGCTCTACTTCGCCGTCTTTCAAAGAAGTGGCAATGCTTTTTGCACTTTCACCGATGACGTCCTTCGCCATTTTTACTTCCTGACCCAGTGCTTTGGAAAGGTACTCCGCTACCGGGGCAAGGGAGTATTTCATGTTGAATTCGCCCTTCGGACGGCCGAGGTGAGAGCAAAGGATGACCTTTGCTTTATGGTCAACGAGGTAACGAATGGTCTTTAAAGCCTCGTCAATTCGCTTCGGATCCGTGATATTGCCGTCCGCGTCGAACGGAACGTTGAAATCGCAGCGTACCAGTACTTTTTTACCTGCGACGTCAATGTCTTCCACGCTTTTTTTGTTGAGATAATTCATGACTTGCACTCCTTTTATCATATATAAAATGGAAATCTTTGTTTAACCTTTGACATTATACACTAGAAAGTTAATTTTTTCAAGCAGTTCGGGCATGTATTGCCATTTTACGGGGAGATATCACCAGTCAAATGTCCGCAGCTTTCCTTCGCAAAGCAAATCGGGGTACTGCCACTGCCGCAGCACCTCATACACGCCGACCGCAACGGAATTGGAAAGGTTCAGGCTGCGCGCGTCGGGGTTATTGAGCATCGGAATTCGCACGCAGGTTTCCGGATTCTCGTGAAGCAGCGCTTCCGGCAGCCCGGCGGTTTCTTTGCCGAAAAGCAGGTAGCAGCCGTCAGGGTAAGAAATATCTGAATGAATATGGTGGCCTTTTGTGGAAAAATAGAAAAAGTCGCCGGTATTGCGCGCAAAAAAATCGTCCAGATTATCGTAATAAGTGATGTCGAGCAGATGCCAGTAATCCAGCCCGGCCCGTTTCAGCTTTTTATCGTCAATTTGAAAGCCCATCGGCCCCACAAGATGAAGGCGCGCGCCGGTGGCGGCACAGGTTCGCGCCACATTGCCGGTGTTTTGGGGAATTTCAGGTTCGACCATTACAATATTCAGTGTTGGCATAACAGACTCCTTTTGTAAACGATGATTAACTCACAGCAATTCGAAGCCGCGAAATTACAGCATTGAGCGGCTTCAGAATGGATGTAATCACCGTACTTTAGTATTGGAATTAATTTCAAAAATAATCGGCGGAAAAAGGGGTAACATATTGAAAGGCTGGATTTTAAAAATTATTGGAGGAAAACGATATGCACAGATGGGTTAAACTTTTTTGCGGCGTAGGCGCGGGAATTCTCGCCGGTGTTGCAGTTTCGAATATGGGCTCACCGATGATACGGCCCAGCAGAAAAACGCGCCGGAAGGCAAGACACGCGTATCGGATTGTTTCCGGCGTGATTGACGACGTAGGGCAACTGATTCGCTGACCGCTTGGAAAACCGGTATGAGATCAGCGGGGGCTTCTCCGCTGATCTCATTTTATTGCCGAAACAATAGTCGGGTCATTTGAAAACAGAAGCAATCTTCATTTTCTTAGAGGTTTTCTAAAGTAAACTGACTATATAATAATCCGAAAAGAAGCGTGAATCAATAGGAAAATCTGTGCCCGGCGCGGTTTGGATATTGTGTAAAAAATTACATTTTATAATAAAACAAAAAAATCCAATTGGCTTTCTGAATTTTCGTTCGATTTTTGGTGTTCGTTCCGATACATATTTAAATGTAAGTTTTTTGAATGAAATAGGCAGTTGTCATAAATGGGAAAAGTTTGAAAACACGTTTTCAAACGCCGACATGGAAAGAAAGGTCGTTCAGAATGAACGCAAAAAAAGCAAAAAAACCGTTTCTATTTAATGTATTTTTATCATCGGTTGCCGCAAAGCCTTTGGAAGTGAATTATAAAACGATCGCCGCAATTTTGGATTTGTCTGAATCCGCGCTTTCCAAGCTGCGCCATAGCCGCAATCAGAAAATGCCGGTGAATCTGAATCCCCGGCAAATGGCGGAGCGTTTTGCGACCGGGCTGGCTGCCGAGTTCGCGCCGATTGCAGCCAACGCGCGGCGTTTTGCGCAGTACGCACGGCTGCTGTGCGACAAATATATGATTTCGGAATCCTTAACACGCATCGCTTTTATGGTTTCCGATGGCTCGCCGTCGGAGGAGGACGGATTAAAGCTGTTGTTCGAGGGTGCGGTGCCGCAGCTTTTTCAGCTATGCTATGAGGAATCCTACGGAAATTCCGAGCGGGAATACGCCAACTGGCTGAAAGACCACGACGACGTGAAATCAGAGGCACTTTATCAGAAAATGGTTGACGCAATCAGTCAGGGCGCGCTGAGCGCCGAACAGCTGAAGCAGCTGCAGAACGTGGTGTATGCGGCGAACATCCGGCAGCAGCTGCCCGGCAGCTTCAGCGATTTTTCCTACTTTGAAATGGTAAACAACTTTTTTTACTCCCAGGCGAACCGGCCGTTTTACAATTCGATCCGCCGCACGGAACTGATCTCTGTCGCGGAGAATGCGGCGGAGCCGGTGGTCACTGTGAGTGCAAAGGAACAGATTGTGCCGCAGACGATGCTGCCGGTTGATTTTACGCTGATGCAGACAATTTACAGCGACGGCCGCCGTCCGGCGGAGGAGCTGGCAAAAGCCGCGTTCGAAAATCTGTCCTGCACAGTAAATAACCAGCCGCTGGTCGATTATATCAACCAGCATGAAAATACGCTTTATACCTCCATATATCAGTTTGTCACAGTCACCGCGACAGAGAACGACCAAAGCGGCCTGACTGCAGCGACTTTGGCATTCCGGTTTGTCATTTATCCCACGGAACCGTTCGAGCCGGTGAACGTAGAGTACAATTATTTCTATGCCGCCGCCGCGTCGACGCTGGCTGCGCCGATGGCCCGAGCCTACTGCTACACGCTGGCGTATCCCTGCAAATTTATGAGCCATGAGTTTTTACTTGACGAAACTGTGCGTGAAAAATGGGGTGTACGGGTTTACGCCTTTACGCCCGTTCTCGGAAACGACGCAAGTGCGGAGGAAGACGGCGCTCCGGCGGGCGGTTCTGCCGCGGCGCAAAAAGTGCTGTTTTACAACTGGGCAATGCCGGGGGCGGGGTATTGCCGTTATTTGTACGAACTGAAAGAAAATCCGAAAGAAAGTGACAATATATAGTCAGTTCATTTGAAAACAGAACCAAGCTCCAAGCATAAAATCCATAAACCAAAGATTTTCTGCTTGTTTCTTGGATGTTTTCTAAAGGGAACTGACTGTAACTGCATTAATTTTACAAATATCTTGCGCCGGACACGGACTGAATTTATAATATAGTAGAATGTACGAACAGACTGTTCAAACTTGACTACTTGACTTGTGAAAGGGGGAGGGCGGGATGCTTCCACAGGAAGAAACCCACACCCCGGTTATTTTCAGCGTATTATACAGCCCGTTTGACGGCAGCGCGCAAGGCGAAACGCTTTTGGAAAGGGTACGGAGCGAATATTTCGCGGCTCCGCGCAATTACTCGGGCAAGGTTCACAGTGTGGAAACCGGCCTTGAATGCGTCACCCGCTACAAAATCGGGCGCGGCGTTTTTGAGTGGCGCAAAACCGGCGGCAAGGCGCTTCTGCAAAGGTCGTACCGCGATGGCGCCGGGTACTGTGTTCTGGCGTGGAATACCGAGGGAGAACTGATTTCCAAAGTGCGCTGGGACGCTGAGCATCAATGGCTGCAATCCTGCTATTACGCCGGGGATCCCGAAAAACCGGCGGCATTGCTGAAATCGGGGCCGGGCGGTGGCCTTTTTCTGCTGCTTTTGGACGCGCAGACCCAGCGCTATACCAGAACGGAGCTTTGCCTCTGCCCTTATTTTCCGGGCAGCACGGAGCAGAGCGTCATCAATGCCACGGCGGGCGAGCCGGAAGTGTTTGTCCGCACGGCGGACGGCATATTTTGCTGCTGCACCGAAGAAGAAACCCAGTGGCGCGAGGCGCTTCACGCGGACTTCCGCTCCGGTGTGATCAGCGCAAATCCCGAATGGCCTGAGGAGCGGGACGCGGAGCTCCATTTTAAATATATCAGGAATGACGGTTCTGAGCCGGAACCCGCCCCGCAGGCGACGTTCGCCCCGCAGGCAGCGAAGGAACGGGATTACCCTGCCGACCACGAGCTTTACAGCGTGGACGGCCCCGCACCGACCCGCTACACCGTGGCGGCAAGGGGGCTGGGCGGCGAAACACAGGTCAGCACGGCGCTTGCGCCCGGCTGGGAGCGCGCGGCAAAGCGCATTGTGGTCAGCGCGGACGAAACCTATCTCTATTTTGGCAAGCTGGTCGGCGGGTTGCGGCAGGGGCACGGGCGCACCCAGATGCATAGCGGCGCGACGGCCTACGACGGCGAGTATGAGGACGATAAGCGCCACGGCTTTGGCGTATACTATTATAAATCCGGGAAGCTCTGCTACGCCGGGCACTGGAAGGCAAACCGGCGCGACGGTTCAGGCGTTGCGTTCAGCCCGCGCGACGGCTCCGTGTTTGTGGGGCGGTGGAAAAACAACACGCCCACCGGCGCGGGCTCAGCGTTTGACGCCGAGGGCAACCTGCTTTATACGGGCGAATGGCAGAACGGAAAGCGCCACGGGCACGGTACGGAATTCAAGGACGGGAATATTGTGTTTTCCGGCGAATTCCGCAATGACCGGCCATATTCCGGGTACCAGAAGCTGGAGGAACGTACAGAGAAAACGGGAGGCTGATTTCATGCAGTGGCTGGAGTTACATAATGTAGAATATGGGGAATGCATCGTACTGGGCGGCGCGCGCGGCGATATTTTCATGGTCGACTGCGGCAGCAGCAACCAGAAAATCCGCGAGGGCGACATGCCATTTTCCGACTATGTGGAAAGCGGAATCCGGCGGCGGTACGCGGACTGCGCAAGCCGCAGCTTTTTGCTCACGCACTACCACCGCGATCATCTGTGCGGTTTTCGGCAGCTTCTTGACGCCGACCCGGCTTATTTCGGGCGTATCTTTTTCCCGGCTTCCCCCTGTGACGGGCGCGGCCGCCCGCTGCTGCTCGAATTCGCGCTGTTTGTCTACGCGTTTTTAAGCCGCCTGACCGACTATTCACAGGTCAACGTCAGCGCGCTGAAAATATTTGAGCGCACGGCTAAGGAGACGGGCGCCGACCGCCTGTTTGCGCTCAAAGCGGGCGACAGCTTCGAATTCGACGGCGTGGCCTATGATGTGCTGTGGCCCGTGCAGACCGATTTCCCGTTTTCCGGCATCTTCGCGGACGCAGTGGAGCAGATGAATATCTGCCTCAGCTCGCCGTTTCTACCGCAGGTCGCGCACGATTTTATGCGGCTGAAAGAGGAATTCTGCGCCGCGTATACCGCCTGCTGTGCCACCGCGCCGCTCCGGCAGGAAAACATTGATCGGGTATCTTCTATACTAAATAGTATCGAGCAATTGATTCCGCAGCTTGCGCTGCTGCCTGCCGCGCAGGACATTGCCGAAATTCTGACCCGCCCCGCGACACAGACCGCCTACTCCGACGAGCTGAATGCCGCGGGCGTTATTTTTCAGAACCGCCGCACGCGCGAAGCGAGTATCGACGATATTTTAATGACCGGCGACGCAACCCCGGAAAGCATGGACGCGGTCGCGCCCTCCCTTTACGATTCCTATTATATCATCAAAGCGCCGCACCATGGCACCGCCAGCGCGTGGAGCCACCTGCTGGGGGAAATCGGCGCTTCCCATATTCTCATCAGCAACGGTGATTACCAGTCGGGCGGGCACATTGCGCCGGAGTACGTTGACCTGTCCGCCATTAAGCACTGCACGAACTGCTCCGTGTGCGCGTGGTACCAGAGCAGCGGCTGTTCCTGCAACCGAATGGCCTGTTGCTACGACCTGCCCGGGCGGCCGGGGCTGACGATTAAATGCCCGTTCTGCCGCGACCGCAAAGCCGCCGCGCCCTGCTGTATCCGCGTGGTTTCGCCGGGCGGCGCGCGCGCCTGCCTGTGCGACGACAAACCCGTTGTCATAAATAATTAGCGGAAAAAAATCCGGCGGTCAAACTGATGATTACGTATAATATGGAAGTATCCGTATATAAATATAGGAAGAAAAGCGCACAAAGCGCTCTCAAAACTAGCACAAAGCGCGCTCAAGTCACGCGAAAAGCGCTCGTTATGAGAGCGCTTGGGAAAATTCTTTATTTGTATTTTCTGTTTTCTGCCAATGATTGGCAATAAGTGGGCAGGAATCGGAAAAATCCAGTAAAATGGCAGGATATTTGGTAATTTGTATAGAAAATAAAATCCAATATGTACTTGACATTGATTCCCAAATATCATATAATCCAATTAAACATATGAGCGGTATATGTGGCTGCGGCATTGCCAGCGCTTTTTGGATGCAAGGCTTTTGCCACGTTTACCATGCGAGTCAGGGGAGAAATTTTAACACCCATGGCGAACACATGTATGTTAACTTCTCATAGCACACGCAAATACGCAAAAACGAACTATTTTAAGGAGGACAAAAAGGATGAAAAAAATCACAGGAAAAGCTACTGCTCTTGTGCTTGCGCTCGCACTTGTAGTAACAAGCTTTTCAAGCACCTTCGCCTTCGCGGCCAGTAAGACCGTGAGCGGCACCGCTGATTTCGGCACAGATGAAATTTATCTTGCCAATCGTGGAGACAAGGATTCTGGTTCAGATGCTCAGAAGACGATCTCTAATTTGAACAGCATTATTGATGCGAGCATTGAGACTGCTGATCACACTGTGGGCGAGGGCCCGGAGATTTCTGCTATTTCTCATGCTTCCGGTGATCAGTTGGTTAAATGGAGCATCGACAAAGATGGCAAGGCTGACCTCACATTGAAGAATGTGACCAAATCAGGCAAGGAAGTTCTTTCTGTTTTGGTAAAGGGCACCTACAATGACAACGACGGCAATGAAATCACTGTCAAGGGCAGAAAGAATATCACTGTTTATGTTCTTGATTCCGATGATTATATCATTGCTAAAACCACTACGGACGACAAAACAGGCAAGAGCTTGGATGAGCTGGACACTTTTGCTCAGACAGCAGGTTCTTCTCAGACATTCAGCGTCTATAAAGTAGCTCCTGGCACTGATGCACTGGCTACCTACACTGCTCAGCCGATAACACTTGATAAAGGTGCTTTGACAGGTGCTGCTGCTCTGGTTGAATCTACCAATACCAGCGATATTCATCTGGATGTTGCTGGAAACGTAGTTACAGCGACAGTTGGTAAAGGTGCCAAAGTTGCTCCGTTTACAGGGAATGCTTCTGTCGGCAGCTTCAATATCACATCTAAAAAAATCGCTGCTGGAGCAGTTTCCGACAAATCTGCTGATAAGACAACATTCAAAGCGCAGATTGAGAAGAAAGTCGATACAACGGCTTTGAATCCTTCTACTAATTACACAATAACCAAAGACAAAGGTACTACGATTTTGAAGGGTGTAGCAAACAGCAACATTCTTGGCGATGCTGGCAAGGCAGACACTGTTGTTACAGGCGCTGAAGTGAAATTTAGTACTACTGGTAATGTCACAGTTGATGAAAAGACCAACGTGAAAAAGATTTCCGGTTCTGTTGGTAAGCTGGACATTGGCGATGCAACGGTTGGTTCTGTCGATTTAAGTGCTGGCGCTGTTACTCTTGCTGACGGCAGAGTTGGCGACATTGCAACTGAGAAGAATTCCGTAACTGTTTCAAGCGGTAAAGCTGGTAACATTACAGTTAAGGATTCCGGCGTTGTAATCAACGGCGGTACAGTTGGCACGATTGAGACAAAGAATGACAATGCTGGTACAGTTGAAGTTGTATCCAATGATGACGATACACCGATTGTCACCGGTAAAATTACAGCTCCTAGTGTTGAAGTAAACTCTGATAATGCTTCCTCTAAGATTACTGTTGATGGCATTAAGGTCACAAAAGACAACGGTACAGTTACTTTTGTAGGCTCTAACCTCACAGTGAAAGCAATTGACCTTGATTATCGCACTACTACACTCACAGCTGGCGACGCTGATGCAGAGTTTGTTGGTACAATTCCTGCACCGGTAAATGCAAAGAATGCCACTTTCACAACAGTGAACGAGGATACTGATGCAACTGTTTCCGGTGATGTTACACTTGACACAATTTCTCTTGCTTCTGATTCCAATGTGAAGTTCACAGGCAAGGTAAGTGTTGGCACAATTGACGGCGACGGCGTTCTCAGCATTGCTGCTGGCAAGCTGTATGTTGACAATTCCGCTTCCGGTGCAACTCTGAAACTGACTGACGCAACTCTCCCGCTCGGTACCACAGTTCTTACAGCTAAGGCTGACACACTTGGTACTGAAGACCTCAACACCTATGGCTTTACGCTCTCCAAGTCTTCCGGCAATTCTGTTGATACTTTCAAAATTGCTTCTTTGACTTTTGCTGGCGTACAGGTTAACAAATCTTCTGCAAAGATTGCAAAAGATTACTCCGAGACCTTTACGGCAACTGCGTATCCGACTGGAACAAATATTCCGGCCGATGCAAAAATTGCTTGGTCACTTGACGGCAATGAGGATGTATTCCAGGTAACAACCAACGGCAATGCAGCAACTGTTAAGGTTCTGAAGGTTGACGCTGACTTTGCTTCCGAGAATACAGCAACTCTCTCCGCTAAACTGGTTGATGCTAACGGTGATGAAATCACTGATTACGCACCTGCAAAGGTTGCTCTGACAGCGCTTGCTGTTCCGGAAGCAACTTCTGACACAACTAAAGATTTCTCCGTAGCACAGGGCGGCAAGTATACCTTTAAGATTACTTCCACAACTGCTCCTTCCTTCACACTTGGCACAGCTGGTGTATTCACTTCCGCTCTGACAAAACAGTCCGGCAATGATTACTTCTACACCATTACTGCTACCGGTGCTGTCGGCAAAGCAACTGGCGTGTATCTGAATGGTACTAAGCTCCTCGTTGCTTCCGTGAAGGCTCCTGTTGCTAACTTCAAGAGCGATACAACTACCGCTATTAAAGTTGCAGCTGGCAAGTCCTACACCTACAAGATCACATCCGCTACTGCTCCGAGCTTCGGCTTTGGCACAACTGGTGTGTTCACCGTTTCCGGTATCACAAAGTCCGGTAACGATTATTTCTACAAAGTCACTGCAGTTGGCAAGGCTGGCGCAGCTACTGGCGTATTCGTCAATGGCGTAAAGGTTAACGTTGCTACAGTTGGCTAAGACCAAGCACAGGCAAATTTCCTAATTAGATTATAACTATCTCAACAAAATAAGCGTAGTTGTATTTGCGTAGCAGCGGTTTGGGCGAAAGCCCGGGCCGCTGCTTTGTGCTTTACGCAATGGAAATTGCCGGTTTTCCTTATAGTCAGTTCACTTTAGAAAATATCCAAGAAAATGGTGATTGGTTCTGTTTTCAAATTAAATGACTATATGTTTCGGCATTTTGCCGTAAGCGGGGCATGTTCTTTGGGGCAAGATTCCCTATTGCAAACATTTATTCCATAATTTACAATAAGGTTGAATATAAAGCAAAGGAATTTTAAAATGATATTCAGCAGTTTATTGTTTCTGTTTGTGTTTCTGCCGGCGGTGCTGGCGGCCTATTACCTTGCTCCGCGAAAGTACAAAAACCTGTGCCTGTTCCTGTTCAGTCTGGTGTTTTATGCGTGGGGTGAGCCGGTTTCAGTCTTTTTAATGCTGTTTACGACCGCGTTTAACTATTGCGCCGGTGTGCTGTTGGATAAATTCCGGGCGAACCGCGTCCGCGCGCGTGCGGTTTTGGTAGGGAGCATCTGCGTGAATGTCGGTCTGCTTTCCTATTTCAAATATTCCGGTCTGCTGGTCGGTACCTTTGACAGTATGACCGGCCTGACTTTCCCACTGCCGCAGGTCGTTCTGCCCATCGGTATTTCCTTCTATACGTTTGAAGCGATTTCCTACTGTGTGGACGTTTATCGCAGGAAAGCGCCGATTCAGCGCAATATCATTGATTTCGGTACATATATCTCTTTCTTTCCGCATCTTGTCGCCGGGCCGATTGTGCGGTATGAAGTTCTTGCCGACCAGCTTCATAATCGGCAGGAGACCTTGCAAAATTTCACGGAGGGCTCCCGTCGCTTTATGACAGGACTGTTCAAAAAGATACTCATCGCGAACAATCTTGCCCAGCTTGCCGACAAGGTGAAATATATGGGTGATCCGTCTACTCTTTCCGCATGGCTAGGGATTCTCGCCTTTACCATGCAGATTTATTTCGACTTCTCCGGCTATTCTGACATGGCGATCGGCCTTGGCAGGATGTTCGGCTTCAACCTGCCTGAAAATTTCAATTATCCCTACATATCACAGAGCGTGTCCGAATTCTGGCGGCGCTGGCACATTACACTGGGCTCTTGGTTCCGCGAGTATATCTATATTCCGCTCGGCGGCAACCGTTGCTCCGCGCTGAAAAATGTGCGGAATCTGGCGATTGTCTGGGTGCTCACCGGCCTATGGCATGGCGCAAGCTGGAATTTCGCGCTATGGGGCGCGTACTACGGCGTGCTGATCATTTGCGAAAAGCTGCTCCTGCGCAAGTGGCTGGAAAAAATCCCGAAATTCTTCCGCTGGCTATATGCGTTTCTGGCGGCGGTTACCGGCTGGGTGCTGTTTTTCTATGAGGATATCGGGCAGGCCTTTGCCGTACTGGGCGCAATGTTCGGCTTAGCGCCCGGAGCGGATAGCCTCGGACTGTATTCCCTGCGAACTTCGCTGCCTCTGCTGCTGGTCGCTGCGCTTTGCAGTACGCCGCTGGTCGGGAAATGGACAGAAAAGCTGCGCACGGGCGGCATTGCCGGGCGTGTGGTGTGGTGCGCCGGGTTCGTGTGCCTGTTTGCGGTTTCTCTTTCCTTCCTCGTGGGTAATAGCTACAATCCATTCCTGTACTTCCGCTTTTAGGTGAGATATGATGAATAGATTAAAAAATGGTAAAGAAAATATGAGACAATGCGGCCCTTGTGGTGTCTTTGCGTCGGCAGTTCTGTTTATCGCGATTCTGGCGGGAATTCTGTATTTGATTTTCGCCCCGAAGCAGACGTTCTCCGAAGAGGAAAATCGCGTGCTGGAGCCGTTTCCCCAGATGACGTTGGCTTCTGTGCGTGACGGCAGCTATATGAAGTCCATCGAATCCTTTGTCGGCGACCACTTCATGCTGCGTAAATCCTTTATGTCGCTGAACACACGGGCACAGCTGCTTATGGGCAAACATGATCTTGGCTCCGATTACAGTAAGACTCCCGCCGAGGGCGGCGTGTATTTCGGGAAAAACGATCATATTTATGAGGTGCTGTTGCCGAACCGCATCGATACGTTTCGCAGAAATGTTGCGGGCTTCAAATTGTTTGCGGAAAACGCAGAAATTCCATTTTATATGCTGCCTGTGCCGTCCGGTTCGCAGGAGCAGACAGATAATCTTCCCGTCGATGCGCCGAACCACGATCAGCACGGGGAGCTGAATGCAATTCGCAAGGCGCTTGACGGCAAAGCGACCGTAATAGACCTGTTTGGCACGCTGAGCGACCGTACGGGCGAGGACTGCTATTTTAAGACCGATCATCACTGGAACGCTTATGGCGCTTACAGGGGCTATAGCGCACTGATTGCGGCAATGGGGGAAACACCCGCCCCGATCAGCGACTTCGATTTTCAGGTTGGTTCGAACGCGTTTTACGGTACACTGTACTCCAAGGCGATACTGGATACTCAACAGCCGGATACTCTGCTTCTTCCGGTTTACAAAAAGCAGATGAAACTGACCCAGCAAACCGGAAAGCAAACGCGGGATTCTATTTATTGGGCGGAATTTCTGCAAAAGAAGGACAAGTACTCTGTCTTTCTGGGCGGAAACCACAGTGTCGATGTGGTTAAAAACGCACAGGCAAAAGGCGGCAAGAAACTGCTGATTTTGAAGGACTCCTATGCAAACAGCATGATCCCGTTTCTTGTGGTGCACTTTTCTGAAATTCACATCATTGATCTGCGTTATTACAATCAGGATATTTATCGTTATATCAAGCAAAATGGAATTGATGAGGCAGCCGCGATTTACAGCATTAAGCAGCTGTGCGACGTGACTGTTGGCAATAAGCTGACTGTGCGCTGAAATACTGACAAAAATTGAAAAAATTATTTATAAATATTGCAATTATAATAAAGCCTGTTTTGTCAAAATGTTAAATATTGATTGACATACATTATTTAAAATATATAATTGAGTTGTAGTACATTGCCTTGAAAAACGGCCTTTGCGGCAACTATGTACTGGCTGTGCTGCACGTTGCTTTTGCATCTGCTTCTCAACATAATAGACATCAGATGCAGGCATATCCGAAATGATTAAAAAATTCGTTGGTAAATTTTATTGGGCGGTGATTTGTTGAAAAAAATTAATGGAATTCCTGCTTCAAAGGGAATCGCAATCGGCAGGTTGCAGCTTTGCGGCAATATAGATGATCAAATTGAGAAAAAATCCATTTTTGATATTGATTCGGAGCTTGCGCGACTCGACAGCGCAAAAGATTCTGCGATCGGCGCGCTAAATGAGATATATCTGAACGCGCTCAAACGGGTCGGCGAAGAGAATTCGCTGATCTTCCAAATCCACATTATGATGCTTCAGGACGAAGACTTTTTCGGTGCGATCCAAAGTAAAATCCGCGAAGAAAAGGTTTGTGCGGAGTATTCCGTGAAAGAAGTCGGTCGGAAGTATTCGCAGATGTTTACCAATATGGACGATGAGTATATGCGCGGCAGAGCGGCGGATGTACTTGACATTTCAAGGGGTCTGATTCATGCGTTGAATCCATATTTCGGGGTAGGGCTTGATAATATTATGGAGCAGTCCGTAGTGGCAGCTCCGGATTTGATGCCCAGCGAAACGGTGCAGCTCGACCCCACGATGGTTCTCGCTTTTCTTACGCGGGAAGGCTCCAAGAGTTCTCACTCCGCCATTTTGGCGCGCACAATGGCAATTCCCGCCGTTGTCGGACTGGGGGAAGGCTTTTCCGAATTAAAAGCGGGGATACGGGTAATTGTTGACGGAGGAACGGGTGACATCCTGCTTGAGCCGGACGAAGCCACTCTGACCCAATACCGCCGTAAGAAAGAGGCGTTTGAGCAGCACCGGCAGGAGCTACAGCAGCTCAAGGGAACAAAGGCGGTTACGAAAAACGGGGTAGAGATTGAAATTAACGCAAACATCGGGCATCCGGCCGATGCGGAACTGGCAATCGAGAATGACGCGGAGGGAATCGGTCTTTTCCGCAGTGAGTTTCTTTATATGGACGGTGATTCTCTTCCGGATGAAGAGCGGCAGTTCGAAGCTTATAAGACAGTGCTGCAAAAAATGAAGGGGAAGCGGGTCATTATCCGCACACTTGACCTGGGTGCTGACAAGCAGGTGCCCTACCTGAATCTGCCGAAAGAGGACAATCCGGCGCTTGGCTACCGCGCAATTCGCATTTCTCTTGACCGACGTGAGTTATTCATTACACAGCTGCGCGCGCTTTACCGTGTGTCTGCGTTCGGAAGGCTTGCGATCATGTTTCCGATGATTATCTCCGTGGAGGAAGTCAGGGAGATTAAAAGTATTATAGAGCAGGTTAAACAGGATCTGGTAAAAGAAAAGATCAATTTTTCGCCTAACATTGAATTGGGTATTATGATCGAAACGCCTGCGTCCGTCATCATGAGCGGAGAGCTTGCGAAAGAAGTAGACTTTTTCAGCATCGGCACCAACGACCTCACACAGTACACACTGGCTGTTGACCGTATGAACCCCAAAATCTCGAGCCTGTTTGATTCGCGCAATCCCGCCGTGCTGCGCATGATCGAGATTACGGCGGAAAACGGGAAAAAAGCGGGAATCTGGACGGGTATCTGCGGCGAGTCCGCTGCGGATACGGCATTGACTGATTTCTATGTAAAGACCGGAATCAAAGAGCTTTCAGTGGCGCCGTCTGCTATTCTAGAAGTGAAGAAGGCAGTCCGGCAAATCGGTGGATAAACATAACTTTATGCCTTGTGCTTCTGCGCAAACGTCTGTGGCGGATATCAGCCATTTAAAGCGGAAAAAAATGCAGTTCCTGTGAAAGAATAATTCCGAAAGCTGTATTGCATCGAAAATTTCTGGGGTTAATTATTTTACAGTTGGGCTGTTGAAACCAAAGAAAATCAAGTAAAATCGGGATTTTTTGACTGTGAAGAGGAAAAAACACTTTAATAAGTTAACTTGATGAATTAAAATTTATTTGCAATTTCCCTTGAAAAATGAATTAATTGTTGCTATAATATTTCAATAGTATTACATGATGTAGGACACACTCAAAGGAGAGCGTGTCCTACAATCCGTTTTACTGTTATTCACTTTTTCATATTGCTGTTTTACCTTAAAAAAGTGAAAATGTTTTCTTGTCTTTCTCGAAAAGTTTGCACAATTATAATGATTGGAAAGGTTTTTGACAAGTCTTGAAGATTGCGTTGAAACTATATTTATGTTACAATAGCGAAAATACTCTATTATAGTTTTAGATTCCTATAAATGAGTATTGTTTTACAGAGTGAATTGAGAACCATGGAATGCATAAAATAGAACTGCGAACTTGTTTTTTTAGTTTAATTTTGTATTTGTAAAGGTTCTACAAAAAATTATAAAATACAATTTGCAAGTTTCACATTTTGCAAATGCCAATTTCAGCTATTTCGCTTGCATATTAAAAGCTTATGCAGTATTATATGCAAGTAGTTATAAATTAAAATTCAAATACTACGGAGGGATTATTAATGAAGAAGATTATTGCACTGCTGCTTGCGGGTGCTATGGCTGTTTCCATGGCTGCTTGCGGTAAAGGCAGCACAACTTCCAGTGCGGCAAGCGGTACTGCTTCCGCAGCGGAATCAAGCGCTGCGTCTACGCCGGCGGCAACCGACCTTGCGTCGCAAAGCAAATATCCCGGCACTCCGGATAAAGACATGATTACAGTTAACATGGTTTCAGAGCCGCCGGAGATGAACAGCATGCTGACCACTGATACCGGCTCGTCCGCAATTCAGCGTGAAGTTCTGGCAGGCCTGACAAAGCTTGACAAAAACGATAACCCGATTCCGGATATTGCCGAGAGCTGGACTGTAAGCAACGAAAATAAGACTTACACCTTCAAGCTCCGCAAAGATGCCAAGTGGAGCAACGGCGAACCTGTTACCGCAAAAGATTTCGTCTTTGCGTGGACAACAATCATGACAAAAGCGACTGCTTCTGAGTATTCCTTTATTCTTTGCGATAATATCAAGGGTGGCCAGGATTTCTACGACGGCAAGATTAAAGCAGATGGGCTTGGAATTAAAGCTGCCGACGATTACACCCTTGAAGTTACTTTTGAGCACCCGATTCCGTATGCACTGCAGCTCTTCTCTTTCCAGACTTACCTGCCTGTGAACCAGAAAGCGTATGAGTCCATCGGTGCGGCGAATTACGGTAAAGACGCCGATAAGATCGCCACCAACGGCGCATATAAAATTGCCAGCTGGACACATAACGAGAGCATTACTCTTGAAAAGAACCCGGATTACTGGGATGCCGCAAATGTAGGCATTCCGAAGATTAAGTTTATGATGCTCGCGGACGCAAATGCAACTTTGAACGCATTTAAAGCGGGACAGCTCGACTTCATGACTGTCGGCTCCACAACGATGCCGCAGTTCCAGGCGGAAGGCCAGCCGCTTGCAAACTATACTTCCGGTGGCGTATGGTATGTTCAGTACAATACAAAAGATAAAGCGTTTGCCAACGCAAAGATCCGTCAGGCGTTCGGCATGGCAATCGACAGAGAGAGCCTTGTAAAGAATGTTCTGAAGGATGGTTCTCAGGTAGCAACCGGTATTACGCCTTCCGGCATTGCGGGCGCAAACGGCAAATACGCAGAAGCACGCGGAGACATTACACTGAAGTTTGACCCGACGAAAGCAAAGCAGCTCCTTGATGAAGGCCTGAAAGAAGTCGGTATGACTAAGGATCAGCTGAAAGTTGCTTTCCTGACCGGTAACACCACCGCTGCTGTCAGAGATTCTACCTTCATGCAGGAGCAGTGGAAGACTAACCTCGGCGTGAGCGTTGAACTGAAGCCGATGGTATTTAAAGCCCGTCTTGCGGCAATGACCAGCGGCGATTTCCAGATGGTATATGCAGGCTGGAGCCCGGACTACAACGATCCGTTGACCTTCCTCGACCTGTGGACTACCACCAACGGTAACAACCACGGTAAATATTCCAGCGCGACCTATGACAAGTATATTACAGACGCAATTAATGCGGCAGACCCTGCAAAGCGTCAGGAAATTCTGATCACCGCTGAAAAGCTGGCTGTTCAGCAGGATGCCCCGCTCACTCCTCTGTATTTTGATGTAATTAACTACACAACTTCCCAGAAGTTCACCGGCGGCACATACACCGGCTTCCAGGGATGGCCTGGTGATTACACCGACGGCGCAAAGCTGACAAAGTAATTTGTGATTGGGCATTTCCGCTCTAACGTATGAGCTAATGCAAGTAGAGCCATACTTCGATATGGCTCTATTTGCTTGTGGAAGCTGCAAAATTCGTCGCAAAACCGTGGAATTTTGCGGTTTCCACAAGCAAAGGCATATGGCCTTTGCAAAAATCAGGCGGACGGAATGTCCCAAGTTTGTTCGACAATAAACTGAAGGAGTTGATTGTACTTGCCAAAGCAAGTTCAGTACATTTTAAAAAGGGTATTATATTCAGCAATTACGGTTTTTGTGCTGATCCTGATTACCTTTATACTTATGCATATGCTGCCGGGCGACCCGTTTACCGGTGAAAAAGCACTTGACCCCCAAGTAAAAGCGGCGCTGTACGCGAAATACGGGTTGGATCAACCCCTTCCGATGCAGTTTTTTAAATATGTAGCTAACATTTTTAAGGGCGATCTTGGAACTTCTCTGTTTGACAAACGCCCTGTTGTGGATATTATCAAGCAGACGTTCCCGGTATCCGCGGACCTGGGCATTCGTTCGCTGATTTTTGCGACGATTCTGGGCTTGCTGCTGGGGATTGTCGCCGCGGTGAAGCGCGGTACGGCTTGGGATACAGCTACTATGTTTTTGGCATTGGTTGGCGTTTCGGTTCCGTCCTTTATTATGGGCGCGCTGCTTCAGTATTTCTTGGGACTCAAGCTGTATCAGGCAACCGGTAATTTAATTTTTCCGATTATGGGCTGGTCGTCTTTCAATACAAAAATACTGCCGCCGTTTGCGCTGGCTTTCGGTAGCATGGCGAGTATCAGCCGCTTAATGCGTACCAGTATGCTGGATGTCTTAAATCAAGATTACATAAAAACAGCAAAGGCAAAAGGCTTGAGCCAGCGTGCAATCATATGGAAACATGCCGTTCGTAATGCGGTAATGCCTGTCATTACAATCATGGGGCCATTGGTTGCAAGTGTTCTGACAGGTACTTTCGTCATTGAAAACATTTTCTCTATTCCAGGTCTTGGTAAATATTTCGTGCAGTGCGTGCAGTTCAACGACTATCCCACAATTTCCGGTACCACTATGTTCTTCGGAGCGTTCTTGGTGCTCGCGAACCTTATTGTGGACGTTGTATACGGCTTAATTGATCCGCGCGTTAAATTAACAGGAAGCAAGGAGTGAGGGAAATAAATGGCTAAGCAAAAAGCACAGGAAATTGCGCTGGATTCTTTGGAATCCCGCTACAGTATAGACAGCCACGTCGATCCCGCCGAGTTTGTTAAGGTTGGAACCGATGAGGCCGGGATGGAAGTCATTGCGCGTCCTTCCATCAGCTTTTGGAAAGATGCGTTTACGCGGCTTCGCAGAAGCAAAGTCGCTATATTCTGTATCATTATTTTGGTAGTTTTGTTGATTGGCGCCATCTTTATTCCGATGTTCAGCCCCTTTGATTCTGCGCAGCAAAATGTTGCGTTTTCGAATCAGCCGCCAATGTCGATTGACAGCGTTACAGGGCAGGCGCATATTTTCGGCACGGATCAGTTGGGTCGTGATATTTGGGCGCGTATTTGGGACGGCGCCCGCGTTTCTTTGACTGTTGCCCTTGCGGTAACATTGATTGACTGCATCGTCGGTATTATTTACGGCGGCATTTCCGGTTATTTCGGTGGTGGCATTGATAATGTCATGATGCGTATTGTTGAAATTATCAGCGGCATTCCGTACCTTGTTATTGTTATGCTGCTTTTGATCGTATTACCCCGTGGTCTTACAACGATTATTATCGCTTATTCCATTACCGGCTGGACCGGAATGGCAAGGCTTGTTCGAGGGCAGGTGCTTAGCCTGCGCGAACAGGAATTTTTAATTGCGGCGGAAACGATGGGCGCGAAACCCAGCCGGATTATTGCACGCCATCTTGCGCCGAATCTTTTGAGTTTGATTGTCGTCAACGTTACTTTGGATATTCCGAACGTAATTTTCACGGAAGCTTTCCTCTCCATGTTGGGTCTGGGCATTGCCCCGCCGCAGTCTTCCTGGGGCATTCTTGCAAACGACGGCATCGCTGTCTTCCAGATTTATCCGACGCAGCTGGTGTTCCCTGCTTTGTTTATCAGCATTACCATGCTTGCATTTAACTTGCTGGGCGATCAGATGCGGGATGCATTCGACCCCAAACTGAGGAGGTAATTATCCTATGGAACGGATTTTAGATATACAAAATCTTCACGTATCTTTTGACAGTTACGCGGGAGAAGTTCACGCTGTGCGCGGTGTCACGCTGCACGTAGACCAGGGCGAGGTTCTTGCAATCGTCGGCGAAAGCGGCTGCGGCAAGAGCGTGACGGCCCAGACAATTATGAAGTTGAACCCAATGCCGCCGGCACGTATTAAAGAGGGCAGCATTGATCTTTGCGGCAAGAATATTGTTGACGCAACTGAAAAGGAAATGCAGAATATTCGTGGTCAGCTGGTCAGCATGATTTTCCAGGATCCGATGACCTGCCTAAATCCGACGAAGAAAGTCGGAAAGCAGTTGACGGAAACTCTGAAAAAGACAAAGCACCTTTCAAACGAACAGTGTGAAAAAGAAGCGATTCGCTTGCTGAAAATGGTGCAGATTCCGAATGCGGAGGAACGCGTGAAGCAGTACCCCCACGAGTTTTCCGGCGGTATGCGTCAGCGTGCTATGATTGCCATGGCGCTTGCCTGCGACCCGAAGTTGTTGATTGCCGATGAGCCTACTACCGCGCTTGACGTAACCATCCAGGCGCAGATTATGCAGCTGATGTCGGAAATTCGTAAAGAAACCGGCACTGCGATTATCTTAATTACACATGATCTGGGTGTTGTTGCAAATCTTGCAGACCGCGTTGCGGTTATGTATGCTGGTAAAGTGGTCGAACAGGGTACTGTTCAGGATATATTTTACCGTAATGCACACCCCTATACTGCTGCTCTGCTGCGCAGTCTGCCGACTGTTGATACAGATCGCAACGAAGAGCTTGTCTCCATTCCGGGTACTCCGCCCGACTTGTACGCACCGCCGAAGGGCTGTGCTTTTGCAAGCCGCTGCAGGGAATGCATGAAATTGTGCAGAGAAAACCAGCCGCCGGAATTTACGGTGAATGAAGGGCATACCGCTTCTTGCTGGCGTTTGCATGCTGATTTCCCCCGCGAAAAGGAGGAAGCATAAATGGAAAAAGAGAAACTCATTACTCTGGAACATATTTCAAAGCATTTTAACGTTGGCAACAAACAAACATTGGTTGCTGTGAATGATGTTTCATTGGATATTTATAAAGGCGAAACGCTTGGCGTCGTCGGTGAATCCGGCTGCGGTAAGTCCACGCTGGGCCGTGTCGTCATGGGCATTTATCATCCAACCAAGGGAAAGATTGCTTACCGCGGCAAGGCGGTTAATCTGAAACATACGAAGGACCGCTTTGAGTATTCCAAAAAGGCCCAGATCATTTTTCAGGACCCATATGCCTCCCTTGACCCTCGTATGACCGTTGGTACGATTATTTCCGAAGGTATGGAAATTCACAAAATGTACGATGCGCAAAAACGTCAGGAGCGTGTTTACGAATTGCTTGAGACGGTCGGTTTGAGCCGTGAGCATGCAAACCGATTCCCTCATGAATTTTCCGGCGGTCAGCGTCAGCGTATCGGCATTGCCCGTGCTCTTGCGATTAAACCGGAATTCATCGTTTGCGATGAGCCAATTTCCGCATTGGATGTTTCCATCCAAAGCCAGATCATCAATCTGCTCAAAGAATTGCAGAATAAGTTCAGTCTGACTTATATGTTCATTGCACATGACTTGAACATCGTAAAATATATTTCGGACCGTATTGCCGTTATGTACCTCGGCAATCTTGTGGAGCTGGCTGACAGCGATGAGATTTACGAGCACACGTTACATCCGTACAGTCAGGCGCTGCTTGCTTCTGTTCCGATTCCGGATCCTGACAAAGAGGCACAGAAGGAAGCGAAAGTAATAGCCGGTGATGTACCGAGCCCGATCAATCCGAAACCGGGTTGTCCATTTGCCAATCGCTGCCCTTATGTGAAAGATATTTGCCGCACAGTATCGCCTGAGTTTAGAGAAGTGCGCCCGAATCACTATGTTTCCTGCCACTTTGTGGAGCCGGAGCCAGGCATTGAGAAGAAATAACAATTGATATTTATAGAGTTTAACAAAATCCCCTCGACTGATGTCGAGGGGATTTTGTGTACTTTGATATTTTGTAAGACAGATACGGATTCAACTGTTTAAAGCGATATATGAATAAAGAATTTGAAGTCTGTAAATAAAATTTGTTCACTTTTTAAGAATATAATTCATATAAAGACGATTTAATCTGTGCAAACAGGCAATATTTCAATATGTTGCGAATTTGTGAATGGTTTTACTTGCAAAAATAAAAAAGCAGTAGTATAATCAATTCTAATATAAACGGTTTGGTTATAAGACATGGGGCTTCGATACCCTGTTTTTCTTTTTCTGAATCTGTTTAAAGAATCAGGATTTGGGAGGTAACTAGAATGACAAAGCGTATCATAGCGGCTTTCCTTGCCGCAGCCATGCTGACGGCTTCCGCTGCAGGATGTGCACAGAATTCTAACACTGCTTCAACCGGAGGAACATCCGGCACTGCTTCAGGTGATACCATTAAAATCGGCGGTCTTGCTCCGCTTACCGGCAATGTCTCTGTTTACGGCATTGCTACGAATAACGGTATAAAGCTTGCTGTGGAGGCGGCCAATAAAGCAGGCGGGGTGCTCGGGAAGCAAATTGAATATATTTCTGAGGACGAGAAGGGCGATGCCACTGAGGCTGTAAACGCCTATAATAAACTTGTTCAGAACGACGGTATTGTTGCGCTCGTTGGTGACGTTACCTCCACACCGACCCTGGCTGTTGCTCAGGCAGCTGTAAAAGACAATCTCCCTATGATTACTGCAACCGCAACTGCGGCATCAGTTACGACAACCGGAGAAAACGTATTTCGTGCCTGTGTAACGGATCCGTTCCAGGGTGAATTAATGGCTTCCTACGCGGCGAAGAAACTCGGCGCGAAGACGGCGGCTATCCTCTATAATATGGCTGACGACTATTCCCTCGGCGTTGCGGAAGCATTTAAAAGTGCCGCAACAGCAGCGGGTATGAACATTGTTGCCGAAGAGAAATACCAGACAAATGATGTCGACTTTAAGAGCCAGCTGACTTCCATTAAATCCAAAAATCCGGATGTCCTTTTCATCCCGGTTTATTATCAGGATGTTGCATTGATTTCCGTTCAGGCAAAGCAACTCGGCATTACCGCAAAAATGATGGGTGCCGACGGCTGGGACGGTGTGCTCGACAAAATTGACAAGAGCAATGTCAGCGCGGTTGATGGCACATTTTATTGCAGTCAGTACACCGCTGAAAGCACAGACTCAAAAGTTCAGGATTTCATCAAGACCTATAAATCTACTTACAACGCGGATCCTAATATGTTTGCGGTACTGGGATATGATGCCATGAACATGATGATAGAAGCAATTAAGGCGGCCGGTTCCACAGATTCCGCCGCGATTACCAAGGCAATGGCGGCTTTGAAGTATAAAGGCCTTACGGGCGATATTACCTTTGACAAAGACCGCAACCCGGTCAAAACCTGCGCGATCATCACAATTAAAGACGGAGCATACAAGTTTGCCGAGTACTACAACAAATAAATCACGCTTCAAAAGTCAATTACCATCGTCTATAGCCAATGGTTTTGAACCGTAATTGACTTTGATAAAATGAAGAATCCGGAAAGAGGGTGAAGATATTCTCCCTCTTTTTTAGATTATATCAGATCCTCAGCATAGAATTTGCACCGGCGCGGAGCACCGGGAGGGGCTGTGCTCAGCAAATTCCCAATGTCTCAAACCGTTTAGGTTTGAGACTATTATATCGTGTAAGAGGGTGCAGGAATGGATATCTTATCTCAAATAATCAACGGCCTCGGCATAGGAAGCATCTATGCGCTGGTTGCACTGGGTTACAGCATGGTGTACGGTATTGTGCAGCTGATTAATTTCGCGCATGGCGATATCATCATGGTTGGGGCATATGTTACATATACCGTGTTGGTTACAGCGGGTGCGCCGTTGTGGGCGGCAATTTTAGCCTCTATTTTCTTTTGTATGTTTGCCGGCGTTTTAATTGAACGCGTGGCTTACAGAAGATTACTCAACTCGGGCGCGCCGCGCATTTCCCTATTGATTACAGCAATCGGCGTCAGCATTTTTCTTCAAAATCTGTCGCAGCTGCTGTTTACTTCTTCCGGAAAATCTATGCCAAATCTTTTCCCGAATCAGCCGGTCGGTGTCGGCGGTGCGCAGATCAGCGGTATTTCTCTGATTAATATTGTCACTTCCGTTGTTTTGATGATTCTGTTGCAAGTTCTGATTAATAAGACAAAAATCGGCAAGGCGATGCGCGCAACTTCGGAAGATGCGGACGCCGCAAAGCTGATGGGCATTAATACGAATGTTACCATTGCATTTACTTTTGGAATCGGTTCTGCACTGGCCGCGGTCGGCGCTGTTTTATATTGCAGTGCGTACCCCATGATTACTCCGTACATGGGCGGAATGCTTGGTTTAAAAGCGTTCGTCGCCGCGGTGCTCGGCGGAATCGGGAGCATTCCGGGGGCTATGCTTGGCGGCTATATGATCGGTGTTGCCGAAAGCTTGACAAAGGCGGCCGGCGGTTCTCAAATTACGGACGCGGTCGTTTTCGGAATCTTAATTATCGTTTTACTGTTTAAACCCGCCGGGTTGCTCGGTAAAAACGTGCATGAAAAAGTGTAAGGGGGCGACAGATTTGTCTAAGTCAAAAAAGATTTCTTACGCCGTCACCCTTATCGGTGTGATTGTACTTTATGCGATCGTTGCAATGATGCTGAATAACGAGATCATTAACCGTTATTACGGTGGTATCATTACGATGATCTGTATTAACGTAATACTTACGGTCAGCCTGAATCTTGCGAGCGGTTTTCTGGGCCAGCTTGTTCTGGGTCACGCCGGATTTATGTCAGTCGGCGCATATACGGCTGCTTTGTTTACAATGTATTCCGGGCTTCCCATTCAGGTCGCATTTCCGCTTGCGCTGGTGGCTGGCGGAATCGTGGCCGCACTGTTTGGGGTGATTATCGGCGTGCCTGCCCTGCGGCTGAAAGGCGACTACCTTGCTATCATCACGATGGGCTTCGGTGAGATTATCAGGGTCATTATTCTGGCACTTCCGTTTACGGGCGGCGCGCGCGGGCTAATTGGTATTCCGTCCGTTGTTGCAAAGGGAAGTCCTAAAAACCAGCAATATGTGGTTCTGTTTTCCTATGTGTTCTTCATCGCGGTACTGACGATCTTTGTAATTTATTCGTTCATTAAATCACGCCATGGACGAGCGGTTATTGCTATTCGCGAGGATGAAATCGCGGCGGAAGCTTCGGGAATTAACACTACATACTACAAGCTGCTTGCGTTTATTCTCGCGGCGTTTTTCGCGGGTATTGCCGGCGGGCTGTACGCGCACCATGTCGGTGTTTTAAACCCCGCGAAGTTTGACTTCAATTATTCCATTGAAATTCTGGTTATGGTGGTTTTGGGCGGCATGGGCTCCATTACCGGCTCTGTTATTTCCGCGACTGTGCTGACAATTTTGCCGGAGGCTTTGCGCCAGTTCTCAGACTACCGCATGCTCGTGTACTCTATTATATTAATTATGGTGATGCTGTTTAAGCCTTCCGGCCTTTTGGGGCAGCGCGAACTGTCCATCAAAAGCATTTTTGAGCCGAAACGCAAAGCAAAGAAGGAGGGTTGACCAATGTCAGTGCTTGAAACCAGGAATCTGGGGATTTCGTTTGGCGGCCTCCAGGCGCTGCAGGACGTCCATTTCTCCATTAACGAAGGCGAAATCATCGGCCTGATCGGGCCGAACGGCGCGGGAAAAACCACAGTGTTCAACCTGCTCACCGATGTTTACATTCCCTCCCAGGGTGTCATTGAGCTGGACGGAGAGAACATTGTTGGCAAAAAGACATATCAGATTACACAGAACGGAATTGCGAGAACATTTCAGAATATTCGCCTGTTCAAGGATGTAACGGTCATAGACAATGTGAAAACCGCAATGAACAGCCAGATGAAATATTCCGTACTGTCGGGGATTTTTCGCTTGCCTTCCTACCGCAGAGAGGAGAAGGCGATTTCCAAGCGGGCGCATGAACTGCTGGAAGTGTTCCGTTTGGACGAGAACGCGCATGATCTGGCTAAAAACCTTCCTTACGGGCAGCAGCGTAAGCTGGAAATAGCGCGCGCGCTGGCGACGAATCCGAGGGTTCTGCTGTTGGACGAACCCGCCGCGGGCATGAATCCGACTGAGACAAAGGAACTGCTCGATACGATTAAACTGATCCGTGACAAATTTCAAATCGCAATTCTCCTGATCGAACATGATATGAGCTTCGTTATGGGTCTTTGCGAGCATATTGTGGTGCTGGATTACGGTAAGATTATTGCGGAAGGCAGCGCGGAAGAAATACGCAATGATCCAAAGGTAATCGCTGCGTATCTTGGGGGTGAATGACATGGGCGTGATGTTATCTGTAAAAGATTTGGAGGTTTACTACGGCTCCATTCATGCAATCAAGGGAATTTCCTTCGAAGTGGGCGAAGGGGAAATTGTAACGCTGATCGGCGCGAACGGTGCGGGGAAGACCACGACCCTGCATTCCATATCCGGTCTTGTGAAAGCGAAGAGCGGGGAGATTACATTTTGTGACCATAATCTTCGAACGACGGATCCCTATAAAATTATTCAGCTCGGACTGGCTCAGGTTCCGGAAGGACGAAGAATTTTTGCTAAAATGACGGTGCAGGAAAATCTGGAAATGGGCGCTTACATCCGTAAGGACGGTTCGAAAATTCAAGAGGATTACGAGCGTATTTTCGAGCGTCTGCCGCGCCTCAAAGAGCGGCGCAGGCAGATGGCGGGAACCCTGAGCGGCGGCGAACAGCAGATGCTTGCCATTGGCCGTGCGCTGATGTGTAATCCGAAAATGCTGTTGCTTGACGAGCCTTCCATGGGTTTGTCGCCTTTGCTGGTCAATGAAATTTTCAACATTATCCATGATGTGAATCAGACCGGCGTCACGATCCTGCTTGTCGAGCAGAACGCGAAGAAAGCGCTGGAAATTGCAAATCGGGCTTATGTGCTTGAAACAGGCTCTATCGCAATGCACGGCGATGCAGATGAACTGGCTAATAATGAAGAGGTTCGCAAAGCCTACCTTGGCGGTTGAGCAACGCAGCATCTTTATAAATTAATAGTAAAAAGACAAAGGACGCGGAAAACCGCGTCCTTTGTCTTTTATGGTTGCTTAGTGAAACAACCCGCTCTTAAATGAAGCATACCAATGGTTAATTTCTTTGTCGCTGTCGATTTTTAAAATCTTTAAAATTTCATAAGCAAATTCCAGGGCAGCCGTTTCATTAGCTGTAATGATCCCCTGATCCACTACGACCTGTTTGGGTTGAAAATGCGCTTGCCCGTGGTAGCCCGGCTCTTCCTGAAAGTACTTTTCTTCATCTCCGGAATGGTTCACCTGGTCAAGAAAACCGTTTCTGGCTAAAAACAGAGTCGCACCGCAAATTGCTGCGATTGGAATATTAGCGTCAATCGCACGTTGAACCAGGCTCACGATCTTTTCATGCGGCGCGTCTTTCCATGCGAACCCGCCCGGCAGGATCACCATCGCGCATTGGTCAAAATGAATGTATTCGTCCGTGCAATAATCAATTGTGACCGACAGCCCGCCGATAGAGGACTTTGGTTGGAAATCTTCGGCGATGGTCTTAACAGTGTACTCGGGGGAAGAGTTGATTTCCGGAATTGCGAAGCTTGGTTCCCAATCGGCCCAGCGGTCAGTCAGAACGACCAGCACTTCTTTTTTCGGCATAGAGTTCCTCCAATCTGTTTTTCTCATTCATTATATGATTAGATCAAAATTTTGTAAAGAAAGAATTGATTGAGATGAACAAAACCGCCGCCAATTCAAAATCAGATTTCAAAAATGCCAAACGACTGACCGTCCATGAAGAGGCGATCCTCCCGCAGTGCGCAGTTTCCTATCTGGAATACCGGACTGCCCTGCAACTCGAGCGGAATTTCAGCGGATTGCCACGAAGGATTTACTGCCAACAGTAGTTTTCCTCTTTTATATACAAACGGATATTTCCCTTTTTCTGCATAAACCACTTCGAAATTTGCGACAGACTGTAAATCGGGGCTTTCATGCCGCAGAGCGAGCAAGCGCCGCACAGTATTAAGCAGAGAATTTTCATCGGCTTCCTGCTCCTGCACATTTGGCGCGCAATCGCGCTCGTCCACGGGAAGATACAGCTTTTCTTTTTCTGCGCTGGAAAATCCACGGTTCTTTTCCCTGTTCCACTGCATAGGTGTGCGGGCACCGGTTCGGAAATAGCCGCCCTCCACGCTGGTAAGTGAAAAATACTGCATTCCGATTTCGTCGCCGTAATATAAAAAGGGTACACCGGGCATAGTGAAGAGAAACGCGTAAGCCAGCCTGCATTCCTGCTCGTCAAAAGAAAGCGTTAATCTGGGCGTGTCATGGTTACAGGTAAGCAGGCTGATGTAGCCGCTGTCCTTTGTGGCCTCATACTGCGGGAGATAATCGTTGAGGAATTCCGTGATATCGCCCTTGCCCTGTTTGCTGAAGAAGCTTTGCTGGCTGCCGTCCTCTCCGGTTTTGCGCAGCAGGGAGTGGTACCCCCCGCCCGGGTGGTTCAACAGGAAATCCATATGGAAGTGTGCTTTTGCAATTGCATTTTTCGGGTCCGACCATTCGGCAATCATAGCGGCCTGGGGGTATTCCCGGTCAAGCATTTCGCGCACGTTGCGCCACAGCTCGGAAGTCGCCGACTTATCATCGTCGTTTTTAACCAGCGAGGCGGCCATATCCACCCGGAATCCATCGCAGCCTAAATCGAGCCAGAAGCGCATAACATCTTTCATTGCCTCACGGGTTGCTATGCAGTCGGGGTGTGTATAATGCAATTGCCACGGCGCGGTGATTTTGTTGTAACCGTAATTCAGCGAAGGCTGAGAGGAGAAAAAGTTCAGCAGGTAACAGCCGTCACGCTCCGTTACGCCGCACATATAGCCTGAGTCGCTCGGGCGGTTCCAGACGCTGTCCGTCCAGATGTAGCGGTTTGAATACTCATTTTTTTCCGCTTTCCTGCTTTCTTTGAACCATGCGTGTTCGTCGGATGTGTGACCGGGAACCAAATCCAGCAGAATGTGCATACCGCGCTGATGCGCCTCATTAAAACAGCGCACCAGGTCGTCGTTGGTGCCATAGCGGGGGGCCACTTTTTTGTAGTCACGCACATCATAGCCCGCGTCCATAAACGGGGAATCAAAGCAGGGGTTGAGCCAAATGGCGTTGCACCCCAGTGATTTGATGTAATCCAGCTTTTCGGTAACGCCGTTGATGTCACCGATTCCGTCACCGTTGGTATCCAAAAAACTTTGCGGGTAAATTTCATAGAATATTGCGTCCTTTAACCAGTCCGGCATAAGAAACCTCCTGAAAATAAATTTTAAGAAAACCAAGATTTTATTTCTCTTCTTGCTTATGCTATAATAACAGTATAATGACAAGGTTATTAGAATACTTGCAAAATTTCTATTATAAATAACATAAAATCCACTAAAATGGAGGAGCGTAATGGATAGCAGTTTGCGGGAACAGGCACAAAGGGGAACATTACTGTACCCTTTTCAGGTGTATCGTATGTCGGGCGGGCAGGAAAGAATTTTTGTGTCCCATCACTGGCACCGAGAAATCGAAGTGATCTTTGTGCTGGAGGGAATCCTTTCTCTTACGGTCAACGACGAAAAGCTGACCGGGAAGCCGGGGGATATTTTTTGGATCGGTCAGGAGGAACTACATGGAATGAGCGCCGACGAGGATAATACCTGTTATAATGCGCTGGTTTTTCCGATGGAACTGCTGAGTTTTGAACTGTTTGATTATACCCAGAGCCATTACATGAATCCGCTTTGCAGAAAAGAGTGGACTTTTCCCACGAAAATTCCGAGGCAGAGTGCGCATTACCGCGCGATATGGCAGGAGCTGCTTGAAATAGCCGCGGCAGACACGGAGCATGCACCGGGGTATCAGATTGCGACGAAGGCCGCTCTGTTCAAGTTTGTCAGCCTGCTGATACAGGACGAACTTTTATATTCTGCTGCTGAGAAAGACCACCGTCCGTCGGATTTTAAACTGAATACCCTTAAGGCAATCATCACCTACATTCAACAGCATTACAGTGAAAAGATGAACTTGTGCGACATTGCCCGGACATTCAGTCTCTCCCCAAAATACTTCAGCCGCTATTTCAAAGAAAACCTTGACCGTAATTTTGTAGACTATGTAAACGGGCTGCGCGTTGAACGGGCCGCCGATTTACTGCTGAATACAGATATTCCGGTGGGAGAAATTGCACTCGCCGTGGGCTTTGACAACTTCAGCTATTTTATCAGGCAATTTAAAAAGCTGCGAGGCTGTACACCGTCCCAATATAGAAAAGAGGCCGAGCATTCCGTTATGTTTGACCATATGACGCACTTTGCAGCGGCCACCGAAGATGCCGGGTAGCGGTGCCGCGCTCGCATGGAATCAATAAACCGCCGGGACAGATTCATCTGCCTCGGCGGTTTATTGGTTCATTTAAATTATCCTATTGCTTCCGGATGTTTTTCACGGATGACGGAAAGCGCAATCTCGTCGGCAACAACCGTCAGGTCATTGTGAAGCTGAAGGATGGACGCGGGAACCTTCGGTGTAATCGGGCCGAACAGGGAGCGATACAAAATATCGGCCTTGTCCGCGCCGTTCGCGACCAGCAACAGCTTTTTCGCCTGCATGATTGCTTTGATTCCCATGGTGATCGCCCGCTTCGGGACTTCATCGGCATTCTCAAAGAAACGCGCGTTCGCGTCGATTGTTTGCTGCTTCAGATTGACGCAGTGCGTCGTTTTGTCGAAATCCTCGTCGGGCTCGTTGAAACCGATATGCCCCGTATGGCCGATTCCAAGCAGCTGCAGGTCAATTCCGTCGAGATCACTGATCACTTTATCGTACCGGCGGCACTCCGCCTCAATGTCCTGCGCCAAACCGTTTGGCACATAGGTATTTTCCGCGGGTATATTAATATGCTTAAAAAAGTTTGTATCCATATAAAAGCGGTAGCTTTGCTCGTGACTGCCGGAAAGGCCGCAGTACTCATCAAGATTTATGCTGCGGGCTTTGGCGAAATCGAGGTCGCCCTTTTGATACCAGTCGATCAATTGCTGATATACTCCCAGCGGAGTAGAACCGGTAGCAAGCCCCAAAACAGAATGGGGGAACAGAATCACCTGAGCTGAAATAATGTTGGCTGCCTTTCGGCTCATGCTTTGATAATCTGGTGCATTAATAATCTTCATCGAATCATTTCCTTACTTCTTTAAGTGCTGAACCACAGTAACAGGCGCGGCTCTTTGTATTATGATTAATTATATCACGTTTGATATCGGGAACAATATCAATTATGAAAATAGACAATTATTTACAATAAAAAACCAGAATAATTCACTCCATTCTGCAAAAAATTCAATCAGAGAATGGGGGAATTGATATGAAAAAAGATGCTGCTTTATTTTTTACGGGAGGTACCGTTTACCCGGCTATGGAAATCATTGCGCGCGGGCATACTGATTTTTCGATGGCTGTAGCGGGCGGGATCTGCCTGTGCCTGATTGATCACATTTGTAACAAAAGGATTAGAAATCAGCCTTTGTATGTGCGCTGTGTTGCCGGTTCCGGCATTATCACCGGCGTGGAGTTCGCAATCGGCGTATTAGTTAATTTGGTATTGAAAATGAATGTATGGGATTATTCCGCAATGCCGCTGAATATATTGGGTCAGATTTGCCTACCGTTTTCGATACTTTGGTTTTTGCTGACCATACCCGCCATGGGAATCTGCCGATTGGTTAGCCGCTCAAAATTGCTGTCTAAAATATAATGGCTTTCTCTCCCGAAAGTAATTCAAAACTTTCGGGTTATTTTTTTAATTTTTATTGACAATTACACCGAAAATATGGTATTATGAATCTCGCACTTGTGAGTGGAGAGGTGTCCGAGTGGTTTAAGGAGCTAGTCTTGAAAACTAGTGATCCCGCAAGGGACCAAGAGTTCGAATCTCTTCCTCTCCGCCAATTTTTAATATAATTTGATGTATGTTCACCAACATGGAGAAGTACCCAAGTGGTGAAGGGGCTCCCCTGCTAAGGGAGTAGGTCGGGTAACTGGCGCAAGGGTTCAAATCCCTTCTTCTCCGCCAATCCATTATGAGCCATGCCTTTGGGTATGGCTCATAATACTTTTATAGAGAAATTGGGGATGGGTTCAGCTTAAACATCCCACAAAATTGTAGTTGACTTGAATGCTCTGGCTTTTATGACCATTCTCGTCCGTCTGCTCATGCACGTCCACATGGTCGATGAGCTGGAACGCCGTGGCTCTATCAAGCCTACCAATGCAAACGCAATCCTTAATCAGTCCCATCCACTTTTTTACGTTGCTCTCGCCGCTTGCTTCTTCTTTGATACACTGTCTTATGTCCGCTGACTTATCTTCCAATTCGGATAATTCACGCTCATAATCGGCAAGCATTTTCTTGAACAGGCTATCTGGCACATTTCCGGTGATTTTTTCCTCAAACAGCCGCTTACTGGCATCCTCAATAAACGAAATACGATTTGTCGCGTCGCGCAGGATTTTTTCCTGCGCGGCTTTTTCGTTTCGCCGTTCCTGCCCGGAGAAGGACACCAACCTGTCCATCAGCTTTTTTTCGTCGGTGATTGCTGTCTGTGCGTAATATTGGATATCCGACAGAATGATGCTTTCCAGCGTGTCTGCGTCAATGGTGTGCATGGAACAAGACTTGCTCCCGCTGTTGGCGTATCGACTGCAACGGTAAAAGCGTCGCTCTGCTCCGCTTTTTCCCACCTTCCGATTGAAGGCCATCGCCGCCCCGCAGTCGGCACATCGGATAATTCCCGAAAAGATATTGACCTCATCCGTGCTGTTGACCCGGATTGAATGATAGGAAGGGGCGCGTTTCGTGCTGTCCATGCGCCTTTGAACGCACTCCCATGTGAAACGATCAATGATTGCCTCGTGCGTATCCTCGACGACCACCCAATCTTCGGGACTGGTAACAAGCCGTTTTTTCGTTTTGAAGGATGAAACCTTGCGTTTGCATTGTACCATATCACCTATGTAGACTTGGTTTCGCAGCAGTTGCATGATCGTACAACTGCCCCATTGCTGACCGTTGTCACCCCGCGTTGACCGCTTTCCCGTTTGCTTGAAGTAGTATTCTGCGGGGGTGTCCACGCCCTCGGTGTTGAGTTTAGCAGCAATATTGCGCCCGCTGTCGCCGCCCGCAAACTCGCGAAAAAGCCGTTTGACAATCTCGGCGGCGGACGGGTCTATGACCAACAGGTGCTTATCTTCGGACGATTTGATGTAGCCGAAGGGCGGTTTGCTTCCCATGAATTTACCCTGCTTCGCGCTCGTCTGCCGGACGGAGCGCACCTTTTTTGATATATCCTTTGCGTACATCTCGTTCAGGATATTTTTGAAGGGGGCAATATCGTTATCGTCCTTGTCACTGTCGTAGCTGTCATTGACCGCCACATACCGGACACCATGCTCTGGAAAAAAGAAATCGGTGTACTGCCCGGTCATAACGTAGTTACGACCCAAACGGGAAAGGTCTTTTGTCAGCACAACGCTGATATAGCCTTCGTTTATATCCCCAATCATCCGTTGGAAGCCGGGCCGCTCAAAATTCGTCCCCGTAAAACCATCGTCTATATAGATATCGTAAACCTTCCACCCTCTTTCCTCACAGTAGGCCATGAGCATATCACGCTGATTAGAAATACTCATGCTCTCGGCGCCGCCATTCTGGTCGTCCCTGCTCAGTCGGAGATAGATAGCAACATAAACCTCTTTCGTGATGCTCTGCGCTTTTGTCATTGTGAAACTCCTTTCGATGCCTCACAAAAAGCGCGGCTTATGGTGGACGGCCTATCATTTGCCTACTTATAGTTTACCATATCCACCGGGAAGTACAATGTTGTCGCGCTTTTGCCCCAACCGTTCCGCGATTCTTTGGCAAGCAATAGAATAAAGCAAATCATCCAGCGTCGCCTTATTCTCAAATGTACCGATAAGCTGAATAGACCGCTTCCCGGTTTCAAACCTTGCAATCATTTCACCGGAACAGGTTGTTCGCCTGTCCAATTCTGTTACCTGCATAAGTAACTCGCCCCCTAAAAAGCTGTTGGTTTCCACAGTGTCCCGTGGGGAAACACCAAAGGGCAGCACTGATTAAGGTGTTGCCCTCTAATCTTGCTCCACACTTCGGGACAGGTTGACCCGAAGTCAAAAAATAAAACTCCGTTCATCAACAGATGGAGCGAGCCGCGCCGTAAGTTTTGACCCGTCGCAAGACAGTAAAATGCGGCGCGGTGCTCCTGATGCTGTAACTGCAAACAGATAACCCGGACGGACGGCGGCTTGTCCGCCCCATAGGAATTTCACCTCTCCCCATTCTGATGGCGAGGCGTCCTCATTGCCTGCGACGGCTCACGGCCTCATGGCCGCTTCAACGCTCGGACTGTGACGGAACGCAAGTATCAAGGCTTGTGTGCTTTATCCGTCGGGGCCAGCCTTGGCCCGCCTGCGGCATGGGCCTTGTCGCTCTCTCCATTTTCTCTGACAATGGAGGTCATGGCGGGCCTGTCACTCAGCACACGCACCCTTCGTATCCGGGTATCCTTTTATTCAATTGTCAAAGTACAACGAGGAAAAAGTATCCTCTACTTATTAGGACTGAAAAAGGCGTTTTGTTTACCCTGATTGCAACAAAAAACTCCCGGCAGTTTTTTTGACTGCGAGGCGTTTTCCCGTATTGGATCTATTCAATTTCAGGCGGCAGGTTTTGGAATAAATCGCAATTGTAAAAATCGATAATACACAAATCCAATCCGTCGCATAGTTTCTTGACCGTGACCGCGCTTACATCCCTGCGCTCCGGTTGTAACATGCTGTATACGGTGGAGGGCGTGACGCCCGCCAGCCGTGCAAGCTGTGTATAGGATATATTGCGCTCCACACATAATTGCCGGAAGCGTTCCGCAATCGCGTCTTTTATCATTGCCCTCACCCGTCCTTTCAGTAGTTTTAAATTGCTTTTCTGCTAAACTGATTCTGAAAGGAAACGGCCCCGCCCAATGACGGGGTCGCCCGGCAAAATGCCGCTAATCGCTAAGATACTTTTGCAGTTGGATTAGGGCGCGTTTAATCGCATGGCTTATTGCGGTCTGATTTACACCCTCCAAGTCGGCAATCTGGCGGTATGTCAGATTGTCCGCAAAATGTAAAAGCAACCTCCGGCGCTGTGCCTCGGAAAGTTGATTGATAGCAATATAAAGCTGTCTATAGCTTTCCATTCTTATTACGAGATCGGCGGCGTCTGCCTGTGGATGATTCATAGCCGCGTCACTCAAACTGTCTATGAAATCCATGTAATCAAGATGTCGCCTGTCTTGCCGCCTTTGGGAACGGATTTGCCGGTCGGACTGCTCCAACAGTTCTTTGACCGGGGTTGAAACCTCAACACAAATCCTGTTTCCATTGGCGATTTTGTATGTGATCGTTACAAGGGGCTTGTCCATTATGTTACCTCCGTTCAATTCGGTCGTGGGTTGACGGCTGATGAACGGAGAGCGGCGGGGAACGGCAGCGGGTGCAAACATGCCGCTCAGGCCCGGCGCAAACTTCGGGCCAAGTTGACCCGAAGTAATGGGGCCTGTCCTGCGACACCGCGAGAAAAAATAAAAAAGCACCTGTGCGGGGAGGTCCCCGTAAGGTGTTGGATGGAAAATGAGCACAGTATTCGCCCACGATTATTTTTGAAACTTTTTTAAAGTTGTAAAAGATTAGGCTGTCAGCTAAGCAAAACCGTTACGGTGGGGTAACGGCTCCTCCCATACAGAAAACAGCGATTTCAGGTGCATATAAGCCTCCTGTCCCAAAACCGCCGATGAAAAACGGGTGCAATTATTACACCCTCCGTTTCTCCATTTTTTCAAAATGAAAACGGCGGCCTTGATTTTAATTCAAAACCGCCGTATGGCTATTTGTATGCAATTTTAGCGCACAAAATCAGCTGCCAAAACTGCGGTTTTTTTGTTTGCCAAAGTCTTGATGGTTATACTGCTCTTTTTCTTTTGATGAATATATTATGATCTATAACCCTTTTTCTGACGACTATTCACATGTCCCATTGACTAGTTTGATACAAATGCTTAAAAACTATAAGTTTCCTTCAATTTTGACATTGCATGTAATTCTGCTTTAGCATTTTCCAAATGAAAGATTCCTAATTTATGTCCGGTATCACGATTATATATTTTCTTGAGATTAGGTGACTGCTCTAAAACGCTATCGACAATGACATCATCACTTTCAAAAATAGCTTTTCCGTAATAACGCAAAAATTCACCGCTTTGGCAAGCGCATATCTCTACATAAGGATTAATTTGCAACTGCTTGTACACGTCTTTGAAAGTTCCAACTCCAAAATAAATTTTATCATTTTTCAAAAGATGAAATCCTATTGGACGGCATTTAGGTTTATTACCGTCTATCGTTGTTAAATAAAAGGTTGGCACCTCCTTCAAAAAATCTTCAACAATTTTAATATTGTCCATTTTTATAATCCTCCTTTACAATTTCTATGAACAGTATTATTATATAGTTTAAGGGGTATTTTTATCAAGTACGATATTTTTAAATACCTAGTATCTTAAAGCATACCTTATGCATAAAAAGGAGGTTATAGATATGTCAAGAAATTTATATGGAAAATGTCCATATGTAACTGCTCAAAAAGTAGTACAAGGGAAATGGACTATTTTGATTATGCACTATTTAAGCGAGGAACCTATTAGATTTAATCAACTATTAAAAATGTTACCAGCTATGACACACGCTACTCTTTCAAAGCAATTAAAACAATTAGAAAATTACGGATTAATAATTCGCACAGAATATCCACAAATTCCTCCAAAGGTAGAATATGAACTTAGTGAAATAGGAAAAGAACTGCTTCCCACACTGAAACAATTTAGAGAATTTGGTGTTAAGTATATTGAATATATAAAACAACAGTAAGTTTAACTCATAAATATTGACGACTGGTAGACCAAAATAAGAATTATTCAATGTAAGTTGGATACAAATCATATCATTCCCGGCGCATCATTACGAATTACACAATGTATAGAGGTGATGTGCCAAAAGAGCGAGGGAAGAGAGCTTTGCTAGCTTGGGCAACGATATTAAGGCAGCCCGGCAAGTTCTGAACCTATCCCGCAAAGAGTTGGCCGAAATGGTAAACATCGTCCCTCGTTACCTTGCGAATATTGAGAACAGCGGTAGCCTTCCCAGCTTCCCGGTTTTTTACCAGCTGGTGAAGATATGCAAGCTGCCCGTGAAACGGTACTTTTTCCCGGAGGCCGGGGAGCAGGACGACCCGGAGCGGCAGCGGACGGCCCCGCTTTTTTCACGCCTTTCCGGAGGGCTGGAAACGAAGGGCAACAAACTGGCAAGCAGGGCAACTGTGACCACAGTTGCACATTTTATGGATTTTACCTTGCGGTCAAACCCATAAAACTGCTTGTTGGGGCCAGCCTCCCCAAACCCTGCGACTTCGGGCCAACTTCGAGGTGTTGACAAACCCCATCATTCGGGGCAAAACCATGAGAAGTCCAGGGGAACGGGCAGCGTTCCAATGCGGTTGTGGCCGA
>JAEZGM010000048.1 GCA_023416955.1 Bacillota bacterium | reverse complement strand
TCATTTTACTGCATAAAAATTCGGGCGCTTTCCATTCAACCCAACGGAAGCTACAAATATGCTTACCAGTTCATCCATTTGCAGCAAGCTGCTCAGTCGTAATATTGCACACATCATCAATTACAATATTCTGGAACTCACGTTCGCGATATAAATCCATTGTGATCTCCGGGCTGCGAAAAAGGCGAACAACAGGCCTGAGCGGCTGAAAGTCATTCTGCTCAACAATAATAGCAATCTCACCATTGCTCAATTTAACACAGGAGCCAATCGGATAAGGCGATACTTTTTGAAGAAATGCTTCCACAACAGACACATCAAATGCGGTTCCGCTTGCACCCATAATATACTCGATTGCCTCTGCCGGAGCAGAAGGCTCATGGTAAGGGCGGGCGGAAGTCAGCGCATCGTAAACATCCGCTACTGAAATAATCCTTCCGAAAATCGGAATATCATTACCACAAAGGCCATTCGGGTACCCGGTTCCGTTGTATTTTTCGTGGTGCGTAAGCACCCCAGCGCAAATTTGATTGTTTGCCAAATGATGCTCCAGAAAAAACTCGGCCCCTTTTTCCGGATGCAGCTTTACTTTTTCAAATTCATCTTCCGTAAGCCGGGCCGGTTTTGAAATGATTTCAATCGGAACAGCCATCTTCCCAATATCATGCAGCAGGGCACAGAAACCAAGGTCATACAGATCACTGGTTTTTAAATTCAGCGCAATCCCAATTGCAATTGCCAAAACCGAAACGCCGAAGGAGTGATTGTAAGTATAGTCGTCATACAACTTTAAACTGTCAATACTCAGTTTAATTTCACTGTTTGTCTTTAAAGCGCCGACTAATTTTTTTGAGATTTCCATCGTTTGGTTAATACAATTAATATTGATGCCCTGTGCACCTTTGTCGAACATATTATACACACGCTGTATGTTGGTAATCGCCTCCACTTTTAATTCCTTCTTTATCGGGGAACTAAATGTGCTGAATACTTCCTTGCTTTCATCCGTGTGGATATACGCCCCCAAAATCTGCAGATCGTCCAGCTTCCGAATGTATTCCTGAGTTAAAATCTGGCCGGAACGCAGCATCGCTATTTTACAGGTTTTATAGTCATACAGGTATACGTCCCTGTCCAGCATCATTCCTGCCTCAAGTTGATCAATCGGAACAAACGTCATTCGTTACTCTTTTCCTCTCCGCAATTTTTTAGGATATGCAGGCAGACAATGGCCTATCCAAATATTTCTATTAATATTATAATAAAATTTATCGACAAAATCAATCGAAAATTTACCTATTTCCCCCACAATAGTTTTCGATCCACACTAATTTTTTTTTACTATCGGACGATATATTGTTTGAATATAAACAAATAGGATTCCGCTTTGCAAACAAATTGTTATGATTCTGGCAACGATGCAAAGAGGATGTTATAACGATGGGTTTCCATTAAGGAGGGGTCAAAATGACAATTAATAAAACGGGCAGTTCCGCCAATTCCACAGCTTACACCACCGCAAGTTCCTCAAAACGGTTGAGCGGCCTTGTTTCTGGTTTGGATACTGATACGCTCGTGCAGCAGTTAACCATTGGGATGCAGAATAAAATTGACAAGCAAATGCAGAACAAACAGATTGCACAGTGGCGGCAAACATCTTACCGCGAAGTCAGCAAGGCTCTGACGGAGTTCAAAACCAAATACTTTTCTTCCACAACAAGCAGCAGCAGCATTTTGAGCAGCGACTTTTTTGCCTCGTCGACAATTGGCAACACTTCTACCTACTTAAATGTCAGCGGTTCTGCTTCTGCGGCAAAAAACATGGTGGTAAAAGGCATACAGCAGCTTGCGGTACAGGCAAGCTATACAAGCGGCGGGGTTTCCGGAAAGGCAATTACAACCGGTGATATCTCCACCACGATCAGCAAGGTCGCCGGCCAGTCGATTACGATTAATTACGATAACAAGGATTATACTTTGACTGTCAGTAACGGGATTACTGATCCAACGGCATTGATTAATGATCTGAACGCACAAATAGCAAAAAATGACGATTTAAAAAATGCAGGTTTGAATTTTGCTGCTGACGGAACTTTATCGTCCACAGACAATAAAAATATCAAAATTGTTTCGGGTGGAACTGATTTACTGGCAAGCCTTGGGTTCAGCAAAGACTACACGGGCGCTTCGGTACCCGGCGCGATAAATGCTTCCAGCATTTCGACCGATTTAGGAAGCTATTTGGCGGGTTCCACACTGACATTTGATGTGGACGGACTGAAAAAAACGATTTCCTTTGATGAAAGCCTAAAAGGCACATATTCTACTGTTTCCGACTTAAAAACATATCTTCAGGGAAAGTTAGACACTGCCTATGGCTCCGGAAAGGTCACTGTCGGACTTTCCTCATCCGGTAATGGATTGTCCATTAAAACCGCGTCGGATACTTCGATAGTTACCCTTTCTGCTTCCAGCAAAACCGGAGTGCTGGGTATCAACGGCGCTTTAAAAGTTTATGCTGGCGAGACAAACAGAATCGATACAAACAGGACTTTGGCCGACCTTAATTCCGGTTTAAATACACCTTTAAGCGGTGGTACTTCCGTAACAGACCCAAAAACAAATGAAACGTATACGCAGTATAAACTCAATGTAAACGGCAAGGATTTTACGTTCAAAAGTACCGATAAGCTTTCGACCGTAATCAATACCATTAACAATGACGCTGATGCGAACGTAACAATGACGTATTCCAGTGTTACTGATACATTCAACATTCTGGCAAAAAGCGGAGGTTCTGCCAGTAAAGTAGATATTAAAGATGTTTCCGGCAATCTGACCCAGGCGTTGTTTGGAAATGGCACTATCGCCGCAACTACATCTGGCCAGGACGCCATAATGAATGTCAGCTTCAATGGCGGTGCGACTACCCAAATTACCCGCAGCGACAACAGCTTTACTTTAGATGGAGTGAATTTTGAGCTTCTCTCAAAAACCCCTACCGATACGGGTGAATCCATTAAATTCTCTTCCACCAGCACAACTGATGACCTGTATAAAAAGATCTCCGACTTTGTTACCGATTACAATAATATTCTTTCCCTCGCTTACGGCAAAGTCATTGAGAACAACAAAACTGATGGTGAGACCTATGCTCCGCTAACAGACGCACAAAAAAAGGACATGTCGGAGTCCCAGATTACCGCGTGGGAGACCAAAGCGAAAAAGGGAATTCTGCAAAATGATTCCATATTGAGCAATCTGGTATTAAACATGCGTTCATCCATGACGGATCAGGTTTCTTCCATACAGAGTGCGCTGTATCAAATCGGCATCACCACAAAATCTACCGACTATTCTAAAACAAACGGTCAGCTCACCATTGATGAGGATAAACTGAAGGCCGCGCTGACCAGTGACCCGGACAAAGTTGCCGCTCTGTTCACCAGTTCTGACGGAATCGCGACAAAGCTGCAGAATGTCATTGACACTAATATCAGCACCAGTTCGGCAAATCCAGGATTAATTTATCAGAAAGCCGGCAGTGACGGTGCTTCGGTAGATAACAGCCTTCTCGCCAAAAACATTACGGACTACAACAGTCAGATTAAAACCCTGCAAAAACGCATGGCAACACAGCAGGAATATTACTACAGCAAATTCACCAAACTGGAACAATATATCAGTCAGATGAATTCGCAGTCATCGTTCTTCACTTCTGGGTCATCCGGCTCTTAATCAATAAATCTTTAAGCGGGAGCGTGCGCTTATGCAAAACAACCCTATTATGCAATACAAAGAGCAAGCCATCAATACCATGACAAACGGAGAACAGTTGATTCTTCTTTTTGACGAAGCTCTTAAGAATCTTCATTATGGCTCTATGATGCTGAAAGATAAGAATTACGCGACGTCGGAAAAATGTACGGAAAAATGTAAAGAGATTTTTCGCTACCTGTCCTCTATTCTGGATATGGGATATCCAATCTCCAATGACCTTTATAATTTGTATTACTTTGCGAATCAGCAGATTATTAAGGCCGAGGTAAAGCGTGACGGAACGATTCTGGACGAGCTGGTTCCGCTGGTAGAAGATATGCGCGGAACATGGGTTGAGGCGGAGAAACTCAGCCATATTAAAAAATAAACTCAAGCTGAGACCCTTTCTGTCGGAGGCAAATGATGTTTAGCCAAGAAGTCATAAACTGTTTAGAGCAAAAAGTAATTTTGCTTACCAATATTCTGAATCTTACAAAACAAATTGAGGTACGATGTTCCGAGCCCGAAGTGAATTTGGAAAACCTGCTGGAACAACGGGAAGGCTTTATGCAGCGCTGCGGAAAATGCGACGATTTAATCCGCAGCCTCATAGCGCAGCTGCCCGCGGATCAACAAAAAACAGCACAGCAGATTATTCTGAATCAGACAATCCAAAACTGCGGGGCAGACGAGCAGAAAGCGCTGGAATTGGTTCGGGAAAATGAGTCCCTGCTGCAGCGCGCCGCGCTGATTGACCGTGCCGCGAATGAAGCTTTGAAGCTACAGTATGACGATGCGAAACAGCATCTGAAAGAGCTTCGAAAATCGGGAAACAGAGAAAACCTGTTTCTGGATCACGCATAAAAAAGAAGGTGTTTCAAAATGAATTGGCATTCATTTTGAAACACCTTCTTTGGTTGGTATAAATTTATCCATTAAGCAACAGCCCCGTTCAATAAAAAAGCTTGTAGGTTATGCCAGACCTACAAGCTTTCTTCTGTCTCAATTCTTATAACATTTTATCTATAGCGCAGCGGAATTTTTTTGTATTTCATATTCTGCCTTATCACATAATAAAAGACCTTCTTTCATACCGCTTTCTGTGGATTTTGAAAGAAGACCTCATCTTTTAGCGCTTTTATATCAGTATGATTTTACTCCGTTCGCAAAAGACTTCACCGTCATACCGCCGTCCTCCGTGTAAAAATATACGGTACGGCCGTAATTCAGTCCGGTATCTTCGGCCAGAATGGGGATTCGGAACTGAAGCAGAGTATTTTTTACCGCGGTAACATTGCGGGCGCCAATATTGCCAAAGGCGGAGTCTCCGGAGACCTCGAACATTTTTGCTCCACCGGCAATCTTAGCAACAATGCGTTGACGAAAAGCGCCCATCTTCCCCATTTGATCCAGCATATCCGGAATGCAGGTGTCAGCAAAGCGATACTTATTTTCATTGGGATTGTTCTGCGGGAAATTCGGAAGCATAATATGCCCCAGGCCACCGACCTTTGAGGTCGGGTCATACAGGCAAATACCAACACACGAACCAAGCGCATACGTTACAAGCGAATCCCCTCCTTTCACAATCTTCATGTCTGAGATTCCAATGGTGACGGTATTGCTCATAATTCAATCCCTAATTTCTGCATTAATCTGCTCAAAGAGTCCATGGAAGGCACCAACATCATATTGGCAGTAACGTTTTTATTTTCGCTTAAAAAGTCGTCCTGAATAAATATGATCTTGTCAGATACAGAACTCATTTCAATCGCCGGTACACTCAGAATTGCACCCACCATATCAACGGAAACGGCAGGAACCGAAGCTTTCATGTTGAGTTGTGAAAGAGTACTGATTGATCCGGCATAAGCAGAAATCATAATATTACCCAGTTCGGAGATTGCGGAAAGCTCCATCTCAGTCAGATGGTCGCAGCTTATATCCTGAACGCCCAACAGGGAAGTCAGGACAGCTTTGGCAAAATCCTGCTCAATGATGAACATCATTATGCCCTCAATATCGCCGTAAAGCTTCGCCAGTATGCCAATAACCGCATTTTCCGGGCCGCCCAAAGCGTTCGCGGCCGCGTTAATATCCAAAATACGAACAGATGGGACTGTCATATCCACTTCCGAATTGAGCATCTGCGAAAGCGAAGTCGCGGCATTACCGGCACCGATATTCCCAATCTCTTTTAAAACATCAATATGCATTTCATCAAGCTGTTCTAAATTAAGAATCGCCATAATCTCTCTCCTGCCGCCGCACAACGGCTCGCAACGAAGTAATTCCTTATGCGGTAAATTTAAGAAATTACTCTGCTCGCTGATTTACACAATATCGGACGGAAGCACCGGACCAAAAACAATGCCATCCTGCCCCGCATAAAATTTTGAATTGCTGTAATCAGTATGCACGTTCATGGTGTGTGGGCCGATGACCAGTTTTGTCCCCGAATAAATAATTCCGGTTCCGATCAGGTGATAGTCAACCAGGCTTGTCGCGTTCGCCTTGTATTCTTCAATCTGCTTTGTAATCTCATCGACTTCTTTGCTGAGCTGACTTTTTTTTAAAATTGCCGCTTTCAGCAGCATGGTGCTCTTTCCGGTTTTCTCCTGGCCGTCTCCCGTAATCTGGGCGGCGATCGCGTCATACCGCACTTTAAATTCGTCCAGCGCGCGCTGCGCTTCAGCCAGGCCGCGGTTCAGCACTTCCAGATCACTCTTGCCGTTGGATGCAAAAATATCGGAAAGTTCCTTCGACTGTATCGATACCCGTGTAACAACATTTCCTGCCGTTCCCACGTTTTTTAGAACAATTCTTCGCCCGACCTGATAGACGCCGCCCAACAGCGAAGCTCTTTGCCCCTTTAAAAGGATAGAGCCTCCCGCGTTCACACGGCAGTTCATCATAATATCTGCCTGAATATCGTTCGTACATTCCAATGACGCGTTTTCAAAAAATTTACCGACGATATTTCCGTCAGCTTTCAGAACACCCTTGCCCATTCCGTTCATACCGTTTGATATGGATATGGAGCCCTTCGCTTCCAGCATAGCGCCTTCTACCATTCCACGCACAGTAATATCCTGGCCGGCTTTGACGGAAAATCCCGCGCGGACGTCCCCCTGCACAATTACCGACCCGTTGGAAACAACGTTGCCCGAAGCACTGTCCACATCACCGCGCACAATAAAAACACTGTTGACATTGATCTGTGTTTTTGTGGATTCAATGCAGCCGTCCAGATCAGCTAAAAGGGACAGCTGATCTTCCGACACCACCGTATTGGTTCCGACCGGCAGTGTCGGCATTCTTCCCGGTTTAAAGGGGACTATTCTGCTGTAAATGTCAATTCCGTCCGCGCCGGTCGTTGCAGGCGTTATGCTGCAAAGGACGTCGCCCTTAGATACGTTGCGCACGATTCCAAGGTCGTGGTAATCCATCGTCCCGTCCTCTCGCTGCTTCGGGGTTAATTCCTTATTTTGGTCAAAATAATATGTCAGAACGCCGTCGTCGCCGTCAACCGGCGGCTTCCCGCGCGCACAGGTCAATTCAGAGTAAAACTTTTTCTCGTCACAGAAGGAATGAATGGCACTTTCACAAATACCATATGTAATTCCCTGTTGTTTCAAATACTCGAGTATGTCTTCATAGGAGACGACCTGTTCCAGATACGCAGGCTTTACACGAAGATACGCAGTCATACTGTCAGTTGAAACCTGCAGGGAATAATCCGGTTTGGGCTCTTCCTTTTGCGGTTCATCCTGCATCGATTGCGCCGAAGTCGATGCCGCCGAAAAAGAGACGGAATCAGCGTTCATGAAAATTGCCTCCCCTAATCAAATCATCTAAGTCCGTTCACAGTTTGCATAATTTCATCCGACATCTGCACAATTTTGGAATTCATCTGAAAAGCCCTTTGCAATTCAATCACAGAAACCATTTCATCGGAAAGATTTACAGAGGAGTTTTCCAAATAGCCCTGCTTGATCTCCGGATTCGCTACGGCTGCGGCAGGACCCGAACGATTGGAAGCGGTAAAATAAGAACTTCCCTCGCGTACAAGGCCGTCGCAGTTCTGAAAGGAAAATACGCCGACCGGCGCCTTTTCCGCCGCGTCCTGTACTGTAATCGGCTGGCGGTTACTGCCAAGCACATAACCGCCGTCGGAATCCACCAGATAATTTCCGCCCTGCTGCACGGAAACATGAAAATTACCGTTACGTGTGTACTTCACCGTACCGTTCACTTCAATTGCAAAGAACTGGTCGGGCTGCGTCAGCGCATAGTCCAGCGTGCGCTCCGTATGGTCAAAATTTCCCTGCGTAAACAGCGTGTCCGTTTTACTGAGCTTTGTTCCGTGCCCGGATTTCAGGTCGGTATTTGTCTGCGGCGCGGCATGAAGATTGGTATAAATCAGATCTGAGAAAGTGGATTCACTCGGCTTGTAGCCTGTTGTGGCAACGTTGGCAATGTTGTTTGCAACAACGTCAACGCCCTTCTGCAACTGAATTGTTCCGGTAGCAGCCGTATAAAAAGAAGAAATCATCGTTCAGTTCGCTCCCTTTTCCGTTATATTTTTCCGATTTCCGTAACGGCACGGCCGATTACCGAATCGTACATTTTAATTGCCTGCGAGCAGTTCTGCAGTTCCCTCTGCGCCGCCATAGCATTGGTCATTTCCTGAGCGGCGTCAACATTGGAGCCTTCCAGCGTCTTCCAGGCAATGTCAGAATTCTGAACAAGCGCGGCTCCGCCGGCAGCGGTATACAGTCCCTCCCCGTTAATCTTCAGATTATTATAATCCGCAAAATTATATACTGCAAGCTTTCCAACCGCTGCCCCGTTCACGGCGATATTTCCCTGACTGTCGGCTGTAAACTCATCCGTTCCGACACGAATGGGGCCGTTCACACCGAGTACCCGGCCCTGACCGTTCAGTACAAGGTAGCCTTGATCGTCCACATTAAAGCTTCCGTCGCGGGTGTAAACCGTACCGTTATTCCCCTGTACAGCAAAAAATCCTTCGCCGCGAATGGCAAAGTCCAGGTTGCGCTGTGTGCTTTTTAATGTTCCCTCAGAATGGATCACATTCGTTTTATCCGCGACCGTCGCCAGGCTCAGCGTTCCGATCGTCGTCGGCTGGGTCTTAGAGTCAAGACGGCTGACAACCATATCTCCGAAGGTAGTGGAAGTAACCACTTTTCTTTTGTAGCCGTTGGTCTGTATATTTGCCAAATTGTTGCTGATACCGGTAAGCTTTCGATTCTGTGTAATCATGCCGGAACCCAGCGTGTAAAATCCTCTGTCCATATCGTACCCTCCGGTTTCTTCATTGAATGTAATATTATTGATTATAATATTCCGATAAATGCTTTTTCAGCTTGCGAAGCGCATTGGAGTGAATTTGCGATACGCGGGAATCACTGATTCCCATGACGCTTGAAATCTCTTTAATTTTGAGCTGCTCTTTATAATACAGCGAAATGACCAGCTGTTCTTTTTCGTTCAGCTCGTCAATATATTGGGCAAGAATATCCTGCAGTTCTTTTTCAGCGACAACCTGTTCAGGCCCCAGAATCGGGTCACTGGACATATTGAACTCTATGTTTTCCACACCTTTGTCATAAATGAGTTCCTCAAAGGAAAGCATATTCAGCGAACAGGTTTCCGCCTGCATTTTTGCCAGCTCGTCGCCACTGACACCCAAATATTCAGCCATCTCACTGTCATTCGGATTTCTGCCAAGCTGATGGCTAAGCGTATTTTCCGCTTCATTCATATTCTTTGCCATACGCTTCAGGCGGCGGGGAAAGCAATCCTGCTTGCGAATATAATCAATCATTGCGCCGCGGATTTTGATCGATGCAAAAGTTTCGAATTTTACTTTCTTATCCGGATTAAATTTTTCGACTGCATCCAAAAGCGCAATAAGCCCCTCATTCACTATATCGTCCATATAGTTAAAATATTGATAGCGTCCCACCGTTTTTAACGCAATACATTTCACCATGTAACTGTATTGAACCACAATCTGATTGCGGACATTCGTATCTTTTTCCTGCTCATATTCCAGCCACAAATCTTCGACGGGTACCTGGTATACGCCTGGATTTTTCATTCATTCTCTCCCCTCTCCCGGAAATACGCATATCCCGTAAAATTGATTCCTTAATCCAGCGTGACGTTCGCAACCGCCTGTATCTGCACGTTGGAATTTAATTCATTGAAAGAAAGCACAACTGCATTTGGGTAAAACTGCTCCAGCATTTTGCTAAAATAAATCCGTACCAGCGGTGAAGTTAATATAATAGGAACGCTGATTACATCTTTCACTTTGGTGATGCAGTCCATCAGCTTTGAAATAATCTGCTGTGTATTTTGCGGGTCAAGTGAAAGGTAAGTGCCCTGATCGTTTTTGTTAATCGAGTTGGCAATCAGGCGCTCCACTTCGCTGTCCAGCGTGATGACGCGAATTTGACCGCCATCCGACCATTTACGCGTAATGGTACGTTTCAGCGCCTGGCGCACATACTCTGTCAAAACCTCTGTCTCACGCACGGAGGACGCGTAATCGGAAATTGTACTGAGAATCGTTTCCATGTCGCGGACAGGAACACCTTCTTTCAGCAGATTACAGAGAATCTTCTGAAGATTGCTGTAGGAAATCAGATTTGGAATGACATCGTCGACCAGCGTTGCGTCTGTTTTCTTGACGGATTCCAGCAGTTGATTGACGTCCTGGCGGGTTATAAGCTCATGCGCATGCCTGCGGATTATTTCGGAAAGATGGGTTACTACGACGGACAGTGGGTCAATGACGGTGTAGCCATAAATTTCGGCCATTTCCTTTTTATCGGAGGTAATCCATTTACTCGGAATTCCGTAAGCAGGCTCAATGGTTTCGATGCCGTCAATAGAACCGGTTAGATTACCGGGGTCAAGAGCGAGGTAATAGTCAATCAAAACTTCGCCGCGGCTGACTTCCTCTCCCTTCAACTTAATGACGTACTGATTCGGATTCAGCGTTCCATTGTCACGCAGCCGAACCGCCGGAATGACAATACCCATTTCCATGGCGAACTGCTTTCGAAATGTAACCAATCTGTCAATAAAGCTGCTCCCGCTGTTTTCATCAACCATCGGAATTAAGCTGTAACCAAATTCCATTTCGATTTGATCTATCTGCAGTAAATCATAAACATTGTCCACATTGTTGTAATAGGGAGTTTCGCCCTGTTCCTGTGCCTGTTCCATGGAAGCCTCAGCGGCTTCGGCCCTCGCCTCGGCACCGGCCATTCTTCTGCGGATTACAATTCCGCCGATGATCAGCAAAGCGGCAACAATCAAAATCTGGAAAATCGGCATACCTGAGATAAAGCAGAGTGAACTGATTGCGATGCCGGATACAATCATAACCGTCGGATGAGCGGAAAACTGCTTTACAACGTCCATACTCAGGCTGGAGTCTGAAGCGGCACGCGTTACGATCATACCGGTTGCGGTGGAAATCAAAAGCGCGGGCAGCTGGGTAACCAAACCGTCGCCAACGGTTGCCGTCGTGTAAGTAGTCAGGACATCAGCGAAAGAACCGCCGCCCTGTACCATACCGATGATTGTACCGCCGATGAAATTAATGAATGTAATAATGATGGACGCGATGGCATCACCCTTGACAAACTTCGTGGCGCCATCCATTGCGCCGTAGAATTCCGCTTCACGCTGAACATCCGCACGGCGTGAGCGTGCCATTTCCTCTGTAATCAGGCCGGAATTCAGGTCCGCGTCAATTGCCATCTGCTTTCCGGGCATAGCATCCAGCTTGAATCTGGCAGATACTTCGGAGACACGCTCCGAACCCTTTGTAATGACCATGAAGTTGACGATTACAATGATTAAGAAAACAACAAATCCGATCACGATATTACCGGAAAGCACAAAGGTTCCAAAAGTGTGGATAACCTGTCCGGCATTACCGGAATCTTTCAGAATCAGGCGCGTGGAAGAAATGTTCAGCGCCAGCCGGAAAAGCGTCGTTATGAGAAGCATGGAAGGAAAAACGGAGAATTGAAGCGCGTCCTTTACATACATCGTCATAAGCAGAATCATGATGGACAGCGTAATATTGATAATCAGCATCGCGTCCAGCATACCTGAGGGGAGCGGAATGATGATGAACCCGATGATTACAATGACAAAGACCGCAACGACATTATTTAGAAATTTCACTACCACCATGACCCCTTTTCATTGAATATACCCAAGCCATTATTTCAGCTAGAACCACATAGTATTCGGAAGGAATTACCCCGTTTACATCGACTTCATGGTATAGCGCCCGTGCAAGCGGTCTGTTTTCCGTCATGGGAATATGATGTTGTTCCGCGATATCTATAATTCTCAGCGCCATATAGTCCTGGCCTTTCGCGACCACAACCGGCGCGCTGTCTTTTTCTATGTCATACCGCAGTGCGACTGCAAAGTGTGTAGGATTTCGAATAATGACGTCCGCGCTTGGAACCTGCTGCATCATACGCTGCATTGACATTTGCCGCTGTTTGCTGCGTATTTGCCCCTTAATCTGCGGGTCACCTTCCAGCTGCTTGTACTCCTCTTTTACTTCCTGCTTCGTCATACGAATGCTGCGCTCATATTCCCACCATTGATAAATGTAATCGAGCGCGGCAATTGCGATAAACGTGACGGAAAGTTTGACTACAATATCCATAATGGAATTGAGGATAAAATAAACAGCCTGTGAGACGTCTTCATACATCAGATTGGTAAAGCTCTTTGAAATATCCACATAGGAAGTGTACAGGATTGCCAGCATCACAATGATCTTAATCAGGGACTTCACCAGTTCCGTAACGGAACGCAGCGAAAACATGCGCTTGATCCCTTTCAGGGGACTGAGATTTGAAAACTTAAATTTCAGATTTTCCTTTGATACCTTAAACCTCGTCTGTGCGCCGGTAGCGATGATCGCAATCGCCCCGGAAGCGAGAAGAATCGGACCCACCGTAGCGGCAAGTGCAATGAGTACATCTTTCAGCATATCCATCGCCAAGTCCGGGGTAAGGGCGGATATGGTCTTGGTGTATACAAAATATTTAACCAGGAATTGCGATATGTACTGATAAATATGAGGAAACGCTATTTTCAGAGCGAAGAAAATCACTAAAATGGAAACTGCGCTGACTACGTCCGCACTTTGGAAAAGGTTACCTTTTTTTCGTTCGTCTTCCCTTTTTTTAGGGGTCGCTTTTTCGGTTTTGCTGCTGTCCGCCATATCATCCCCCCTAAAACGAGCTCCGCCAAATCAGGAAAACTGCCCGAGCCAACTGGGCTTTAAGTTTTGAATGGGCTAAGTTGCCGCCAATACCTTAAAAACACCGTTAATATTATCGAACATCAGCGTAATCAATCGTTCCAGAAACATGGAAAGCGACGGTACCATCAGGAGTATGATGACAAAACCGATCATAACTTTCATCTGAATATTGATGGTAAATACATCTATTTGCGGAACCGCACGCATTACAATGCCGACAGCAATTTCTGTAATAAGTTCCGCCGCCAGCACGGGAAGTGACATTTTCACCGCGTAAATGAGGATCAGACTGAACAATCCGGCCAGATTCTCAAACAGGCCCGCTTTAAAAGTGAGGGATCCATATGGAACCATGGTACACAGCTTTACGAAAACCCGAATCAGTGTCAAATGTGAATTGGAAGCAAAAAAAATAAGGATAAACATTGCATTGATCAACGAACCGCTCACCGGCATAGAGATATTGCTTTGCGGGTCGTAAATTTTCGACATGGAAAACCCGATTTGCATATCGAGGCTTTCACCACCGATCATAATCACCGACATGAAAAGCTGGATGATGTAGCCGACTATGAACCCGACGAAAAGCTCTTTTAAAAGCTCCACAAAAAAGACCAGAAAGGAAGAGATTTCAATGGTTTGTGCCGGTACAAGCTTGTATGAAAATACGGAAAGCATCAATGCCAGCCCGATTTTGATCGCAATCGGAATATTCTTCCTGCCTAAAATCGGATTCAATAAAATGCATCCCGACATTCGCATGAAAATCAACAGCAGAAGAGTAAAATCATAATCAAAATTCATATCGGTTTTATGACCAAACCTTTCTGCAATCTACCAGTTAATTACCGCCGCTTAATCCAGCAGCCTCAATTAAAAACACAGCCTCCGAAAATATAAATAGGGAATCTAATTCAGCTTGACGATCAAATCAAAGATATATTTCATAAAGTCCGACATAGTTTCGATCATCCACGGGCCCAGAACCACCAGAAGCACCGCAATAACAATCAGCTTTGGAACAAAAGTAAGCGTTTGCTCGTGAACCTGAGTAGCTGCCTGAAAAATAGACACTACCAACCCGATTGCCATACAACCGATTAGAATAGGCCCTGCCAATTTCAGCGCGACAACCACAGCGGCTTGTACTACCGAAAGAATTTCCGACGTTGTCATGCGACTATGTACCTTTCCAAATTGTTTATTCTTACATATTAAATCCGGCTACCAAACTCTTGAAAAGAAGTCCCCAACCGTCAACCAGGACAAAAAGCAACAATTTAAATGGCAGCGAAATCATCGCCGGGGGCAGCATAACCATACCCATGGACATCAGCGTACTGGATACAATCATATCAATAATAATGAACGGGATAAAAATCAAAAATCCGATTGTAAAAGCACGTTTGAGCTCGCTGGTCATAAACGCGGGAATAATCACGGTAAGCGAAAGATTGTTAATCGACTTGACATCTTTCGTTTTTGAAAGGTCGATGAAAAGATTCAGGTCATCTTTCTTTGTCTGTTTCAGCATAAATTCCTTCATGGGACCGGAAGCTTTCTGAATGAACTGTTCCTGCGTAATTTTCTGCTCCTTATAAGGCTGGTACGCTTCCGTATTGATTTGCGACGCGACTGGCCTCATGATGAATAAGCTGAGGAACAAAGCAATTCCGATTAAGACCTGATTCGGCGGCGTTTGCTGTAAACCGAGCGCATTCCTCAAAAACGACAGGACAATAATAATTCTGCCGAAACAGGTAGTCATAATCAAAATTGACGGCAGCAAGGCCATGATTGTGAACAACTCTATAATCTGGAGCGTGTCCACACCCTTTCCGTTCACATTCACGTTTACTGTGGAGGCGGAGGCTCTCATCGGTACCAGTATCATGAAAACAAGCGACAGAAGAACGGTTATGAGAATTTTTTTTCTGTTTTTACTTTTCTTCTTTTCCTTCATCCTCATTGTGCATTTCTGACTTAGGCTCTGCGTTGTTTCTGCCAAATGTTTTCACATCCCATCCGTTTTTCATCGTTGAATTCAATATTTCGAGGAAATTGTCTTTTGTAACGGACTGCTTCGTTTTCATATTCTCCGGCGAAATTTCCTGAAGAAGTTCAACACCGTTGTTGGAGAATCCAATCAGGTAAAACTTTCCGCAGATTTCCGCCAATGCGAGCCCCTTATCCTGAGCGAGCGCCACCTTTTCCAGAACATGAATATTAGTGGAATCGGCAACACGGTTCATTCTTTTTGATATGTACTTACTGAATGCATAACACAGATAGAGCACCAGCACAATGGCAAGCAGGGAATAAATCAGCGGCAGAACGTCCGATGTAAAACTTGCCCCGGTTAATTTCGTCAAACAGGTTCCTTCCTCTCTTTCGCGCTGTTCAGCCCAAAATGCTGTTGACGGTTTTCATAATGCGATCAGGTTTAAAAGGCTTTACAATGAAGTCTTTCGCGCCAAGCTTCAACGCATCGACCACCATGGTTTCCTGGCCCATCGCGGAGCACATGACCACCTTTACGGCCGGATCCATTTCCTTCAGCTTTTTCAGCGCTTCCAGTCCATCCATCACAGGCATCGTGATATCCATCAGAATCAGATCCGGTTTCTCGGCAGTATAAGTCGCAATTGCCTGTTCGCCGTTCCCGGCCTCCACAATTTCCGTGTATCCGCTTTTCTGTAATGTATCTTTGATCATCATTCTCATAAAAGCAGCGTCGTCAACCAGCATAATTTTCTTACCCATTAGTGTTTCCTCCTAAAATATCCTTGCTTTTTATAATAATTTCATGATTTCGCTGTTGCTCGAGACCTCTGTGATTCTCACACCGTAATAATCGTCGACAACCACAACATCGCCTTTGGCAATCTGCTTTCCGTTTACGAAAACATCTACTTGCTGACCGGCCTGTTTATCCAGCTCTAAAATCGTTCCCGAAGTAAAATCAAGGATTTCACTGATCTTCTTCGAAGTTCTGCCGATTTCAACGGTGATTTCCAACGGAACAGACATAATCAGATTCAGGTTGCTGCTCTGGTCATCGGTAAGCAGATTATCCTGCTCGTCAAAACTGGGATAAGTTGCGCTGCGCACGTCATAGCTCGGTGAAAATGCCGCGGCCTGCTGCACAAGGGGCCTTTGAGGCTGTGCCACCGGCTTTGGTGTCGGAGCTGCCGGCTGCTGAACAGGAGCGGCATATACCGAGGCAGCCGCCACCGGAACTTGTGCAGGCACGGGAGCGGGAGCAGGCGTGGGTTGTTCCGGCGGCAGTTCAGGGACGGTTTCCTCTGCACCGCCTCCGAAGCCGAATTGTGAAATCAACTCTTTGGCAAGGTCTACTGTCATCAGGCTGATAAATTCGCTATTAACCAAATCCCCGATCATCAGGTTAAAATTAATGGCAACCACCGGATCTTCATCACGGAAATACTTGCTTTTAAACTGCTTGGAATTTTCAATTTGAAAGGAATTCGGCGGCGAAATGTTAATTGCTCTGTTCAGCAGCTGGGAAAGCGCGGTGGAAGAGGCACCCATCATTTGATTCATTACTTCGCAGATTGCGCCCAGGCTCATCTCGTCCAGTACGAATTCCTGCTCCGAATAATCCGTTTGCAGCAGCAAGCCGACAATGACCTTTACATCCGATTCCTTTAAAATCATGATGTTCTTTCCGTCAAGCCCACTGACATAATTAATTTCAACCGCCACGGCGGGTTCCAGCGCCTCAAATTGGAATTCGTTCGACTGCATAACCTGAACCTTCGGCGTCGTAATATTGACCCTTTGATCCAGCAGCGTTGAAACGGTTGTCGCTGACGACCCCAGGCTGATATTCATGATCTCTCCTATGGTATCAACATCCATTGGAGAAAGCACCTCATTATTTGGCTCCATAGAAATCACCTTTCATCTTATAATTAGGTCTTGTTTGTAAAAGAAAAACAACGGAATTAAACTCATAAACGCAAGTTTTTATTCCGGTTTTTCTTTTCAGGAGTAAACTTGGCTCGCTTGATTACTCAATTTCATGCCATTCTTTTAGCGATTCGCACAGGATTCACCATTTTACAAACAAGCCCTAGAGAGTTTTTTCGATTTTTACAGCGTATTTTCTTTTCTTTGACCCTATGACGCCTGTAAACCAGGGGGACTTTTCAACATTCACAACAATGGTATTATTTTCAACGGGTGTATTCAATGTAATGATGTCTTCCGCCTGTAAGTTGAGAAGGTCGCGCAGAGTGATGCTGGTTTTACCCAAAATAGCAGATACAGTCAGCGGCGTCCCTTTCAGGCTGTGCAGTATAACTTCCTTGCGCTGCCGCTCAATCTCCGGGTCATCCTTCTTCGGCATCTTAACATATTTGGAGTTAAATACCCTGAAAATTTCTTCCAGAGAGGTAGCGGGAAGACAGATGTTCATGTTGCCCTTCAGATTGTCCAGCGTGATTTCAACTACAATAATCGCAACGGATTCATCAGGCTGTATAGACTGCATGAGCCGGGAATTTGTTTCAATCATATCCAGCGTATGGTCAATTTCGATGTAATTGCCCCACGCGTTTTTCAGCAGTGTCAAAACCTGCTTGAACAGATATTCCAGCAAAGAAAGCTCAATATCGGTATAGTCCCGGTCAATCCTGTAACCTGAACCATTTCCGCCCAGCAAGCGGTCCAAAATGGAAAATGAAATGGAGCGCGACATTTCCATCAGGATTTGCTTGTCATCGATCCGGTTTTCCTCATTATGCATTCCGATCACAGCGACCAGGACAGAATCGTTCAGCGCATTGTTAAATTCACGGTATTCTTCTTCTTCCACCTGAAGGACTTCCATCTGACAGGTCGTGCGAAGCATGCTGGAAAGCTGAAGGCTGAATGTTCTGGAAAAACTGTCAAATACATTGTCGAGCAGTTTCAGCTGTTCGCGGGAAAACTTTTTTGGCGACATAAAGTCGTATTCTTTTATTTTGGGGCCGCTGTTCTGCTTCTCGATCTCCTTAAAATCCACGTTTCCGCTTTGTAAACTGCCGAGAAGTTCATCAATCTGCTGCTGTGATAAAATTTCCGCCATATAACCACCATTTCCCACATTGATTTATAGAAGCCCTTAAAATCCCACAACAACCGCTGGTTTCTTTAGGGCGTAAACCGCTGATCCGCTGACTGAATCCGCCTGACCTCTGAATAAATTAAACGCCGCTTTGGAGATGCTGCCGTTTAAAATATATTCCGCTGAACCGGTGCGCGCATGAATACCAAACTGCGTTTCACTGTGTGATAAACCGTCATACCGCGCCGCAGAAAACTTTCTGAGGAGTCACTCCACAATTTTAACGGTATCTTTAAAAATCTGGCGGTTGTATGCAATCACTTTTTTAATAATTTCTTCTCTTTGCTCACTGACCAAATAATATTTTCCGGAAGTAAGCGTCACTTTAGTTTCGGGGATATTTTCAATTGTTTCAATCAGGTTGCTGTTCAGAACAAATTCAATTCCATTTAAATTGGTTAACACAATCATCTTTTCCGCACCCTCTCAACTGTATTTGCCGCTGCCGGAACCGCCAACGCGGTTCCGGTTTCAGCAAACCATTTCATTATCTCTTCATATTAACCAGAGTTTCCAGCATCTCATCGCTGACAGTAATGATTTTCGAGTTGGCCTGAAAGCCTCTCTGCGTTACGATCATGTTGGAAAATTCGTTCGCCAAGTCGACGTTGGAGCCTTCGAGACCGCCGGTTTTCAAAGTGCCGGTATTGTCGTTGCCAGGGTTGTTGTAGGTAATTGTACCCGTATTGTTGGCCGCTTTGTAATAGGAATTGCCTTCCATCGTCAGAGCGTCCGGGTTCGGAACGTTGGCAAGAGCCAGCTGACCGACCGTCTGAATCTTACCGTTTTTATCTTCGCCGGTAATCGTGCCGTCCGTACCAATGGAGATATTTTTCAGTTCGCCGAAGGAATTGATGATTTTCTGCGGCCCGTCGGCTTTGTTGAAAACCGCAGTATTTGAGATCATGCCCGTGGTCGCCGCGATTTTTGCGGTATCCGCGGGCGTAGCACCGGCGCCAGCTACTTTCAGGTCCGTCGTCACAAAGCCCGTGGGGGCCGTTCCGGCAGCGCCATTGTTCTGCCAAGTCCATGCTCCGCCCAAAAGAGTCTGCAAGCCGTCTTTTGTCAAATCGGGGTTGGTTGCGTCCGGCTTATATGTCACTGTAATGGTTTTTGTACCGGTATCTGCAAGAACATTTGAACTAGCAGCAGCGGAGTCATAGACCACCTTGACGGTGTAGCCGCTCAGGTCAGCCGCATTTGCTTTTCCGAAATCAACGTTCGCGCCGCCGACACTGACGGTGTTGGTGCTGTAGCTGACCGGATAGCCGCAGACGAAATTGTTGTTGCCGTCCACGAAGTTGCCGTTTCCGTCGAAACCGAAAGTACCGACCTGAGTCAGCTTTTCGTTTCCCGCGCCGTCTTTTACGACAAAGTAGCCCTCGCCGTTAATGTAGCAGTCCGTCGCGCGGCCAGTGGAAACAAAACCCGCGCGGGTGTTCAGTACGTCGACCGAAGCCACCTGGGAGCCGTAGCCGATCTGTGACGGATTGGAGCCGCCCAGATTGCCGCTCGCGTTCGTCGCGCCGTTCAGCGTCTGATAATAAACATCGCGAAAGGTGCTTCTGGAAGCTTTAAAGCCATTGGTATTTACGTTTGAAACGTTGTTGCCGATAACATCAAACTGCGTCTGATGGGACTGAAGTCCGGCAACACCGGATGATAATGATCTTAACATTTTTATCCTCTCACTTTCTGTTTGACATTGCCGCAGGGCTTCTCTGTCGTTCAAAGCCCGATAACTTCCTCAAGAGGTCCGGTTATATAATGACGGCTCCGTCGATATTGGTAAATACGTTGTCGGTCATTTCCTGACCGTTCATAGTGGTAACCACTGTGCCGCTCGGCACATTAACAATAAAGGCTGTCTGCCCGCTGAGAATCAGCGCATCCTTAATTCCTTTTGACTTTGCTTTTTCCACCGCTCCGCCGATTTGGGAAAGCAATTGGGGGCTTACCTGAATCTGCCGTGAGTCCATTCGCTGCAGCGCGTGTTTGGAAAATGTAATCTGCGGAACTTTTTGCAACTGCTGTTGAAACAGCTTGGAAAAATCGCTGGTGGATTTGTCCACCGCACCGGTTCTCGATGTATTGCTGCCGGACGGTGCTACAGGGTAGCTGGGGCTGATCAAAGCGGAATAATTCTTTTGGAATTGTATGTCTTCCATGACTTCTCCTTTCGAAGAATTCCTGCTTGCATAACTCGGGTCTTGCTTTTAAGCCTGCGCCTTTGCCGTATCATCCAAACCGGTCTCCGTGGATGTTCCTGTCGGTACGGGAGTCGTATCGGACGGCTGTGCAACCGACTTAATCGCGGAAAGATTATAAGAGTTCCCGTTTATGACAATTGTGACATTGCCCGATGTATAATTGCACCCGCTCACAATACCCGTGACCGTTGTAGCCGCGCCGGCGCTGTCTTTTGTGTTAACCGTCACCGATTTTCCGACAAGCGATGCACCGTATTGGAACGAATTGGAGTTGGAATCGTTGACGACTTCCATAACGGAAGACAGCGTGTACGCTTTTCCGTTGACAATCAGCGAAGGTGATCCCGTAGAATAATCGCAGTTTGTGACAATGCCGGTATCTTCGACATACTTGTCGCTGCTGTCGTACGCGGCAACATGAACAGTCTTGCCGACAAAGGATGCGCCGTACTGTGCTATAGAAGCGCTGTACTGGGAACTAGCCGTGTTGGAAAGATTCTGCATTTCCTGCAGGGAAGTAAACTGCGCGAGCTGGGAAATAAACTGGGTGTTGTCCATCGGGTTCATGGAATCCTGATTCGACATTTCAGTAGACAGCAGCTTCAGAAACATGTTCATGTCAACTGCGGAACCGGAGCCTGTACCAGAGCTTTTTGAGCTGGAGCCCGTACTGGTATTCGCTTTGTAAGTATTAATTTGGTTAACGTCCAAATGGTTTCACTCCTTTCCTAGGCTTTCGAAACAGACAAGACTTTGCACTACATAAACAAGGCCTATACCATGCTGGCTTTCATTCTGAGTTGCTGGATTACGGAAAGAAAGTCTTCCGTCGCCTCGTTGCTGTCTTCCGCAAACCGGTTTACAGCCGTATGCGCCTGCTGCTGCTGTTGCTGTCTTGCATGGGAACCGCTTTCACTCTGCTGGTAACCGTATGCTTCCTGTGTAGGCTGCATAATCTGAACCGGCTGGTGTGCTGTGGACTCAAGCAACGAACGGATTTCGCCGGAACTGGACATGAGCAAGCTCTGCGTTTTCGGGTTCGCCGCAGCGATTTCCACCGTAAGCGCTCCGCTTTGCATTGCAAGCTTTACCGTTACTTTCCCGAGCTCCTTCGGGTAAAGATCCATTTCGAACTGGGGTTTCCCCGCCTTATAATTCAAAGTGATTTTGTCCGTCAGCTGCTGCGGAACGGTTTTTACCGCCGCCGGTTGTGCATCGGAAACCTTAATAATAACGTTGCCCGTCTGCATCATCTGCTGAAAAGCGGAAACCTGACTGGGCTGTACCTCTTTTTCCGAAACCTGAACGGCTTTCTGCGGCTGCGAAGACGATTGCTGAAGCTGTTCGGCAGCTCCCTGCCCGGACTGGCTCTTCGCCACTGCCGGAGCAACTGTCGGTTCCGCCGCCGTCTGAACGGACGACTGAATGCCTGTGGTTGGCCTGGATGTCGGCACTGTATCCTGCTGCGGTGCAGAAGTGCTGATTTGCTGCGCGGCTTCACTTTGCAGTACCGCCGTCTGCTTTGGTACTTCGTTCTGCGTTAAAGCGGAAACAACGCTTTGCGTTGCGGCCGGTTTCTCTGCAGAATTCAGCGGGGTAGACACGGATTTAAAGTTGTTTTGCTGTGTATCAGCAACCGCTGTTATCTTAGGCTGAGGCGATACCGTGGCCGCTTTTGTATTGGAATCTGCTGTTGCCGCCGGTAAGTTCAGCGCAGCGCCTGAAGGGCTTTCGGTAAGGGCGGATACCGCCAATACGGAAACCGATGTCGCCGATGGTGCTTGGGAAAGCTCCTGAATTTGTGGGGTTACCGGAGCCAATAAACCGTTGAGCGCTGCTGCGTCAGTCGAAGTCACTGGTGCATCCGCTTCCTTTTCAGGTGACTTTTCATCCTTCACGGTCTTGTCCGATTTAGGATCCTGCTTTGCATTCAGCTTATCGGAAGTCTGCTTCAAAACCGTTTGAAAACTCTGATCGGGATCCTGTGCATTCACAGTCTGTGGTTTTACTTCGGGCTGTACCGGGAGCGTTGAAATTTGCTGTATCATATTTTCACCTCCTTCTTAAAATTCACTTGTCTATCATTAAAGTACTTATTATTAGATCAATAGGCTGCGCTGCGAGCCTGGCTGACAAATTCCTCAATCGCCAGCTCTTCGCCCTTTCGAACAGTTTTGAGATATTGCTCCAGCTGTTTGTCACGAAGTTTTTCAAAACCGGAAATTTCACTATTCATCTGAACGATATCGCTTTTTTTCTGTTCAATAACTTTCAGAAGATTTTTCTTATCCTCAAGCAGCTTTTGAATTTTCCGATTCAGCGTATCAAAATACATTTTGTAGACGACAATATCATTTGCGCAAAGGCCGGTCTGCATTTCTTCCACCATTTTTCGGTTGGATTGCACAAACCGGTTGTTTAGTTCCTCAATCTGCCGTTCCATCTCCCGCAGCTTCTGCTGAAAGGAAGCCAATTCACTTTTTTTGACATTTAATGTCTGCTGTTTAAAATCCAGCACTTTTTCAAGGGAAAACACAAATTTCTTCATAACGCTCACTTACAATTCTTTCATAATTTGAATCGTTTGCTCATAGGAAAAATTCTCGCCTACTTTTTGGCAAAGGAAAGCATTGATGGAATCTATCTTATTAACGGCTTCGTCCAAACGATGGTTCATGCCCGGTTTGTACGCGCCGATTGATATCAAATCATAGTTCTGATAATAGAGGGAAAGTAAATCTCTGATTTTTGAAGCGGCTTGCTTATGCTCGTCTCCGACAATATCGTTCATCAGTCTGGAAATGCTGGCGTTAACATCGATTGCCGGATAGTGATTGCGATGCGCCAGATCCCGCGTCAGAACAATGTGCCCATCTATAATACCGCGTACGGTGTCGGAAATAGGTTCATTGGTATCGTCGCCTTCTACCAAAACCGTGTAAATTCCGGTGATGGAGCCGGTACGGAAATTACCGCTTCGTTCCAGAAGCTTCGGCAGTTCTGCGTATATGGAAGGGGTATACCCCCTCGCGATAGGCGGCTCGCCTGCGGCGAGCCCGATTTCCCTTTGCGCCATTGCAAAGCGTGTCAGCGAATCCATCATCAAAAGGACGTCTTTACCCTGATCTTTAAAATATTCCGCAATGGCGGTCGCTACGGCCGCACACTTCACACGGTACATCGCGGGCTGATCGGAGGTTGCGACTACAAGTACGGAGCGCGCCAGTCCTTCCGGACCAAGGTCTTTTTCGATAAACTCAGCAACTTCACGTCCACGTTCACCCACAAGGGCAATCACATTAATATCTGCTTTCACATTTTTCGCGATCATACCGAGAAGAGTACTTTTTCCCACGCCGCTTCCGGCGAAGATTCCCATTCTCTGCCCTTTACCAATGGTAAGCATTCCGTCAATTGCTTTAATGCCGAACGTCAACTGCTGGCTGATTCTGGGTCTTTCCAGCGGATTGGTGTAAGCGGAATCCACATTGTAATATTCTGTAGGGGCGAAGTCCCCTTTTCCGTCAATCGGGCGGCCGGTTGAATCAATCGTTCTGCCGACCAGGAAATCGCCAACGGGGACGCGCAGCTTGTTTTTTGTGGAACTGACAAGGCTGCCCAGACCGATTCCTTTTACGTCGCCATAGGCCATCAGTAAAAGATTCTCATTTTTGTAGCCGATGATCTCCGCCAGAATTTCCGGCGCGTCACCCGCGGTCTGAATGGTACAAATATCGCCGACATTCCCGTCAAGTCCGCTGACTTCGATCATCATACCGACAATATTTTTCACTTTTCCCATACAGCGAAGCGGATTCAGCTTAGCCAGTGTGTCGTATGCAGTTTCAAAGCTCATTCCACCACGCTCCATTGTAAAAATCGAAAGATGAACCGAAACCCGATTCTAAAGTTCCAATTTTGTTTTTATTTCATTCAGCTGGGTATCGGTGCCCGCGTCAATCAGCCTGTCCGGCAATTCAACGAGGCAACCGCCCTCATTCAGATTCGGATCTGGAACAATCTTAATGTTATCGGAAATCTTGTGCAGATCAAGGGCAATACTTTGGTCGGCTTTCATCAACTTTGGCGCGTCGGCAGGCGAAATACTGATTTTGACCCATGCCTGATTGCGATAAGGCTCCAGTACATTCTCAATGATTGAACGTAGCGCCGTCTCATCCGTACTTAACTCCTTTTGAACGACCTTTCGGGCAATTGCAATGGACAAGCCTTCCAAGTCCTCTTCAAAATCTGTCAGAATTTCCGATTTTTTATTTTCAATTGCCTCAAGCAGTGCGCTGATCTGTTTCTGTGCTGTATCAAGCTTTTTCTGATACTCCGCTTCCAGTTCGGTTTTTCTGCTCTCGAATTCTTCTTCAGCCTTTTTGAATCCCTGCCGGTAGCCTTCCTCTTGGCCCAGCTTCAATCCTTCCTCGTTCCCTTTGGAAAGACCTTCGCTGTACCCTTCCTCATAGCTCCTGATTTTCATCTCGGCGCATTCTTCATTCATGCGTGCTGCAGATTCCTTCAGCTGATTCAGGCTGTAGTTCTGAGCCGCCTCGACGATGTCTTTCGCTTTATGGAACGCTTCATTTACAATAGCCTGATGCTGTTCCTTTACGGCCTTCGGGCTGCTGCCCGCGGCACGGGAGCGGGGAAGCTCGGACGGGTGGACGCTCTGGCTTTGCACGCCGACATCGCCGTATTGCGAAGCTTTTATAACACTAGGCAATAACCTCATCCTTTCCGCCCTTCATGATCACGAGTTCGCCCTCGCTTTCAAGCCGACGGATTACGCCAACAATACGCTGCTGTGCCTCTTCCACATCACGCAGCCTGACGTTGTGCGTATATTCCAGGTCGGATTTGACACTTTCGCTGGAACGGGTGGACATATTTTTGAAAATAACAGTAGCCACTTCCTGATTTGCCCCTTTGAGAGCAAAAACAAGGTCTTTCGAGTCCACTTCGCGCAGGAAACGCTGAATAGACATATCGTCCAAAGTGGTGATATCCTCGAATACGAACATTCTCTTGCGTATCTCTTCGCAAAGCTCGGCATCCTTCCGCGCAAGTTCGTCGAAAATATACTTTTCGTTTGCACGGTCCATATTGTTCATAATGTCTGCAATGTAGTTGACACCACCGAATTCCGTAAAATCCAAAGACATGAGCGACGAAAATTTCTTTTCCAGATTCTGCTCCACAATTTTTACAATTTCAGGGGAAGTACGATCCATGATGGCGATTCGCTCCACAACATCCAGACGTATTTCCTTCGGCAGTTCGGCAATCACGTCGGCCGCCTGGTCGGCACGGGCATAAGAAAGGATCATCGCGATTGTCTGCGGATGTTCATTCTGAATCATTGCCATCAGGTTTTTATAATCTGCTTTGCGAATAAACTCAAACGCCTTGGTGCGCAGAGATTTTGTAACACGATCCAGAAGCGAGGTCGCCATTTGCGGGCCAAACGCTTTTTCAAGTACATTTCGCGCGTATTCCACGCCGCCCTCTGTCACGATCTTCTGCGTCAGGCAGATTTGGTAAAAGCTGTCGAGAACGTCCTGCAGCTCCTGCGCGGGCATCTTGGAAAGACGGGCGACCTCGAAAGTGATCTGCTCGACTTCGTCTTCTTTCAGATACTTATAAATCTGCGAAGCGTTGTCAGCACCTAAAGCGACAATTACCGCGGCAGCTTTCTGCTGTCCGGTCAATTTAGTTTCAGTCATCGAAGTCATCTCCCCTCAGCCATGTTTTGATCAGCTGTGCCGCAATTTCCGGATTCTGATTGGTGAAGTCCTGTATTTTCTCTTTCAGAGCTTCTTCCTTGGAAGCTTGCTGCGCCCGCAGGTTTTCCATCGCTTTCAGAGTACGCATCTTCTCCCTCTCCGCAATTTCAGCCGCGATTTCCTCTGGCGTCTTTTCTTCAGGATTAGCTTCTTCCACGCTTCCCTCATCCTCATCGTTATTCTCATCAAGGGTTTCGTCGTCCTGCTTCAGTTCATAGAAATCTTCCGGAACGGTTCCGGGTACTTCTGCACCCAGCAGCAATTCTCTCTGCTTCTTTCTTCTGCGGCTAACAAGAACCGCCGCAAGAATAATGATAAGAATGATCGCTCCAAGAGCGATACCGCCGTACATCAAAAGCTGCTGCAAATTCGGAATAAGGTTCTGCTGTGTATTCGCCGGAGTCGCTGCCGTAGCAAACGACGCACTGTAAACAGCAACTTTAGAGGGATCAATTGCCGCTGCGTTGGCAGCAATCGCTGCAATCTGGGTCTTCGTATTGTTGTCCATGGCCGCTTTATTGACTACGACTGAAATCGTCATATCCTTCATGCTGGCCGCGTCACCCTGAACCTGCTCCTTTACCTGGCTGACCAGATATTTGTAGGACTGCGCATCCTTTGTGTAAATAACATTGCCATTCACGGTAACACCGGGGTATGTGGTAATATCTGAATTTGTTTCAGTTCCGGCAGTACCGCCGTTGGTCTTATTTGCATTCAGTTCCTGTTCCTTCGTGGTGTTCTGCTCGTTAATAACGCCCGTGTTGCCCGTCCCAGAGGGTTTGTAGGTAATAATCTCCTGTACTTTTTTATCAACGTCCATGACACTTTTCGCGGTAACTTTTACATTATCCGTACCGAAAACAGGTAACAGAACCTTTAAGATGTTTTTCTCAACGTCGCTTTCGTACTCTTTCTCAATCGTACGTTTAAACTGAGAAATATCGACCTGATTGCTCGAAGTATCTTCGGTCGCGCTAAGCTCTTCCCCTGTTGCCGTATCAATAACAGCGACATCATCCGCCTTCATATTCGGCACACTTTTGGAAACGAGCTGTTTAATTCCGTTAACCTGCTTCGCCTGAAGCGATTTTCCGTTTTTCAATGTTACCGTAACAGAAGCTGACGGAGTCGCTGCGTTTTCATCCCACGCATAACCGCTGTCGTCAGGAATGCTGATGGTAACATTCGAATTGTCAACACCATCCAGCGTTTTAATGACCGCTTCAAGACGTTGGTTCAGCTGGTACTTCTCAATCGTCTTTTTCTCATAGTCCGTGGACATGATGTTGGTGTTCTTCGTGAAGTAATCAAAATTCGGCGCAGTTTTCGGGTATCCCTCATTAGCCAGATCCATCCTCACTGAATTTTCCTGATCCTTGGGAACATAGATCGTTCCGTTGTCTTCTGTAAAAGAAACCTCACGATCCTTCAGCGCGTTCATCACTTCTACTGCTTCCGAATGCTCAAGGCCCGGGTACAATACCACATACGGCTGCCGGTTCATCAGTACGCTCGCGACAATTGCGATAACGACAATACCGGCCAGTACGCTCAGCAGGATAATTTTCTTTTTCTTTGTTAAATTGAGCCAGAAATTTTTGATCGGGTCAAGATATTTCTTTATTTGTTCGTTCATGTTTCACACTGCGCTGCCTTTCGAAAAATTGAGCATAACGCGCTATACATTCATGCGCATGATTTCATTGTAGGCATCCAGTGCCTTATTACGCAGCTGAACCAACAGCTGAACGGACAAAGTCGCTTTTTCCGAGGCGATTGTCAAATTGTGCAGATCATCCGACTGGCCCGTTGCCAGTTTATAAATCTCCTGATTCATATCGTCATTCGTTGATTTTACATTATTGATAGCGTCTTGAAAAAGATCCTGAAACGGAAGAGAACTGCCGCTTCCCGAAACCTGAGTGCTTTTATCGGTGCCGGAAAGAGACTGGAGCGATTGGAGCGGCTGAAGAGCCTGCAGCGCCTGAATCGGTTGAATCGGTGTCATGTACTACTACCTCCCCATTTCCAAAGCCTTTGACGCCATCTGTTTGATTGCGTTGAAGGCCGTTAGATTCGCGTCGTATGACCGGGTTGCAGACATCATGTCGAGCGTTTCTTTGGTTGGGTCGACGTTTGGCATCATAACATAGCCCTGTGCGTTGGCGTCCGGGTTCGTCGGGTCATAAACCGGCGTAAAATCGCTTGGATCCTCTGCGATCTCGACAACCTTTACACCGCCGGTCTGCTGCTTGGCGGCAAGCTGGCCTTCCATGATATGGCGAAAAGATGGCTGTGTTTGATCGTTCGATTGAAAAACAGTAAGTTTTCTGCGGTAAGGGCCGCCGTTCGCCGTTCTTGTGGTAGAAGCATTCGCTATATTCTCAGATATTACATCCATTCTAAGCCGCTCCGCAGTGAGCGCTGATCCGCTGATGTTCAGTGAGCTTAAAAAAGCCATGCCCATTCTTCTTTCCTTGTAAAATTTTGCAGATTTAAATTGTTAAATCGATAATGCAAAAACGCGGAGTCGAAATTCCCGGTAGAGGTGAGAGAGTTTCTAAATTTAAGAAACGATGGAAAAGATGTACTATTAATAGAAACGATGATGGTTCAGAGGTCGACAATTTAATGATATTTTTAAAATATGCAATCAGGATTTACCATCCGTAATTGCATATTTCAACCGTGAAAAGTAGTCCGAAAGCTCACGCAGAGAATACATATAATTCAACTGGGTACGGGCCATTTCAATATTCTGTTGTTCCACGTCCACATTGTTTCCATCCAACCGCGAGGTGAGGTTGTCGGTCTCGGTCACAATAGGATCTGTATCCTTAATGCCACTGATCAAATCGGAATCGCTTCCCGAAGCTGTTGCAAGCTGTTTTTGAAGCTGATCCTCAAAGCTAACTTCCTTGCTCTTGTAATTCGGCGTGTCGACATTGGCAATATTGTCGGAAATCGCCTGCTGCCTTGTCCACAATCCATTCAGGTCCTGATTTAACAGATTAATAGGTAAGCTGTCCAGCCAGTTCAATGAAAGCACCTCTCTAATTCATAAAATAGTGTATACTTTATATAGATTTCTGTTATTAGGTAACATAAGAAATTTATTTTTTATGTTTATAATCAAATTTGAATTTTCTGTGACTTTGCATGTTTCTATTATAGACAATATATGACAAAAGTCAACTAACCACATCAAATCTTAACTGAGATATATGTAATATTAATAATTTATTAATAATTATTTAATAAATTATTCATTATTTTAGTATGTTTTATTAGCGCTTGATAAAACTAAATTTATTTTCAGTTCTGCCGATACTTATAATCAGAGGTGAGTAATGATGATGATTAAGAATTCCGGTTACATTTCCGGTATGTCTTCAAACCCCTATCCGGTGAAAAAAACGGAACAGGCCGTCGGCGCAGCCGAAAAATCAAATGCCGTTAAACTCGATAAAATATCCGTTCCCGCGAAAAATCTGGATACCATTGAAATTTCGCAGTATTCAGTAAATAATCAACCCAGTCTGGTTCAGACACGCGATGCGATTGTAAATGAACTGAAACAGGATAAGGATATCTCTTTTGTGGATGCGCTGCGGGCTCAGGTTCAGTCGAATCAATATCAAATAGACTCAAAAGAATTGGCTAAGATCATGCTTACAGGCAGATAAAGACTAGGTACCCACTGATTAAAGCAATTCTGAAGCCATTGCGTCCAATATTTTCGCGGCTTCGAATTGCTACGACTTGATCATCGTTTACCTAAACAAATTTTCGACCTTTGAGTCAAATGGAGAACACAGGATGCTGAATGAATCTTTAGCAGAGGAAGTTATCCTCTTTTTCCAGAAATACCTTTCCTTTTATAAGGAATTTTTTCAGTTGGAGACGGACAAGTTCAACGATATATCGTTGAACAAAGTCAGCAAAATCGATTCATATGTAAAATCAGAAGAGGTATTCATGCTGAAATCCAGAGGGCTGGAACAGGAACGTGAACGCCTGATTGCGAAGACAGGGACATCCGTGACTACATTCCGGGAGCTGATCCCTTTATTCGAATCACCTCAGCGGGAGCAAATACAGGGAATTTTTGATGAGTTCTCCGAAGTGCTTCTTAATTTAAAGGAAATCAATCTTCGTTGCAATTATTTAACGGAGCTTCGGCTTCATAGAATAGAAAACGATTTAAAGAAACTGGAAAAGCGCCCCGATCTGCAAAAGATATACGACGCGCAGGCACGGGAAGGAAAACCGGCACCCAGTTTTCTATCAAAAAAAATATAAGGAGAGGTTCATATGGCTTCAACCTTTGCAGCATATTATGTGGCCAGAAGCGGCATTCAGACAGCCCAGTACAATTTGAAAGTGACAGGCCAGAATATTTCCAATGTGAATACAGACGGCTATACCCGCCAGAGAGTGGACTCTTACGCGGTTGCTTCAACGGGAAGTAATATGCGTTACTCCAATAAAAACGATCTTGGTATCGGACAGGGCGTTGAAAGCACTGGCGTAAGCCAGCTGCGCGACCCGTTTCTGGATGTGCGCTACCGCATGGAACACGCCAAAACAGGAAAAACCGACACGGAAATGGCCACGCTGAACGATTTGGAATCCATCTTCGATGAAGTCAGCAAAGACGGAATCAACTCCCAGTTTACCGATTTGGTCAAGCAGCTGAACACTTTTGCCGCGTCGCCTTCAAACACCAGCCTGGAAAACATCGTAAAGAACTCTTCCCTGCTGCTGACCAAAGCGTTTCACAATGCGGCCGAACAGCTCTCGAAAATCAGAACGCAGGAAACGGATTCTTTTCAGAGCGACGCGATTGACAAGGTCAACACTATCCTGAAAAACATTGCGCATGTCAATCAGGAGATTAAAAGTGCGGATATTTCCCAAACTCCCGCGCTGGAACTGCGCGACCAGCGGAACGTATTGCTGGATCAGCTTTCCGAATATATGGACATACAGCTTTCCACCAATTCTGTGCCGGTCGGCGCGGGACGCTTTGTGGATGAGCTGAGTGTAAACCTGAAAACGCCCTCCGGGGATACGATTAATTTGCTCCATAACGATCAATATAATCAGTTTGCTATTAAAACCGACGCCAGCGCCGACGCCACTACCGGCACAAAATTATTCCATACAACAATCAGTTTAACAGATGTGAACGGTAACGAGCTGAAAGATACTGCAACCGGAAATTCGCTGTTGGATAACGACGACATGACGAACGGTATCTTCGGCGGTTATCTCAGCATGTTGAATGACAGCGGCGAATTTGACAATCCCGCGACCAAAACCCGCGGAATCGGGTACTATGACAAGGCACTGGACAAGCTCGCTTATGAATTTTCCAGCATGATGAATACGGCGAACAGCACCAACGACCTTACCGACCCGACAGCGAAACCTAACAAGCCGCTGTTCACCACAACTGACGGCACGAGCACAGACAAAATTACCGCCACAAATATATCTATTTCCAACGCATGGAACAATGCTACCGGCATTTTCATGACCACAAGCAAGGACGCGTCGCTTCCCGGGGTGGACAATTCAAAATCAGGCAATAACCTGCTGTATATGATTAATCAATTTTCGCAATCAAAAACATTTACTACCGATGTGAGTAATAGCGGCGGTATCACTCTTTTCAGCGGCTCCATTAATACATATATGTCCAATGTTTCTACCACACTCGGTCTGGATATTGAGACGATCACCCGTCAGAATACCACCTACAACTCCACTTTAACCGAAATCGACACGCAAAGGCAGTCCCTATCTTCCGTAGACGTGAACGAAGAGGGAATTAACATGATTATGTACAATCAGGCGCTTACCGCTGCCTCGCGCTTCATGACCACAATGGACGAAGCCGTAGATACCATTATCAATAAGATGGGAATCGTAGGACGCTAGGCCTTGTTTGTAAATCAAAAATAGACTAGATTTTGCAGTTAACAAACAAGGCCTGGGTGACAGGAACAGGAGGAATCAAGCATGAGAATTACCATGAATATGATTACTAAGCAGTACAGAAGCAGCCTGAACTCTTCACTTGGCCAGCTGAATTCTGCAAGTAATAAAGCAACCACATACCGCGCTTTTGATAAAACCTCCGAAGATCCCTTTTCTGCGTCAAAAGCGTACCGCCTGCGTCGGGAATCTTCGGAAAACGATACTTATCAAAGCATTTTAGGCGATGCCGCTGACCAGCTTGACACCGCGCAAAGCGCAATGATGTCTGTCTATAATATTGTCAGCACATCGAACACCGGCGATACTCTGCAGGCAATTACCGGTACGATGTCCCAGGAAAACCGTCAGACGATCGCAAATAAACTGCGTCAGATGCAGGACGCAATGATTGCCCCGGCCAATACAAAATTCGGCGACAAATACCTTTTCGGGGGTTCTGAAATGACTGATCCACCGTTTGTTGCGGAAGTGGACAGCACAGGCAAAAAGCATCTGTATTATCGCGGGATTGACGTGGACACCGGGAAATTGAAAGACGGGCCCGCAGCGAACCTCAATGGCGCATTGCTGCAATTTGGAGCGAACGCACCTGCTTCAATAAACGGTAAAAAAATTGAAGTTGATTTCAGTGCAGCTACAACAGATCCGGTTACTGTAGATGATACGACGGATCCTACCGCCATCAAAATTACCGTTCCTTTAACAACCGGCGCAACAAACAAGGACTTACTGAAAACATTGCAAACCGCCTCCGGTGTAACGGGAACGAGCGGAACCGCCTATGACTTTTCTAAAGTTACTATGACTGGAGATATGAACGTTCCCATAACTTCGGGGATGACATCCACCACTGCTACTGATACTGTCGACATGAGTAAGCTTGCCAAAGAGCAATCGCTTGTCGATTTGGGCATGGGCTTAAAAGTAAACACGGACGGCAGCATCAACGCGCAAAGTGCATTTGACGCCGCCATCCCGGGAATCGCGTTTATGGGATACGGCACTTCAACGATTGACGGAGTAAACGGCATTTCCAATAATGTCTATTCCCTGCTTGGCCAGATTGCAGATCAGCTTGACAGTTCTTCTTTTACAATTGATAAAATCCAGCCTTACCTGACCAACTTGGGTAATCAGCAGCAAAATCTGATGGCTGAAATTACAAAATCAGGAACAAAGTCGAACTTTTTGGATACCACGAAAACAAATCTGGAATCGATGGGTCAGGCCATTATTGATAAGGATGACAAGGTGGAATTTTTAAATCCGGCGGATGCAATTATGGACTACTACATGCAGCAATATTCTTATAATGCCGCTCTGCAGATGGGCACGAAAATCATATCAAAAACATTTCTTGATTATATGGAATAAGAACCAAATAAATCAAGCACAGATTGTGTAGAATAAGCGCAAAGCATATGGAGGAAACTTATGGACGCAAATGAGGCAATTGTGCAATATTCTGAGCCGATGCAGCAGAATATTGTCCATTTTCATGACGGTATTTTAGGCTTTGAGGATGTCCATGAATATTTGCTTTACCATGAAGACGGCAGCAATGTCATTTGGAGTCTGCAGGCGGCCAATTCTGAAATTCCATCATTTATTGTGGTGGACCCTTTTACGGTCTTCCCCGGTTACAATCCTGAGCTTTCTTCTCATGAACTGAATTATTTCGGAGAAACAGATGTCACCGATCTCTGTTTCCTTGTTATAGCAGTGATTAAACCGGAGCTGAGTGATTCAGTAGTAAACCTGAAAGCACCGATTGTAATTGACATTAACACAAAAGAAGCGAAACAGGTTATTTTGGAGGATTCTGAGTATCCTATTCGTTATAAATTGTTTGACAAAGCGAAATGAGGAGGGGATTTTTTGCTGGTCATTAGCCGAAAAGTCTCCGAGTCTATTCTGATTGGAGACGACATTGAAATCATTGTTTCCGAAATCAGCGGCGACCGGGTAAAAATCTGTATCGATGCGCCGAAAGAGATTCGCATTGTGCGCAAAGAGCTGCTCGAAACGCAGAGTTTGAACCGGGAAGCCAGTGTTCACCCGGAGAAGGAAACACTGAACGAATTGAAGAACCGCTTGTATACACAAAACTGACTCAAAGCATATTGCATTTGACAGCCTGTCTATCATAGATTAATTGCGTTTTATGAAATAAATAAATATTTAATTTTTCATAAAACCCCCTAAACTTTTATCCTTTTACACCGAAATATAAAGTGTAAGCAGAAATTACAAAGCAAGTTTTAATAAGGTATTTATTCCCGCTATAGCAGGGCCCGCCGTAACGGGAATTCAATACATAAATTCATCAGTAAAGAACATGGATGTTCTTTTCTAAAGGCGCAGGGGCATCCAGCCCCGCGTACTAAAACAAATTCAGGAGGAATTTTATTATGCGTATTCAACACAATATCGCGGCTATGAACGCAAACAGACAATTGGGCATCAACAACAACAGCGTCAGCAAAAACCTTGAGAAGCTGTCTTCCGGTTATAAAATCAACCGTGCAGGCGACGACGCTGCCGGTCTTGCAATTTCCGAGAAAATGCGTTCCCAGATCCGTGGTCTTGACCAGGCTTCCAACAACGCAAACGACGGTATTTCCTTGATTCAAACCGCTGAAGGTGCACTGAATGAAACCGCTTCCATTCTGCTGAGAATGAAAGAGTTGGCCACACAGTCTTCAAATGGCACTTATCAGGATGCTGTTGACCGTACAAATATTCAGGCGGAAATCACTTCGCTGACTTCTGAAATTGACCGTATTTCTTCTTCCACAAACTTCAATAAGAAGAATCTGTTGGATGGTTCTGTTTCTGTAGCCGCCTCGGGTATCACTTTCCAGATCGGTGATCAGAATGTTGCCTCGCAGCAGGTAACACTGACTATTGGTGCAATGGATGCTACTTCATTAGCTCTTACTAGTGTTAGTCTCGGCTCTCAGACCAGTGCTCAGGCTGCTCTTTCTGTAATTGATGCGGCAATTAACACCGTATCTACCCAGAGAGCTAACCTTGGTGCTGTTCAGAACAGACTTGAGCACACTGTAAACAACTTGGGTGTAACCAGCGAGAACCTTTCCTCCGCTGAGAGTCGTATCCGTGATGTTGACATGGCTTCCGAGATGATGGCATTGACCAAGAACCAAGTTCTTGCTCAGGCTGCTCAGTCTATGCTTGCTCAGGCAAATACTCAGCCCCAGAGCGTACTGAAGCTTCTCCAGTAATTTTTGAAGCTTTAAACAAGGTATTTTAAAAGGATCGGTATTGAAATTCAATACTGATCCTTTTTATTTGTAATGCCCCCCGGCTATAGAGTCTTTTTCACGCCATTTGCGAAACCGGGCATATACAGCTTTCCATTTACCATATCACTCCAGTAGGTTTCTCCAGTGAGAGCCACTTCCAGCAATCCACAGCATTCCATTGAGCATTACCCAGTGATCCTTTGATGGTCTTTTTAGTAACTCGTACTTTCCTCACCATTTTACAAACAGGCTGTAAATATAGCACAAAAATCCAAATATCAAAGCGTGAAAATCATATGGATATGGACGTGAAACGGGGAAACTGCACCAGCAGATAGGCCAGTTCTTCACTGGAACAGGGAAATCCCTCATGTACCCACTGACAGAACACAGAGATACTGCCACTAATATTATAGCTAAAGGCATACCGCCCGGCGACATCTTCTTTTTCGGATGAATCATATTTTTCCGTGCAATAAGCAAGCATATTCCGCTCAAACAAGCGGTCCTCGTTGTTGATACACAGCAATTGGAACAGATCCTTGTGATCCTCCAGATGTCGGATAAACGGCAGCAGCAGAGTGGGGTCTTCTGTCCCCCGAATCAGCGAAGCCATCAGACTGTCCACCTTGTGAAAAAGGTCCTCATAGATATCTTGTAACAGTGCATAGATATCCTGGTAATTTGCGTAAAAGGTAGAGCGGTTCACATCTGCCGCGAAGCACAGGCTAACCACTGAAATACCCGATACGGGCCGGCCTTTCATCAGCTCCAGCAATGCACACTTCAAAGCACTTTTACTTTTTCGCACACGGCGATCCTCCATAATATACGTCTCCTGTAAGTCATATGTCTGGTAACCAACAAAGTCCGTCATTTGTTGGTTGTTTTTATTTTAACAAATATTATAATAGATGTAAAGAGTATAAAGCAATCTAACAAAGGAGTATGTACAAAATGGAGAATATTTGCGTAGTTACCGGCGGTGGCAGCGGCATGGGTCTCGAAGCCGCTAAAATCATTGGCAAGGAACAGAAAATCATACTTGTAGGCCGTACAGTGGAAAAATTGGAGAACGCCGTTTCTCAATTGAAGGCTCTTGATATTGATGTTGAGGCCTTTCCCTGCGATGTCAGCAACAAAGCGTCAGTGGACAAACTGGCGGCCTATGCGGCAAGCCGAGGCAATGTGAAGACCGTTATCCACTCAGCCGGTGTTTCCGGTCATATGGCCAATGCCGAAAAGATTTTTTCGATCAACGCTGTAGGAACCATTTATGTAGATGAGGCTTTTTCCGCTATTATGAGCGAAGGCAGTTGTATCCTCAACGTTTCTTCAATGGCTGCCTATATGTTGCAGTCCGACCAAATACCGATACAAATCTATAAGCTGAGCCTGCAAGATCCCGACGCCTTTCTGCAAACAATGCTTCAGGTTCTATCTTCAATGCCTGAGGAGCAGCGTATCGGTGCGGCTTACACAATGTCAAAGAATTTTGTGGTCTGGTACACTGCAAGAGAAGCGATGAAATACGGCCGTAAAGGAATCCGTGTTGTATCCATTTCCCCCGGTACTTTCAAAACTCCTATGGGAGAACTTGAGGGGAAAGCGGCAGCCGACTTTGCAATGCTTGGAGCATTGGGACGCTTGGGCGAGCCGGAGGAAATTGCAAAGATGATGGCATTTATGGTCAGCGATTCTTGCAGTTATCTGTGTGGTGCGGATATTCTCTATGACGGTGGAACTGTTGCGGCGCTCAATGCCATGAATGAGAATAAGGCGGCGGAAAAATAACAGTCAAACGACATATACTTACTTATGTAGCGTAAAATAGTTCCCCCCTCCCCCGCCAGTGAATGAACTGAACGACTAAAAATGGACATTGCAAAAGAGCCCCCAATTGGGAAGGTCAAGAAAAACTGCGATTTGGGGCAAAATTATGTCAAAGAAAAAATCATGAGAATATAGCTGGGCTCTTTAAAGCCCTTGATTCGAAAGACAGTACTTCTGCCAAAACAGCGCTTTCCCACTGGATTATGGCCGCATAGAACAGTGGTTTGGCCAAATTTATTGACTGTGCCAACACAATGGTTCGCTGGTCTATTGGTATCCTCAATTCATTCGATCGCTCTTACACAAATAGCTTTACAGAAGGCTCCAACAACAAGATCAAAGTCCTTAAGCGCAACGCCTTCGGTTATCGTAATTTCCGTCGTTTCCGCAACCGTATTATCCATAATTCAATCATTCTACGCTAAAGGAGTAACTTGACGCTGCCCCTCATTGTCTCCGTTTTGTGTTTACCCCAAATATTGACAAGGAGCATATGATTGAACCCCCAAAAAGAGGGTGTGCATCCATGAAAAACGAGGGTCTTGAATTTTCATTCAAAACCCTCGCAAGTCCGCATAAACACTGGCTTTATGGGTCATGCATCTATATCGGGCAAATGTTTTGGTGGAGATAACCGCGCTAAATCCGAACACGTTTATTTCATTAATGGAATGTTAGTGCTGCTTCTAGACTTTGCAAAAAAATTTGATACACTTCGGTTAATAGGCAAGAGCAGGGTCCCGGACTGATCCAATCATTGGATCGGTCCGGAACCTTTGGGTATTTAAAAGCGGAACTAGTTCCGCTTAACCGCCTGAATAGCGGCGTAATGCGCTCCGATTCTTCTTAGTGGATAGTGAGCCTAAATAATAAAAAGTTATGATCATAGCTAGAATTGGTACTTAGTTTACGAACTTCGCACTATGTTTAACCGTTGTTGTCTCCCCCTACCTTTTAAACTTCGCATTATGTTTATTAGTACAGAATACTTTTAAAGCCTCGCAGTAGGCCAGAACATATAGCCGATATCTTTTTTGCGCCTGTTCAATACACCATGAATGTTGGCCGTTAATTTTGCGGAAACACGTGAAAATTGGCAAAACTGCATCTAAATGGAACAAAGAAAAATCGCATTAAATAGACATTTGTACAACTTGGTAAGAATGATAAAATATGAAAGTGCACATTCAAGTCCTGTCACCCGCACCATGTCGAGTGTTCATAACGACACTGAACATTCCGTGAATAGGAGTAACCGAAAGGTTGCTCCTATTTTCGTTACCCGGCTTTCCTTGTGATGTACTCAACCGCCACGCCCTGCCGTGTGTCCACGGTCACGCTCTGCGACAGCGCCATGACTTGCGGCATATCCAGAACGCCGACGAAATTGTAGTAGATTTCAAGCTGCTGCGTCTTGTTCTTGCCTGTGCCCTGCGCCTGATGAACAACGATCTTTTCAATCAACTCGTTCACAATGGTCGGGGTGAGTTCTTTGATTTCCGTGTATTTGCGCACCGTCCGCAAAAAGTTGGCCGCGCTGCTTTTGTGCCGTTTCTCCGCGTCGATCTCCGCTTGCAGGGCGGAGATTTTCTTTTTGAGTGAAATCTGCTCATCATCGTAGCGTTTGGTAATCATCATGAACCGCTCGTCGGAGAGCTTGCCGCTGGCATTATCCTCATACGTTTTGGTAAAAAGCGCGTCAAGCTCATGGCAACGGGCAATCATGGCGGCAACTTCATTCTCCCGACGCTTACTTTCTTGCTGCGCTTCATGCAAAGATTTGTCCATCAGCAGCTTTACGAAATCTTCCTCTTTGTCCTGTAAAAACTGCGTCATACGCCGAAGTTCCAAAAGAACCACTTCTTCCAGCGCGTCGGCCCGTATGTAATGGGTGTTATTGCAGATTCCACGATTACCGCGATAATTGGAACAGTTGAAATATTGAAGCTCCGTGTGCGGATGGTTGACGTTGAAATGGAGCTTGCAGCCACAATCGGCACAGTACAGAAGTCCAGCGAACATGTGCTTTTCGGTATTCTTTGGCTGTCTCCGTTTTGTGCCTGCCCGGATACGCTGCACCATTTCCCACGTCTGGCGGTCGATGATTGGCTCATGGGTATTTTCAAAGATCACATGGTTTTCTTCCGGGTTTTCATATCGCCGCTTGTTCTTGAACGACTTGGAATAGGTCTTGAAATTGACGGTATCGCCCACATACTCCCGTGCCAAAAGGATTTTTTCAACCGTGGTTTTGCACCAGCAGTAGGGGCTATCCCTGACGGTGGATTTTTTCCCCGGCTTGCGGACACCCTTGCTTTTCCAATACTCCGTAGGTTTCAAGATTTTATCCCGTTCCAGTATCGCGGCGGTTTTCTCAACACCGAAGCCGTCAATGCACAACTGATAGATGCGCCGCACCACAGCCGCCGCTTCCTCGTCGATCACCCAGCTTTTGGGGTTGTCCGGGTCTTTCCTGTAGCCGTAGAGGGGCAGGGAGAGAGGAACGCCCGCGCTGCCGCGCAATCTTTGGGAGCTTCGCACCTTGCGGGAAATATCTCTGGCGTACCACTCGTTCATGATATTGCGGAACGGGGCAAATTCGTTTTCTCCCTCCGCGCTGTCTACGCCGTCATTGACCGCGATAAACCGGATATTGTGTTCTGGAAAGAAATTATCCGTGTAAAATCCCACTTGCAGATAGTCCCGGCCAAGACGGGACATGTCCTTTACCAGAATTGACCTGATATAGCCTTCCTCCGCCGCCTCTATCATTTCGGTAAAGCCCGGGCGGTTGAAGTTCGTGCCCGTGTACCCGTCATCCACAAAATATTTTGTGTTGGATAAACCGTATTCCTTCGCGTATTTGGAAAGCAGCTTTTTTTGATTGACGATACTGTTGCTGTCCCCCTGAACATCATCGTCCCGTGAAAGGCGGCAATAGAGCGCCGTTACAATGTTTGACTGACTTTGCATATGTCCTCCTTCCCGGCAGTCAAACAAACGAATATTACACTTATATTATACCGCCGTTGACCGTCTGTGTTAAGGATGTCGAGGACGCAGCGCCTCATGG
>JAEZGM010000047.1 GCA_023416955.1 Bacillota bacterium | reverse complement strand
CTAAAGTGCATGATTAAGTGCCTGGGATAACCCCAAGGCGCTATTTCTTTACCTCTATCAACACGGTCCTACCCTTTTTCCACCACCTTGTTGGGCTTTGTCAACACCTCGAACTTGGCCCGAAGTGACTTTTACCATATATATAAAAGCGCCGCCCACAGTCTCACTTGGGCGGCGTTTTCATCGTATTTCGACCTTGCGTATCAATTTGTGTCACTGTATATTGCATATTGGAAAAACCGAGTGTAAAATAAAGGCATAAGATAATCGGAAGCAGGTGCAATATGGCTTTCAAGACGAGGAAAAGTGATACAAGTAATTTTTCAACTCCGCAAGAAATGTTTCAAGATAACAAGTTAAAATCAATCATGGGACTAATAGATTATCAGTCACAAATGATTGATAACTACATGTCTACGATCAATGGTAGTACTATAATTGACAAGAATGTAGCTTTTGAATTACCTACAGGAAGTGGAAAAACACTTGTCGGACTAGTAATTGCAGAATATCATCGAAGAAAATATCAACGCAAAGTACTGTTCCTTTGCCCTACAAATCAACTTGTTTCACAAGTTTGTGAGCAGGCTCAGAAACAATATGGGATTACAACGATTTCGTTTCAAGGCAAGCAATGTGAATATCTTCCACAAGATAAATCAAAGTACCTTTTAGCAAAATCTATTGGAGTTACTACATATAGCTCATTCTTTGCACTGGGCAGTTTTTTTGATAGCCCTGACATAATAATTTTTGATGATGTCCACTCATCAGAAAATTATATTGTTGATAATTGGTCGCTCAATATCGAGCGTAATAAATACCCCGTTTTGTTTAATCAAATAGCAACGCTATTAAAAGACGTGATTGGAGAATCAGGATTTTATAGATTGAGCGCAGAAAGCCCTTATTCCAGCGATGTGATGGATTGGTGCGATATGTTGCCAAGGCCATTGCTTGTTCCAAAATTTGCACAATTACATGATATAATTGATGTTGGCGTTGAAGATACTCCATTGAGGTATCCATGGAGAAGAATTGCCGACAACATCCAAAACTGCAATATATTCGTTAGTTGGTATACCATACTAATACGCCCTTATATTGCGCCAACTAAAACGCATGATGCATTTAGAAATGCTTCGCAGAGAATTTTTATGTCTGCTACGTTAGGAAATAGCGGTGAACTTGAACGAATTGTTGGTTGTGATAACATAAAACGTCTCCCCATTGTAAGTGGGTGGGATACTAAAGGTCTTGGCCGGAGATTGTTTATATTCCCGGATTTGTCGTTGAAATCAAGCCAACACGGTGAAATCTTGATAAAATTGCATAATGAAGCAAAAAAGAGTGTACTTATTGTACCTAGTGATAATGATTATCGGGAAATTAGTGAATTTTTGAAAGAGCACATTCCAGGGATTGCTATATTTAACGCTAATGATTTAATAGAATCCAAAAACGATTATCTCTCATCAAATAACGCTATGGTTATCATGGCGAATAGATTTGACGGTGTGGATTTTCCTGATGAAGAAAGTCGCATGTTATTGATTTATAATCTTCCCAAAGTAACTCATTTGCAGGAAAAATTTTTTGTTTCAAAAATGGCAGCATCTGTACTCTTTGCCGAACGTATTAAAACGCGAGTAGTTCAGGCAGTTGGATGTTGTACTCGAAATGCAAGCGATTATTCTGTCGTATGTGTTTTAGGGGATAGCATTCTTAATGAAATGACTTCTTCAAAAAGTTTGTCTACATATCACCAAGAGATGCGTGCTGAAATACAGTTTGGAATTGAAAATTCTACAGACTTTAAGGGTGTCCAAGATATTATTGAAAATGTTGGAATCTTTCTTAAGCATGGTGAAGATTGGGTAAATGCCGAAGATGAAATTATCCAAATGCGCAATGAATATATTTCATTGGGTAAAAATACCACTCAGGAACTTCTCTATAATAAACTTTTTTCAGCTGCTCAGATAGAAGTTCAAATTCAATATGATTTGTGGAAAAAGGATTATCAATCTGCATTTGAAAAGGCTATAAATATCATTGATGTTTTAAATGCTCCTGCTTTGGCGGGATATAAGTGCTTTTGGCAATATTTAAGTGCATCTATTGCATTAGAGCTTGGGCAATCACACAAGGCACATCAATTATTTGTTGATGCAACGAAAAATAATTTTGGCGGTATTAAATGGCTTTCGGATATTTTAAGCTATATATCGGAATCAGATACCACGATTGAGAATGCAGATTATTTCTACGATACAGTAAGCTCATTGGAAGATTCTTTGGAGCGAGAACATAGTAATGTGAGATTTGAGCAAAAAGTGAAATCCATATTAGAGGACATTCTAAGTGGAGAGGGAACAATTTTTGAAAATGCTCAGATAGAGCTTGGAGAACTTCTTGGATATGGTTCGTACAACAGTGATGATAAAGCGGCCCCCGATCCTTATTGGATAATTAACGATTCTTTGTGTGTTGTTTCAGAGGACAAAATATATGAAAACAAAGAAAAGAAGATTCCGGTAAAGGATGTCTCCCAGGCATTACGTCACGAAATATGGATAAGGGAAAATGTTAAGACTCTACAGGATGATGCCAAAATAATAACAATATTTTTCTCCAATTCTTTCAGCATTGAAGATGAGGCTCGTACATTCTGTCATAATATATACTATTGCAATCGAGACGACTTATTTACTTGGGCCAGTAATGCACTTAATTGTTTACGTACTGCAAAAGTCATTTTTCAGAAGCAGGAGACTCTGAGTGGAGAGTGACTACTCATGATTTGTTCTCTGACAATTGTGTAAATCCTGTTGATTTTGTGAATATGGTAACTAAAACAAAATTAGCTGATCTGTAAAGCGTTTGGGAAGGTGGTATATATAGATAAGATGGAACGTGCAGTTGTAACCTTTATTGATATTTTGGGTTTTAAAAATCTTGTGGAGAATAAGAGCGAAAATGAAATGAGTGAAATTCTCTCTTTATTTCACAAATACAACACCGAGAATCCACTTGACAAATATACTTCCGATAATTGTATATCAACAGAAAAGCTTGCACTTAATATAAAGACTATTTTCTTTTCTGATTCTGTTGTAAGAATTAGGTATGCATCTGATTGGGAAAAAGGAGTATTATCCGACGGTCATTATATGTGCATGTTGGAGAAAGAACTGTTAGTATTAGCAGACATTCAATCCGACCTATTAAAGAAAGGCATACTAATTCGTGGTGGCACCACGATTGGTGATATTTTATATGACGAAGGAACCAACCAACTTTTTGGTAAGGCAATGAACAGAGCTTATGAGCTTGAAAGCAATATAGCTAATTATCCTCGGATTGTTATTGATCCTACATTTACCAATGTGTATTCTCGTAGTATAGACCTTATCGAAAGCCCAATTTACATTGACTCAGAAATGTTGTTTTCAGTTGACTATTTTAATGAACGTGAAGCAAAGTTGCTTTTATGGGATTTAAAAAGATGGCCGGAGAAAAGGCAAGAAATTTTCCAACGTATTAAAAGTAGTATAATCTCACAAAAAAAACTACTCGAAGAGTACCGCAAAGCAATAATTGAATTGCTATTACAAAGTACCCGCGATATGCGAATAAATCAAGTCGATTCGCCAGCAGAACATCTTTTCAAGGTTCAAGACATAAAAATATTTGGCAAACATGCTTGGATTGTAAATCGGTTTAACGCTGCGATAGATAATTGGGAAAAAGTTAGGGGTGTGGTAGGAGATAATAGTGTTTTTGTAGGCAAAATATTTTTAAGAGATTGCGAATGGACAGACCCACAGTTTCCAATGGATGAAAATTCATTTTCGAATTATCTAAAAATATATGAAGTTGAGGACTTATAGATTAAGAGGATAGTGAGTTTTTCCTTAACACACATTATCCATATAATCTGTTGTAATATTCGTTTGCTTGTGCCGTAAAGCCTTATTTTATGCGGGTTTGTGAGTTTGTCTTTATGAACACTCGTACCAAAAACGTTTCTATAGGATTTGAGAAATTATCCTGTGGGAACGATTTTTATTTTATAAATTTTTGACCTTAAATAATAGAAAATAGACTTATTCTATGATTATCAATAACGACAAAACAGGCTGATTGAGTGTCAGTCTGTTTTGTTTTGCATATGTAAGTAAACAACCAATCCGGAGCGTCTTTCTGTTGGAGGGTAGTTCGGGCTAGCTTTTTCAATCGGTAGTGGAAATAGAGCACATCTTTATTTTGATAATAATGGACTTATTAATTGACAACAAGTAACGAAAAGTGTAATATTTTATATATAATGGTAAAAATTGGGGTGATTGTAATATGTCAGAATCTGATAAGCAGGAAAATCAGTTAGAAAGCATGGAGAATCTTCAAAAGACAGGGACACCAAAAAAGAAGTCGAGGGTAACTCAAAATCTTCTCCCAGTGTACTCGCTTGAAGATTCATTGGCAATACCGAGGGCAATTAAAGATAATTATGCTGGACAACCTACAGTGCCGCTCCTCGTTGCCGAAGCCTGCAATATATCTCCGACCAGTACGAATTGGAGATATTTGTCTGGAGCTTCAATGGCTTATGGGCTAACAGAAGGCGCATATGGCTCTAAAGAAATTTCAATTACTACATTAGGTGAAAGAATCGTTTCCCCATTAAAAGAGGGAGATGATTTGTTGGCTATGCAAGAAGCAATATTAAAACCAACAATACTTCGGGAGATATATACGCAATATGATCAAAACAAATTACCACGCGAGGACATTCTAAGAAATGTATTCGAAAAAAAGGGCGTCCCTACTGATAGATTAGATTTTGCAATAAAGATTTTTCGTGAAAATGCTAATAAGACAAATTGCCTGCGAAATATCAGTGGGAATGAGTTTATTTATTTAAATGCTTCTAATTCGTCAGCTTCAAATTTTCAAGGCACGGAACAAAAAACTGACGAATCATATACAGAGACATCAATAAAAGATGATATACCTGCCGAACTATTGCAAAAAATTAATGTTAAACCACCAGAATTGAATGAGCAGAAATCTCAAAAAACTCCAGATCGAGAAAAGCCGCGCGTCTTTATCTCGCATGGTAAAAACAACGCTACTATTGTTGGGCAGTTGAAAGAACTATTGTCATATGGACAAATGGAACCCATAGTATCTATTGAAAGAGAAGCAACCGCTATCCCTGTACCGGATAAGGTATTTGACGATATGAGAAATTGCGATGCTGGGATTATCCATGTTGATGTGGAGGAAATTCAGTTAGACGACGGGAATTCTTACAAAAGGCTAAATGAAAATGTGTTGATTGAAATAGGTGCAGCGATAGCATTATACGGCAAAAAAGTAATTCTGTTATGCAAGACGGGAACAATATTACCATCAAATTTGCAAGGCCTTTACAGGTGTGAATATGCAGAAAATCAACTTGATTATGGAGCAACTATGAAAGTCCTGAAAACACTACAAGAATTAAGAAAATTAATGTAGGCAAAGAGAGTGGCTTTGTTGTAATATTCATTTGCTTGATGTCGAAAACCTTTATTTTATGCGAGTTCCCGAGTTTGCATTATGAACATTCGAAGTTAATTGTTTTGCGATATATCTAAAATATGATATAATCTAATCAGGTAGATCGATTAGATTGGCATTTTTACTGTCAATGTATGACAAAATTGGAAAATTAAGAATATACTGGAGGTTAATAATGTGAAAGATAAACGCAAAAATACTATTGTACCAGTAGAACCAATGACACCGTCGGAAATAATACCCGCAGAAAGGGAGGGACTCTTTAAAGAAGGTTATGATAAATTAGGTCGTCCATACGAGAAAAAATTAGATAAAGATGGTGTATATACAAAAAAGGAAATTCTAAAAGATGGTACAAGAAAATTAACGATTAAAAAAAAGTAATGCTTTGTTTTTTATTAACAAGCATCATCTATATCACTGCTCTGTCATATTATTCATATAATCAACAGGGCGATGACTTCATAAATAAAAAGCACTTAACCTGTTAAAGTCAAGTGCTTTTATTTGTAGTATTCATTTGTTGATTGCCAAAAGCCTTTATTTTATAAGACTTTTCGAGTTTGTCGTTATGAACACTCGCACCACTACAAATGAACCTCGAGTGTTCATAACGACAAAAACAGGTTGGTATTTTACCGGCCTGTTTTTGCTTAATTTCTAAAATTTACTTAACCTATTTGATAGATATATTGATACAAAGATATTTATATTTTGAAGTGTCCTTCAGAAAAGTAAGTAGACTGGTACTTTATGTGTAACCTTATTTATCTTCGTTGGAAAAAAATATGAAAAATGCCTTCTATAATGTTATAATATCTATGAGCTTTTTTATAGGAGGAAGTATAATGAAAGAATCCCAGTTGCGTGATCTCATCTCGTTAAATATAAATAAACTCCAATCTGATCTGACACTTCTTAAAAAAGAGCAGTATATCCCCAATGAGTTCGGAACAAATGGATTTATTGATCTTTACGCAAAAGACAAGTTTGGAAATCATGTCCTTATAGAGATAAAGCGAAGTAATGCTGCTTCTCGCGAGGCGTTACACGAAGTCAACAAATATGTCGAAGGCGTAAAACAACACTTCGGTGTGAAGGATGCGGAGATAAACGTTATCATCGCTTCCACTGAATGGGGTGAATTGCTAGTACCTTTTTCTCGTTTTGCCGACGATACAACATTCTCATTGCAAGGGTATGAAATTGTTGTAACAGATGATGGTGCTGATTTCCATGTAAATCTTGTTCATCCATTATCAATCTCTCAAGGGCGTTTCATTGCCCCATGGCATGACATGTACTGGTATAAAGACGCAAGCGCATTGGAAAATGGTGTCCATTCAATTCAAAAAACTTATCAAGAAAAACAAATTGATGATTATGTGCTAGTCACATTCTATTTTCGAAATGAATTGAGTGCAGAAGAACGAGTAGCTGCAATGCGAGCCTCTGTCGCCCAAATGGTGGGGATAGAAGAATCCGAGGTATCAACACTTCCCGAAATACCTGTACATGAGTATATTGCGTATACCGGATTGCAGATATTGACAAAAGAAAAATGTCTACAAATAATTAGCCGCGATTCAGATGTAATTGAAGAAGTTCAAGAACTACTTCCCGACATGGAAGAAGAGGAAGCTTTGTGTTACCTACACGAGAGTGTCGGGGATATGAAGCCCCGCCCACAAAATGATTATTATGAAATTGGGTATCCTGCGAAATTTGGAGAACTGCTTGATGCGCCAAATTCCGAAATTCTTAATATTATCCGACACGGTTCATTTGCTAGAAACGCTTTGCTAAGCGATGAAACCATTATTTCTGAATTGCGAGGTGAGGATGGTTCCACCGGACAAAGATTCAAGAAAAAACTCTTTGTCAATAATACCACACATATAAAGACACTCAAGAGTGAAATTTCGTCTTGTTTGTCTGAAAACCCCATATGGAAAGCTCATATACTCAGGATTATTGAGGAAGTCCAAGTGGAATTTCCGGATTCGGAAATTGACATATCAATTTACAACCCGTGCACTGGAGTATTTACGATCTATTATGCAACAACAAGGGAAGACGGTCTCCTGTATATACCCTCTTATCACATTATTGTTCATGATCCCAATGATGTCCGAATGTATTTCGGTGCACTCGAAAACACAGGAAATGCGTTGTCATTTCCAAAAGTGCTGAAAAAATACTATGATGGAAATTTAAATGCTTTGTTACTCGCGGCCACATGGGGCGGGAAAGAATCGCGAGATAGCGACATTATCGAAGATTTGGGCATGCAATATCGTTCTTTTCGCTGCGATAAAGTGGACAAAGAAAACATTTTTTTCAAGCTTCGTGATGAGAAATGGCGTACTTGTGAGTCAACCGATATGATCTCCCTATTTTCTGAATACGTAGAGGCAAACAAAAAATTAGTTCTACAAATCGATACCAAAATACAACCACGTGATAAAGGTGCTTTTTTTGACTTGGGTTCGTCCACACTGTCGCTAGACGAATTAGTTGACATGAATTTCGCGAAAAAGAAAAACCGATATTTTGAAGGCACCCCTGTTGAATGCGATATTTGTCACTGCTCGTTTGAAGACGAAAAATACATGATTGACGGCAAGTTGCAGGATCATGGCGCATGGGCTTGCATGTGTGCAGATTGTTTTAAATTTTTCGGAGAAGGTATCGCATGGGGGCAGGGGCAACTATATCTACGCACTCCTCACGGCTGGTTGTTAGTTGGCGGTTCTATTGATGATTCTGATATGGAAGACCTCTAAATAATAGAAAGATATAAGGCGGTGTTTCCATTTTTATTTATTGTAATATTCGCTTGTTTGTGCCTATAAAGCTTATTCTATGCGGGTCTCCGAATTTGTCGTTATGAACACTCGGACCAGTTGAAGAATCCCGGAAGCTAGCGTTCACGCAGCTTCCGGGATTCTTGTATACAGGCCCGAATGAGCTTTATTGGAGTTTTCAGAGGATGTCTATATATTGTGACGTGGTATGTGATCAGTATTTCATATAATAGCTGTATGTCAAGATTTGGACTAAATTTTTCCGTGTTTTCTTTTGAGAATTTTTGTGCTATCCCTAAATTCGGATTCTTTATATAACGAGGAGTGCCAGATAAACAGAAATTTGTAAGAGAGGAAAATTAAAATATGTGTACTGATTTTGTAAACTTAACAACAGAGAACCTTGTTAATGAGCATTTATGCTGCATTATCCGCAGTAAAAAGCCACATCCAGGTGTTGAAGCAAAGCGCCAATGGCTTTCAGATCGATTAAAGGAAGGCCATGTTTTTCGGAAATTAAATGCAAAGGCTACGGTTTTTATCGAATATGCTCCGCTTGAAACTGCTTGGGTTCCCATAACCGGTGACAACTATTATTATGTGTATTGCTTATGGGTTTCCGGCAGTTACAAAGGGAAAGGATATGGGCGAGCGCTGATGGAGTATTGTTTGGCTGATGCCAAAGAAAAGGGTAAATCAGGCATTTGTATGCTCGGAGCAAAAAAACAAAAGTCCTGGCTTTCTGACCAATCATTTGCGAAGAAGTTCGGTTTTGAGGTTGTTGATACTACCGATGATGGATATGAATTGCTTGCACTCTCTTTTGATGGAACAACGCCAAGATTCGCACAAAATGCGAAAACCCAAAAAATCGAAAGCAAAGAGCTGACAATTTATTATGATATGCAATGCCCTTATGTCTATCAAAGCATTGAGACGATAAAACAGTATTGTGAAACGAATGACGTTCCTGTGTCTTTCATTCAAGTGGATACACTGCAAAAAGCAAAGGAATCGCCTTGTGTTTTCAATAACTGGGGTGTGTTTTATAAAGGAAACTTTGAAACGGTGAATTTGTTGTTAGATGTTGAATACCTAAAGAGAATACTAAAAAAATGAAAATGCAATTTTGGCTTTTCACGTTGATTATTAGGACTATCTATTAAAAGAAGTACCTTATGAATGTAAAGGCGCAAATATAGTTACAATAGGAAAGTATTATAGGTGTGTGGCTCGCTAAATTTCAGTTTATGGTTTGATTTTAAGCATAATTCAGAATCAATATTTTGACCAGCCTCGCTACTGAAAAGCCCGAAAAGCCAAATTGATGTCGGCTTTTCGGGTTTTTATAATTTTTATAATTTGATAAACCGGAATACGTGCCTCTTAAAACGGTGAATACTCTATGCCACGGCGAAATTCAGTGGGCGTGCAATGCATATATTTACGGAAAATCTTATTAAAATAGCTGATGTTGTTAAAGCCTGCCATACTCGCGATTTCGCCGATTTCTTTATCCGTATTTTTCAGCAATGCGACGCTGACGTTGATACGGTAGGAATTAATATAGTCCACAACGGACATTTTTACCATCAATTTAAAAAATTTACAGAAGTAGCCTTCACTCATGTGAAAGGTGTCGGCAAGATCAGAAAGCACGATTTCCCTGTTGTAATTTCCGTTGATGTATTCCAGTATGGATTTGATTCTGCTTACGCGGTAATCATTGTTTTTGAGACCTCTGTCTTTACAATTTGAGTTAGCACAGAGCAGATACCAGATCTCATAGAGTTTTGCCTTGATACAAAGTTCATACGCGGCGTCTTTTTTCAGATAAGCATTTTTGATCTCGGACAGTATGAAAATGATTGCCTTTTCCCAGTCCGTGCATGGCTTTATATGCTCCGGGAAAGAAATTTCGGAATTCAAAACCGGATTAAAATACTTCTGCTGAATGCTGTCGTTCGCAAAACCAACGAGTAGGGAGGGGCTGAAAACAGTGGCAAAGAAGCTGCAGGGCATATTTTCTATGGAAGTCGCGGAATGCAGGCGGTTGGAATTGACAAATAGCACTTCGCCCGCAAATACGCGATAGCTTGCGGCGTCAATATGAAAATCCGCTCCGCCCTCCGTAACAGCAAGGAACTCGAATTCTTCATGCCAGTGGCAGTCAAGCCTTTCGTTTACCCGTATGTCCGTTTCAAATTCATGAACCTCCAACGGGAAGAGATTGTCTCCGTGGGGGATCTTTTCTTTAAGCAGATTTCGATCCATAAATCTCCTCCTATGATCGGAACATAAGTATATCAGAATTGTGTTAGTTTTCATCAATATTATTAAAGAATATCAATATTGAAATCATTATAGTGTTAGTATACATTATAATGAATTGAGGTGCAATCATGTTTTTTATCAAAGAGGAGAAAGCCTTGATTTGCAAGCGGCAAAACGAGACGCTGAGGATTGAGCCGTGGGGGAATAACGCTTTGCGCGTGCGCTCCACACTGTATCCTGCTTTCAGCAGCAACAATTGGGCGCTGAGCAACACCGCTGCCGGAAATTCCGAAATTTCTATCGGCGAAGATGAAGCCTCCATACAAAACGGAATCCTGCGGGCTCGCGTCAATGCTGTCGGGGTCATCACGTTTTATAAGGGAAGTGAAATGATCCTCAGGGAATATTACCGCAGTTACTTTGGTACGGAAAGCATGGAGAGCAGCTGCCTGAAGGTTGTCGCACGCGAATTCAAGCCGATCATCGGCGGCGATTACAGCCTTAATGTCCGGTTTGAGGGCAGCGATTCAGAAAAGATTTACGGCATGGGACAATATCAGCACGCCTATATGAACCAGAAAGGATGCATTCTGGAATTAGCCCAGAGAAATTCCCAAATATCTATTCCATTTGCCCTTTCCAATTTAGGGTACGGATTCCTGTGGAATAATCCGGCTGTCGGAAAGGTCACATTCGGGAATAACTATACCGAATGGCACGCCGAAGCGACCGATCAGATGGATTACTGGGTTACGGCGGACGATTCGCCGGCTCTTATCGTCAAGAACTATACGGAGATTACCGGGCGTCCCCCCATGATGCCGGAAAATGTGCTTGGGCTATGGCAGTGCAAGCTGCGTTATCGTACGCAGGAGGAAACCCTCGAAGTGGCTCGAAAATATCATGAGCTGGGTATTCCGTTGGATGTTATCGTGATCGACTTCTTCCATTGGACGCGGCAGGGTGATTGGCAATTTGACCCGGAGTATTGGCCGAATCCAAAGGCTATGGTAGACGAGCTGCACTCCATGGGTATACGCGTCATGGTTTCCGTGTGGCCGTCTGTTGACCGCAAGAGTGAGAATTTTGAGGAAATGTATGAGAAAGGGCTGCTGATCCGCACAGAGAGAGGCACAATACAAACCTATGATTTTAACGGTGACTGCGTTTCCTTTGATGCAATGAACCCGGAAGCAAGAAGCTTTGTGTGGGAAAAATGCAGGGAAAACTATTATAGGTATGGAATCGATATGTTCTGGCTGGACAACGCAGAGCCAGATTTCGCCGTATATGACTTTGATAATTATCGGTATTATTTGGGGCCCGCTTTAAAAGTTAGCAATATTTACCCGCTGATGTACGCAAAGACCTTTTATGACGGGATGAAAGCCGAAAACCAGCCGGATATTGTCAATCTTGTGCGCAGTGCTTGGGCCGGGAGTCAGAAGTATGCCGCGCTTGTATGGTCCGGCGACGTTCGCAGCACGTTCGAGTGCTTCCGCGACCAACTGATGGGAGGATTGAATATCGGTCTGGCCGGTATCCCATGGTGGACGACCGACATCGGCGGCTTTATGGGCGGAGATGTCAACGACCCGGAGTTTATTCAGCTTCTGATCAGGTGGTTTCAGTTTGCGGTTTTCAGCCCTGTATTAAGAATGCACGGTGACAGAGATCCTCACGATATCCCTCCGCTTTCAGATCAGGATTACGGCGGAGGCTACCTGTTTACGGGCCAGCCCAACGAACTGTGGTGCTACGGCGACGAAGCCTTTGAAATCATGAAAAAATATCTGAAGCTTCGTCTTTCTCTCAAGCCGTATATTCTCGACCTTATGAAGAAAGCCAGTGAGACAGGCGCGCCGCTGATGAGGACGATGTTCTATGAATTTCCGCAGGATAAAAAGTGCTGGGAAATTAGCGATCAATATATGTTTGGCCCGGAATATCTGGTTGCGCCGGTGCTGAACGCAAATCAATTTTCAAGGAACGTATATCTGCCCGCCGGCGTATGGAAAAGTCTGAGCGACGGGGAAGAGTACAATGGCGGCCAAACAATCCAATGCGACGCGCCCATAGATGATATGCCTGTTTTCAGAAAGGTTCATAAGTGATATCATAATCATGGGAGCGTGCTAAATTTCGATTTTCGGGCAGCCGGCGCAAAAGCGCTGGCTGCCCGGCTGTTGCTTAAGAGAAATCTGTTTGGAAAAGCTAGTGGGCGATAATATGAAAATTTCCTATTGACTCTCACATTATGGTATACTCTAAAATAAAGATGAGCTCAAAAATACACATATATGTGAGGAAATAAGAATGTTAAGAATAGGTTATTTTTCAAAATTATCAAGGATCAGTATACGAATGCTAAGGCATTATGATGAGATCGGTTTGCTTATGCCCAAGACTATCGATGACTCTACCGGCTATCGTTACTATGGTGAGGATCAGCTCCCGGTGGCCGGAAGAATAACTGCTTTGAAGGATATGGGCTTTAGTCTGTCTGCGATTGGTGAAATTTTAAAAAGCTATGATAATCCGCAGTTACTTGCTGAATTTCTAAAAATAAAGCAGGTAGAAATTACAGCTGAATCTGAAGAACTGAGCCATCGTTTGCTGCTCCTTGACACAGCTATAAAAAGGCTGAGAAGGGATGATACCGCTATGAGTTACAATGTGATCGTAAAGACTATGCCAGAGCGCTATGTCGCCAGTGTGCGCAAAGTTATTCCCGCCTACAATTATGAGGGAATGCTGTGGGGCATCATGATGACCGAAACTGCTTCTTTGGGGATGCAGATTGCCGAGAATTGCAACAGCCTTGCCATCTTCCACGACGATGGCTATAAGGAGAGCGACGTGGATGTGGAAGTACAGATGACCGTCAAAGGTATCTATAAAAACACAGAAAATGTAGTGTTTAAGACCGAACCAGCGGTGGAGATTGCTTCCGCCACCTACAGAGGTAGCTACGATCAGCTAACCGTTGTGAACCATGCCGTTGCGGACTGGGTGCAGGATAACGGCTACGAGTTTGACGGTATGATGTTCTGCATCTACCATGTCAGCCCCAATCAAACACAGAATCCCGATGAATATGTTACCGAGGTCTGCTATGCTGTTAAAAAGAAATAATTTTTGATGAGAAACCGTCTGTTGTATGCAGGCGGTTTTCTTATTTAGAAAGAAGGTAAAAATCATGGCAGGCCTTTCAACTATATAAAAATGATATTGAACTCTTTTACGGGAATTAAAATATTTATAAAAAGCCCTTGACTATGATGCAGCGTAATAGCTTATAATGGTTTTTGCAAGGAGGGAAGCAACCATGAACGCGAAAGAAGCAGCAAAATTAACCGGTATCAGCGTGCGCACGCTTCATCACTATGATGAGATCGGTTTGCTCTGCCCAAACAGAAATCAGGAGAACGGATATCGCGAATACTCGGATGATGATATGGATCAGCTGCAGCAGATCCTGTTCTTTAAAGAATGTGGATTCCCTCTGGCAAAAATTCAGAAATTGCTTCACAGCCCCTCGTTTAATCGGGAAGAAGCATTTCAACTGCAGAAAAAATACCTTTTGCATGAGAAAAAGCGTATAGAGGTTATGCTTGATACACTGAACAAATCGATGCAATCCATGAGAGGAGAAATTACAATGAGCCTGACAGAAAAGTTCGGCGGGTTTGATATGACCAATAATCCCTATGAGGAGGAGGCTCGCCGCCGTTGGGGCGACGATGCTGTCGCGCATATATCGTCGTTGAATGTGGAAGAAAGAAATTCGTTTGCCCAAGGAATGGATAGCCTGTTTCGCGGGTTGGCTGAAATTCAAAACGAGCGGCCGGATTCGGATGTTGCACAAAAAGCAATGTGTAAAATGTACCGGTATTTTAATGAAAACTTTGGTTATCACTACACTCCGGACGCCTTCGCCGGGGTCGGTCAGCTGTACGTCACGGATTCAAGGTTTACTGAAAACATTGACCAATATGGGAATGGACTTTCCGCGTTTCTTTCGGAAGCAATGAAAATATATGCGGAGAGGCAGAAAAAATAACAATTTATAGAGAATCCCGGAGGCCGGCACTAATGCAGCCTTCGGGATTTCTGTAATGTATGGCATACTTCTGTTGTTTTACTTATGAACGTTCATGAATGAACTCCTTTACCGGGTACTTTTCTGGGAAAGTATACATATGATAGCGTACATCACCTGTGGAAGGAGTAACTTATCATGAATGACAAGGGTTTTGATGAGAATAGTTGCAGCAAAAAAGAGTTAAGTGACAAGGGTCCAAATCCTTTTGTCGTAAACATTGAAAGAGCTGTCAGAAGAAATAATACTTTTCGGACTGCTTTGTGGACAGGAACGCATTTACAGCTCACATTAATGTGCATAAAGGTTGGGCAGGATATCGGTCTTGAAATGCATCCTGATACCGATCAGTTTATTCGAATTGAACAGGGGCACGGGATTGTAAGAATGGGAAAAAGTAAAGGTAATGTGGATTTAGAAGCCTGTATTTGTACCAATGATGCCATTTTTATACCCGTCGGGACGTGGCACAATATTATCAATACAGGAAATATTCCGTTAAAATTGTATTCGATTTATGCCCCGCCGCATCATCCTTGGGGCACAGTGCAAAAAACCAAAGCCGATGCGGAAGCAGCTGAAAAATGAATGCGGAGAGCCTAACACCTGCACAGCGTCTGTTATTTAACAGGACGCTGTTTTTAATTGATCACCTGTGCAGCCTGAAAGTAGGCAGAGCATTCTGTTCAGCTGAATCGCATAATATTAAACGAGAAACAGCTTTCAATTTATGGAAGTTCAGTATTTTATTTAGAGATACCTATGGGGTATAATAAAAATAAACAATAGATCATTCAAATAGAAAGGTTGTGTTTAAATGAAGTTGTTTGAAAAATTTTCGATAAAAGATATGACATTGAAAAACAGAATTGTCATGCCGCCTATGTGTATGTACCAGGCATCATCAGACGCGATTCCGACTGCTTTTCATATTTCTCATTATGCTGCGAGGGCAATCGGAGGTGTTGGCCTGATTATTGTCGAGTCCACCGGGGTAATTCCGGAAGGAAGAATCTCAGACCGGGATTTGGGCATTTGGGACGATGCGCAAATTGAGGGACTGAAGCAGGTTGCCGATGCCTGCCACTTGAACGGGGCAAAAATTGCGATTCAATTGAACCATGCCGGACGAAAAAGTACTTCTCTTTCCGGTGGGCCATTTGCACCGAGCGCGGTTCCGTTCAGCGATGAATACCGTATGCCCAGTGAATTGACCAGAGAACAGATTTCAGAAATCGTCAGTGCTTTTCAAAGTGCGGCTTCAAGGGCTTATAAGGCAGGTTTTGATGGGCTGGAGATTCACGCAGCACACGGATACCTGATCCATCAGTTTTTATCCCCGCTTTCCAATCGGCGCACAGATGAGTACGGCGGGAGCCTTGAAAATCGCGTGCGGTTTCTTAAGAAAATACTGGAAGCAGTCTGCGCGGTCTGGCCAAAGGAAAAGCCGATATGGCTGCGCGTTTCAGCCGATGATTACACGCCGGGCGGTATTGACGGCAGCATGATGGTGCAAATTGTCAATACGCTCGGCAATCTGGTTGATCTTGTTCATGTAAGCTCCGGCGGGTTACTGCCGACGGGTGTCAAGGATTTTCCGGGATATCAGGTCGCTTTAGCCGAACAAATCCAGCGCGAATGTGCAAAGCCAACCATTGCTGTGGGTCTGATTACAAACGCGGAAATGGGGGAGGAAATCCTCCAAACCGGTCGCGCTGATCTTGTTGCATATGGCCGGGAATTGCTGCGCAATCCTTATTTCGCAATACAGGCGGCTGAAAAGTACAATGTTTCCGGGTATATTCCGGAACCTTACGAACGGGCATACCCGCACAGAAAGAGATAGTATAATTTCATCAATCTGTGCTCAATCAAGCCAGAAAAGTTGCTTGTGGCTCTAATGATGACTCACAAGCAATTTTTCCGTAAATAAGGTGCTGCAAAATGAATGAAATTCATTTTGCAGCACCTTATTTGTATCCGGGCAAATTATTCACTTGGTACGAATTGAGCGGACGACCCCGCCACCGTGATGGTAGTGCCGACATCAAGCGTTAAATTGCGAAATCCCTTTTGGTAATCCGCGCCCTGTGAATCCAAGGTTTCGTGAAAAGGAGTACCCTCGCTGTCAGAGTCAATTTTGCAGGTTCCCTTCACAGCGGATATATCATAGGTGCCTTCGTCTAAGTCACGTCCGATTTCGTAAGTGCCGGGGGAAAGGGTAACCGTTTTTGTCGCGGTGTTTTCCCGTTCGGACAAAACGCCTCCGTCTGCCGCCGCGCTTTCCAGCTTGATCTTTAATCCGTAAACAGAGATTGCTTCTCCGAGGGGCAGGTGAATATTTTTCAGCTCCTTGGCTCCGCTTTTACTAAAGTCGGTGGTTTTTCCCGCGCCGGAAGGATTGGTGACGTAAATTTTTCCATTGCCCTGCAACACCGTCAGATTATAATCCCCGGCAGGAAAATCAATACCGGGCGTGTAAAAGCCGCTGATGAACTCCGCGTTGTAAGGCTTTGGCTTGCCGTCTCCCTGCTGCAAAAGAGCCTGCTCCGTTTCTGTTAATGAACCGGAAGAGGTACCGGACGAAGGTGTTTCTGATGTTTTACCGGATTGAGGGGGCAAAAAAGCCGCGGAGGCGAAAATCGCAAATGCGGCCAGCACGCAGATCATGATTGCCTTTTGCGGCTTGCGTTTTAAAAAAACAGCAAACCAAATAACGCAGGCAGCCATGCCAATAATTCCGATTATTCTGAAATTCATTTAAAACCTCGACTTTACAGTGAATAGACTATAGAAGCAGCCTTCATTTTGAGCGGCGTATTTTATCAGCAGTAATGCTCTGAAGCGAGGAACACCCGGTCATTTTCATGGCATCCTTCAGCTCGGCGATCACTTTTTGTGTGTAAAGTGAAACTCCTTGCGCACCGCCGCCACAAGCCGCGATGACATAAGGCCTGCCGATCAAGACGGCATCCGCTCCAAGCGCGATTGCCTTAAATACATCATAGCCGGTTCGAATACCGCCGTCTACAAAAATCTTTACCTGACTGCCAACGGCGGCCTTAATTTCGGGCAAAATCTCTGTAGTCGCGGGTGTTCCGTCAATCACGCGGCCGCCATGGTTTGACACAACAATGCCGTAAACGCCCGCTTTCACAGCTTTTTCCGCGCTACGGGCGGTCATGATGCCTTTCAGCACAAACGGAACCGGTGCATATGCGCGAATTTCAGCCAGTTCTTCTACGCTTTTGGCGCGTACGGGTTTGCCTGCAGCAGCCAAAAGCGGCAATCCCGCCGCGTCAATATCCATTGCAAGTGCAATGGCCCCAGCCTTTACAGCTGAATCCATTTTAGAAAATACGGTTTCCTTGGCCCAGGGCTTAATTGTGGGTATGCCAACACCGCCTGCCCGCGAAATCGCTTCCAGCGGGTCGGTCAGGTAATTGTCGGGAGCGCCGTCGCCGGTAAAAGCAGCGCAGCCGGTGTCACAGCAGCCGGCTACCAAAGCTTCCGCATACGTTTTTTCTGACAGATAACCATTGTAGTTATTCTCAAGTCCGCTGATCGGCGCGGCAAATACGGGTGCTGAAAATTGCCTGCCGAAGAGGGAGACGGACGAATCCTGCCCCTGATCCTCATAGATGGTATCCATATTTATATGAACGCCCGCAAGATATTCGCAATTCACAATAAAGCCGCTGCCGGTGCCCTTGCCGCCCGTACCCGGAATTTCACCTCGGCAGGCCAGCCCGCTGCATTCCTTGCAAACCCGGCAATTCGGCGCCATGTTCTTCTTTGCATTTGCGAGAACTTCCTGATACGTCATATTTATTACTCCCGTTACATTAAATGATTGATTTTATAATACGTTGAACTTTAGCACGCGAACCCTGTTTTGTCAAGTTTGCCCGAACATTTTGTTCGCATACCGCACTGCTCCCATTGCGTCGCGCGCGTAGTGATCCGCCTGTATCATCTGTGCATATTCCGGTGTGAGTACGGCGCCGCCCACCATGATTTTGCAGTCAGGAACAGATTGGTGAAGCTGGCGGATGGTTTCTTTCATATTGGCGACGGTAGTGGTCATGAGCGCGCTTAAACCGACCAGCTTTGCGCCGCTTTCTTCCGCTGCGCTCACAACCTCTTCCGGCGGCACGTCCTTTCCAAGGTCGATTACGTCGTAGCTGTAGTTTTCCAACAGAACTTTCACGATGTTTTTACCGATGTCATGAATATCGCCCTTTACGGTTGCAAGGATGATTTTGTCCTTTTTCACGCTTTCGCCGCCTGCCCCCAAATTCCTGCGAATGGCTTCAAATGCGGATTTTGCCGCTTCCGCGCTCATCAATAACTGCGGCAGGAACAGCGTGCCCTTTTCAAAGTCATTTCCAACCTGATCCAGCGCGGGAACCAGCTGGGTATTGATAATTTCCAGAGCGGGGGTATCCGGGAGCAGCTTTTCAGCAGCTGTAAAGGCACTGTCCTTTAACCCTTTCACAATGGCATCGTGCAGCGTAATTTCAGCGCTTGCCGGAATGGGGGCGCTTGCTTGCCCCGCGAACCGCTGAATATAGGCGGCACATTGCGCATCTGACCCGGACAAAGCGCAGAAGGAATAGTAAGCACTCATCATGGCCTGTGAACCGGGGTTGATAATTGCCGCACTCAACCCATTCTGCATTGCCATTGTGAAGAACGCGGCATTGATGTTCTCGCGCTGTGGCAGGCCAAAGGAAATATTCGAAACGCCCAGCGAAGTATGAACACCGAGCGTGTCCCGAATTAATTTCAGCGACTGCAATGTGACAGCAGCATTCTGCTGCCCGGCACTGATGGTCATGGCAAGCGGGTCAACAATGATTTCCTTGCGGTCAATTCCATATTGTTCGGCGGTTGAGACAATTTTTTCAGCAATCGAAAGCCGGCCTTCCGCGGTGTCAGGAATACCGTTCTCGTCCAGTGTCAGCGCAATAACCGCGCCGCCGTATTTTTTTACAAGAGGAAAGATGCTTCGCATAGATTCTTCCTTGCCGTTTACCGAATTAATCAGCGCTTTTCCGTTGTACAGACGCAGCGCGGTCTCCATTACTTCAGGGCTGGAGGTGTCAATCTGCAGCGGCAGGTCCACAACGGCCTGCAGCTCCGTGACGGTGCTTTTCATCATTTCCGATTCATCGATTTCGGGCAGGCCGACGTTTACGTCCAGAATGTCGGCCCCGTTTTCCTGCTGTGTAATGCCTTCGCGTAAAATGAAGTCAATGTCGTGTTCCCGCAGTGCCTGCTTAAAGCGCGATTTTCCGGTAGGGTTGATTCGTTCCCCGATCAGTACCGGCCGTTCGCCGAAAACAACCGCTTTTGCGGCGGAGGATACGACAGTTGAATGCTGCGGGGTGAGCGGCACGGGGGGAATTTCACGGCAGCGTGCCGTCATCGCGGAAATATGCTCCGGCGTTGTCCCGCAGCATCCGCCAATCATCCATGCGCCGCCCCGCGCGATTTCCTCCATAGCGGTGGAAAATTCTTGGGGGTCAACATTAAAGACAGTTTTTCCGTCCACATCGTGGGGAAGTCCGGCATTCGGATTCACGATAATTGGAATGGAACAGCATGCCTTTAATTCCGGCAGCAGCCGTTTCATTTGATCGGGGCCGAGACCGCAGTTAAAGCCGATTGCGTCCGCTCCGAGTCCTTCGAGCATCGCCACCGCCGAGGCAATCGTACCGCCGGTCAGAAGCTTTCCGTATTCGTCAAAAATCAAAGTCGCGAAAACAGGAAGGCTGGTATTCTCTTTCGCGGCGAGCACAGCTGCTTTACATTCATAGGTATCACTGATGGTCTCTATAATAATAAAATCCGCACCCGCTGCTGCACCGGCAAACGCCATTTCTTTAAAAACCGCATATGCTTTCTCAAAGCCGAGGTCGCCGAGGGGCTTCAGCAATTTTCCCGTCGGGCCGATATCCATACCCACGAGTGCAGTCGTATCTTTCGCCGCTTCTTTCGCCAGCTTCACCGCGGCAGTCACCACCTCTTCCACGGTGTGGCCGGTATCCTTCATCTTCAGCGCGTTCGCACCGAATGTATTGGTTTTCAGCAGGTTTGCTCCCGCCGCGAGGTAGCTTCGATGGATTTCGGTAACCACTTCGGGATGAGTTAAGTTCCAAAGCTCCGGCAGTTCCCCGGCGCCAAGTCCGTTTTCCTGCAAAAGCGTACCCATGGCACCGTCAAAAAACAGAAGATGTTCTCCTAAATCATTTAGTATATTCAAGGTATCAGCCCTTTCTGAACGGACAGTTTGCCGAATTACAGTCCATACATTTTGCAATATGGCAGATCTTTGCTTCTTTGGTCAGCCCGATCACCGCTGTGACGGACTTCGACGGCGCAAGCATGAAGCTTTCCGTCGCGGTCAGCCCGATTTTTTTCTGACAGTCCAGCATGCGCAGCAAATCTGCCTGATGGCTGATGTCAAAATCGCCGTAACCGGGACTGTAACGGGGACGTAGGTAAAGCTCCCGCGGCTTCACTTCATCCGCAAGCTTATCACAGCAATCGTCGCAGTAGCTTTCAATCATCGCCGCAGCACTGGCTTGCAGAATCACCGCGCGGCTCATATCGAGCTTTGAAGCGCGCCGCAGCAATATATCGGCGGGTGCGCCGAGGGTGGCGGCGAACAGTGCGGCTTGTGCGCAGCCGTCAAGGTGCCCGCGCAGGTTTCGGCTTTTGATCTGCACACCATTGACTGTGACGGTGTCTTCGCCCAGTGAAATCGGGAAAATATGAATCAGACTGCGCGGGGAACAGATTCTTAATTCCATAATGCATTCTTCAATGCGGGAAATCGTTTCACTGTCGGCGGGTTTTCCGCGGTAGCCGAGGTAGCGCAGTACTTCCTTAATATCTACTTCCATTACCGTATGATCTCCGACAGATTATCCATAATTTTTGCCGCGATATCCGGTTTATTCATCGTGTAAATATGAATGGCGGTGACCCCGTTTGAGATCAAATCGATAATCTGTTCCGTCGCGTAAGCGATACCAGCCTGTTTCATGGCCTGCGGATTGTCTGAAAATTTATCCACAATCGCTTTGAAGCGGGGTGGAAGCGCCGTGCCGGAAAGCGAGGTAATGCGCTTGATCTGTTTGCTGTTCGTTACGGGCATAATCCCCGCAACGACGGGAACACGGATGCCTTCACTCAGCACACGGTACAGAAAGTTGTAGAATACATTATTGTCGAAAAACATCTGACTTGTCAGAAAGTCACAGCCGCTGTCTACCTTTTCTTTCAAAAAGTGAATGTCATCCGCTTTGTGTTCGCATTCCACATGGCCTTCCGGGTAACAGGCCGCGCCGATGCAAAAATCTCCTTTAGATTTGATTTCCCGAATCAGTTCGCACGCATAGTGGTAGTGAGCGGGGGAGGGAAAATCTGAATTTTGGGGAATATCTCCGCGCAGCGCCAATATATTTTCAATATGGTTTGTTTCCAGTTCCTCCAGCATCCCGGCGACCTGTTCCCTTGTAGAGGAAACACAGGTCAAATGCGCCAGCGCGGGTACACCGCGGCTTTCCACTTCGTGCGCCATTTTCACGGTGTTTTGGGAAGTGCCGCCGCCCGCGCCGTACGTCACACTCATAAAATCCGGCTGCAAGGCTGCAATATCCTGCACAACCTGCTGTATCTGCGTCACATCGCCACCCGGCTTCGGCGGGAAAAGTTCACAGGAAACGGTAATTTTTCCGCTATTTAACAGTTCGCTGATTTTCATTATTTGTCATCCTTTGTGTGGGCCGATTTTGGTATGTATTGCTTTATTATAGCAAATTATTTGAAAGATGAAAAGGTAAATAATGCGTTGCCTCATGTAAGTTACTATGCGTTGTAACTAGGTATGTTGCAACTTGTTAATTCTGCATAATATTATACCGATTTTTCCATTTGAATTTACGATGCAGTTCAAAGTGAGGTCTTGTGGTATTCCTGATTTTGGTTTATACTTAATTCAGTAAATACGACAGTTTGGCTGTATTTACGACAAGAAATATGTTTCAGAAAGGACTTTTTCATATGAATAACGCAAAACCGGTTACCAACGAAATGCTCGGCGCATTTCAACAGAATTATGAATCCAATAAACTCCTGAAGGCAATGACGAACGCACTTGCAAAGAATTCCGTGGATTCCATCGCTTTCGTCCCTTCTTCATTCCAGAATACCGCATTTAAGTTTTCCATTGATATCCCGACCATGGAGGTCACCAACCAGAAGGCGAGCGGCCGCTGCTGGATTTTTTCCGGCTTAAACGTGCTTCGCGAAATTTTAGGCAAAAAATGTAACATCGAAAAATTTGAGTTTTCTCAGAATTACATTGCGTTTTGGGACAAATTCGAGAAAATTAACTATTTTCTGGAGTCCATGATTGACCTTGCAGACCGCCCGGCCGACGACCGCACGGTATCCTATATTGTTACTACGGGAATTGCGGACGGCGGTCAGTGGGATATGCTGGTCAGCCTCGTCAAAAAATACGGCCTGGTTCCGAAGGATGCGATGGAGGAAACCTACCAGAGCAGCCATACCCGCGCTATGAACGGTCTGATCGACACGAAACTGAAGCAGTATGCTTCCGCGCTGCGCAAAGGTTTTGCCTTCGGTAAGAGCCGCGCCGCTTTGGAAGCGGAGAAGCAGAAGATGCTTTCCGAAATGTACGGATTGCTCTGCGCATGCTTTGGCGTACCGCCCACAACGTTCGATTTTGAATACGTTGACCGCGACAAAAACTATGTCTGCAAACGCAATCTGACTCCGCTTGCATTTTACAATGAATACATAGGGGACGCGCTCGACACCTGTGCCAGCATCACGCATGCGCCCACCAAGGATAAACCGTTCAACCGCACTTACACTGTGGATTACCTCGGCAATGTCATCGACGGAACAGATATCAAATATCTGAATCTGGAGATGGAGGACTTCAAGAAGCTGGTGATTGCCCAGTTGAGCGACCGTCAGGTAGTCTGGTTCGGTAGTGACGTCGGAAAGTTCGGCGACCGTGAAGTCGGCGTGTGGGACGATCAGGCATATGACTATGCAACTGCGTTTGATATGAGCTTTGACCTGACCAAGGAAGACGGCCTTGACTATCGCCAGAGCGCGATGAATCACGCGATGGTGATCACCGGTGTAAATCTGGACGAAAACGGCAAACCAACCCGCTGGAAGATTGAAAACAGCTGGAGTGACGAAAAAGGAAACAAGGGCTATTATGTAATGAGCGACAGTTGGTTCGACAAATATGTATATCAGGCTGTCGTTGAAAAGAAATACATGAGTCAGGCGCAGCTGGAAGCGCTGAATCTGGATCCGATTCATCTGAATCCGTGGGATCCGATGGGCTCGCTGGCTGACTGAATTAAGGACGGGGGCTTGTTGTGAATGGAGCAAAAGGGCATATTGCCGGTCGAATGGGCGTTCAGGCGCTGTGTGAATGCGGATCTGGACGCGATCATGGATTTACAGGAAACAGTGGTCGGTGCGTTGGAGAATCAGGAGATTTTTGCTTCCAGTGAACGGGAAGAAAACGAGTCCTATCTTTCCGACCCGAATTTTATTCTGGGCTGCTTCGACGGGAACCGCCTGATTGCGTATGCCTCATTTGGCGTTCACGGCGAATCACCCGATAATTTGGGGTGGGATTTGGGTTATCCCGTGGAAAAAGTCCTCTCCTGCGCAAATCTGGGTACGATTATTGTCCACCCGGATTACCGCGGGTACGGCCTTCAAAGGCAATTAATCAAGCACGCTCTTGCGCTGGCCGCACAGAACCCGCAAATCAGCTACGTTTTGTGCACAGTTTCTCCAAAAAATGAATACAGCCTGCACAATGTGCAGGCTGAGGGGTTTACAGTACTGACGAAAAAGCTGAAGTACGGGGGAAAAGAACGGTTTATCCTAGGCCGAGAGCCCGTTTTACCAGATAATAAATAAAAGGCAGAATAATGGCCGGCAGCATATTGCCGACCTTTATTTTTGTAATTTTCAGCATATTCAGGCCGATTGCCATGATCAAAACGCCGCCGATGGAGGAAATATCCGTAATCATCGCTTCTGTCAGAAAAGGCTTCAGCGCGGTTGCGGCAAGCGTGATTGCTCCCTGGTAAATAAATACTGCTCCGGCGGAAAACGCAACGCCGAACCCAAGCGCGGCACTGAGAAAAATGGAAGTGACGCCATCCAGCACCGCTTTAGCAAACAGCGTCTGGTGATTTCCCGTCAGGCCGCTTTCAATAGAACCGACGATTGCCATGGAGCCGACGCAGAAAATCAGGCTTGCGTCTACAAATGCTTTTGCGACGCTGCCGTCCGAACTTGCCGTTTTGCTCTCAATAAACCGGCCAAGCCCTGAAAGACGGTCTTCGATTTTTACCGCTTCCCCTATAATGCTGCCGATTACCAGACAGCCAATCAGCAAAAGCAGATTACTTGTTTTAATCGCGCCCATCATTCCGATGAGCAGTACGGATAATGCTACCGCGTTCATGATCGTTTCCTGATAATTGCTGCGGATTCCGCTTTTTAGAATGCAGCCAAGACCGGTTCCGGCAGCGATGGCCAGTGCGTTTACGATTGTTCCTAACATTTTTACCCTTCTTCTAGGTCTTGTAGTTTACAAATAAGGCCTAACATGATACCACTATTATTTCATAAGAATAATTTACTTAAGCAGTATAGCATTACATAAAAGAGCATGTCAATATGATTAACTTTTTGAGGCGGCTATGTTATAATTATGGATAAACAAAAGCAAATTAACGAAATGAATGAGATTTGTGAGGGTTTTTGGATGATTCAGGCGGTTGTATTTGATATGGACGGCGTGTTGTTTGACACGGAGAGAATGAGTTTGAGACTGTGGAAGCAGGTTTGCGAGAATATGGGGTGTGTTGATGTTACACAGCACGCGCCGCAGTACATGGGGTTGAATCCCGTTCAGCAAAAAGCTTTTTTCTTACGGCAGTTTGGTGCGGATTTTCCGTATGATGAATTTATGAGAAAATCCAGGGAGGCCGTAGCCGAAGAAATCCGTAAAAACGGCGTGCCGGTGAAGCCCGGGCTTTACGAGCTGCTCGAGTATCTCAAAAGCCATCGTTATTTGGTTGCTGTCGCAACATCAACGCGGCGTGCTACTGCGATGGGACATTTTGAAGATGCAAATATTACCGGATATTTGCATCAGATTATCTGCGGAGATATGGTGGAAAAAAGCAAACCGGATCCGGACATCTACTTGAAAGCAGCAGCTGCGCTCGGTGTTGCGCCGCAGTATTGCATGGCAGTGGAAGATTCCCCGAATGGAATTGCTTCCGCCTGTGCCTCGGGAATGAAAACCGTGATGGTTCCGGATCTGGTTCAGCCCACACCGGAACTGCGGCAGAAACTCTTTGCCTGCGTACCGTCGCTTAGTGAAATTGTTCCGCTGCTTGAGCGGCAGGGATAAGGAACGGAAGCATTCGCTTGGTTCAATATAAAGAAAGCCGCCGGTTTCGCGGCGGCGTGAATGAGAGTGATCTGATTACGGTGCAGCGGCACCGGCAGTTAACGTGGCTGCAGTACCGGACTGTATTTCGACCCGGCTCGGCACGTCATCAAGGGGTAAAACCATACTGTTATAGAGATCGGCTTTTTTGCCTACCGGATACGTCGAGTTCTGTGGAAGAATAAATCGATAGACCGAACTTTCATTCTCACCCAGAAAATCAGGGGAAGCGGAAGCTGAGGAAGAATCCGCGGCTTTCCATTGAGATTTTGGAATCACCTGTATAGTCAGAAGTGAATTTTCAGGGTCGCCCTGAAACAAGAAATCGACGGTGCTTTCCGTCAGAGTGGTTCCATTTAATTCGACTGTGCTTTCTTTGACAACAGCGCTGTAATTCCCCGGTTCCCAACTGTCTGGGATTAAAAAGGAAAAGCCCAGCTCCTGATTGGTATATATGCGTTGAAGGTCTGGTTCCGAAAGGGCTTCATGCGCGGCGGTATCCGCCATTTTTGCGTACAATACCGGCTGCTGTTTTGCTGCCTGAGCAGCACAGGCCGGAAGAAAGCAAAGCAGAGCAGCTGTAAAAATGAAACCAGATAATTTCTTCATCTAAGTTTCTCCTTCCCATTACAGGGGATAGCAATATGCCTATATCTTATCCTGTTCTGGTGGAAATGTCAATTGTGATATATGTTATGATAAAACGCCGGAACTTTTGGCTCTTTTGCTCATAATATATCAGATTATTCAATGTTAGGGTGTCGAAATTGCGTGAAAAGACAAATGCACTGAAAGCGGCCTTTCCCGTGACGGTTCCGGTGATGATGGGTTACCTTTTTATCGGCGCCGCCTACGGTATGCTGATGGCCGGAAAAGGCAACTCATTGCTCTGGACGCTGCTGATGGGCCTGTTTGTTTACGCGGGCTCCATGCAGTTCGTCGCTGTAAACTTCTTTGCCGCCCCTTTCAATTGGGTGACTGTCATTTTTATCACATTAATGGTAAACATAAGACATGTTTTCTACGGCTTGTCCATGCTCACAAAATTTCGGGACATGGGAAGAAAAAAGCCCTATATGATTTTTTCACTGACGGATGAAACTTTTTCCCTCCTCTGTTCCGCTCGTGCGCCGGACGGTGTCAATAAAAACTGGTTTCTTTTCTTTATTTCGCTGCTCGACCAGATCTATTGGCTGGTCGGCTCAACTCTTGGGGGTCTTGTCGGTTCGTTGGTGCCGTTTAATACAAAAGGAATTGATTTTGCGATGACCGCGCTCTTCGCGGTAATTTTTACAGAACAGTGGGAATCCAATAAAAACCATATGCCCGCTTTGACAGGGCTGGCAATTTCTCTTTTGTGCCTGCTCATTTTCGGAGCCTCGAACTTCATATTACCCTCAATGATCGGGATTACGCTGATTCTGATGGCCACCTATCGGCTGGGCAAGCAGGAAAGGGGTGGGCAGGAAGATGCATAGCACCTTGGAATCCCTTGGTCTTGTTGCCGTTATGACTGCGGTAACATTTTGCACCCGTGCGCTTCCGTTTGCCTTGTTTCGAAAAACGGAACATATTCCGCGGTTCGTTCTGTTTCTGGGGGAAGTCCTTCCGTTTGCAGCGATCGGTATGCTGATTGTGTACTGCCTGAAATCCGTTTCCGTATTGGCGTGGCCGTTCGGACTGCCGGAGCTGATTGCAATTGCAGCGGTTGTTCTGATGCACCGCTGGAAGCATAATACATTTCTCAGTGTGGGGGCGGGGACTGTTCTTTATATGCTGCTGGTACAGTTTGTGTTTGTCTGAAAGGTGCTGAAATCATGAAAATTTTGGTGGACGCGGATGCCTGCCCGGTAAAAAGCATTATTGTTCGGCTCGCGAAAGAAAAGAAAATTCCGGTGATTATGCTGATCGACACGAGCCATATACTGGACGACGGCTACAGTCAAGTCATTACCGTGGACAAGGGTCGCGACAGCGCGGATATCCGGCTGGTAAACCTGGTGGAATCCGGCGATATCGTTGTCACGCAGGATTTCGGCGTAGCGGCGATGGCGCTGGCAAAGGGAGCAAGGGCAGTTAACCAGAACGGTATGATCTACGACGACAGCAATATGGATCGGCTGTTGTTCGAGCGCGCGCTGGGGCAGGAAGTGCGGCGGGCGGGCGGAAGAACCGGAAAGATCAAAAAGCGGACAAGGACCAACGATGAAGCCTTTGAGCATGTTTTTCGAATGATGCTCGCAGAAAAAACCGACAGTACACAGAATACGTAAAATAAAGATCGAATTTCATTGACAAAGTAAATTATTGTGTTATACTAAGTAAGTTTGGCTGAATCTTTGGCTGAAACAATGATAAAGGGTGATTAAGTAACATGAATTCTGCGTATGATTATGACGTAATCGTAATCGGTGCGGGCCCGGCGGGTATTTTTACCGCACTGGAGCTGAACCGTACCGCTCCTGATAAAAAAGTGCTGGTAGTGGATTCCGGCAGCACCATTAAAAAGCGCTCCTGCCCGGCGAGAACCTCCGGTCAGTGCGTACACTGCAAAACCTGCAATATTATGAACGGCTGGGCCGGTGCCGGTGCGTTTTCCGACGGAAAGCTCTCCCTTTCCGAAGATGTCGGCGGCAACATTACGGATTACATGACCGTTGAGCAGGCACAGGAGCTGATCCATTATACGGACAGCGTTTACCTGAAATTCGGTGCGCCAGACCAAGTGTTCGGCCGCAGCGACAAGTTCGCCGAAAAGGTATCGTATGACGCGCGCAAGGAAAATATCCGCCTGATTCCGTGCCCGGTGCGCCACATGGGAACGGAGTACTCCTATGAAGTACTGAGCAAAATGTATGATTTTCTGGAGGAAACCCCGAATTTTGAATTTCGTGAGCGTACTCCCGCCGATTCCATTTATGTGGAAAACGGCAGGGCGGAAGGCGTGTGGCTGTTAAACAAAAACGGAGAACGCGAGCTGGTGCGCGCACGTTGCGTTGTTGCCGCACCGGGGCGCGGCGGCGCGGAGTGGCTCTCCCGCATTGCGCAGGAAAACCGGCTCCAGACTACGAACAACGAAGTGGATATCGGCGTGCGTGTTGAGGTGCCGAACTCCGTGATGGATCATCTGACCAAGAACCTTTACGAAGCAAAGCTCGTCTATTATTCTGATACCTTTGAAAATAAAGTGCGTACATTCTGCATGAATCCGGGCGGAATTGTCAGCGAAGAACACTATGACGGCGGGATCAACGGCGGTATCGCTGTGGTAAACGGGCATTCCTATGCTGACGAAGACAAGCACAGTGAAAACACAAACTTTGCTATGCTTGTTTCCACCCGCTTTACAGAGCCGTTCAATCAGCCGATTGAATACGGCCGCTATATTGCCCAGCTCGGCAATATGCTGACCGGCGGCGGAATCATGGTGCAGCGCCTTGGCGACCTTCTGCTTGGCAGACGTACCGACGAAACCCGCCTTAGCAAATCTACAACGAGGCCGACGCTGAAAAACGCGGTGCCGGGCGACCTTTCATTCGTTCTGCCGCACCGTCACCTGACCAGTATTGTAGAGTCCCTTCAAGCTTTCGATAAGCTTGCGCCGGGTCTTTATTCCAAGAATACGCTGCTCTATGGCGTGGAGGTAAAATTTTATTCTTCCAAAGTCGCCGTATCCGACCATTTTGAAACCGCGATTCAGAACCTGTACGCGATCGGCGACGGCGCCGGCATTACCCGCGGACTGATGCAGGCCTCTGTAACCGGTGTGGTAGTTGCGCGTGACATCGCTGAAAAAGAATAAAACCGGTATCAGTTAAAAACGGCAAACCGTTAAATCAGTTTGCCGTTTTAAGTCATATTGGAAAATACCGAGCCGCAGGATTGGAAGTTATACTGGTATTCAATAGAAGGAACGATAAAATTTTTATGGGCATCCCTCCACGTCACAGGCGTGGAGGGATGCCCATTTTTCTTTTGTCTACTTTTTAATGGAATATTCAGTATGAGAACAGCTCTTTAAGAAGCAAACTGGGGTTTAAGAGAGATACTTCCCGTTTGAAGTACATATTGGAAAATCTCTTTCTCAATAAGTTTGTGCCCTTGCTCATTGGGGTGAATTCCGTCCTCACAGATGTAGTTCTGGTAGTGTCCCGTTTTCAAAAAGACACTGCTGATGTCAATCAGTGGTACATGATGTTCCATTGCCACGCTGCATACGGCAAGATTGTACATCTCATGCCAGCGGTATATAAATTCCACATCGCCCAGAAAACGCAGAATATTGTCTGCGTTCAGCCCCCGTGAAATCCAGTTAAAATAGCGCTTAGCGTCAATGGGAGGCAGGGAAAGCAGTGCCGGATTTCCTCCGGAGTCTTTAATTTGCTCAACCATTCCGGCATATTTCGTTTTAAAGTCATCGACCGGAGTTTTGGGAACATGAAACGCATCCGGCTCGGCTGCAACAGCCGCCCAATCGTAATCACAGTCGTTCCCGCCGAATTCCAGAACGGTATAGTCATAGTTCCGAAGTTCGGATTCATGCTTTGTCAGTATTTCGCTTCCTCTGGTGACGGTGCAGCCAAATTTGGAATAGTTATTGATTACCATATTGCCTGCCTTTTCCAGCAAGTGAATAAAACTGTCTTTCAGTACCCTGTATTTTGCAAGGGCACTGTCAAAAACAACGCCCTTGCAAACCGAGTCGCCGAATACGCAAATAGATTCAGCCATAACAGTACTCCTTTAATAATATTGATTAATATTACATCTAATATTAAATACTATATAGCGTGGTTAACTGTAAGTCAATACAATTCATAAATCTTTTATAATTATTTAAAAAACAGCTTACAAACTTACTGATTAAGTAACCGCTGATTAAAGCAATTCTGAAGCCGCTCAGTCCAGCATTTTCGCGGCTTCGAATTGCTGTCTAGCGACTTCATCATCGCTTACTCAAGAATTTTCAAACTTGTTCTGAATTTATTACAATAGTGTTTGACCGCAGATAATAGATTATTCAAAAAATATTCGTTTTGGAAAATTATTATAAAAAAGGCGGCTGTCCTCCCGCAGGAAAACAGCCGTCTTTGATTCAAACAGCATAAAAATACGGAGTCAGATTAAAAGATTGACCTCTCCAGTGTAATTCGTAGTAAAAATCCGCCTGACATCGTCCGCCCGTTCGCTTTTCCCGAGCGCCCACATCAGTTTGGTTACCGTAGCCTCGGTCGTCATGTCAAACGCTTGAACTACACCGCTTTCAAGCGCTTTCTTGCCTACCTGATAGATCGTGAAATCGCTGCGCTCATACAGGCATTGGCTGCAAACGACCACGGAAATACCGCTGTTTACCATTTCCTGCAGCTTTGAAATCAAATCTCGGCGCACAAAATTCAAACCGCCCGAGCCGAAGGCTTCGATCACGATTCCCTTATAATTCATTTTCAGCAGCATATCAAAAATATCCGGATTTAACCCGGGTGTAAGCTTCATAAGGAATACGTCGTTGCAGAGCTGATCCTCCAGTGTGAACGGGCCGTCAGAGCGGGGCAGTACCTCCTCATTGATATGCAGACCGCCGGAGTCAATCACGGCGGCGCAGGGGCAGTTCACGCTTTCAAACGCGTCAAAAGCGGTGGTGCGGACTTTTACCGCGCGTGTTCCCAAAATGATTTTTCGCTGGAACGCAACGAAAACGCCTGCTTTTCCGGAAGATGCCATCGCAAATGCGCACCGCAGATTTTCCACTCCGTCGGTCAGCGGGTGGCTGATGGGGAGCTGCGACCCGGTCAGAACAACGGGAATAGAAATATTTCGCAGCATAAACGATAAAATGGAGGCGGTGTATGCCATGGTATCCGTCCCGTGCGTCAGCACAATCCCGTCGTATTCGGTGCAGCTGCGTGCCACAGCACGCGCCATGCACTGCCACTCCTCCGGCTGGATATTTGAACTGTCCAGCTGAAAGAGGTTTTCAATTGTAATATCATAATCAGCGGCGGAAGCATTCAGGAAGGCCGCCAAATTTTGTCCGTTGAGCAGGGGAATCAGCCCTTCTGCGGTTGATTCGGACGCAATGGTGCCGCCGGTGGTAATCAGCAGAATTTTTTTCATTTTATTCCTCTTGTGATAATCCCGTATCTTTGTCGTTTTATCGACATAAATGGTGTTTTTATCATATTACCATTAATCCGTATTGAAGTAAACAGATTCCCATTTTTGCTGCACAGTGACAGCATTTATAATAATTTTCCCTTTTGGAGCGGATAGAACGATAAAATTTCCCTAAATTCCAATTTTAGATTTGAGATATGCGGAAGCCTTATCCTCAGGCCGGACGGGCCCATACTTTCGGTTGCGCCCGAAAGTATGCAAAGAGCGCAGTGCGCGCTCCGCGCACACCGGGGGGGGATTTTAAAAGGGCCAAGGGAGGGTTCCACAAAATCCCCCCTGCACCCCCCAAGTATCCCCAAAGGGTTATCAGTGTAGGCTCCTTTTTTGGTTTTCATGGACGGAGAGACGAAAGTTTTTTAAATTTTCATCACTTTCAGAACAGTGAAATTGAACTGTTTTGTCATAAATAAAGTAAATGCTATTGCCCTTCATTCTTGTCGTGCCGAATTTACATCGTTTCGCAAAAAGGTGATATTGTCTTTTTAGTGGAATAAAGATATAATAAAACAGAAATATTAACGGAAAGGAGGGCAAGCCTGTGCGGAATCGTTTGTCAAAGTTTTTTCGCCGACGGAAGAGAAATGGGTGGCTATAAACTGATCCGTTCAAAACGGAAAACAATTGCGATTTGCATTGATCGGGAAGGGAATGTTACGGTGCGGGCTCCCCTGAAAGCCCCCTCGACGGTAATCGAACGATTTGTGGGTGAAAAGCAGGAGTGGATCTCGCAGAAAACGGCATTGATGATCAATCGAAAGGAAGAGAGAGCGGCGTTTCGATTCGGCCCCGGCAGCGAGCTGCCGCTTTTGGGCAGGTCATATCCCATCGCTTTGGGCAACGAAGCCTCTTTTGACGGCCAGCGCTTCATCCTGCCGTCAGGTGATGGAGATTCCGTGCGGCCGCAATTAATGCGCCTGTATAAGGATATAGCCGGGAAAATGATTCTTTCGCGGGTCGAAATGTTTTCCTCACGCACGGGCTGGGTTCCCACCGGTGTGCGTATCGGTTCGGCAAATACCTCCTGGGGTTCCTGCTCGGGCAAAAACAGATTGAATTTCACATGGAAGCTGGTAACGGCGGAGCCTGGTGTAATAGATTACGTTATTGTTCACGAATTGGCGCATCTGAAAGAACATAACCACTCTGAAAAATTCTGGCGCTTGGTTGAATCGGTTCTGCCTGATTACAGAAAGCGCAGGGCAAAATTAAGAGAATTGGAAGAAAAATTACAGAAAATCGGGTTGAGTTAGCAATTGCTAATTCATTTTTTGCCAAATTGTGATATAATAGGCTCAAACCCAACGGTTTGAGCCATTGGAAATTTGCTTTCGGAGACAGCTCCTCCGCCGCTTCGCGGCGGCGCGAATTCTCCGCTCGGCGTAAGCAGAATATAATAGTCTCAAACCTAACGGTCTGAGCCATTGGGAATTTGTTTTCGGAGCACAGCTTCTCCGTTCGACGGGAGATATAGCCAAAGCATGATAAAAATGCTCACAATCAATTGGCTGAGCCATTCAGAATTTGCTCTTTGAAGCCGCATAAGCGCTGAGGCAAATTTCCGGCCGCGCCAAAGATAATATTATAAATTATTAAGAACAGAGGGATTAACATGGTTTCTCAAGAAATTTTGCGCAAATATGCCCAGCTTGCCGTTCGCGTGGGGGCAAATGTACAGAAGGGGCAGCTGCTTGTAATTTCATCCGATGTAAGCTCCGCGTATTTCACACGGATTTGTGTAGAAGAGGCATATCTTGCCGGCGCAGGTGAAGTACTGGTTAACTATAGCGATGAAACGATTACAAAGCTGAAGTATCAGAATGAGAGCACGGAAACGCTTTGCGATATTGCTCCTTGGCGCGTGGAGCAAAAAAAGAACGGCATCGACAAAAAATGCTGTTACCTCTACATTGAATCGGCAACGCCGGGGCTTTTAGCGGAGATTGACAGCCAGAAAATGCAGGCTGCCCGCGCGGCAATAGAAACCGCGTTTGAGCCGTTTGAATTTTACACAATGGCAAACATCGGCCAGTGGGCGATTGTTGCAATTCCTACGCTGAACTGGGCGAAAAAAGTCTTCCCCGGGGAAGAGGGGGAGGCAGCGCTGGAAAAACTGTGGAATGCGGTGCTTGCAAGCGTGCGTATTCGCGAGGACAATGATCCGGTCGAGGAATGGCGCCGGCATGATGATGACCTGACCCACCGCAGTGAAGTGATGAACCGGTATAATTTCCGTTCCCTGCACTTCCAGAACGGGAAAGGAACAGATCTTACCGTGGAACTGATTCCCAACCATGTTTGGGAAGGCGGCTGCTCCAAGGCAAAAAACGGAGCGATCTTTAACCCGAACATGCCGACGGAAGAGGTATTCACCATGCCTTATAAATACGGAGTGAACGGCCGCGTGCAGGCAATGAAGCCACTCAGCTATCAGGGCAAGCTGATCGAGAATTTCTGGTTGGAGTTCAAAGACGGAAAAGCAGTGGACTTCGGCGCCGAAAAAGAACAGGATACCCTGAAAAACATGATTGGCTTTGACGACGGCAGCGCTTATCTTGGGGAAGTCGCGCTGATTGCACACAATTCGCCGATCAGCAACCTGAACATTCTGTTTTTGAACACGCTGTTCGACGAAAATGCTTCCTGCCATTTGGCGCTTGGCGCGTCTTATCCCGAGAACGTGAAGAACGGTGCGGAGCTTGAGCGGGAAGAACTGAGCAAGCTTGGCTCCAATTACTCCAAGATTCACTGTGACTTTATGTTTGGCAGCGAAGATATGAACGTTACCGGTACAACGCAGGATGGCACCAAGGTTTCTGTGATTAAAGACGGAAGCTTTGTAATTTAAAGAATAAAAAATAAAAGAATTTCATTTTGGATAAGAAAGATGGTGATTTGATGTTGAATAATAGAAAATGCGCAATGATTGGCTGCGGCTTTGTAGGCGCAAGCTGTGCGTTCAGCTTGGTGGAAAGCGGACTGTTTTCCGAGTTGGTGCTCATTGACGCGAACACGAAAAAAGCCGAGGGTGAGGCAATGGATTTAAGCCATGGCATGCCTTTTGCAAGACCGATGGAGATTTACGCCGGTTCCTATGACGATATTGCCGATTGCGGACTGATCATTGTCACCGCGGGCGCAAACCAGAAGCCGGACGAAACGCGCCTTGATTTGGTGCATAAAAATGTCGGAATCTTTAAGAGTATTATTCCTGAGATCAAGAAGCGGCACTGTGAGGGCATTTTGCTCATTGTATCGAATCCGGTGGATATATTGACCTATGCGGCAATGAAAATGTCGGGTTTTCCGCCAAACCGTGTATTCGGTTCCGGCACGGTGCTTGACACGGCGCGGTTGAAATATCTGCTTGGGCAGCATCTTGATGTTGACAGCAGAAGCGTACACGCCTTTATCATCGGCGAGCATGGCGACAGCGAGCTTGCCGTTTGGAGCAGCGCGAACGTTTCCGGAATTGACCTTGACAATTTCTGCGCTCTTTGCGGTAATTGCAATGACAGGCAGACCATGCAGAAGCTCTATGAAGATGTCCGCGACAGCGCATATCAGATTATTGAACGCAAAGGTGCCACTTATTACGGCATTGCCATGGCGGTACGGCGTATTGCGGAGTGTATCGTACGCAACGAACACTCCATTCTTCCGGTTTCCAGTCTGATCGACGGGCATTACGGCCTGCAGGATATCTGCATGGGCGTACCCTGCGTTGTCGGCAGCTCCGGCGTTGAAAAGGTGCTCGATATCCGCCTTAGCGACGAAGAGCAGAAAAAGCTGCTTGCTTCGGCGGAAGGCTTGAAACAGGTAATAAAAACGCTTGATTTGTAATTCGATTTTTAATTTGTAATAGGGCGGCTGCTTCTAAGAAGCAGCCGTTTCTTTCAGACTTTTATTTTCGCTGTAAGAATAGTTGACGGACAATCTTTGCAGCTTTATAATAAATTTGTATCTGTAATTTATGAATACTTCCGCCTCCTTGTCATCGCGAACCCAATACCGGAAAGGAACATATTGCGTATGATCATACTTATTTTTATCCTGATGAGTCTGGTTGGTTTTCTTCTTTTTAAAGATGTACGGCTGAAACAGACGGAGATTCAGGTTTCCGATTCAAAGTGGAAAGCGTCTGTTATTATCCCTGCGCGAAATGAACAGGAGAATCTCCCGAGTTTGTTGGAATCTCTGAAACGGCAGACGGTGCAGCCTTATGAAATCATTGTGGTTGACGATTTTTCGGAAGATCATACCGCTGAAATTGCGGCTCAATATGGTGTAAAGGTCATACATAATACGCAGCTGCCGGAGAACTGGACGGGTAAAACGTGGGCGGTATGGAATGGCTACCGGGCTTCAAGCGGCAATGTACTCGTCTTTTTGGACACCGATGTGCGGCTTGCGCCATATGCCCTTGCTGTTTTGCTGCAGGAAAGGGAACAGTCAGGCGGAGCGATCTCTGTCGTCCCGTTTCATAATCCCGGCAGGTTTTACGAGAAGCTTTCGCTGATTCCATGCCTTTTAGGGGTGTTTGCATTTACTTCCCCTTTTGAAAGGAGAAGCAATCGCAAGGGCCTTTACGGCTCCTGCATTTTGGCCTCCCGCGAAGATTACGAAAAAATTAGCGGTCACAGCAGCATTCGCTCCGAAATACTCGACGACCTGAACTTAGGAAGGAGATTCTCGGAAGCGGGCATCCCCGTTCAAAATTACCTTGGGGGAGATCTGGTTTCCTTTCGAATGTATCCCGGCGGTATCCTAAGCGAATTACAGGGGTTCAGCAAAGGGGCAATCTTGAGTACGGCCACTTTGCGCCCGGGCACCATTTTCTGCGTAGCTCTCTGGCTGGTCGGTATTTTCGTAACGGGTCTGTTTACACCGTTCCTTCTGTTGAGCGGCCATCCATGGGCAATGCCTTTCGCGATTGGATATTTGATTTACGCGATACAATTATTTTATTTTTTACGCTTTACAGGGCGTTACGGTCTTTGGATGCCGTTTCTGCACGTCCTTTCGTCTATATTTTTTCTTACTGTTTTGCTGTATTCCGCGTATCAGGTCAATTTTGTCGGCAGCGTCTCCTGGAAGGGCAGACAAGTCAGTGTCAGCGATAAGAGTACCCCTCGAAAATCCGAGTAAAGGAATCCACAAAAAAGAAGCTGAACGGAGCCGGATTGGTTCCGTTCAGCTTCTTTTTCATTTGTTGGGGAAAACAGCTTATTTGTCAACGGTCACTTGAATCGCTCTCAGCTTTCCGTTTCTGGAATCTACTTCGGTTTCGTAAGTAACCTTTTGACCCTCAGTCAAGGTTTTGTATCCTTCCGATTGAATTCCTGAAAAGTGAACAAACACGTCTTCACCGCCGTCGTCGCTGGAAATGAAGCCATATCCTTTTTCGCCATTAAACCACTTTACGGTACCATGATTCATAAATTACACCTCCTAATTATTTTATTATGTCGATTTTAAATCAGAATAATCCGAAATTTTTCATATTTAATAAATATTCTTATCGATTCTTTATCGAGTATATCCAGTAATAATGGTTTCCAAGCACTGAAACGCGATGCGACCCACCATCATATACTGTGGTACAGCGGATCAGACTTTGCAACTTTAACAGAGAGGAGAATTAACAGTGAATGGAATTGATGTAAGCAAGCACAACGGAACTGTAAACTGGCAGCAGGTGGATGCTTCGGGCATCGACTTTACTTTGGTTCGGGCCGGATACGGAAATAAGGAATCGCAGAAAGATCCTAAATTTGATGAAAATGTGCAAGGGGCGCTTGCCCATAAGCTGCATGTCGGCGCATATTGGTTCAGTTACGCAGTTTCCCCGGAAGACGCGAAGAACGAGGCTGAGGTCTTCAAAAAAATCATTCAGCCTTACAAAGGAAAATTAAGCTTTCCAATCGCGTTTGATTATGAATACGGAAGCATGGATTATTCGAAGAAGATGGGGGTTACTCCTACCAATCAACTGATTAACGCTATCGCACAGGCTTTTCTGGATGCCATGAAGGCCGAAGGCTGGTACGTCTGTTTATATACCAATATTGATTTTATCCGCTCGGGCCGGTTCAGTGCCGATACAGTATCCAAATATGACGTCTGGCTTGCTGACTACAGCGGCGCACCCGATTACAGCTGCACAATTCAGCAAACAGGCAGCGAAGGAAGCGTCCCCGGTGTCAGCGGGAACGTAGATCTGAATGTTGCATTTAAAGATTACCCGACAATTATAAAAGCTGGCGCTTATAACGGGTTTCCCAAGACTACAACGATTGTGAATATCGATACTACAACCAATATCTCGTATGCTCACGGCGAGTATTATGTTGTGAAAACGACATCGCCGAAACCGGTAAAACTGACTGCGGGAACACAGGGGGTTGTGACGGTGGTACCTTTCCCGCGCACGGGAAATGAGCAGCTGTTCGCCCTCGTTGCAATTGGGCAGTCAGAGCAGGGAACCGGTATATTTACGTCGGTGTTGGGAGAAAATCCTCAGCGGCGCTTTGTGTTCCATATTAAATGAAGTTAGGGGGAGGGTATCGATGGATTTAAAAGAAGATTGTGCAAAATCCTCTTCCACGGTAATGGATAGCCTGCATCTGGCGCATCACAGGTTGGATGTGCTGGAAGCCGATATGAGGGATATTCGGAGTTTGACTGCCGCGATGGCAGCGGTCAATGAGAAGGTGGATAACCTGAAATCCGATGTTAACGAAATAAAATCAGATGTGAAAGAAATCTCCAAGCGCCCCACTGCCTTTTGGGATAGGTTGGTTTCAGTGGCAATCGGGGCAATTGTAACCGGGATTATTGCCGCATTCTTGCAGCTGATTCTAAAATAACCATCTCCGGTCACACGCTTCCGTCCCCTTCGGGAAAGTCGTACAAACCTTTGCGGGAAAAAGTACCTCGAGGGTTTGTCTGGCGGTTATCACTATGTATAGTCAGTTCATTTGAAAGCAGAACCAATCTCCATTTTCTTGGATGTTTTCTAAAGTGAACTGACTAATAGGAATAAAGAATGGCCGTAACGTGTTGAAGGACAATATGTGTTTCTGTACCAAATCTGCCGGATTGGCCGCAGCCGCCCCGCGAGGGAGCACCGGGCATGGAGGTCATCAGCCTGAGCCGGGAAGGCGTGACCTCAATCAAAAGACCGGTAAAGGGATGCGTGCCGTTTTCAACAAAAACCGTAATTTTTTTTTCAATCAGAGATTGCAGTAATTGCAGATAAGCGGTGTGCGCATTTTCCCTGCGAACCTGATGATTTACCTGTTCGTTTAATGATTGGTAATCCTTTATGTACAGCATATATAATGCTCCAATCATATTCACATATGATATTATACCAAGCTTGGCGCCGATTGTTACAGTTTTCTATCTTTTCGTTTTCATGATCTTCCTTTCCCTACCAGCCGGATTTCCACCTAAGTATTGGCGTAAGAACCAAATTTTCTGTTTGAAAACGTGCTTTCAAATTTAGCACAATCATTTGTGACGAGTCATATTATGGTACGGATAAGCAGAAATGCGATAATTTGTGTTATAAGCATCTAAAAGCGGCTTGTACCGCAGGTTTAATAACCGCAAAACCTAAGAGAAGGAGGATCATAATATGGCACTTTATTCATGCAGCGGCAATGATGATGACAGAAATAGAGGCAGATGCAGGGACAGAGATAGAGACAGGGACAGGGATGACGAGGACGAAAACGAAAATGGTATAGCGGACCAGCTTGAAGACAATATTGGAAGAGTAATTACCGTGTTTACAGAGAGCGGCGGCTGTTCCGGCAGAGGCTTTACCGGCCTTCTTGTAAAAGTCAAAGATAATGATTTTATTAAACTGATTACGTCATTGCCTTCCGCACCCCGGCATCCATTTGGACGGCGATTTGACTTTGATTTTGACAGAGACGATCGCTGCCACTGCGAAAGACAGGGAACACTTGTGGTTATTCCGATTCGGCAAATCGTGAGTTTTGTATTTAATCAGATTTAATTGGATTCTCATTTTCACAAGCAGTACACGGGTATGCCGGTGTGCTGCTTGTGCTTTTTACGGATTTGGGCAATCAGCTTCACAATAATCGATCTATTACTCCGGGCGTGGTTGTTAAAAAGAAATATATTGACAAATTTAATCTCAACTGCTAAAATAATAAAACAATATAATTGCGATTTCCGTGGGGGAGTAGTTTACATACGATTTCGTATGCGCCAAGTCAACATACATGGCCTTTCCGGCCTGGCTTGTCCTAATGAACAAGACTCATGTATAGCTTTACTTAAGCTGTGCATGAGTCTTTTATTTATATACAAGGTAACCGCTGATTAAAGCAATTCAAAAGCCGCTCAGTTTAGTATTTTCGCGGCTTCGAATTGTTTTCTGACGACTTAATCATCGTTTACCAAGCAGTTGTTCAACAATGAAAGGAAGAAAAGAATGAAGTACTATTTGGAAAACACCGACGCGGTATTCAAACAGGTGAAAAGCAGTGGGGAAGGCCTTTCGCAAAATGAGGCGGAAAAGCGTCTGGAGGCCAATGGAAAGAATAAGCTTGCGGAAGGGCATAAGGACTCTTTAATCAAGCGGTTTTTGCAGCAGTTAAGCGATCCTATGACGATTATCCTCATTGTAGCCGCGGTGATTTCCGCTATTACTTCCGTTTATTCTCACGAATCCCCGGCGGATGTATTCATCATCATGATTGTAGTAATGATCAACGCAATTCTGGGTGTATATCAGGAGAGTAAGGCGGAAAAGGCGATCGAAGCACTGCAGGAAATGGCGGCTGCAACCTCAAAAGTGCTGCGTGACGGTTCTGTCGTTTCCGTGAAAAGCGAAGACCTCGTTGTTGGCGATGTGATCGTGCTGGAAGCCGGTGATGCGGTTCCTGCGGATTGTAGAATCATTGAGAGCGCCAGTATGAAAATTGAGGAAGCCGCTCTGACCGGGGAATCTGTTCCGGTAGATAAAATAATGGATATCCTTTCCTTGGATCAGGAAAAAGAAGTTCCCCTCGGTGACCGAAAAAACATGGCATACATGGGCAGTACCGTTGTGTATGGCCGCGGCCAAGCGGTTGTTGTAGCCACCGGCATGGATACCGAAATGGGCAAAATTGCAGACGCGCTGTCACAGGCAGAGCAAGGTGCGACTCCGCTGCAAATTAAACTCAATCAGCTGAGTAAAATTTTGACATATCTTGTTATCGGAATCTGTATCTTTATGTTTGCGTTCAGCCTGATTAAAGTTGGGTCATTCAATGCTGAAACGGTGCTCAATACATTTATGGTCGCCGTCAGCCTTGCTGTTGCGGCTATTCCGGAAGGTTTGGCAACGGTTGTAACCATTGTACTATCCATCGGCGTTACCAATATGTCCAAGCGAAATGCTGTGATCCGCAAGCTGACTGCTGTGGAAACGCTTGGCTGCGCACAGGTAATCTGCTCCGATAAAACCGGTACGCTCACCCAGAATAAGATGACTGTGGTTGACCATTTCGGCACGGACGAATCCCTTTTGGCTACAGCAATGGCACTGTGCAGCGACGCCGAGTTGGATGAAAACGGTCAGGCAACCGGGGAGCCAACGGAATGCGCGCTGGTCAATTATGCGGCAAAGCTTCAGTTGAATAAAAACAATCTGAAAACGGAATCTCCCCGAATCGGCGAAGCTCCGTTTGATTCCATGCGTAAAATGATGTCAACGGTTCATACCGCGAAAGATGGCATTATCCAGTACACCAAGGGTGCGCCTGACGAAATTTTAAAAATTTGTACGCATGTGCTGAAAAACGGTGAAGTACTCCCGATGACGGACACGCTGCGCAAAGAGATTTTGACTGATAACAAACGTATGGCTGATCAGGCGCTTCGTGTGCTTGGTGCTGCATATAAAGAATATAAACAGGCTCCGGATTCCTACGAAGCCGGTAAACTGGAGCAGGGGCTTACCTTCATCGGTTTGGTCGGCATGATCGACCCGATTCGCCCGGAGGTTGTGGGAGCAATTGAAGAATGTAAGTCGGCGGGCATCCGTCCCATCATGATTACGGGCGACCATCACGATACCGCGGTTGCTATCGCAAAGCAGCTCGGCATCATCACAGATGCTTCTCAGGCGCTTACAGGAGCACAGCTCAATGAAATGAGTGAAGAAGAGCTGAACCGGAATATTGAAAACTATGCTGTTTATGCCAGAGTACAGCCCGAGCATAAGGTTCGCATCGTCAATGCTTGGAAGAAGAAGGGCATGGTAACCGCAATGACCGGAGACGGCGTAAATGACGCCCCGTCCATTAAAAGCGCGGATATCGGCGTGGGTATGGGCATTACCGGTACGGATGTAACGAAGAACGTTGCGGATATGGTGCTTGCCGACGACAATTTTGCCACCATTGTTTCGGCTGTTGAAGAAGGCCGCAGAATCTATGATAATATTCGCAAAGCAATTCAATTCCTGCTGGGTTCCAACCTGAGCGAAGTCATCTCCGTGTTTACCGCAACCATTTTGGGCTTTACTATTTTAAAACCGGTACATCTTCTTTGGATTAATCTGATTACCGACTGTTTTCCTGCTTTATCTTTGGGAATGGAAGCTGAGGAACGCGGACTAATGGAACGCAAACCGCGTGACCCGAAAGACGGCGTATTTTCCGGTGGATTGGGTGTTGACGTTGCCTATCAGGGCTTTCTTGTAACTCTGGTGACATTGGCCGCGTATTTTATCGGCCATTTTATGGAAGCCGGCGTATGGCAAATTACCAACAGCCCGGACGGCATGACAATGGCGTTCCTGACCATGTCCATGGCGGAAATATTCCATTCCTTCAATATGCGTTCACAGCGCGGCTCCATTTTTACCATGAAGACACACAATTTCTACCTTTTCGGCGCTATGGCGGCTTCGCTCCTGCTGACAACAGCAGTAATCTACATTCCCGGACTTTCCAATGCTTTCGGATTTGAAGAAATTTCTCTTGTTGAGTATGTGGTTGCTCTTGCGCTCGCGTTCTCTGTCATTCCGATCGTGGAAATCGTCAAGCTTTTCCAGCGCAAATTTGCGAAAAACAATTAATGTACTGCCGTTTCAATAGAGCTAAATATGATACAAAAGCTGCCGCCCGGGAGAATATCCGGTGGCAGCTTTTTGCAAAGCGGCGCTTGACGTAATTTCCGCCAAGCGCTATATTAATTACTGTAAGTCATATCATGGGGAGGTCATAGGGTGACAGTTGAACCTAAGCTGCCAAAAACATGGATCGAATCAAACGAATTAGGCAAAGCACTTCTTGAGTCGGCAAATGAAGAACGTACCATACGCGGGTACCATTTCAACGGCGGCGACGCGGAAGGCATAAATGCGGAAAAAGTGGACTTCCGCGGCTGCGTTTTTGAAAACTGCCGTTTGAACGAATGTGTGCTTTCGAACGCATACTTTGAGGATACGGTATTTTACGGCTGTGAGTTTTCAAACTCTCATTTGCCTGAAGCATTCTTCCGGAGAGTAAAATTCGAAAAATGCAAGGCTGTCGGAACTGATTTTACCGAAACCGTATTTGATGAGGTACAGTTATTAAGCTGCCCGTGCAAATTTGCGAATTTCTCCGGAACACAATGGAAGCACAGCTCCTTCTCCGCCTGTGATTTATCCGAAGACAGCTTTCAGGAATGTTCTTTTCGTTCCATGGCGTTTCAGGAGTGCAATCTGACCCGCGTGGAATTCTTCAACACGCCGCTGTCTGGAATCGATTTTTCGACCAGCGATATAGAAGGGCTCATTCTTTCCGGCACGGAGCTGCGCGGCGCGATTGTCACCGCTTCAAGCCAGCGATTTGGCAAGATTTTTGGGATTGGTCATACGATAAAAACGGGCTGTTACATAATGAATGGGTATAAAGAAGGTGCTAAAAAATGGATTTTTATCCATTTTGCAGCACCTTCTTTTCAAATATAGAACATAAAGCCGTCGTTTTGCTTTTGCTTTTCCAATTCCAATAACAGGCTTTCAAGCGAAACTTGCTCAAGAGCGTTTTTTACATTATCGTCAATAATAGTAAACACGTTGTTTTGCATAACCTGTTCAATATCGTTGGCTTTTTTAGAAACGGATAATTCCGTACTCTCAAACAGCGATTGCTCCAACGCGCGTAAAATCTCATACGCACTGATTTCATTGGGTCCTTTTGTCAGTTTATATCCGCCCTGCGCGCCTTTTGAAGCGACCACAAGACCGGCTCTTTTTAGAAGAGAAAAAACCTGCTCAAGGTAAATTTTCGAAATACCCAGTTTTTCGGAAATGCTGACAATCGTAATACATTCGTCGCTGGCATAATTTTGCGCCATGCTAATCATGGCAGCCAGTCCATATCTTCCTTTTGAGGATATTCTCATAAATTTCTCCTTTCTGATTTGGTGTGGAATTTATGCGGATCAGTTTAAAGAAAATGAATTCCTATTAGTAATAATATATGCTATACGGCATTTCGTCAAGATGTTTATACTATTTAACATAGTAATTATCTATGATTTTAAAGAGCGCATGGAGGTATTTGACAGAATGCGTTATTTGCGATACTATGAATACCGGTAAATTGCTTTATGTTTTTTAAATAAAAATTGATAACGAACAAGGCTTTGAATTTTAAAAACGATACCCAGTATTTGGAATAGGTGAAATTATGTTAAATGAATTTTCCAGAACCCAGCTGCTGCTGGGGGAAGAAGCTATGGAAAAGCTGAAAAATGCCTCGGTCGCGGTTTTTGGAATCGGCGGGGTGGGTTCTTACACTGCGGAAGCTCTTGCGCGTAGCGGGGTGGGCAGTCTGACCCTTTTTGATGACGATAAGGTGTGTTTGACAAATGTGAACCGCCAACTGATTGCGACGCGGAATACAATCGGCAGACAGAAAATAGATGTAATGCGTGACAGAATACTGGAAATTAACCCGAATGCACAGGTTATTACAAATCAGTGCTTTTATACCGCCGAGAATGCAGATGAATTTGATCTGTCACAGTATACCTATATTGTAGACGCGATTGATACGGTATCCTCTAAACTAATACTGATTACACGTGCACAAAATGCGGGTGTGCCGGTGATCAGCTGCATGGGTGCGGGTAACAAGCTGGACCCGACCCGCTTTGAAGTTGCGGATATTTACAGCACAAGCGTATGCCCGCTGGCGCGTGTCATGCGCCGTGAATTGAAAGCACGCGGGGTCAAAAAATTAAAAGTCGTATATTCCAAGGAACAGCCGATTGTACCGCTGGAGGACATGAGTATCAGTTGTCGGGCACACTGTGTCTGCCCGCCGGGCACGAAACGCAAATGTACCGTGCGCAGGGCTATTCCAGGCAGCATTTCTTTCGTTCCTTCCGTGGCGGGGCTGATTCTTGCCGGAGAAGTGGTAAAAGATATTGCCGGTGTTTCGCGCGGATAAAATGCCTAAACGCGTTTGAATGAACCATTCTTAAAAAGCTGCTTTTCGAGGCGGCTTTTTTATTTGCCGCGGCATTTTTAGTGAACAGTTGTTTAATTAGTCGGTTCACTTTGGAAAACATACAAGAAAATGGAGGTTGGTTCTATTTTCAAATGAACTGACATAGTCAGTGAACTTTAGAAAACATCCAAGAAATAAGTGCAAAATTTTTGATCTATGGATTTTACGCTTGGAGATTGGTTCTGTTTTCAAATGAACTGACTATATTCCGCGAGCCATTTCAATTTGAATTGCACAGGGGCGGGAAAAATATTATAATATTACTATTACGGGCGTAATGCCGGAGGATTGCAAATGACAAAGGAAAATGCAAATTGCTGCGCGGTGATTGTGGCCGCCGGAAATTCCACACGAATGGGACTTGAAGTTTCAAAGCTGCTCGTTAAGTTGAACGGGGTACCGGCTATTATCCGTACTTTGTCCGCCTTTGACGAGGCGGACAGTATTGCGTCGTGCGTGCTGGTCTGCCGCTACGATGAGATTGAAACGTTTCAGTGCTTCATAGAGGAATACAGAATCCGGAAGGTTTTTTCCGTGGTTCGCGGCGGAAAAACGCGGCAGCAGTCCGTGCTTGCGGGAATACAGGCCGCTCCTGCCGAAGCAATGTATTTCGCGGTTCATGACGGCGCAAGGGCGCTCGTTACGCCGGAAGAAATCAATCTGTCAGTGAAGGACGCAGTTGAATTTGGCGCCAGCGCTTTGGCTGTTCCGGTCAAGGATACGATGAAGATTGTGGATTCTTCGGGCTTTGTGGAATCGACGCCGGAACGTTCCCGGTTGTGGGCGGTACAAACGCCACAGGTCTTTGAACGCCGGCTTTATCTCAAAGCTGCGGAGCAGGCGCATAGTGACGGTGCCGATTATACGGATGACTGCCAGCTTGTCGAGTACGCCGGTGAGAGGGTACATTTGTGCCGCGGACTTTATACCAATATCAAGTTGACAACAGTGGATGATATTTCAATCGCGGAGGAAATTATTCGGAATAAGGAGGGATCACGGTGAGAATAGGGCATGGATATGATGTTCATCGTTTGGATTATAACCGCCGGCTTATAATCGGCGGGGTGAAAATCCCCTACGAAAAAGGATTGGTCGGCCATTCCGACGCGGATGTGCTCACACATGCCGTTGCGGATGCGCTTCTGGGTGCCGCCGCCATGGGCGACATCGGTACTTTTTTCCCTGACACGGATCCCGCATTTTTGGATGCGGACAGCCTTAGGCTACTTGCCAAAGTTTGCGATATGCTTGCGGAAAAGAATTACCGAATTATCAACATCGACGCGACGGTGATTGCCCAAAATCCCAAGCTGAAGCCGTACCGTGACGAGATGAGAAGCCGCCTTGCAGCGACCTGTGGCATCGATTTGGAGCAGGTCGGTGTGAAAGCTACAACGGAGGAACAGCTCGGTTTTACCGGTTCGGGAGAAGGCATTGCGGCGCACGCGGTTTGTTTGATTGAGGAAATCAAATAATAATCAAAAGCATCTCAGTCAGCATACTCTGTAATAAAAACAGAGAGGTGATGCTTGTGGGCAAGCCTTTGATTATGATGAGCTCAATCACTTATGCAATGAAAAGCCGCGACATTTTATTTCAATATGGAATTAAGTCCTATGTGGAACGTACACCGAAAGGCAGCAATACCGGCTGCGGTTACAGTATATATGTGCCTGAACGGACCGACGAGGCGGAACAGATACTGACCGGCAGGGGAATTCGAATCCTTGGCCGTATGGAAAGAGATGGTCGGTCATGATTTATTTGGATAATGCCGCCACGACCTACCCAAAACCGCTTTCCGTCAAAAACGCGGTCAGTGCCGCACTCCAGAATTACGGAGCAAACCCGGGGCGCGCGGGGCATACGATGTCCCTGAAGACTGCGGAGGAAGTTTACAAGTGCCGTACTGCGGCTGCAGGCTTCTTTGATGCGTCCGGCCCGGAATGCGTAGCGTTTACATTGAACTGTACTCATGCGCTGAATTACGTGATTAAGGGCGTTTTGAATCCCGGGGATCACGTTGTGGTATCGTGTCTTGAGCATAACGCGGTCATGCGTCCGTTGCGTGCTTTGGCTGACCGTGAAATCACGTTTACCGCGGCGGCCGTTTACCCGGGGGATAATGACGCTACCGTTAACGCGTTCCGACAGGCGCTTACAAGCAAAACAAGGCTGATTGTCTGTACACATGCCTCCAACGTTTTCGGTGTCCGGCTGCCGATTGAGCGGATCGCCGCGCTTGGCCATCAGTATGGGATTCCCATAGCGGTTGACTGCGCGCAAACGGCGGGAGTTCTTCCGATCCATATGACGGAGTACGGGCTTGACTATCTTTGCATTGCCGGTCACAAAGGGCTTTACGCCCCCATGGGGACCGGGATATTGATTACGGAAAAAGGTGCTGAACTCGCAACTCTGATTGAGGGCGGAACCGGTACGAATTCGATATCACATCTGCAGCCCGATACTATGCCGGACAGAATGGAAAGCGGTACGCAAAACGTGCCGGGAATTGCGGGGCTTCGCGCCGGTATTGAGTTTGTGGAAAAGAAAAAAACGGAAGAGATTTATAAACATGAGATGGATTTAATCCGATATATGTACAGGGAACTGTCAAAAATAGAAGGAGTGACCCTCTACACTCAAGAACCCACGGCTCCCTATTATGCGCCGGTGCTTTCATTCAACGTCGGTGACCTGCAGAGTGAAACTGCGGCGCAGAAGCTGAATACGTATGGTATCGCCGTGCGCGCGGGACTTCACTGCGCGCCGAGCGCACACGAGTTTGTCGGTACACTGCAGCGTGGCACCGTCAGGGTGTGCCCGTCTATTTTTAATCGGGCCGATGAGATCAAAACATTCATTTCTGCCGTCAAGAAGATAATTTAGAAAAGACGGTGAAAAGGATTGCATATCAGAGTAGATATGTTAAAATGAAACAGTAGTTGAAAAAATGCGAAGGGAAGAAGACTATGGATTATATCGTTTCATTATTGAATACATTTATCAGTCTGATTAAACCCTTTCGTGTATCTGACGCGTTGGACGTTGTTTTAGTTTCGTTTATCATTTACAGTGGGATTAAATTAGTACGGGAGACCAGAGCCGAACAGCTTGTAAAAGGAATTCTGGTTCTTGTGCTTGTTTGGGGCGTGTCAAACGTTTTACACCTCTATATGATGAAAACGTTGCTGGCCTACTTCTTTCAGTTTAGTCTGATTGCCGTCCTTATTGTCTTTCAGCCGGAAATCCGGCGTGCGCTTGAACAGATTGGCCGCAGCGGAATCAGTCGCCAAAGCTGGCTGTTCGGCGTTGCTTCCAGTGATTTGGAAAAGCAGCTGCAGCAGGTTCGCCGCGGCGTCAACGCAGTGGTCGACGCTGCGGCAGTGTTGCAGAAACAGAAGACCGGCGCGCTGATTGTTTTTGAGCGCAGTACGAAGCTTGGCGACATTATTGATACGGGAACGGTTGTAGAAGCAATTCCTTCCGCTCCGATTATCTGCAATATTTTCTTTAATAAAGCCCCGCTCCACGACGGTGCCATGATTGTAAGGGATGGAATGGTACATGCTGCCGGCTGTATTCTGCCGCTGACGAAAAGCGATAAAGTGAGCATAGAGCTCGGAACCCGCCATCGCGCCGCCATTGGCATGAGCGAAAATTCAGACGCCGTGGTTGTGGTCGTTTCCGAGGAAACGGGTCAAATATCCATTGTGGTCAATGGAATTATTACAAGAAACTATACCAGAGAGACGCTGAAAAGTGAGCTTGAAGGCTTGATTCTGCCTAATGATACGGATCAGGGAGAAAAACGTCAGAGCAAAATCCCTTCAATCAGGAGGGGGAAGAAACAGTGAAGCACAGAAGAATCAATTTAGGCAGATTGTTTTACAACAATAAGTTTGTACTGGCTTTTTCCGTGGTTGCCTCCCTGCTGTTGTGGGTCGGTCTGGCATACACGAATACGGAAGAATTTCCGCATGCAATTGAGAATGTACCGGTCACAATCACGCTTTCCGACGCGGCGCAGACGGACGGACTGAAAGTGTTCAGCCCGACAGACGAAACCGCGAAGGTTTATGTGAAAGGGAACAGCCTTGTAGTCAGCCAGCTTCAATCCAGCGACCTCCACGTAGTCGCTCCGCTTGCTTCTACAATTACCAGTCCCGGAACATATTCGTTTAATCTGGTAGCACAAAAAACGGGAACGCTGACAGACTTTGAAGTGTCCTCTATTTCGCCGAATCAGGCAATCATTGTGGTTGATCGGTATAAAGAAAAGACGTTTACAATTGAAAGTGATATCACCTATAAACCCGGTTATCAGGCTGATTCCTCTTATTTTGTCGGTACGCCGGTGCTCAGCACCGACACGGTTACGATTTCGGGTCCGGAAAAAGAGGTATCACAGGTAAACAGGGTCGCTTTTCAATACGAAGTTCAGGACACGCTGACAGACAGCAAAACCTTTACGGCCGATTTGGTGATGTACGATGTCAATGGAAATAAAATTACGAGCAATAAATTGAAGATGAGTGAGACAAGGGTCGAAGTGACCATTCCCGTTCAGTCCAGAAAAGTTGTTCCGCTGACCCCAAATTTCACCAATAAACCGAACGGACTGCTGTTGGCTCCGGAACAGATTCAGATTAATCCGCAGACAGTAGAGATTGCAGGACCGCAGAGTATTGTGACAAATCTCACCGATGTCAGCCTTGCACCGTTGGATTTTTCGAGCATCAGTCCCGAAAAAAATTCATTTGACCTCAGTCTGAATCTGCCCTCGGGGTGTAAGAATCTCAGCAACACACCGACTGCCAAAATTACGCTGAATTTGGGCGGATTCTCTACGCGAAGTATGGTGGTTAATAATTTTACCGTGAAGAATCTTTCTTCGGACAAACGGGCTGATATTTATACAAAAAATATGACGATAACGGTCGTGGGGCCTGAGTCCGAAATTTCTCAGCTTACGGAAAACAATCTGGTCGCACAGATTGATATGGTCGGTAAAGGGGATTTTACCGGGCACACGGAAATGCCGGTTGTCATCGGGATCAGCAGCGCAAGCAGTTCATGGGTTTATGGCACCTATATGGCCAATATTGGAGTCAGTGCAAAATAGGATTCTGCGGAGTGGATTAAAAACGGCGTGCCAAATGGTGCGCCGTTTCTTTTCTGCATGATAAAAATATTGAATAAACAGGAGTAAAATGGTAGAATAGGCTATTATGGGGTAGGTGTAGAGTTTGAGTATAAAAAAATGGAATGTTCTGCCGAATGACGCAGCGGCTGCCGAAGAAATTGCGGGGCAGTTCGGAATACCGAAAGCCGTCGCGGCGGTGATGCAAACGCGCGGGTTGACCGATACGGAGCAAATACAGAATTTCATCAATACTGAACCGCATTTTTCCAATCCGTTTTCGATGATGGATATGGACAAAGCTTCCGCGCGGATTCTTGAGGCAATTGAAAATTTTGAAACGATTGCGGTATATGGCGATTATGACGCGGATGGAATCACCGCGACTGCGATGCTGTACTCTTATCTGGAATCGTGCGGCGCAAACGTAATGTATTATATCCCGGAGCGCGAAGACGAGGGTTACGGGCTGAATAAAAACGCAATCGACCTGCTGCATCAGCGGGCGGTTCGTTTGATCATCACGGTTGATAACGGCATCTCTTCAATAGAAGAGGTCGATTTTGCAAGCAATCTGGGTATTGATGTGGTCATTACGGACCATCACCGCCCCAGGGAAGTCCTTCCGCGTGCGTATGCGGTGGTTGACCCTTACCGCCCTGATGACACAAGTGCATTTAAAAGTTTTTCAGGCGTGGGTGTTGCGTTTAAGCTTATCATGGCACTTGAGGGTGAAGAACGGGATTTGACCGCATTGCTTGACAATTATGCCGACCTTGTCGCAATCGGAACGATCGGGGATGTTGTACCGCTTACCGGTGAAAACCGCAGTTTTGTAAAGGCCGGTTTGGAATCAATTTCACGCACGGATCGTGTCGGGCTGCAGGCGCTGATTGAACAAGCGGGAATGGAAGGGCGCAAACTGAGCGCGAATAATGTTGCATTCACAATTGTTCCGCGCTTGAATGCCACTGGAAGAATCGGTTCACCCGACCGCGCGGTACGCCTGCTTATTTCAGAATTCCCCGATGAGGCGGGGGAACTTTCCACAGAAATCTGCGATGATAACGATTACCGCCGCCAGATTGAGGGCGAAATCTACGAAAAAGTACTTCAGATATTTACAGAGCAACCCGAACGGTTGAATGACCGTATATTGGTAGCAGAAGGTGAAAACTGGCATCAGGGTGTAATCGGGATCGTATCCTCCCGTATTACGGAGCGTTTCGGTAAACCCAGCATTATTATTTCCTGCTCCGACGAGGAAGCAAAGGGCTCCGGAAGAAGTGTGGAAGGTTTTTCGCTGTTTGAGGCGATCTGTTCCTGCGAAAAGCTGTTGACGAAGTTCGGCGGCCACCCCATGGCGGCTGGCCTGACGCTGCCCACGGAAAATGTTGCGGCGTTCCGCCGTGCGGTGAATGAATATGCGTCTTCTAAAGCAAGCGTAATGCCGGCGCCAGTACTACAGATTGATTCTGTACTCAGTCCTGATGAGCTTACTATTGAAATCCCGAAATACGTTTCCATGTTGGAACCGTTCGGGATGGGAAATCCATCTCCGATGTTTGGCCTTTTCGGCGTAACCTTGTCCGAAATTACACCGGTTGGCGGGGGAAAGCACCTCCGCGTCAGTGTAACAAAGGGTGATTACACGGTTCGCTGCATGAAATTCGGCACCACCCTTGCGGAATTTCCATTTCGCACCGGCGATCAGCTTGACCTAGCTGTAACGCTTGAGGCGAGGGAATATAACGGAAAAAACACACTGTCCGTGTATATTAAAGATATGAAGCTTTGCGGGCAAAATGATGATATGCTCTTGGCCGGACTTGCGCTGTATGAAAAATACCGGCGCGGCGAGGCACTGACGCAGGACGAGCGGAAAAACCTGATTCCCGGCTACAATGAATTTGCGGTGATTTACCGGTTGCTTCGTGCCGAAAACGGGTATGCGGGAGCTGTTGAAGTATTGCTCGGGCATTTGCAAGCTCCTTTAATCGGTCTGGAAAAACTGCTGACCGCGCTTGATGTTCTTGCCGAACGGGGATTAATCCGCTTGGAAAAACTCGGAGGTACGGTATCCATTGAAATTATACCGGCAACAGGCAAGGTGAATCTGTTGGATTCCTCTATTTTGAAAAATTTGCAGTCAGGAAAGGATGGTGAAATGTATGGCGTATCCGCTCAAAACGTATGAAGACCTTCTTGTGCTGATGAAGGCCAGTGAGCACGAATACAATCTGGATGTCATTGACCGGGCGTACCGGCTTGCGCAGAAGTCGCATGAGGAACAGAAGCGGCTTTCGGGCTTGCCTTACATTTCACACCCGCTCGCGGTTGCCCATATCCTTGTGGAACTTGGAATGGATACCGAGTCCGTCGCGGCCGGCCTTTTGCACGATGTTGTGGAAGATACTCCGGTCGGTCTGGAACAGATCAAAAAGGAATTCGGGGTCGAAATTGCAAATCTGATTGACGGCGTAACAAAGTTGGGCAAAATTCCATATTCTTCCAGGGAGCAGCAGCAGGCAGAAAATATCCGTAAAATGCTGATTGCTATGTCGGAGGATATCCGCGTCATCATTATCAAGCTTGCCGACCGTCTGCATAATATGCGCACCAGCGAGTTCTGGGCGCCGCAGAAGCAGCGTGACAAGGCACTGGAGAATATGGAGGTTTATGCGCCGATTGCGCATCGCCTTGGTATCCGTGCCGTAAAAGAGGAACTTGAGGATTTATCCCTGCGCTGTCTCGACCCCGTGGCCTACGAGGAAATTGAAAGCAATCTGGAGCTTCGCAGCAATGAGCGCAAGGCTTTTATTGACATAACGAAAGCACGTATTTATGAAAGAGTGTCCTCCCTTATTCCGAATGTATACCTTGAAGGGCGCGTAAAAAGTATCAATGGGATTTATCGGAAAATGTTTATACAAAACCACGCCATGGATGAAATTTACGATATCTATGCGGTACGTGTCATTGTGGACACAGTCAACGACTGTTATAACGTACTGGGCATTATCCATGATATGTTCCGTCCGATTCCAAACCGCTTCAAAGACTATATCTCCACGCCGAAGCCAAACATGTACCAGTCCCTGCACACGACGGTGATCGGCAAAGAGGGAATTCCGTTTGAGGTACAGATCAGAACATGGGAAATGCACCACACTGCGGAATACGGTATTGCGGCACACTGGAAATATAAGCTGGGCATGGGCGCGAAGAGCGGCGATTCTCTGGAGCAGCGCCTCGCGTGGATTCGCCAAATGCTTGAAAACCAGAAAGATAGCGACGATGCGACGGATCTGATTCGGAATATTAAATCGGATCTGGTGCCGGAGGAAGTGTTTGTCTTTACCCCGAAAGGCGATGTCATTAACCTGCCGTCCGGCTCGACCGTGATTGACTTTGCCTATGCCATTCACAGCGCTGTCGGGAACCGAATGGTCGGCGCGAAGGTGGACAAGCGCATTGTTCCCCTTGACTACAAGGTGAAAACAGGCGAAATCATCGATATCATGACTTCGAAGGAAACACGCGGCCCTAGCCGCGACTGGCTGAAAATTGTAAAGACCAGTGAAGCGCGCAACAAAATCCGTACGTGGTTTAAAAAAGAAAAACGCGACGAGAATATAGTAGAAGGCAAAGCGGAGCTTGAGCGCGAGTTCCGAAGAAATAGCATTGAGCTGAATGCCGAAGAGCTTGCTCAGGTTTTAGAAAAAATCGGCGCAAAGCAAAATTGCGCCAATGCGGAAGATGTTTATGCCGCAATTGGCTACGGCGGAATTCAGCTTTGGAAAATCCTACCCAAAATCAAAGAAGACTATATGAAGGGGAAAAATCCCCCCGCTAAACCCGAAGCGGCCGCACCGGCCAAACCGACTGTCAGAAAAGCCGTGGGCGGCGTTGTCGTGGACGGAATGGACAATTGCCTGATTAAATTTTCGCGCTGCTGCAATCCACTGCCGGGCGATGAAATTATTGGCTTTATTACGCGTGGATTCGGCGTTTCCATTCATAAACGCAGCTGTTCCAACGTGCCGAGAAATATCAGCGAGTCCGCCGAGCCCGAACGCTGGGTATCTGTTCACTGGACGGGTGAAGTGAAGGAAGAGTTTAAGTCTACGTTGGAAATTATTGCGAGTGATCGTTCCGGTCTGCTTGCGGATATTACCCAACAGCTATTTAATATGCATATCTTTATTCATTCTCTGAATTCCCGGGAAATGAAGGACGGCAGCGCGGTTATTTCCGCGACAATCACAATCAACGGGCGAGATCATCTTGCAAGTATCATTTCAAAGTTAAATAATGTTGAAGGAATTGTGTCCATCAGACGTTCATAATACGTTTGTATGGACTGAAAATAAAAATAGGGTGAAGATATGAAAGTTACACGCATGACCGGGGGCGTTGCGTCCTCGAACTGTTATCTGCTCACTGACGAGGTAACGGGTGATACCGCTGTAATTGACCCGGGTTTTGAAGCGGATGAACTGACCGCGGCGGTTCGTTCCGCCGGAACGGAAAGCGTCAAAGCCATCTTATTAACGCATGGTCATTATGATCACATTATGGGCGTGGCGGAAATAAAACGGCTGACCGGCGCTGAAATTTATATTTATTCCGATGAAATGCTTTTTACTACAGATCATTCTCTGAATCTTTCAGGAAGATCCGGATCAAATTTGCAGACATTCACTGCCGACACAGCGCTGAATGATGGGGACACCATCCCTCTGGGCGAGCTGCTCATCCATGTGCTGCACACACCGGGTCATACCATCGGAAGTTGCTGCTACCTTGTGGAAAACGCTATTTTTACGGGCGATACTCTTTTCAAGTGTACCTGTGGAAGAACGGATTTCCCGACGGGAAGCTATCCGCAGATGCTGGAATCCCTGAAAAGGCTGAAAAACCTGGAGGGGGATTACCACATCTATCCGGGGCATGAAGCAGAAACCACTTTGGAATATGAGAGGAAGAACAACCCTTTCATGGGAAATAACGCTTATGACTTTAATTATTGATAATCATCCGTTTCATTATGAAATGGAAAATTTATGCCGAATTTTTTTCCCTTACCAGAAGATTATTGTAACGGAAAAAGAATGTAACGATTCCGTACTGGCATATACCGGCATAAGGCAGGCACCGGGGGGAATCCAGCTTACCGCGCGGCTGACGGCGGCTTCCTATCACGGGGAGGCTTCAGAGCTGCTGTGCACGGCGGAAGAGCAGACCGAAAAGGAGCAGGAACGCCGAATGGCAATCCTGCTATTCCGCTTAATGGCAGAGTACTGCGGATTTACGCCCAAATGGGGCATTTTGACCGGAGTGCGCCCGGTAAAGCTGCTGCGCCACCTTTCGGTAGCACAGGGGGAAGAGAATGCGCTGGAAACTTTCCGAAATAGCTACCTCGTTTCCGAAGAAAAGGCAGAGTTGTGCCGCGTTACCATGCACAATGAGGAAAAGCTGCTGGAACAGTCAAAGCCGGATTCATTCAGTCTTTACATCTCTATTCCGTTTTGCCCCAGCCGCTGCTCCTACTGCTCGTTCGTATCCTCCTCCGTGGAACAAACGGCAAAGCTGATGCCAAAATATCTGGCGCTACTGCAGGAGGAAATCCGCCATACGGCGCGGATTGCTTCGGAACTTCATTTGCGGCTGGAATCCGTCTATGTCGGGGGAGGAACCCCCACCACACTGTCGGCGGAACAGCTTGCGGAACTTCTCAGCATGGTCAGAACTAGCTTTGATTTCTTCGACTGCAGGGAATTCACCGTGGAGGCGGGGCGGCCTGACACCATAACCGCCGGCAAACTGCAGGCGCTGAAAAACGGGGGCGTTTCGCGCATCAGCATTAATCCGCAAACGCTCAACGACGACGTGCTGAAGCTTATCGGCCGCCGCCATACAACGGAGCAGACGCTTGCCGCGTTTGATTTAGCGCGGAAGCTGGGCTTCCAGAATATCAACATGGATTTGATTGTCGGCTTGCCCGGCGATACGGTTGAAAGTTTTCAGTCCACGCTCAACCGTGTGACTGCCCTTACGCCGGAAAGTATTACCGTGCATACACTGGCGCTCAAACGCTCGGCAAGAATGATGCAGGAAGAAGACGAACCGTTCAGCAAAGACGCCCGGGCGGCGGGGGAAATGCTGGATTACGCCGGCAGGGTGCTGCGGGAAAACGGCTACGCGCCGTATTACCTGTACCGCCAGAGCCGAATGGTAGGAAATCTGGAGAATACAGGTTGGGCGAAACCAGGTTACGAAAGCCCATACAATGTTTATATTATGGACGAGACCCATACGATTCTGGCGTGCGGAGCGGGTGCGAGCAGCAAAATCAAAGACCCGGATTCCGACAGACTGGAACGTATTTTTAATTTTAAATATCCTTACGAATATATCAGCCGCTTTGAGGAAATGATGAACAGAAAAGATCAGGTAAAAACGATTTATAATAAGTTTCGTCCAATACCGTAATGGCTTGTGCATATCAGCAATGCAGCAGCGGCACTTTCATCTTCCGTGATGAGAGGAAGCAGGAACGAGCGGGAACCATATTGCATTTTATATGGTGTTGGTGCTATAATTTGAAAAAAGATATTACCGTGTTAAGGAGTGTGATTTTATGGGACTTTTTGATGATGTTGTGATTAACGCAAAATCCGCCGCAACCGTGGTCGGAAAGAAAGCAGGGCAGTTTGTAGATGTTTCGAAGCTCAGACTGAATGCAGCCGATTTGAATAACGAAATTTCAAAACGCTTCGAAACTTTGGGCAGAACAATCTATGAAGCAAAGAAGACCGACAATGATTCTTCCGAACTGGTTGGTGAATGCATTGCAGCGATTGACGACCTTTACGAACAGCTTGACGCTGTCAATGAACAGTTAGCTGCCATGCGCGAGAAGCTCATTTGCAAGGGATGTGGGGAAGAAAATCCCCAAAGCGCAGTTTATTGCAGTAAATGCGGAAGAAAGCTTTCTGACATCTGATTTACAATTATCGCAAAGAGGGTGTTGCAAAATGGATGAAAACTCATTTTGCAACACCCTCTTTATGGGAAGATTGCTTTGGGTCGTTTCCAGCCCCCCATTTTTAGGCTTATTCCGGCTTAGACTGTTTACTTAAGCGAACCATGATTAAGTCGTTAGACAATCAGCGGTTACTTTACTATTGAACAACAGTGCCTCGCGGGCTGTTGTTCATAATATTTTCATTGTTTTCGTATACATTGTGTGTAAAATAATATATTAGATGATATTGGATATTTACCAAACTTGAAATGGATGTGTCGCGATGAATGGCAAAAAATCAGCAGGTATGGGCAAGCAAAGTTTTCTGCATGGCGCCCTGATCCTGATGGTCGCAATCGCACTTGTAAAAATTATCGGTGCGCTTTTTAAGATTCCGCTTGCGTGGATACTCACTCCCGTGGGAAACGGATATTTTGGGAACGCATACGCATTGTATTTCCCCATTTTCAGTCTTGCAACCGCCGGGTTTCCGATTGCGATTTCCCGGCTTGTTTCGGAAAGCGCTGCGCGCGGCCGTTATCGTGATATCCGGCAGATTCATACGGTTTCCACTAAGATATTTATTATTTTGGGAATCATCGCGTTTTCTATCATGTTTTTCGGTGCGAAACCTTATGTGCAGTATGCGGACAGCAATAATCCGCAAAGCGCGCTGCCGGCGATTTATGCATTGGCTCCGGCAATCTTTTTCAATAGTTTGATGGCGATTTACCGCGGGTACTATGAAGGGCTGCGCAATATGTACCCAACGGCGATTTCCGAAATTTTAGAGGCACTTTCCAAGCTGGTTTTTGGTCTGACCGCCGCCTATCTGGTCATTCAGTCCGGCATGAAGGAATTCGCCGCAAAAGGTACGGTTTACGGAATTAAACAGGTTTCCGCCGATTTCGCCAAACAGGCAACGCTGCCTTATGCTGCTGCAGGCGCTATTTTCGGCGTTACCATAGGCTCCGTAATCGGGTTTATTTTCTTATTCCTGTATCACAAAAAGAACGGTGACGGAATCACACTGGAAATGTTGCGCGGTGCGCCGCGCCCTGTTCCGATGAGGGTAACAAGGTCGCGCCTGATCCGCACCGCTTTGCCGATCGCACTTGGTTCTATCGCGGTAAATTTGTCCACACTGATTGACGCTACATTTTTAAAGCGGCGTATCAATGATATTATGGTGGGAAATTCACAGGTCATTCTGGATATGTACAAGAACGACATTCCCTCCGTCGTTGTACAAATGAACAACGTTCCCACACATCTTTTCGGCTGTTTTACAAACGCAAACACACTATTTATGCTTGTTCCGGCAATTACACAGGCGTTTGGTGTCAGCGCCCTTCCCAACGTTACAGATGCGTGGACGCGTGGCGACCCGAAGAAAATCAAGTCCAGCATTGAAACGGTTTTGCGCATTATTGCGATGATTACAATACCCTCCGGCCTGGGGCTTTCGGTTCTTTCCGGGCCGATTGTAAGGCTGCTTTACGGCGGCGCGGCCAATTCCCCCGCCATCATTGGCAAGATTCTGGCAATCATGGGTATTGCCGCGATTTTTGCGGCGATGAGCACCCCGATCAACAGTATGCTTCAGGCTGTCGGCCGTGTAGATATTCCTGTTAAGCTGCTCGCCATAGGGCTCGTGATCAAACTGGTACTGAATTATACGCTTGTCGGAATTCCGCATATCAATGTAGTGGGCGCAGGTACGGGAACCCTGATTTGCTACTTGTTCATCACAGTATTTTCACTCTATTTTCTTTGCAGGGAAACGAGGATTGTACCGAACTTTATGGTGATTTTCGTAAAGCCGCTACTGTCCTCGGCAATCTGTGTTGCAGCTGCTTATTTCGTGCAGATTGCGGCTGCTTCCTTCCTACCTGACAGGCTGGCGACCCTTCTCGCAGTCGGTGTTGCGGCGGTGATTTACATTATTTGTATGCTTTGGTTCAAAGCACTGCACAAAAGTGATATTTTAATGCTTCCAAAAGGACAAAAAATTGCAAAAATACTTGAAAAACATAATTGGATAAGGTAAAATAATACCAGTTTCACCGATTATAAAATGATGGGGACTATAATTTTGGATTTTACGCAGAAGAGTAGGTATACTATTGACGATTTGCTGAATATCATGCGTATCCTGCGTTCTCCCGAAGGCTGCCCATGGGACAGGGAACAGTCTCACCAAAGCATTCGAAACTGTCTGATTGAAGAAACGTATGAAGCTGTGGAGGCCATCGACAATGATGATCCAGAATTGCTCAAAGAAGAATTGGGCGATGTGCTTTTACAGGTGCTGTTTCATTCTCAGTTAGAAAGTGAGCAGGGTCGTTTCGATTTTTCGGATGTCGTGGATGGAATCGCTCAAAAGATGGTGATACGCCACCCTCATGTTTTTGGTGACACTAAGGTTGCTGATTCCGAGGAAGTACTGGTCAACTGGGACGAAATTAAGAAAAAGACAAAAAATCAGGTTACGCAGTCGCAGGTGCTCAGAAGCGTTTCAAAGGCTCTCCCTGCATTGATGCGAAGCGCCAAAGTTCAGGCGAAAGCTTCTAAAGTTGGTTTTGACTGGCCCGATGTTTCCGGTGCTTTGGATAAGGTTGCTGAAGAAACCCTTGAGTTAAAGGATGCAATCGCTTCCGGCAGTCATACGGATTCTACGGAAGAACTGGGCGACCTTTTGTTTTCTGTAGTCAATGTATCCCGTTTTCTTGAGGTTGAGCCGGAACAGGCCCTCAGCCAGTCGTGTGAAAATTTCATTGAACGGTTTGAAAAAGTAGAACGACTTGCTCAGGAACACGGAATTGATATGCAGACATCTTCACCCAACGAGTTGGATCGGCTTTGGAACGAGGCCAAATCGATTTCATGATTCTCAGCTTGAGGCTGTTGAACAATAAAAAAAATGGAGGTTCAAATTAAATGAATAAGACTGAATTGATTTCTGCTGTTGCAGAAAAAGCCGGTATGTCAAAAAAAGATGCTGATAATGCGGTGAACGCAGTACTCGATACCATCATTTCAGCAGTTGCCAATGAAGAGAAAGTACAGATTGTTGGATTTGGTACTTTTGAAGTTCGCTCCCGCAGCGAGCGTCAGGGCCGCGACCCGAGAACGAATTCCCCGATTACAATTCCGGCTTCCAAAGTTCCGGCTTTCAAAGCTGGCAAAGCATTCAAGGATGCAACAGTGAAATAAATTTAACTGCTATTTGGGGCTGTAACGAATTTTATGTTACAGCCCTGTTTTTCTACCTATATTTAATATCCGGTTCAAAAGAGCGTATAGTCAGTAAATTTGAAAACAGAACCAATCACCATTTTCTTGGATGTTTTCTAAAGTGTACTGACTATATTGAAAGGATTTTTATGAGACTTGATAAATATTTGAAAGTATCCCGTATTATTAAACGGCGCACCGTGGCAAATGAAGCCTGCGATGCAGGCCGTATCATCGTGAACGGAAAAGCTGCCCGCGCTTCTTATGAAGTGAAGTCCGGCGATGTTCTCGAGCTTCAACTCGGCTCGCGCAGCGTAAAGGCGCAAATTCTCAGCGTGAATGAATACGCAAAAAAAGGTGAAGCGGAGGAAATGTACAAAATTCTGTCCGACGAGCCCAAAGCGCTGTAGGTCCTATTTATAAATAAAAAAGCCCTAGTATATGTCCCCCTCCTGCCGCATACAAATTAGGTATGAACAGGTAGGAGGTAGTTGAGATGACTGAAGAAAAAAAAGCTGTGAAAGTACCCCACAGCCTGATCGTTGAAAACAGAAAAACGCTTACCGCCACGGGTGTCTCAAATGTAGACAGCTTCGATGAACAGACTATTGTTGCCTATACCGATCTGGGGGAGCTGGTTATCCACGGTGCACAGCTGAAAATCAATAAGCTGAACGTTGAAACGGGGGAGCTCAATCTGGCGGGGGAAATCACTTCCATGACCTATTCTGACAACAGGCCCTCCGCCGGCTTTCTTTCAAGGCTGTTCAAATAGGGAGTGAGCCCATTGTATTCTTCTTTTAATTCACAGATACAGGGTTTTGCGATTTCTATTATTGTCGGCGTGCTGCTTGGTGCATTTTATGATATTTTCCGTATTTACCGCACAGTGCTGCGCCCGGAAAAGCGAGCGGTATTTTTTCAGGATCTGTTTTATATGGTTTGCGCGGCATTTGTTACATTTCTGCTCTCGCTCGGCGTGAGCTATGGGGAAGTCCGTTTTTATATTCTGTGTGGGGAAATAATCGGCTGCTGCCTCTATTTCTTGACTGTGGGCATGGTGACAATTCAGGTTTTTCGGTTCGTCACAAACGTTCTTCATAAATACCTGATTTACCCGGTAAAACGTGTTTTTCGGAAATTTTTTCGATGGATACACCGAAGAATAGAAATTCTGTGCAAAAATATTAAAATTGCCGCCGGAAATCAGAGAAAACGCTTGAAAGAGCGCAGACAAATAGTGTATAATCAGAACAACAGTAAACCGATAGGAAAAAAGAAAAAGAAATCCCCGAAGGGTAGGAAAACAGCAAAACGGAGAGGGCCGGTGCTGAAAAATGAAAGTCATCAAACGAAAAAAACATAAGGGCAGTTTCTTGTTGCGTATTGCTATTTTTGCTTTTGCGGCTTATACTGTTGTTGCGCTTGTAAATCAGCAGGTTCAAATTAGTCAAAAACGTCAGGAACTGGCGGCTGTCCAACAGAAAATACAGATTCAGGAAATAAAGAATGAAGACATTAAACATGCTTTGAGCACGGGTGCCAACGCGAGTAACGATTATATGGAGCGGGTCGCACGTGAATCGCTTCATATGGCGAAACCGGGTGAGCGTGTTTTTGTAAATATAGCCGGTAACTAATGGCTCGAATTTTAAGGGGGATATTGCATACATATGCAGCTTGAGGTAGGAACAGTTCTGGAAGGCAAAGTAACAGGGATTACTAAATTCGGTGCTTTTGTGGAGTTGCCGGGCGGAAAAACCGGTATGGTACATATTTCAGAAGTGGCACCCACTTTTGTTAAGGAAATTCGTGATTTTGTTACGGAAAATCAAACCGTCAAAGTAAAAATCATGAGTATCAGCGAAGACGGCAAGGTAAGCCTGTCAATGAAAAAAGCGGTACCGCCTCCGTCAAGAAGCAATGCGCCTGCTCCTGCGGCTACGCGGCCGGGCAATTTCGAGTGGCAGGCAAGAAAAAATGAATCTGCCAGTTTTGAGGACATGATGTCTAAATTCAAGCAGACCAGCGACGAGAAAATGTCTGACTTGAAAAAAGGACTTGATTCCAAACGCGGCGGGTTTGTGAAACATGGCAATTCGAACCCCAACAGGTAAACAGCAATAGCGGAGTGCACGCACTCCGCTATTTTACTTCGTACTTGTGAGATGCTGGAGGAAGTTTGAAAAACATGTTTTCAAACTTGGCAGTGAAGGGATGGTCAAAACATGTACATCATTAACGCTAAGATTTATACTATGGCATCCGACGTGATTCCCAACGGATGGATTCAAATAGAAGAAGGCAAAATTTCCGCCTTAGGCAGCATGGACAAACTCCCCGCGACTGAGGAGGAACTTGTTGACGTTCACGGCGCGGGCGTGTACCCGGGTTTTATCGACGCGCACACGCATCTGGGTATGTGTGAGGACAGCCTTGGCTTCGAGGGCGATGATCTGAATGAAGAAACCGACCCTGTTACTCCGCAGCTGCGCGGAATCGATGCGATCAACCCAATGGACCGCTGTTTTACCGAGGCACTGGAAGCCGGCGTGACAACGGTAGTAACCGGCCCCGGAAGCGCCAATCCAATCAGCGGCCAGCTTGCCGCGATCAAAACGTATGGAACCTGCATTGACGAAATGATCGTAAAAGCGCCGGTTGCTATGAAAATGGCTCTGGGCGAAAATCCGAAATCCGTCTATCACGGAAAAAGTCAGGCACCCACTACGCGTATGGCGACTGCTGCGCTGATTCGCGAGGAATTATTTAAGGCGCAGCGCTATATGCAGGATACGGAACACGCGCAGTCCGATGAGGATATTGACCCGCCGGAATACGATATGAAAGCGGAAGCGCTGATTCCCGCGCTGAAGGGTGAAATCGAAGTTCATTTCCATGCGCACCGTGCGGATGATATTTACACCGCAATTCGTATCGCGAAGGAATTTCAGCTGAATTATGTCATTGTTCACGGAACGGAAGGCTACCTGATTGCCGACGGACTGAAAAAAGAGGGGACGCGCGTTTTGGCCGGGCCGTTCCTCACAGACCGCTCCAAGCCGGAGCTCCATAATCTGACGCCCGCTAACGCCGGTATATTAAACGCGAAGGGCGTTCCGACGGCAATCGTGACCGACCACCCGGTCATTCCTCTGCAATATCTGCCCACCTGTGCCGGCCTTGCCGTAAGAGAGGGAATGGCCGCGGAAGAAGCGCTGAAAGCAATTACTATTTATCCCGCCGTGATCTGCGGAATTGATTCCCGTGTCGGCTCCATTGAAGCCGGGAAAGACGCTGATCTCGTTGTGTTTGACACCGACCCGTTGGCAATGACCTCAAAGCCGCGGCTTGTAATCGCGTCCGGTAAAATTGTAGCAAAGAGGTGAGTGTATGCGGGAAATTGATGCTTCACAAATTACAGAAGCGATAAAGCGGCTCTGTGTGGAAACAAACCGCGTCTTACCTGCTGACTTGGAACATAAAATCAATGCCGCCGCACAAACAGAGACTTCTCAGATTGGAAAAGCAATTTTGTCAGACCTGTGTGCAAATATGGATGCGGCGCGCGATCTGAAAATACCCGTCTGCCAGGATACCGGCATGGCGGTTATTTTTGCCGAAGTCGGGCAGGAAGTTCATATTACGGGCGGCTTTTTTGAAGACGCGGTCAACGAGGGCGTACGGCAAGGATATGAGGAAGGCCTGCTCCGCTGTTCCGTCGTTTCCGACCCGCTGCGGCGTGTAAACTCCGGGGATAACACTCCCGCCGTGCTCCACACCCGTCTGGTACCGGGTGAACGAATTTCGCTGACTGTGGCACCGAAGGGCTTTGGCAGCGAGAACATGAGCCGGATTAAAATGTTTACGCCGTCCGCCAGTGAGCAGGACATCATCGATTTCGTGACCGAAACCGTACGCATCGCGGGCAGCAATCCATGCCCTCCGATTGTACTGGGTGTCGGCATCGGCGGCGATTTTGAAAAGTGTGCGCAGCTTGCCAAAAAGGCGCTTTGCCGCCCGGTGTCGCAGCCGAACGGCGACCCGTTTTACGCTGAACTGGAGGCACGTATGCTCGAAGCCGTTAATCAGCTGAATATCGGCCCTCAGGGCTTTGGCGGCGAAACGACCGCGCTCGCTGTTAATATTGAGCAGTTTGCAACCCATATCGCGGGCCTGCCTGTCGCCGTGAATGTGGGCTGCCATGTAACGCGTCACGGAAATATAACCATTTAATTACGCAAGGTCTGGTATTTCTTTGGGAATTATGATATATTATAGGTGGACAGATCTCACAAATATCTATCTATTCTATATTACAAGGAGATGTTGGCATGAAAGTTACGATTTCAGGCAGAAAAGTGAATTTAAGAGATAATTTTAAAGAGCTTGCGCAAAAGAAGTTATCGCGTTTTGACAGAATATTTGATGAAGACGCCGAGGCCAACGTTGTAGTTACCTTGGAACGAAACCGCCAGACCGTTGAAATAACCATTTGGTCACAGGGAATGATCTTCCGTGCGGAGTCAACTGATTTTGAGATGAACGATGCGCTTGATCAAGTCATCAGTTCGCTTGGCCGCCAGATCCGCAAAAATAAGAACAGGCTGGAAAAACAGATTCACTCCGTTGCGCTGGATGAATATGTAGAGGATTACCTGCACTCAACGGAAGAAGATGTTTCGGAAGAGTATAAAATCGTTCGTACAAAGCACTTTTTTGTAAAGCCGCTCAGTGTGGAAGAGGCTATCCTGCAAATGAACATGTTGGGACACCAGTTTTTTATGTTTCGTGATGAGCAAACCAATGAAATTAATGTGGTTTATAAGCGGAAAGACGGAAACTACGGATTATTGGAACCCGATATGGAATAATAGAATATTGCCGCACCCGCCTTTGCATGTGTAAGGTGCCTGATAGATTAGTTACCTATAAATCTTTGGGGCTGTTGTACGCAGCCCCATTTGTTTTGGAGAAAATATGGAAGATTTTAAATTGGTTTGCCCCTGCCTATTGGGGATAGAAGGCCTTGTAGCCGACGAACTGAAAATGATGGAAGCAAAGAATGTGGAGCCGCAGAACGGGCGCGTGCTTTTCGACGGCTCCGATACTATGCTTGCCCGTGCCAACCTCAACTCCCGCTATTCTGAAAGAGTCCTAATCCAACTGGGGTCATTTCAGGCTCGGAACTTCGAGGAATTGTTCCAGCAGGTAAAAGCGCTGCCTTGGGAACGCTGGATTCAGAAAAACGATGCGTTTCCGGTAAAGGGAAGAAGCCTGAACTCAAAGCTCGCCAGTATTCCCGATTGCCAGTCCATCATAAAGAAAGCCGTTGTAGAACGACTGAAATCAAAATATCAGGTCAACTGGTTTGAAGAGTCCGGCGCTTTGGTTCAGATTCAGTTTCTGATTATGAAAGACCAGGTCAGTATTATGATTGATACCTCCGGCGCGGGCCTGCATAAACGCGGTTACCGGGCAAACTCCACGGAAGCGCCGATTAAGGAAACACTGGCCGCGGCCATGGTGTATTTGTCCCGGGTGCGCAGGGACGCTAATTTTATTGACCCGTTCTGCGGTTCCGGAACCATTCTGATTGAGGCGGCTCTATACGCGTTGAATATCGCGCCCGGCTTACAGCGGCATTTTTCCGCGGAAAGCTGGAGTACCGTTGACAGGAGTGTCTGGCAGCGGGAAAAGGCGCGTGCACAGGATCTGGTTCGCCGGGATTCCACGTTTACAGGGCATGGTTACGACATTGACGGCGCCGCGGTTTCGCTGACTCTTGAAAATGCGCGCAAGGCCGGCGTCATTGCCAATATTCGCGCGGAGAAGCGTTCCATAGAGCAGTTCCAGCCGGAAGGCGAATATGGCTGCGTAATCTGCAATCCCCCTTACGGTGAGCGGCTTCTCGATGCCCGTCAGGCCGAAGAACTTTACAGCACAATGGGAAATGTCTTTGAGCGCAGGCACGGCTGGAGCTATGGCGTGATCAGTCCCGATGAAACCTTTGAAGACTGCTTCGGACGCAAAGCAGACCGTCGGAGAAAGCTTTATAACGGCATGATTAAGTGCCAGTATTATATGTTCTTTAAATAAATATCCGAATAGTGGGCAGAATACGAGGAGAGTACGGGAGAACAAAACAATGCGGTATGTTTTCATTGTAAATCCCGCGGCAGGAAAGACAAATCCTTATCAGACGGTGCTGCCGCTGTTTCAGGATTACTTTCGCCAGCAGGGGATTGAGTATATGTGTCATGTTACGGCACAGCCCAGGCAGGCGACCGAGCTGACACGGCAGCACGGTGACAAGGGGGATGCTGTGCGCATTTTTGCCTTCGGCGGCGACGGCACGCTCAGTGAAGTAGCCGCGGGCGCGGTAGGACTGGAAAACGTGGAAGTAGGCGTTGTCCCATGCGGTTCCGGGAATGATTATGTTAAAACATATGGGCAGATGGAAGAGTTTTTATCCCCTGCAAGGCAACTAAACGCGAAATCTCAGTGGGTGGATATGATTGAGTCCGATGGGAATTTGTCTATCAATATGTGTTCTATGGGATTAGACGCAAAAGTCGCCTACGAAATGATGAAATTCAAGAATGTTCCCTTTGTCAGCGGGCCGGCTGCCTATAACCTGGCACTTGTGAAAGTGCTGCTGGGGAAAATGGGAGAAAATCTGAAGGTGACGATTGACGGCGATCAAATTTTTGAGGGTACTTATTTGTTTGCCCTTGCGGGAAGCGGAAGATATTACGGCGGCGGATACTGCGGAGCGCCGCAGGCGCTGCCGAATGACGGCTTGCTTGATTTCTTATTGGTGAAAAAACCGCCGCTGTACCGCATTCCTGCGCTTGTGCAGGTGTATAAGGCGGGCAGGCATCTGGAATCTCCGCTTTTCCGTGAGCTGGTCACGTTCCGGCGGGGGAAAAGCATGCGCGTCGATGCCCGAAAACCGATTGCCGCAAACTTTGACGGCGACTGCTGCTTTGTTGACAGTGTTGCGTTTCAGGTACTCGCAAAAACTGTGCGTTTTCTGATTCCGGAGGGAATACAAAATAATTGTAAATAATTTATTAAATTGTATTTTTTCTTGGAAAACCTATTGATTTTTTACCAACAAGTAGCTAAAATAGTTTTAGCACTCAAGAGTAAAGAGTGCTAAGTAATATTTGATAATTTTTGAAAATTATTAAGGAGGACATATTATGACGATTAAACCATTATTGGACAGAGTTCTTATTAAAATGGAAGAAGCCGAAGAAACCACAAAGAGCGGCATTATTCTTGCCGGAGCTGCTAAGGAAAAACCGCAGATTGCAGACGTAATCGAAGTTGGCCCGGGCGGCGTTGTTGACGGTAAAGACGTAGAGATGTATGTTAAGGTCGGCGATAAAGTCATTACCAGCAAATACTCCGGTACAGAAGTTAAAATCGACGGTGAAGATTATACAATCGTTCGTCAGAGCGACATTCTCGCTGTTGTCGAATAAATCTTGTTTTAAGAGCTCGTCGGCTTTTTTATGAACAGATAAGATTTAATTCTGAATTTTTAGTTTATTCGATATATCATTCAAATTGGAGGAATTAACATGGCAAAACAGATTATTTATGGCGAAGATGCCAGAAAAGCTCTTTTAAGCGGCATTAATCAGCTCGCCGATACCGTTAAGATTACACTCGGTCCGAAGGGCCGCAATGTTGTGCTTGACAAAAAATTCGGTGCTCCGCTGATTACGAACGACGGCGTTACCATCGCGAAGGAAGTTGAGCTGGACGATCCTTTCGAAAACATGGGCGCACAGCTGGTAAAAGAAGTTTCCATTAAGACCAACGATGTTGCCGGCGACGGTACTACAACAGCGACACTGCTCGCGCAGGCGCTGATTCGCGAGGGCATGAAGAACGTTACCTCCGGCGCAAACCCGATGATTCTGCAAAAGGGTGTACAGAAGGCGGTTGACGCTGCTGTGAAGTCCCTGTCCGACCATTCCAAAAAAGTGGACGGTTCCGACGATATCGCCCGCGTAGCAACCATTTCCGCTTCCAACGAATTTGTTGGCAAACTGATTGCCGAGGCTATGGAAAAGGTTTCCGCGGACGGCGTCATCACTGTTGAAGAGTCCAAGACCGCTGAGACATATTCCGAAGTCGTGGAAGGCATGATGTTCGACCGCGGATATATTTCTCCTTACATGGTTACAGATACCGAAAAGATGGAAGCTGTCATCGACGACGCATATATTCTGATTACGGACAAGAAAATTTCCAATATTCAGGAAATTCTGCCTTTGCTTGAAACAATTTTGAAGACCGGCAAAAAGCTTGTCATCGTTGCGGAAGATATTGAAGGCGAAGCGCTCACCACGCTGATTCTGAACAAACTGCGCGGCACCTTTAACTGTGTCGGCGTAAAGGCACCCGGCTTCGGCGACAGAAGAAAAGAAATGCTTCAGGATATCGCTGTTCTGACCGGCGGCCAGGTTATTTCCGAAGAACTCGGTCTGGAATTGAAAGATGCCACCGTTGAGCAGCTTGGCCATGCACGTCAGGTCAAAGTAGACAAGGAAAATACCGTGATCGTAGACGGAATGGGCGACAAATCTGAAATCACCGCAAGAGTGAACCAGATTCGTTCCCAGATTGCAACCACAACTTCCGACTTTGACCGTGAAAAGCTGCAGGAGCGTCTTGCAAAGCTCGCGGGCGGTGTAGCAGTCATTAAGGTCGGCGCTGCAACTGAAATCGAAATGAAAGAAAAGAAGCTCCGCATTGAAGATGCTCTTGCTGCAACCAAAGCGGCTGTTGAGGAAGGTATCGTAGCGGGCGGCGGCGTTGCACTCATCAACGCATACGACGACGTTCAGGCTGTTGTTGACACAGCTGAAGGCGACGAAAAAACCGGCGCGAAAATTGTGCTGAAAGTTTTGGAAGAGCCTATCCGCCAGATTGCTGCCAACGCAGGTCTGGAAGGTTCTGTAATCGTCGAAAATATTAAGAGATCCAATAAGATCGGCTATGGTTTTAACGCACTGACTGAGGAATACGGCGATATGCTCGGCTTCGGTATTGTTGACCCGACTAAGGTCACCCGTTCCGCGCTGCAGAACGCGGCTTCCGTGGCCATCATGGTGCTGACCACAGAATCCCTTGTGACCGATATTAAAGAGCCTGCTGCGGCTCCTGCAATGCCGGCTGACCCGGGCATGGGCGGCATGTATTAATCAACTTCCATTTTTAAAACAGAGAACAGACGTCGTAACGGCGTCTGTTTTTTTGTGCCTTAAGCAATAGGTTCAGGATAAAAACAGAACCATTCAAAAATATTATAGTAAAAATTCGTTATCGTTTTAACGGCAGGTAAAGCGCCGCCACGTCTTGCCCCGTGTGACTGCAATCCGACCAGATGCAGCGGCAAGTCATGAGAAATCGGATTAAATTGCCGTTTTTCCGCTTTTTTGCGATCTTGTGTTCATTTGGTGCATATGTTACACTATCATCAATCTTGAGAAAGGAGTAGGAACATGGATGAGAGAATGTCGTACATCTGGCTTGCAGCCATTATTGTGGCGGCAGTCGTCGAGGGATCAACGGCGCAGCTTGTTTCCATTTGGTTTGTAGCAGGCGGTATTGGCGCACTCATTGCCGAACTGTGCGGTGCGGCCGTGTGGCTGCAGGTTGTGGTTTTTGTCGTCGTCACTGCGCTCACGCTGATTTTCACAAGGCCCCTTGTAAAGAAGCTGATGAATTTTAAGCGTGAGGACACGAACGCGGGCCGCTACATAGGAAAGACCGGACTTGTCACGGTGAAAATCAATAATCAGCTTGGCACCGGCCAAGTCAACGTAATGGGAAGCATCTGGACAGCGCGCAGCAAAAGCGGTGCTGTGATAGAAGCGGGAAAGAATGTACAGGTTGAAGCAATTGAAGGCGTTAAATTAATTGTCGATTTATCGGCATTGGAGGGGACTGATGAAGCGTAAAATTGTCGCTGGAATTTTGAGTTTGGCGCTGGTTTTATCCATTGCGGGCTGTGCCTCGATGGAGCGCTGGGGAAAAGATGTTCACAGCGATCTGTCTGGCGGGTTGAACCGCACGGTGAACATCTACAGCTACAACGGTAACAAAATTGCGGCGTACGAAGGAAAAATCGATGTTGATATCGATGATTCCGGGAGAGTGAAATTCGATTTGAATGGCAAGAGATACATTTACAGCAACGCGCTTGTGGAAATCATTGAAAATTAGAGAGGAGCTTTTATTATGAATTTCGGAGCATATGTTTTAATCGCACTGGCAATTATTATTATTCTGATTCTTATCTCAAACATCAAGGTCGTACCTCAGGCAAATGCATATGTCATTGAACGCCTGGGCGCATATCACAGCACATGGGCGACCGGTCTGCATTTCAAAATCCCGTTTATTGACAAAATCGCAAAGAAGGTTTCACTTAAGGAACAGGTTATTGATTTTCCCCCGCAGCCTGTGATTACCAAGGATAACGTTACGATTCAGATTGACACGGTAATCTATTTTCAGATCACTGACCCGAAGCTGTATGCTTACGGTGTGGAGCGTCCGCTGGCGGCGATCGAAAACCTTTCCGCAACAACCCTCCGCAATATCATCGGTGAACTGGAGCTCGACCACACCCTTACTTCGCGCGATGTGATCAACACAAAGATTCGCACGATTCTGGACGAAGCCACCGATGCGTGGGGCATTAAGGTAAACCGTGTGGAACTGAAAAATATTATTCCGCCGCAGGAAATCCAGCAGTCCATGGAGAAGCAGATGAAGGCGGAACGCGAGCGCCGCGCACAGATTCTGACGGCGGAAGGCGAAAAGCAAAGTGCGATTCTGGTGGCGGAAGGTGAAAAGGAATCCGCAATTCTGCGCGCGGACGCTGCAAAAGAAACCAAAATCCGTCAGGCGCAGGGTGAGGCGCAGGCAATTATTCTGGTACAGCAGGCTATGGCAGACAGCATTAAGCTTTTGAACGAATCAAACCCGGGCGAAAATGTGCTTGCACTGAAAAGCCTTGAAGCATTCGGCAAAGCCGCAGACGGGAAGGCAACCAAAATTATTATTCCTTCCAACATTCAGTCTTTTGCGGGACTTGCCACTTCACTGAGTGAATTGGTGCGCGGAGATTCCAATCTGGCGAAATAACAATGTCAGAATAAACAAAAACACGCATATAAATACGAATAGCATAACCGTTTCTTAACAAATTTGTATTTTTCAGTTCATATCTATTGAAATTAATCAAATAATCTCATACAATAAACATAACATCTGTTTCGGAGGTTGTGCAATGATGAGTTCTTCCGGTGAAAAAACAAGGAATACCAGAATGAAGGACTGTCAAATTGCGCAATCTTTCGGTTGGTAAAATAAAGTGCAGGCTGCGTGGCGTTTCGCGCAGCCTGCGTTTTGTTTTATAGTCAGTTAACTTTAGAAAGCATCCAAGAAAATGGAGATTGGTCTTGTTTTCAAATTAACTGACTATATGGATCCCTATGATGGAAAAACAAGATTTGAGGTGCTTCTAATGTCTGATAAAAAGGTAGCGGTTATTATGGGAAGCGACAGCGATTTCCCGACGGTTTCTGCTGCAGTGAAAAAATTGAAAGCGTGGGGGATTCCGGTTGAGGTACATGTGATGTCCGCGCACCGCACACCGCTGGCAGCGGCTGAATTTTCTTCCTCGGCAAAAGAGCAGGGATTCGGTGTTATTATTGCAGCGGCTGGCAAGGCAGCGCATCTTGCCGGGGTGCTTGCCGCGCACACAACGCTGCCGGTCATCGGGATTCCGGTCAAGTCCTCCACACTAGACGGCCTTGACGCGCTGCTCGCTACCGTACAGATGCCAAGCGGCATTCCCGTAGCGACTGTCGCGATTGACGGCGCGGAAAATGCCGCGATTCTTGCGGCGCAGATTCTGGCACTGTCTGATGAAGCGCTCTCAGCCAAACTGGAGCTTATGAAGCGCGAAATGGCAGACGGTGTCGCCAAAAAGGACGTCGCCATTCAGGAAAAAATTCGGGAGCTGTAATACGGCTGAATTGATTTTAATGTTTGGCAGCCAATTGATTTAATGAATGATGCGCAAGGAGAAATGGTGATTTATGAAAAGCTTCAGTGAAAGTTATAAAGCGGCTGGCGTTGATGTAACCGCAGGCTATAAGGCGGTTGAGCTCATGAAAACACATGTCGCGCGAACAGTTGTTCCGGGCGTGGTGTCAGGTATCGGCGGATTCGGTGGCCTGTTTCAACCGGATTTACAGGGGATTCACACGCCGGTTCTGGTCAGCGGAACGGACGGAGTCGGTACAAAGCTAAAGATTGCGTTTTTAATGGACAAGCACGATACGGTTGGAATTGACTGCGTGGCAATGTGCGTCAACGATGTGGTGTGCTGCGGCGCGAAACCGCTGTTTTTCCTTGATTATCTGGCGGTCGGAAAAAACGAGCCCGAAAAAGTTGCGCAGATTGTTTCCGGTGTTGCGGAGGGCTGTGTGCAGTCCGGCTGTGCGCTGATCGGTGGAGAAACTGCCGAAATGCCCGGATTTTACCCCGTGGACGAATACGATCTTGCCGGTTTTTCTGTCGGAATGGCCGACAAAGAGCGCATCATTGACGGTTCACAGGTGCAGGAGGGCGACGCAATCATCGGACTGCGTTCTTCCGGCGTGCATTCCAACGGATTTTCACTTGTCCGCAAGGTCTTCAATATCAGCGAAAAAAATATCGGTATGTACGTGGACAGCCTTGGGCATACCATCGGTGAAGAATTGCTGACGCCGACCAGAATCTACGTAAAATCAGTACTGGCGCTGACAGAAAAAATTTCCGTAAAAGCAATTTCCCATATTACCGGTGGTGGATTTTTTGAAAATATTCCCCGTATGCTCAAACCGAATACGACCGCAAAGATTGAAATCTCCGCTCTGCCCGAACTGCCGATTTTTACGCTGATTCAGCAGCAGGGCAATATTTCACAGCGTGATATGTTCAATACATTCAATATGGGAATCGGCATGTGCATGGTTGTGGCAAAGGAGCAGGCAAATCAGGCGGTTGAAGCGCTGAACGCCCTGGGCGAGCAGGCCAGTGTGATCGGCTGTGTAGCTTCCAGCGAAGAAGGCGTGGTTTTATGCTGAACATTGCCGTTTTGGTTTCCGGCGGCGGCACAAATCTTCAGGCACTGATTGACGCGGAAAAATCCGGCGAGCTTGGCGGCGGAGCAATCAAACTGGTCATTTCGAGCAGGGAAGGTGTTTTTGCGCTGGAACGCGCAAAGCGGGCCGGTATCTCCTCGGTGGTTCTGCCGCGCCGTGATTTCCCCAGTCAGGCGGAATACGATGCCGCGCTGCTGAAACTGCTGCATGGGAGCAATATCGAGCTGATCGTTCTGGCGGGTTTTATGACCATCATCAGCGAAACGGTAATTCATCGGTACGAAAATAAGATTATCAACGTTCACCCTGCATTAATCCCTTCCTTTTGCGGAGCCGGGTATTACGGCCTGAAGGTTCACGAGGAAGTACTGCGAAGAGGGGTTAAGGTTACCGGGGCAACGGTTCACTTTGTCAACGAGGTGTGTGACGGCGGGCCGATTATCCTGCAAAAAGCGGTAGAGGTTTTTCAGGACGATACACCCGAGGTTTTGCAGCATCGGGTCATGGAACAGGCTGAGTGGCAGCTTCTTCCCCAAGCGGTCGCGTTGTTTTGCCGGGGAGAAATAGCGGTGCAAAACGGAAAAACAAAGATACAGGAGGATTAAAAATGGAAATCAGACGTATTGAAACGGTACTGGGAACAAACGACTATCCAGGCCGCGGCATTCTACTCGGAAGAAGTTCCGATGGGGTTAACGCAGTAATTGCCTATTTTATTATGGGACGCAGCGAAAACAGCCGCAACCGCGTTTTTGTGGAAGAGGGTGCCGGAATCCGTACACAGGCGTTTGATACGGCAAAGCTGGAAGATCCGTCGCTCATTATTTATTCTCCCGTACGTGTTTTGGGACAAACGACAATTGTAACAAACGGCGATCAGACCGACACCGTTTTTGACTATTTGAAGCAGGAACGAACTTTTGCCGACGCGTTGCGTATCCGCACATTTGAGCCGGACAAGCCGAATTATACGCCCCGCATTTCCGGAATTCTCGAATCGGACGGGAACTACCGGCTGTCCATACTGAAAAGCGCGGACGGCGATCCTTCTTCGGTGCAGCGTTATTTTTATGAGTACAATTCCCCTATCAATGGAGAGGGGCACTTGATTCACACTTACGCAGGCGACGGGAATCCGCTTCCGTCTTTTGACGGGGAACCCACTCGGGTTGGTATCTACGGCGATATCGACACCTTTACGGAAGCACTCTGGCGCAGTTTAAACCCGGAAAATAAGGTTTCACTTTTCACCCGTTTTATCAATCTGAAAAATCGGTTGACTGAAACCAGAATTGTCAATAAAAATCAGTGAGGAGAGGAAAAATGTCTGAAATTTCTTTGAAATACGGTTGCAATCCCAATCAAAAGCCGTCGCGCATTTTTATGAAGGACGGAAGCCAACTTCCTGTTCAGGTACTGAACGGAAAGCCGGGATACATCAATTTTTTGGACGCGTTCAACAGCTGGCAGTTAGTTCAGGAGCTGAAAACAACCACGGGGCTGCCTGCCGCCGCCTCGTTTAAGCATGTAAGCCCCGCCGGCGCAGCCGTTGGGTGCGAGCTTTCCGAAACGCTGAAAAAAATCTATTTTGTAGATGATTTACCGCTTTCTCCGCTTGCCAGCGCTTACGCCATGGCAAGGGGAGCGGACCGTATGTCCTCTTACGGAGACTGGATTGCGCTTTCCGATGTTTGCGACAAAGAAACAGCGGCGCTGATTGCGCGTGAAGTTTCGGATGGTATTATTGCGCCCGGCTATACTGATGAAGCACTCGCTATTCTAAAATCGAAACGTAAAGGCAGTTATAATATTGTCTCAATGGATTCTTCTTACCGCCCGAACCCGATTGAGTGCAAGGACGTTTACGGCATTACGTTCGAGCAGGGTAGAAATGAAATTCAAATTAACGGTTCAATGCTTGTGAATCTGGTAACAGAAAATCAGGTCATTTCGGAGGATGCGAAGCGCGATTTGCTGATTTCGTTGATTACGCTGAAATACACACAGTCCAATTCGGTATGCTACGCGAAAGACGGGCAGGTGATCGGCGTCGGCGCGGGGCAGCAGTCCCGCATCCACTGCACGCGCCTTGCTGGCAATAAAGCGGACGTGTGGTACCTGCGTCAGCATCCAAAGGTCATGAATCTGAAATTTCGAAAGGATATCCGCCGCCCCGACCGCGACAATACCATTGACGTTTACATATCCGAGGATGATATTGATGTGCTGGAAGACGGGGTTTGGCAGAACTTTTTTGAGGAAAAACCGGAACCGCTCACGAGGGAAGAAAAGAAGCAGTGGCTTTCTGAATTAACAGGTGTCTCACTCGGTTCGGACGCATTCTTCCCGTTTGGGGACAATATTGATCGCGCGCATAAATCCGGGGTTTGCTATATTGCACAGCCCGGCGGTTCTATTCGTGATGACCACGTGATTAAAACCTGCAATAAATATAATATTGCTATGGCGTTTACAGGCGCGCGCCTGTTTCACCACTAACGGAAAGCGGGAAATTCCATGAAAATACTGGTGATTGGCGGCGGCGGCCGCGAACACGCGATTATTCGGAAGCTGAAAACGAGCCCCAGGCCGCTTACGCTTTACTGTACGCCCGGTAACGGCGGCATCGCACAAGACGCGGAATGTGTGGATATTCCTGTCTCGGACATCAGCGGCGTGGTGAAGTTCGCACAGGAAAACCGGATTGACCTCGTCTTTGTTGCGCCGGATGACCCTCTCGCGGCGGGCATGGTGGACGCGCTCGAAGCCGCCGGAATCCGTGCTTTCGGTCCGCACGCAAACGCCGCGATGATTGAGAGCAGCAAGGTGTTTTCGAAAGAGCTGATGAAGCGTTATCATATTCCGACAGCCGACTATGAGGTATTCGAGGTTCCCGATAACGCGCTTTCCTATGTTCAGCGGCAGGGGAAATACCCGGTGGTGATCAAGGCCGACGGCCTTGCGCTGGGAAAGGGCGTGATTATTGCTGAAAATTATGAAGAAGCAAAAAACGCAGTTCATACGATTATGGAGGATAGGGTGTTCGGCGCTTCGGGTAACCGTGTTGTGGTCGAAGAATTTCTGACCGGGCCTGAGGTTTCGGTACTGGCGTTCACGGACGGCGCCTGCATAAAACCCATGGTTTCTTCAAAAGACCATAAACGCGTATTTGACCATGACAAAGGGCCCAACACCGGCGGAATGGGTACGATCAGTCCGAATCCATATTATACTGATGAAATTGCGGAAAACTGCATGAAGAATATTTTTCTGCCGACAATCCGCGCCATGAAGCAGGAGGAGAGACCCTTCAAAGGCTGCCTGTATTTCGGCCTTATGCTGACACAGGAGGGTCCGAAAGTAATTGAGTATAACGCACGTTTTGGCGACCCGGAAACGCAGGTCGTGCTGCCAAGGCTGAAAACCGATTTGGTGGATATACTGGAAGCAATCATAGACGAGCGCCTGGAGGAGCAGCCCATTGAATGGAGCGACGACGCCTGTGCCTGTGTGGTACTTGCGGCACCGGGATACCCTGGGGATTACCCAAAGGGGCTCGAAATTTCGGGATTGGACGATCATGGCCAGACAGAACACGCGACCGTTTACCACGCGGGGACTGTTTGCAAAGACGGAAAGTTCCTGACAAACGGCGGGCGGGTGCTCGGTGTTACGTCGCTGGGAACGTCGTTGGAAGAAGCAACGGCAAATGCCTATGCTGCGGTATCAGACATTTCCTTTAACGGGATGCATTATCGGCACGATATTGGATGCTGATCAATTGAACAGTAAAAGTAAAAAGGCGATACGGAAAATTCCGTATCGCCTTTCGTGTCATATAAATCATTCAGCCAAAGCTCTTGAAAGCCATGCATCGGCAATATCCATAGCAAGGTATAGGCCGTTTTTCTCACTGGATTTCACAATCTGTTTGCGGGCACGGATATTTTGATCCGTATACATCAATTGAACAGAAACCTTATCGGCTACTTCCAAGTCATTTACTTTTTTCTTGCTTTTAATTTCAAGTTTCACAACGTATTTATCTTTCATGCTTCCGTAATAAATCACATCACCGCAGCGTACCAAGGGTTTTCCTTTGTAGGTAGGGAACTGCTCTGCGATCTCTTTGTTTTCATCCATTCGTAATCCTCCTTTTTATTCAACTGATATGCCCACTGCAAGGGGGTTTATTCACCCAGATAGGATTTCAGCAAAACCTGTAACAATTCGTCTCGGTCTATCCTGCGAATAAGACTGCGCGCGCTGTTATGTGTGGTGATGTAAGTGGGATCTTCCGATAGAATATAGCCAACGATCTGACTGATCGGGTTATACCCTTTTTCTTTCAATGCGTCATATACAATGGTGAGGATCTTTTTAATGTCCCCTTCTCGGTCATCACCCAAAGAAAATGTCATTGTCTTATCAAGCATGGAAACACCTCCAGTACTGTCATAATACAACATAAGCAAAATAAATTCAAGAACTTTTTATGAACGATGCTGTCAGGAGCGCAATACAGCGCCGATTTTTTCAAGCTCTTTCATGACCTTTTTCATCACAGCCGCGGTATGCTCGTCTGTCAGCGTATTATCGCCGGAACGCAGCACGATGCTGAACGCCACGCTTTTTTTGCCGCTCTCGATTTGCTCTCCCTGATATACATCGAACAGTTCAATTTTCTCGAGCAGGGCACCCGCGCCGCGTGTGATCGCTTTTTCAAGCGTGAGTACGGGAATGCTCTCGTCGCACAGGAGCGCAAGGTCGCGAGTCACCGCCGGGAACTTCGGCAGGGGAGTATAGGTCTTTTCGGTTTTCGCGTGTTCAAACATCAGGTCAACATCAAGGGTAAAGCTGTAAACACGGCCTTCAATCCCGTAGTTTTCAGCCGCCTTCGGATGTATTTCACCAATAATGCCGAGGCGCTGACCGGCAAGCGTCAGCACGGCGCAGCGGCCGGGGTGGTAGCTGTATTCTTCCGAAGATGCTTCTATTTCGTAATCGGTTACAGAAAGCTTTTCCAGAATCTGCTCCGCCATTCCTTTTGCCGTAAAGAAATCGGAATCGCCGCCGTACATGCCGACAATCAGGCTCGTTTTTTCGCTCGGCAGCTGATCTTCGGTTGTTGGAATGTATTCGCTTGCCAGCTCAAACAGGCAGGCCTGCGCATTGCGGTTATTGTAATTACGAGCAAGCACCTCCATCATGGAAGGAAGCGCTGTCGTTCTCATAATGCTTGTATCTTCGCCCAAAGGATTTGAAATCACGATGGATCTACGCAGCGCAGCATCGGCGGGCATACGGATTTTATCATAATATTTCGGGCTGATAAAAGAGTATGTCATAATCTCGCTTGCGCCAATCGCCAGCATTGTGTCACTGACGGTACGCTCAAACTTCTGACGGACGGAGTATTTTCCCTGTGCGCCGCCGGGGAGCGGGGTGCCCGGAATTTTATTGTAGCCGTAAAAGCGCGCGATTTCCTCCGCAATATCGGCCTTATGCTGTAGGTCGGGGCGGAAGGTGGGAATCAAAATATCGTCGCCGTCAAACTCACAGTCCAGTTTTTGCAGAATGGATTTCATCTGCTCCGTTGTGAGTTGAATATCAAGAAAACGATTCGTCCAGTCTGTATCCAGGTGAATTCTTCTGCGACCGCTTTCAAAGTGGCTGTCTGTAATCACATCGTCCAAAACATCGCCTGCGTCCAGTAGTTCAACCAGTTCACAGGCGCGCTCCAGTGCGGGCAGACAGTTGTTCGGGTCAAGCCCTTTTTCGTACCGGGAGGAAGCGTCCGTTCTCATTCCATGATCGCGTGCGGTTGTGCGTACGGAAGCGCCGTCAAAGCAGGCAGATTCAAATACGATGGTTGTGGTATCGTCCACAATACCGCTGAATTCCCCGCCCATTACACCGGCAATGGCAATCGGCTTTTCCGCGTCGGCGATGACAAGGTTCTTCGGTGTCAAAGTACGTTCTACGCCGTCCAGTGTGGTAATGGATTCACCGCCCTGCGCGCGGCGCACATGAATCCGGCTTCCCGCAATAAATCGAAGGTCAAACGAGTGCATCGGCTGACCGTACTCCAGCATCACATAGTTTGTAATATCCACGATATTATTGATGGGACGTACACCCATTGCGCGAAGGCGCTCACGCATCCAGCGCGGGGAAGGCTTTACGCGGACATTTTTGACAATGCGCGCGTGGTAAACGGAGCAAAGGTCCGCCGCGTCCACCTTTACATTCAGTAAGTCCCTGCAGGAACCGTGGCCCGCTTTCACGGAAGGCTGATGCAGCATCAGCGGCTTGTCAAAAGTCGCGGCGGCTTCGCGTGCAAGGCCGATCATGGAAAAACAGTCGGGGCGGTTGGAGGTGATTTCAAACTCAACCTTTGTGTCATTGAAACCGAGCGCGTCGCAAATCGGCTGCCCCAGCGTGCAGTCTTCCTGCAAAACGAAGATGCCGTCTTCAATCGCGTAAGGGAAATCATGCTTTGTCAGCCCCAATTCGGAGAGGGAGCAGAGCATACCGTTGCTTTCAATGCCGCGCAGTTTTCCCTTTTTAATTTTTTTGTCGCCGGGCAGCGTGGAATTATGCAGTGCTGTCGGCACTATATCGCCGACTTTCAGGTTCTGTGCGCCGGTTACGATCTGAACCGGTGCGTCCGCTCCAATGTCTATCTGCGTAATCCAAAGATGATCGGAGTCAGGATGCCTGTCAAGGGAAAGTACTTTCCCGACTACAACGTTCTCAATTTCACTGCCTTCGGGTTCCCAGCCCTCTACCTTGGAGCCGCTCATTGTCATAGCTTCCGTAAAATCACGCATTGGCATTTCATCCAAAGCAACAAACTCTTTTAACCATTTCATGGAAAGATTCATTTTTTCACGCCTCCTCAGAAATTAAAATTGTTTCAGGAACCGAACGTCGTTTTCATAGAAAAGACGCAGGTCATCGATATTGTATTTTCTCATGACAACGCGCTCCAAACCCATGCCGAGCGCGAATCCGCTGTAAACCTCTGGGTCGATTCCGCAGTTGCTGAGCACCTTTGGGTGCACCATGCCGCAGCCCAAAATTTCAATCCAGCCTTCGCCCTTGCACAGGCGGCAGCCCTTTCCGTGGCAGCTGAAGCACTGCACATCCACTTCGGCGGAAGGTTCCGTAAACGGAAAATGGTGCGGGCGGAAACGCACGACAGAATCTTCGCCGTACATCCGCTTCACAAATGTTTCCAGCGTACCTTTCAAATCTGCAAAGGTAATCCCCTTGTCAACCACAAGACCTTCAATTTGATGGAAGAGTGGGGAGTGGGTGGCGTCCACCGCGTCGGAACGGTAAACACGGCCCGGTGAAATGATGCGGATCGGCGGCTTCTGCTTTTCCATTACACGCACCTGTACAGGAGAAGTTTGAGTGCGCAGCAGAATGTTATCATTGATATAAAATGTATCCTGCGTATCGCGTGCTGGGTGATCCTTTGGAATGTTCAGCGCCTCAAAATTGTAATAGTCATATTCGACTTCCGGACCCTCCACAATTTCAAAGCCCATACCGACAAAGATTTCCTTGATGGCGTCAAGCTCAATGCTAAGCGGATGTTTGGCCCCAAGCTCGTGCTTTTTGCCCGGCATGGTCACGTCAAGCTTTTCACGTTCCAGCCTTTTGGCAAGCTCGCCTTCCTTCAGTTCCGCAGCGCGCTGCAGCAGATCCTGCTCAATGACGGCGCGCACGTCATTAGCCAGCTGACCGATTTTCGGGCGTTCTTCCGCAGAAAGGCCACCCATCTGCTTCAAGATTGCAGTCAATTCCCCTTTTTTACCCAAGTATTTGATTCTCAAATTTTCTAAAACCTGCTGACCTTTTGCGTCATTCAATTCGCGAATGGCATTTTCGCGGATTTGCTCCAGCATTTCTTTCATTACATTTCTTCCTTTCGGTATAAAATGAACAGGAATACAAAAAAGCTCCGCCCCCAAAAAGGGACGAAGCTTGACTTCGTGGTACCACCCTAAAATTATACTCTTGAGGCCGTTAACGGTGCCAGCCGTCGCAACCTACTGAAATTTCAGCCGCGCCACTCCAAAGGGAACTTCCCCGTTCCGGTCTGCAGGCGCGTTTTCAGCCGCGGCACGCCCTCTCTTGGCAGATAAATGGAAAGAGTACTTCCTTTTTCACTGTGTTGTCTTGAATTATGATATTAACACTTTCGGGATCAAAATGCAAGCTAAGTCTCGTTTTTAGGGCAAATTCCGGTTGAATTTCTGATGATCAACTCCGGTTTCAGCAACAGCTTACTGATGCTTACCCCGGCGATCAGTTCCTCAAGCATCATAAACGCGCTTTTTCCTATGGAAACGCGATCCTGACGGATGGTAGTCAAAGTAGGCGTCAAATGTTGTGCAATCGGCAGATCGTCAAACCCGACCACGCTGACGTCCTCCGGCACACGCTTTCCCAGGCGGTGCAGTTCGGCAATCACGCCCGACGCAATCAGGTCACTGGCACAAACAATGGCCGTGGCGCCGCGCTCCAGAAACGTACTGACATGATCTTTTGCACATTCCGGAACATAGTACCCGTTGGTGATCAGATTGGGGTCGAAATCCAGCGCGTATTTCTCCATGCTTTGTGTAAAAGCCAGCTGCCGTTCATTTGTGACCATGCTGTTTTTGGAGCCGTTCAGCAGCGCAATGCGCCTGTGCCCGTAGTCCGCAAGATGCTTCACGGCCAGGTCAATACCGTTGAATCCATCAGTCCCCACATAGCCGACATTTTTGTTTGGAATATAATTGTCAAGCAGAACCGTTGGCACCGTTGTTTTATACAGCTGATTGATGTAGTCGTCATGCAGGGAAAAACCGAGCAAAAAAGCGCCGCTGTAACCATATTTCAGCATATAGGAATCAAATTTCTCCGTAGTCTGTAAATTTAAGCTGCTCGGAATTACCGTAACGTCACAATGACGGCGAGCCGCGCTCAGCTTAAATCCGACGATGATTTCATACCCGAATTGGTCGATGTTTTCATACTCCATATTTTCGATGAGTACACAGACTTTGCGTTTGCCGAGCATCTGAACTTTTTTTGAAGCGTAGCCCATCTCTACGGCAGTATCCAGCACCAGCTGCCGCATTTCCTCACTGATGTCGCTTGCACCGTTCAGTCCCTTTGAAACCGTGCTGACCGCGACGCCAAGTTTGTTTGCAATGTCCTTGATTGTAGGCATGAAATCCCTCATTTCTTTCATCCTCACAAGTATATACTGAAATCAGATTCAATTTCAATACTTTCTATAAATCCTTATGACCGAATCTGTAAGGAAATTGTCGATTGCTGAAAGAATGTGCATAATATGTTGACACACTATTGAAATAATGATATTATTCTGAAAGAATTTCGAAAATAATCGAAAATATCTCATATATGAGGAGCTGTTTTGATGAACACATTTAAGAGCGATATTCTGAACATTCTGGAACTCGACTACGGCAAAGACATGAAATCGGCAAATACGGACGAGCTTTACAATGCGGTTTCCCGTGCGGCCATGAAAAATGTAAGACCCAAATGGGAGAGTGAGACGCACGGCAAAAAAGGCTGTTATTTCTCCGCGGAATTTCTGATCGGCCGAATGATCTACAGCAATTTGCTGAACCTTGGCCTGCTCAATCAATTGTCAGAGCTGTTCAATGAGAATAATATTGATATTAATATATTTGAGGATGTAGAGGACGCTGCGCTCGGCAACGGCGGTTTGGGGCGTTTGGCTGCGTGCTTCCTTGATTCCGCGGCAACACAGGAAATCCCGCTGAACGGCTATGGAATCCGCTATAAATACGGGCTGTTCAAGCAATATTTCGAAGACGGGTTTCAAAAAGAAACCGCGGATAATTGGCAGCGCTTCGGCGATCCGTGGTCGGTACGCCATGAAGAAGACAAAATTAAAGTTGAATTTAAAGACCAGACGGTGTATGCGGTTCCCTATGACATGCCGGTGATCGGATACGGCGCAACCATGGTGAATACGCTGCGCCTATGGCAGGCGGAACCGCTTCACGACTTTGATTTCAAGCTGTTTAACGATCAGAAATATGATCAGGCCGTTCATGAAAAAGACAGCGCGGAAGCAATTTCCAGCGTGCTTTACCCGAATGACGACACCGACAAAGGCAAAAAACTGCGCCTGAAGCAACAGTACTTTTTCTCCAGCGCTTCCCTGCAGGATTTGATCCGAACCTACCAAAAGAAGCATGGAAGTGATTTTTCCAACTTCTCCGCGGAATATGCAATCCAGCTGAACGATACACACCCGGTCGTATCCATTCCGGAATTGATCCGCCTTCTTTCCATAGAGGGGGTTTCTTTCAAAAAGGCGCTCAAGATTGCGAAACAGACATTTGCTTACACGAATCATACCATTATGGCGGAAGCGCTTGAAAAGTGGGACGCAAAGCTGTTTAAATCCGTTTTGCCGGACGTTTACCGCGTTGTTGTTCTGCTCAATAAAGAACTTCAGAAAGAGCTTTCCTCAATGGGTGTTGCCGACGAAGCGCAGAAACCGTATCTTATTATTGATGACACCAACAGAATACACATGGCGAATATGGCTGTTTTTGCTACGCACTCCACCAATGGTGTTGCTGAAATTCACACTGACCTTTTAAAAACGACTGTCTTGAAAGAGTGGTATCATATTTATCCTGAGCGATTCAACAACAAGACAAACGGCATAACCCAGCGCCGCTGGCTTGCCCTTTCCAATAGGGAGCTTTCCGGATTTATCACCGACAAAATCGGCTCGGCGTGGGTGACCGACCTGGATAAGCTTAAGGGATTAGAAGAATACAAGGACAATGAATCCGTGATCAGCCAGTTTGCGCAGATTAAGCGTATTAAAAAGCAGCAGCTTTCCGAGTACGTTGAAAAGAAGGACGGTATCCGTCTGAACCCCGATTTCATCTACGATGTGCAGGTGAAACGCCTGCACGAATACAAGCGCCAGCTCTTAAACGCATTTTCTATTCTGGATATTTACTTCGGTTTGAAAGACGGACGAATCCGCGATTTTTACCCGACGGTGTTTTTGTTCGGCGCAAAGGCGGCGCCTGGCTATTACCGTGCGAAGGGGATCATTAAATACATCCATGAAATCGCAAAACTGGTCAATCAGGACCCCGAGGTAAACGGTAAAATGCAGGTCGTCTTCGTTTCCAACTATAATGTGTCTTATGCGGAAAAAATTGTACCGGCCGCCGATATTTCCGAGCAGATCTCCACAGCCGGCACCGAGGCTTCCGGTACCAGTAATATGAAATTTATGCTCAACGGGGCGGTTACGCTGGGTACTTACGACGGGGCAAATGTAGAAATCGTGCAGCAGGCAGGGGAAGAGAACAACTACATCTTTGGCGCGCGGGTAGAGGATCTGGAAAAGATTGCGGATTCTTACAATCCCAAAGCGCTGTATGAGCAGAATCCCAGAATCAAAAAAGTCGTGGATACGCTGATTGACGGCACATTTGACGATGGCGGCACAGGGATGTTCCGCGAGCTGTATAATGCGATTCTGGAAGGCGCAAGCTGGCACAAACCCGACCACTACTACCTGCTTCTTGATTTTATTCCGTACTGTGAAGCGAGACTAAAAGCAAATTCGGACTATTCCGACCGTTTCCATTTCACACAAAAGTGCTTTATCAATGCCGCCAATGCCGGAAAGTTTTCCAGCGACCGGACGATTAAGCAGTACGCAAAGGAAATCTGGGGTATTTAATCATTTTATAATGATTAAATTTTCATGGGCCCCTCCTCGGCCGTGGGGAGGGGGGGCCCCGGTGTT
>JAEZGM010000028.1 GCA_023416955.1 Bacillota bacterium | reverse complement strand
ATCCAGCACTGTGCTGATGGTTTCGACCAGTGATTTGCGTTTGTTGCCTGTTACATTGTATTTGAGTTCCATTTTTGAAACCGCCTTTCTTTTTTCGGTATTACATTAATCACTCTAAACCGCTTATTTAGCAACGGTTTTATGCGATTTCTGTGGAGAATACGGTACCGATTATTCGGCGGTTTCTTGTGTAGATAACACAATGCCGGACAGAACAAAGCTAACGCATGGCGGGGCAGTTTTACCGTCAAAAAGACAACTGAGCGTGAGTTTACTCATCGACAGCCACATCTACATATTTCATTGTGACACCATCGCGGATAACGGAAACGCTGTCTGCACCACCAACCTGCGAAAGATACCGATTTACAATAACGTCGCAGTATTTCTCATCAAGTTCTATGGTAAAGCAAATCCTGTCAGACTGCTCGCAGGCGATAAGCGTACTGCCGCTGCCGCCAAAGGGGTCAAGCACGATGCAGTTTGTGAGGCTTGAGTTCATAATGGGATATGCCAGCAGCGCAATCGGCTTCATGGTGGGGTGGTCGGCATTTTTCTTTGGTTTTTCAAATTCCCAAATGGTAGTCTGCTTGCGGTCGGCATACCAGTTGTGCTTGCCTTTCTTCTTCCAGCCGAACAGGACAGGTTCATGCTGCCACTGATAGGGCGAACGTCCCAGAACCAGAGACGGCTTCTTCCAGATGCAGCACCCAGAAAGCTGAAAGCCTGCGTCCGAGAACGCTTTGCGGAAGTTCAGCCCTTCAGTGTCGGCATGGAACACATAAATGGAAGCGTCCTGCGCCATCGCTGCTTCAGTGTTTGTAAACGCAGCAAGCAGGAAGTCATAGAACGCAACGCTTCCCATATTGTCGTTTTTGATTTTGCCCGCCGTTCCTTCATAATTGACGTTGTACGGCGGATCGGTCACCACCAGATTTGCAAGCTTCCCGTCCATCAGAGCGGTGAAGGTGTCGGCTTTGGTGGAATCGCCGCAAACTAACCGATGGCGGCCAAGCAGCCAGATATCACCAAGCTTTGTAACGGCGGGCTTTTCAAGTTCCGCGTCAACATCAAAATCATCGTCGTGGATACCGTCCTTGAGCGAATCCTTAAACAGGTCGTCAATTTCTCCGGGGTCGAAGCCCGTGAGCGACACATCAAAGTCCGCACCCTGCAAATCTGCAATCAGCAGAGCCAGCTTGTCTTTATCCCAGTCGCCGCTGATTTTATTGAGTGCAACATTGAGTGCTTTTTCCTTTTCAGCGTCCATTTCGACAACGACACAATCGACCTCGGTGACACCCATATCGAGCAGCACCTTTAATCTCTGATGGCCGCCAACGACATGGGAGGTGGTTTTATTCCATATAACGGGTTCAACATAGCCGAATTCTTTAAGCGAGCGTTTCAGCTTTTCATATTCCGGGTCGCCAGACTTTAGGTCTTTGCGAGGATTGTAATCGGCGGGAACGAGCCGATCCGTCTGAATCTTCTCTATCAGCATAGAGGTCATCCGCCTTTCCGAGCGGTAAGCAGCCGCTCCATCACATCATCCTGCGGATTCGCTCCGCCGTACTCGCCGGTACAGTTCTCCTTGACAATCTGAAAGATTTCCATCCACAGACGGTTTGTCTGGTTCATGTAGTTCTGACCCATTGCCACATAAGGACTTTGAATGGCGTTACCTGTTGTGGGGTGTTTGGCCAGAAAGCCATATTCGGTAACCGCTTCCTCGCATTGAATCCACCGGGCCACGCTCATGGCATAGCGTTCCAAAAGCTGTGGGGAAACGAGTGCCGCACAGCCACGCTCATTCAGCCATTGCCATGTGTTTTTGTAAATGTCGGCTGCCACGAGCGTCTTGCCGTCCTTTTGCACAGCTTCGAGCATTTTGTTTGGTTCCGGCATCGCCTGACCTTGCAGGTCGGCTGTGTCAGAAAACTCCATCACAGTCAATTTCCTGCCACCGGGATTGCCGGCTGATATTTTATCGGCGAGAGGCTTCTTTTTTGCGCCTGCACCAACGCGAGCGCCACCTCTGCAGGTGCCGTCTTTCGCCATGTTCATCACACTCCTTATGCACAGGGGCTATTCAACGTTTGAATCTGCGTTTTTCAACACGAAGCCCCACGCCCGTTGCACTCTAAAAAAGTCACAGAGATTTTGACCGCCCCTGGGGTTGATAATCTAAAGAAATTTGAGTATAATATCTTTAGATTGAAAGGAGCGTGATTATATGCCAACGATTAAATCCAGTACGGATTTAAGAAACAATTATAACGAAATATCCACGTTCTGCCATGAAAACAGAGAACCGGTCTTTATCACGAAGAACGGTCAGGGAGACCTTGCCGTTATGAGCATGGAAACCTACAACACGCTGAACGGAAAGCTTGAACTCTACCATCTGCTCGATGAAGGCAGAACTGCTGTGAAAGAGGGAAGGAAGCGCCCGCTTGAGGATGTCATGCGTGATATCAGGCAGGAGATGAACGATGGAAAAATATAGCGTGGAAGTATCGGGTCCTGCCGAACGTGATCTTCACGATATTGTCCGCTATATTTCGGCGCAGCTACTGGTCCCGATAACCGCGGCAAAAATGATGGATGAAATAGAGGATGCTCTCAAAGGCTTATCGGATATGCCGCAAAGAGTTCCCTCCGTTATGGATGAACGGTTAGCGTCCATGGGCTATCATAAGCTGCTGGTGAAGAACTATATTGTCTTTTTCACGATTGATGAGTCCGCAAAGGTTGTGGATGTTCATAGAATTCTGTATGCAAGGCGCGATTGGATTAATATTTTGTAGCAAACATTCAGTTTCCCCAACGTCCGCCTTCTCTGGCAGTGATCTCCGAGTGGCAGGAGGTACACAACGCCATGAGATTATGAAAATCATTGGTGCCGCCTTTGGAAAGCGGCTTGATGTGGTGCACTTCCTCGGCGGGTGTTGTTTTTCCTTGCCGTTCGCATCGCTCGCACAGCGGGTGAGCAGTAAGGTACGCCGCGCGTATTTTTCGCCATGCTCTGCCGTAACGCTTGCGAGTGACCGGGTCGCGCTGGTAACGCTCGTACCGTCTGGCTTCTTCCTTCGCATGCTTCTCACAAAACCGACCGTCTGTAAGGTTTGGACAGCCGGGATAGGAGCAGGGCCGTTTCGGCTTGTACGGCATCGCAATCACCTCGTTCAGACATAAGAAGAGGACACTCGGATTAAAACAGATCCGGGTGTCCTCTTTTCATACTCTTTGCAATTGTAATGGTATCACATGGTGCAGGTACGATACTATCCCAAAAGGTACGAACTTTTGGGGACGGTGATTGCTTCCAGTGCCTTGCCGTGGAGATAGAACACATGCTTAGCACTGTATCGCATTATGGCGGAAATCTGCCCCCAGTTTTTAAAACAGAGGTAGCGAAGCTCCAACAGAGTCTGGTATTCCGGGTTGCGGACCGCTTTAATAACCCCGACCAGTTCCTTCTTTAAATCTACCAGTTGGTCAATATCGCTGTTAATTTCCGCTTCCAAATCAACAATCTTGACGATAGTGGCTTCCATGGGCTGAATCTCCGGGCTTGCTCTGCGCGGGGTGTCTGACAGGGTGGAGGATGCTTTTACCGCAAGTTCTCGCAAAGAGGCCACCTGCTCCAGTTTCGAGTTGATTCTCTGGTCGATTCGGAGAGCCTGACTGAGGTATTCCTTCTCATTCATCTCATTGCACCACCGTTTTTCCATGGCTGAGCGCCGCCGTAATATTTTTCGGAGATATACCGTTGACTTACTTCATCCAAGGAACGAAGTCTGGCATCTGCTTTTTCTTTGGATGCGGCGGCTTCCACCTCCGTCTGGCAGAAAGGGCACCTGCCCTCTGAACACAGAACCATAAGCTTTTTGCAGGTATTATCGGAGTTGCGTGAAGCGCAGGATAAAAAATCATACATCTTAAATTCCCTCCAAATTTGCCCTGACCGCGTCAATCAGTGCGGACTGGGTTCTGTCTTTTCGTTTGAGAGCGACCATCACCTGTTCATCAATCGTGTCTTTCGCAATGATGTGGTGAATGACCACCGTGTTCTTCTGTCCCTGCCGCCAGAGGCGGGCGTTGGTCTGTTGATACAGTTCAAGGCTCCACGTCAGCCCGAACCATACGAGAGTGGAGCCGCCGGTTTGCAAATTCAGCCCGTGACCGGCCGAAGCGGGGTGGATGACCGCAACAGGAATTTTGCCGCTGTTCCACCGTTGGATGGATTCGGTACTGTCCAGCTGCTCCGCCGGAAACCGTTCCAGTATCCGCTCCAAATCATGCTTAAACCAGTAAGCAATCAGCACAGGCTTGCCGTTTGCCGCTTCGATAAGGTCTTCCAGCGCGTCCAGCTTGCGGGCATGGATGCGGGCAATTCCGCCGCTTTCGTCGTAGACCGCGCCGTTTGCCATCTGGAGCAGTTTGCCCGACAGGGCTGCGGCGTTAACAGCGTCGATTTCCTTGCCCTTGAGTGAAAGCACCATTTCTTCTTTCATTGTTTGATAGTGCTGCTGTTCTTCTTGGGCAAGCCGCACGGGAACCTCGTTCATCACCAGTTCCGGAAGTTTCAAGTAATCGGTATTTTTCATGCTGATGGTGATGTCGGAGATGAGCCGATATATTTCATCTTCCGCGCCGGGCTTCGGTTTGTAGCTGAACACCATCTGCTGATTGCGCTTGTCCGGCACGAAAAAGCTGCTGCGAAAATGCGTGATATATCGTCCGAGTCGGCGGCCCATGTCAAGAATACCGATTTCCGCCCATAAATCCATCAGACCGTTGGAAGACGGCGTTCCGGTCAGGCCAACCATCCTTTTTACATTAGGTCTGACTTTCCGCAGTGCCCGGAACCGTTTGGCAGAATACGCCTTGAAAGATGAAAGCTCGTCGATGACAACCATGTCGTAGTCAAAAGGCAAGCCGCTTTTATTCACGAGCCAGTCCACGTTTTCACGGTTAATCAGATAAACCTGTGCTCTCTGAAGGAGCGCCGTTTTTCTCTGGACTTCGCTTCCGATGGCAACCGTATAGGTCAGCCCGCAAAGGTGGTCCCATTTCTCGATTTCAGCAGGCCAAGTGTCACGGGCGACACGCAGCGGGGCGATGACCAGAACCTTACGAATCAGGAAGCTGTCCAAAGTCAAATCGAAGATGGCGGTCAGTGTGATGACACTCTTGCCAAGTCCCATTTCAAGTAATACGGTGGCAATTGGGTGGCTAAGGATAAAATTTGTAGCGAAGGTCTGATATTCATGTGGCTCGTATTTCATCCAACACTCCTCCGATTTGCTCCTCATCATCCAGAACGTACACCGAAAAGCCCAGCGCTTCCAGCTGCCTTTTTTGCCTTACCTGCAAGGGACGGGGTTTCCTCCCGGGAGCTTTGACTTCTACAAAAGCAACCTGTCCGTTTGGCAGAAGCAGAAGGCGGTCGGGCATTCCAGCCAACCCCGGACTTACAAATTTTGGTGCAAGACCGCCCATGATTTTTACGGCTTTCACCAGTTTTGCTTCTATCGCTTTTTCTCTCATAGAGCCTCCTGTGTTTGTAAACAAGAAACGAAACAAACAAGGTTTTCCTATACGCGCGTGCACGATGAAAGGTTTTCTATACAGTAATAACATTTATTTAATATCTCAATAGGAAAAATCTTGTTTCTTGTTTCAAAATTCCATTTTTGCCTTGTAAATAGCGGCTTGAGCTGTAAAACAAGAGTGTAAACCATCCTCAGTCTTGTTTTTCTTGTTTACGCATGAGCGCCCGCTGATTTCCGAAAATCGGAAATTGAAACGTACCCGTTTTAGTGCCGTCATACTTATCCCACCCGCCAATCTTTCGCAGGATGGAACTGATTTCGTAGGAATCGGAGCGTTTGAGCATGGACGGGTCTTTCCCGAAGCACTCGCACCAGATTTCCATGTTACAAAGGAGCTTGCGCTGAACAACGCCTTGATGCGCGTCACTGCCGAATTCACTGCCGTTCAGAAAATTTCTGCGCTCATAAAGGCTCTTGGAATCCCACTGTTCGGGCAGTAAGGTGTCAAGGTAAGCTCGGACAATGCCTTCACGGTCATCGTTTTCCATTGCGTCCGCCTGCTCCGAAACAGCAAGTATCGCATCGTTCCCCTCAAGATAGAGTTTTTCGCCTTTTTTGTAGAGAGCAATGGCTTCTGCCCAGATTTGTGCTACTTCTGACGGGGTAATCTGCCACGGCTTTTTCATGCCAGTTCCGCTAATTCGAACAGGCCAGAAGCGGCGGTTCCCCGTGATGTCGCGCAGAAATCCACTTTCGGTATTGGTTGAGCCGACAATAACGCACTGCCGGGGATGACTTTCCACATTCAGACCATAGCTGGCTCTGTATTTATCGTCCACACGCGAAATGAAAGACTTGACTGTTTCCACATCAGCTTTTCGCATTCCGGCAAGCTCCCCAAGTTCCAATACCCAATAGCCCTGCAGTTTTTCAGGACCGGCTTTGTCTTTCATATCGGTAATGGTAAGGCTGTCCGAAAACCACGCTCCGGCGAGTTTTGCGAAAAAGGTGGATTTACCGATACCTTGGGGACCATTGAGAATCAGCACACTGTCAAACTTTGTACCGGGGTGATAGATACGCGCAACCGCCGCCACCAGTGTTTTTCGGATTGCGGCTTCGGTATAGCTGTTTTGCTCCGCACCAAAATAGTCGGAAAGCAGAGCATTGATGCGCGACATGCCGTCCCATTCCGGCAGACTGTCGAGATATTCTTGAATGGGGTGATATGCCCTTGAAGTGGCGACAGCAAGCACAGCGTCCTTGGTTTTGGTAGGCGAATAAATACCGTAAATTTTGTTCAGGTACACTTTTAGGGAAGCGTTATCCGAATCGTTCCATCCGTCCTTGATTTGCTCCCATGGCAAATCATTCCGTGCGTCAATTCCATCACGGTGCCGGTTAAAAGCAATGCCCTGTAAATTTTCGTCTTTCTGAATGATTAAAACAATATTGTCGAGGGTGTCCTTGACCTTGCCGCTTTTTTCAAATTCCAGCCGCTTCTGCCAATCTTCATCCGAAAAATCATCTTTGACACTGGCCTTGCGTTCCTCGGCAAACTGTTCTTTTACCCGTTCATCCCCAACAGCCAACTCCGTCATTGCTTTGAAGGAAGGCAGCTTTCCGGGCGGCGTATTCTCAGAAGTCTTGTCATCCAGCGTACGGAACCGGTGGATACGCACAAGGTCAAAAGCGTTGAGCAGCTTCCCACAGGCAGGGTCGGTGGCATGGTGGCTGTAGGCAAATTTGCTGTCGTAGAGCACCAACCCGGCGGAGGAGTCAGCGGGGATATAATCATACCTGCCGTTCATCGCACTCGGCTCGTAGATATCTGAAAGAAAGGTTTCAATGGCATCCTCAATGGGGTATGCTCGACAGAATGCGCCGACCACGCCGTTTTTCGTCAGTGGGTCTGCCTGCTCTGTAATCTGCCGCCGCACGACCTCGGACTGGCGGGAAGATACCGGCCACATGGATGCATCGCGCCAGTCGGCATATTTTGCAAGGTAGGTATCCGGGTCGAGAAACGGACCGTCCTTTTCCCGGAACACGAATTCCCCGTCAGACGGTGTGGACGGCCAGTACATCAGGCGGCAGGCCTCATAGGTCGTGTCGTCGAACAGGTCGATGCCGATTTCTTTTGCTGCCATTCGTCCGAGCGCGGGGTACTCGTCCTCACTCACCTCACGGGCAAGCGGCAGGGTGAGCCGCAGCCGGGGTGCTTCCGGTGTGTGTTTGTGCGTGGAGTAGATGCAGCAGGCCCAGTCATGGAGCGACTCAATCTGCTCCCAGATGCCGGGCTTGGCATAATCCATATCGAGCGTCAGCAGGGAGCGGCAGAGTACAAAGCCGTTGCGCCGCTTGCCCTCCCGCAGGGCACCGCCTACAAAACCGCCGACATCCTTGATGGCGTCCTGTTGGGTACGGCCCATTTTGCGGAATTCCGATATGGTTTCCGTAGTGCGGCGCGTCTGCCGGACACTGTTCTTGAAATCTTCCCACGAAATGTCCCGGTTTTTCCATCGTTTGTCCATACGGCTGTTGCCGACCGCTATTTTCATGGGGCGTCAACCTCCTTAAGCTGCTTGGTGAAATACCGAATGCGGATACCCATCTGTTTCGCCTTTGCCAGCTCAACGGACATTCCGGCCGTGATGGTTTCGCCAAATGTCCAGAGTTCCAGACATCTTGACAGCAGCGCAAGCCCCATGGATATAGCAAGGTCGCGCTGGCTTGGGTCGGAATCGTCCATGAACTGTGGGAACAACAAATGGGGCGCGATGGGAATGCAGTTTCTTGACACGGCAAACCGCGAATAGCCGCGCGCTTTTTCCGTGTTTCCTGTAATATCTCCCGCAAAGGGGCTGCAGATAAAGACCAACGGCCGAAAAGCGGAAGCTTTTGCTGACAGTTCGATTCGAAGCAGCGCTTCATATGCCGTCGGGTCCGGATAACCTTCGGAATTACATTTATCCGACATGATATTGTTCAATCCTTTCTGTAGAATGGACACTCGTATCCGTCAGCGCGAAGCAAAAGACCGGGTGCCCAGGACGGTGTTTCACCCATCATGCGGCAGACGGTTTCTTTGTCCACGCCGGGCGGAACTTCTATGACGGCCTCATCATGAACGTGCATCACAATAGGAAAGCCTGCACTGTCCAGTCGACGCATTGCGTAACAAAGAATGTCACGGCTGATTGCCTGTACGATGTTTTCCACGAATTTGGGCCCATAGCTTTCGATGCGCTCCCATTTCTTGGTTGTGCCGATACCCTCGTAGGTGACCGAATCGTTGCCGAAGCGGTTTGGCTCAATACGCGGTTTGACATAGGCAAGCCTGCGGCCGGAAAGAAGCGTGATGAATAGAAATCCGCTTTGGCAGAAAAAGCGAATGCCGTGAGTCTGGGCTGAACCTTTTTCCCGGACTGCTGTTAACACCGCTTTGTCCACATCCCACCATAGCCGCACGATATTCGGGTTGGCGCTTCGCCATGCGGCTACCAGTGGCTGCAGTTCCTCTTCGGAAAGGCCCATATCGAGCGCACCCATTGCTTTTAGCGCACCGACCGAGCCGCCGTAACCAAGGGCAAGTTCCGCAATTTTGCCTTTTTGCCGGAGCGGACTGCCTTTTATGATTTCTTCCATGGGGACACGAAACATCTGGCTTGCCGATGCTTCATAAATCTTGCCGTGGGTGGCAAAAACCTCGTTGCGCCAGGTTTCTCCGGCAAGCCAGGAAATGACGCGCGCCTCAATCGCGCTGAAATCAGATACGATGAATTTGCATCCGGGTTTTGGCACGAAAGCGGTGCGAATCAGCTCCGAAAGGACGGTGGGCACGGAATCATAGAGCGTTTCCAGTGCTTCAAAGTTGCCATATTTTACAAGTTGACGTGCCTGCTCGAGATCCGGCAGATGGTTTTGCGGAAGATTTTGCACCTGAATGAGTCTGCCCGCGAATCGACCTGTTCGGTTTGCACCGTAGAACTGCAAAAGCCCTCTTGCTCTGCCATCCGCGCCAACTGCATTCTCCATCGCCGTGTATTTCTTAACGCTGCTCTTGGCAAGGGCCTGCCGAAGCATCAGCACTCTGCTCAACTGCTCTGGCGCTGTTTTCAGGAGCTCCGTGACGGCCGCCTTGCCGAGTGTGTCGGTTTCTATCCCGTTTTGGGCGAGCCACTCCTTCATCTGGACGACCGAGTTGGGGTTATCCAAGTTGGTGAGACTACGCATGGATTTTGTAAGCTGTGCCCTTGACCGCCCATCACAGCGAATGGCTTCCCGAACCAGTTCCATATCAAGACGAATGCCCCGGTCATTGATCTCCTGATCGAGGGTGTAGTTTCTCCACTCGTCCTCCGGTACGGGAAACTTGGAGAGCCGCTGTGCGATTGCCGTTTCAGTTTCCACGTCGCGGAGGTTATATGCTTTGAACCGTTCCCATTTTTCCGGGGAGTGAACTGGTAGATTCCGCGTTCGGCCGCCGTTTGCCTTGGTCGGTTTACAGGGAGAGCAGAAGTACCGAATCAGCTCTTTTCCTTCGGAAAGCTTTTGCTTCTCCGCACCCGTGACCAGCGCCGCGCCTTCCAATGAGAGCGGCAGGCCAAGATAGGCTGACCACACCATTGTGCAGTGCCATGCGTCAGGTCTTAGCCATTGCCCCAGATACTGCGACAGGCAGACACGCTCAAACTGCGCGTTGTGCGCCCATTTTAGAATGGAATCGTCCGTTAGGGCGTCACGAATTTCAGGCGGCAGGGTTTCGCCGGAAGCAAAATCAATCACATGGAAATCTTCACTGTCCGCTCGATAACCGAAGAGTAGAATCTCAAAGTCAGGGGATTCCGCGTACTTATACACACCGCACTTGGAGAGGTCAGCGGACGAAAAGGTTTCTATATCGATAGAGAGCGACTTCATGACAGAAAATCATCATCGACATCGGTGTTAAAATCATCTGCCGCGTTGGTGTGCCCGCCGAGTGGCTCACCGTCGCGGATTTTCTGGATATTCCCAAGTCCGCAGGCGATTCCCTTATTTCCGTTGGAATTGAAAGCGTAAAAGTTGATGGATGCCCGCGCGTATACGCCGGAGTAAATCTCCGAGCGATCGAGGATAGGTTCCACCTGTTTATTTACGACCTGCGGCGGAGTGTTGCTGTTGGCGTTGACAAAATAGCAGTCGGCGTAGGCCTCGTCATCCGGGCGGTCGATATCGCCGTCGCGCAGAGGCAGTTTCAGCGCGGCTTTATTCGGAATCTTACCGCCGAACTTGCCCTTGCCTTCCTCGATGGCCGCATCCACAGCGGTGTTGATTGCTGTGATGGTTTTGGTATCCGACTTGGGAATGATTAGGCTGACGCTGTACTTTTCTGCGCCGCCGTTGATGGATTTTGGCTCCCACACATTGGCATAAGATAGGCGAACGACACCGGTGACGACCTTCATGGGATTCTTCTCTGAAGCTGAATTGACTTTGTTTGACATGGTTTTATTCCTCCGTAAAATCATTTTTTGCGCTGGATAAATTCATAGCCGGACGCTTATCCGAAAGCCGAACGAGCGTCGGCTTGCCGGATGGCTTCCTGATTAGGCCGCCCAGGACTTCCTTGAATTTGGCTTTGCCCAGCAATTTTTCCATCTCGGTAATGGGGATGAGGCTTTGTCTGTAAATATCGTGGTAACCTGCCGATTTTGCTGCTTCTGCGACAGCTCTTTCATCAGAATACTTGCGATTGGAGCGTCCTTCGACCACCTTGAAGCCGGGCCATTGCTTGCCATGGTTCACAGCGGTGTCGGTGGCGTAGGCCATAATTTCATTCGCCCAGTTTGTCAGGTCGCCGGTGGAAGAAAGCACCTCCGCAATTTCTTCGTCCGAGAGCAGAGGCGGAAGGGCGAATTCCAACGCCGTCAGTTTTAGCTTGGATTCAGCTCTCGCACGGCACTTGACCGCTGCCCGGCAAAACTGGCAATGCTCACCGGGGGCGTATTCGCCGGCACCATCATATGCCAGTGCCGCGGTTGGTTTCAGAATTTCTTCCGCCCACTGATAAAGTGCTTTTTTGAATACTGTGTAGGTGCTGACATTCTCACGGCGGGGTTGAAAAATCGTCATGGATACCGCATCAATGTCGTAAATGCCATCAAAGAGTTCCAACGCACCGAGTGCGTACAGCTTCATTTGTGGATTGTCCTCTGCGTTTACAAGAACGCCCTGACCATATTTGAAGTCAATGATGTGAAGCGTACCATCCGCGATGATTACGCAGTCTCCTGTGCCGAAGCCATCCGGCACATATTGGGAAAAATTCAGCTTCTGTTCAATGAGCACCCGCGGGTCTGAGCAGGACAGCTTTGTCTGCGTAACAGTTTCCAGTACAAATCCTACATAATCGTCCGTACAGATGTCCATCTCATCGGAATCGTATTTGGACACCGGCTTTTTGGAGCGAAGTTTAAGGGCTTTTCGCAGTTTGTGCTCCGCAAGTGCGTGTGCCGCAGTACCCTCGGCGGCGGCTTCCCCACTGTTATCTTCAAATTCCAGTTCCAGACGTGCGGAGGGGGTGCAGGCCATCCATCGATGCGCACCGGACGCGGACAGAATGGCATGAGCACTCATTTCAGTTCCTCCGCGTCCGCGAGGAGAGCTGCGTAGTTGGCCGGGTCAATCTCACTGAGCTTTTTCGCACCGTGCTTTTCAAGCAGTGTCCGAACCTCGGCGGTGAACCCATCGTGACTTTTGTCCGCCAGTACCGCGCGAACCTGTTCCAGTGTGACCGCCTTTTCTTTTAGCTTTGGCTTTGCTGCCGGAGTCGGGGGTTCCGACCGAGCATTGTCAGCAGGTACCGTATCTGCCATCGCATTTGCGATAGCCTGTACGCTGTCGGAAAGTTTTCGCAGGTCAGATGCCACTGCCTGAAGCAGTTTGGTTTTGTCCATCTTCTGTCCCTCCTTTTTTGACTTCTCTGATTTCCACTGTTTCGACTGAATCTCCGGGGGTGATTACGAGCAAGTCGACTTTTTCTCCCAACAGCAAGTTGAGCAGTCGGCTCCGCAGTTTCAGCGAGCCGCTTTTCAAAACGGGGTCGCGGATACCGCCGGGTCTGGTTACGCTGATGGTGAC
>JAEZGM010000018.1 GCA_023416955.1 Bacillota bacterium | reverse complement strand
CGGCCCGGAGTTCGGAAAATCGTGGTTCTCACAATAAATCACGCGGAGGGACGGCTGGTCCAAAACCTGCCGCCCCTCCGCTTAAGGAAGTATATACTTCAAAACAGGAGAATAAAATGAGGATTGCTGAACAGCGCTATGAGATTAATGGACTTCATTATGTAATTCGTTCCGCAGCAGCGGAGGACGCAAAGGCATTATCGGAAATCAGGGCGCAGATTGACGGGGAGACCGAGAATATGGACAGGGAACAGGGCGAAGCCTTTATTGATGAGGAAGGATTTCGTTGCTTGATTGCTTCCGACACGGAGAATATAAGGAACTTGTTCCTTGTTGCAGAAGCAGACGGCAGGATAGTTGGGTTTTCCAGATGTGAAGGTAGCCCGCTGAAACGCTTTTCTCACAAAGTCGAGTTCGGGGTATGTGTGCTCAAGCATTACTGGGGACATCAAATTGGGAAAAAGCTGCTGGAGCGCTCCGTGTCTTGGGCAGACGCAAATGAAATTCGAAAAATTCAACTGAATGTTCTGAGAACAAACCAAAAGGCGATTCGTCTATATCAGGAATTCGGATTTGAGACAGAGGGTATTCTACGAAAAGACAAAATCCTTTCCGATGGAAAATACTACGACACCATTGTTATGGGGCGAATCCAACCGTAGCGCGGGTGGGGATCAGAATTCCGCGTTCAGCCACACGATCATTTCGCCTGGGGTGCGGTTGCACCAATATCCGTATGGAATTGCTTTCAGCTGAACCGCTTCCAGTTTGGGTTCAATGCTTTGGTAAAGCTCGTCATTCCAGTTTTCCGTACTGATCTTCTTTGCTGCGCAGGTAACGACATTGCAGCCCCCGAAAAGCGCTGGGTCAAACGAAACGCTCAATTCTGCGGAACGGCTGACCAGAATGGACGGCAGATTCTTAAAATTATCAGTTTCTTCCAGACAAAAGACCTCCGGCCCGCGTACAATCGCAACCCTGTTGCTGTCCGCGTGGACATTTGGGTTCGCACTCACCAGCCTTGCGGGCATATCAAAGGTTACAACAACCTCTTCCTCCTGCCAGACCTTTGTAATGCAGGCGTAATGCTTCTTTATGTCAAATTCCGAGGGGCGGCCGTTGATCGAAACTCTGAAATTTTCAGCGTAAGCCGGAATCCGGATACAGAGAGGAAACTCCGTTTCACCGCCGCGGATATGAAACTTGATTTCAGGGGTACGGGGAAAATCCGTTACGGTTTCAAGGGATACTTCCTGCCTGTTTAATACGGTGGTCACGCTGCCGCTCGTAAACAGGTTTACATAAAGGCTGTTTTCATCGGCGGCATAAATATATTGCCCGAGGGAAGTCAGCGTGCGAGCGATATTCGTCGGGCAGCAGGCTACGTCAAACCACTTTTGACGCACGGGTTTTACATGCTCCATGGAGGTCTTTTCAAGGCAGTTTTCCGGCCATACTTCGAGCGGGTTTACATAAAAGTAATGGTTTCCGTCCAAAGAAATTCCTGCCCGCACCGTATTGTAAAGCGTACGCTCCACAATGTCCACATAAGACGCGTCCCGGGTGATGTGCGACATGCGAAGTCCGAACAGAGCCAAGCCGATGGATGCGCAGGATTCAGAATAGTTCCTGTCGTTTGGCAGGTCAAAGTCGGTGGTGAACCGTTCCAGATACGCGGAGGAACCGATGCTTCCGGTCAGGTATATTCTTTTTTTCACAATGTTAGTCCAAATGCTTTCACAGCAGCGAAGAAGCTCCGCGTCGTGGTATTCGGCGGCGAGGTCCGCCATCGCACAGTACATATAAACAGCGCGCACCGCGTGTCCCTCCGCTGTTGTCTGCTCCCTTACCGGCAGATGCGACTGGGAGTAAAGCGGCTTGTAGCCCGCAAATTCGGGGATAATAGATTTAAAATCCGTTTTTGCGCGCTCTTCCAGAAAGTAATTGGGCGACTGCCCGCGCTCATCTATAAAATACTTTGCCGTATCCAGATATTTTCGAGTCCCGGTGGCATGATACAGCTTGACAAGAGCCAGCTCAATTTCCTGATGCCCGGGGTAACCGTGAATCTGATCTTCCCCGCTTCCGAAAACGGAACAGATCAAATCGGCAAAGCGGCACATAATTTGAAGAAAGCGGTCTTTTCCCGTGGAGTTGTAATATGCGACAGCCGCCTCAATCAAATGCCCGGCGCAGTAAAGCTCGTGCCCTTCCGAAAGATTTTCCCAGCGCCGCCCGTTTTCCACCAGTGTAAAATAGGTGTTAATATAACCGTCTTCACACTGCGCCCGGCCAATCAGCTCGATTACCTCGTCCGCCGTCTTTTCAAGGTCGGGGTTGGGCGTGCTCTCCAAACTGTAGGCGACAGCCTCCAGCCACTTGCCAACATCGGAATCCTGAAAAATCGTTCCCCTGCGTTCCCCGTCCGCTTCACCTGCGGCGATGCGGAAATTCTGCAGGCAGTGGCTGGGCACCGCATCCTTGACCCTGTCGTTCAGAATTTCCCATTGGTAGGGAATCACAACTTCGGGAATCAGCTTTATGTATTTGTTCCAGTAGGCATCGTTGATTTTTATAGCTCTCAGTGGGAGCGAGGTTAGGGTGTCCATGTTGGTGGCTCCTTTCACAGGTGGAAATTAAACGTTTAATAAAAAGGGTGTAACACTTACTATAACTTTATGTGAAATTATTATATCATAGAGAAATTACGGGGAAAAGTCCTTAAATCTGGGGATTTTTAGAGTTTGTCGGCCCTTTTCTCTGCTTTGCTTCTGTTTTCTTTTATATTTGAATATTTTTAAAAACATTCAAAATTTTATATTTATTAAACGTTAAATATTGTTATTATATACAATTTTAACAAAATAGATTGTTCATTACCTGAAAAATATAAAATTAAATTCTTTTTTTACTTAATTTCGGATCTGTGTTATAATAACCTCACGCCGTAAACGGAAGCAGAGCTTCCGACGGCTGGGAGAAATGACAAAACGATAAATGTCAAGTTGGGAGATGGTTTTATGACAACCATTAAGGAGATTGCACGTCTGGCAAATGTCTCCGCGGTAACGGTATCCAATGTGCTGAACGGAAAGGGCGGGGCAAGTGAAGCAAAAGCGATTCAGATCAAAGAAATCGCGGAGCGTCTCCATTACACTCCCAATAAATTTGCAAAAGGCCTGAAGCAGAAGCGGTCTAACACCGTCGGTGTGATTACGGAGGATCTGACCGTTTTTAACACACCTGAAATTGTTGACGGTATTGACGCGTGCTGTGAAAAACACGGGTTTGATATTATATTGGGCAATCTGCGCCTTTTTAAACGCTATCACAACGATTTCACCGATACGCAGAAGCACCACCACCTTCTGGACGAGATGGTGCATTCCATGTATGCGAAGCAGGTGGAGGGAATTATTTATGTCGGCTACCACTGCCGTAATATCAGCTATATGCCCGTCGAGCAATCCGTTCCGCTGGTGTATGCTTACTGCTATACGGAAGGCGGGGGCGTGCCTTCCGTGATCTATGACGACGAAAAGGCGGCTTACGACGCGACTACGCTGCTGATCAAAAGCGGGAATTCCCGAATCGGGATTCTCTGCGGCCCGTTCGACAGTTTCCACACGCAGGAACGTTTGCGGGGTTATCAGCAGGCATTGTTCGACGGTAATCTCCTTTATGATAACCGGATTGTCGCCTATGGAAACTGGGAACGCTCTTCTGGTTACGAGCTGGGGAAAAACCTGATTGAGTCCGGTGTACACGCAATTTTTTCCATGAATGATGTGATGGCATGCGGTGTTTATGATTATTGTGCGGAGCATGGGCTAACGGTCGGGCGTGATATTTCTTTAATTGGCTTTGACAACAGGGAAATCAGTCAAGCGTACCATCCCCAGCTTACAACAATTTCGATTCCACTGACGAAAATCGGCGAGAGGGCCGGCGAGCTGATCGTCGCAAAAATAGAGGGCGGAGAAACTGAGAACAGCTTGTTTAAAATCCCTTGTAAACTGATAAGCCGTGAATCGGTCGCCCAGAATTTGCTCTAATTTCATAATATATTTATTATAAACGTCTAAACGTCTTGTAAATATATCCGTCGTGTTTCCGGTTTACATACACGCTCCAGAAGGGAGATCTGCTATGAACCGAAAGTCGATTCCGAACTTTGTGACAGGCATGCGTTTTGTTTCGACCGCGGCACTGCTGTTTTTACCAGTGGCGGGTGCGGCGTTCGCGCTGTTTTACCTTGCCGCCGGCTTGACAGATATGCTGGACGGCCCGCTGGCCCGGCACCTGCATGCGGAAAGCGCCTTCGGCGCACGGCTTGATTCCGCCGCGGATTTTTTCTTTGTCGCCGTAATACTGTTTCGCCTGTGGCCGGTGATGGCGCCAGAAATGGCCGTACTGTTGTGGGTGGGCGGCATCGCGACTCTGCGTCTGGGGGCGGCTGCCGCGGCAAAATACCGGTTCGGCAAATTCGGCTTTTTACACACCGTGGGAAACAAGCTTACCGGGCTGCTGCTGTTCTGCTTTCCGCTATCGCTGTTTTTGACACATTCGCCGGCCGTCCTTTATTTCCTCTGCGCGGTGGCAACGTTGTCTGCCTTGGAGGAACTGCTGATTGAGCTGACAGCTAAGCAGTGGAACCCTGACTGTGCCGGTATCTTTGCAAAATCGAGGCCGGGCGGGGAAGAAATCGGTTGACCGCATCGCAATTTTTCCGTAAAAAAGTGTTGCAAAATGAATCTGCATTCATTTTGCAACACTTTTTTGCTCTGTTAAACAGGATTCGTCTGCGCTTACTGGAGTTCCTTCGGAATGTACCACAGACCCTTGTTGTTTTCTTTCATATATTTCTTGAATTCGTCGGAATGATACGCGGCGACAATGTCCTTAGCCCACTGGGTGTCCTTGTTCTCTTTTTTTACAACGACCTGCAGAATCAGGTGATCCAGAACATCTTCCTGCAGAAGAGCGGTGGAAGGATCGATCTTTGCGTTGTAAACAATACTGCCGGTGATGACGGCGTAATCAAAATCTCCAAGAGAACGCGGAATGTTCAGGGAGTCCATCTCAACAAAGGAAAGATGGTATTTGTTTTCCGTAATATTCTCTTGTTTCACACTGGAAAGGGCAACGGATTTATCCAGCGTAATCCAGCCGGCCTTTTGCAGGAGCGCATATGCGCGCGCGGTGTTGGAAGCATCGTTCGGAACGGCGATAACGGCGCCGTCTTTAATTTCTGTCAGGGCCTTATGCTTTGAGGAGAAGATTCCTGCCGGGACAGTCGGAATGGGACTGATCGGAGTAAGGTCACCCTTTTGCGCTTTATTAAAATTTTCCGCGTACGCGGTGTGCTGCTCTACGTTAAAATCAATTTCGCCGTTGTTCAGCGCCGTATCATTTTGCAGCAGGTCGGAAAAATCGACGGTTTCCAGCTTGTAGCCCTTTGCTTCCAGAATCGGCTTTACGGCGTCTTCAAACAATACGGTGTAGGGGCCGGCCGCTTTTCCGTATTTCAGGGTGGTTTTTTCGGGGGCACTGCCGGTCTGTGACGCAGCGGAATTCGCAGAACCCGCTGCGGAAGAGGATTGTGCCGCAGTGCTCGAGCAGCCCGCAAACACCGCTGCGGCAGCTAAAATAATACCCAATACGCGTAATTTCTTGTTCATAATATTTCCTCCGATTTCTTATTAGTGTGAACGTGCTTTGCCGGATAAGTAATTTCCGAGCATCTGAATCAGCTGTACAAAAATAATCAGGACAATGACGGTCGCAACCATCAGCGGCGTGTTGAATCGCTGGTACCCATAGGTCAGCGCCAGGTCGCCGACGCCGCCGCCGCCGATGGCCCCGGCCATGGCGGTGACGCCCAGAAGGCCAATGGTTCCCGTTGTAATCGCCAGTACCAACGAAGGGAGCGCCTCCGGCAGCAAAAAGTGCCAGATTACCTGAAAGGGCGTGGCACCCATCGCCTCCGCCGCTTCTAGAATGCCGGAGTCAACCTCCAGCAGGGAGCTTTCCACCAATCGTGCCAGATACGGAGCAATGTAAAAGACAAGAGGCACCAGAGCGGCCTTGGTTCCAATCGTCGTGCCAATGACGGCTTTGGTAAAGGGTGTCATAAATACGAGCAAAATGATAAACGGGACAGAGCGGATAATATTGATGATGTAATTGAGCGCCTTGAAAGCAACTTTATTTGCCAGAATTCCTCGTTCCCGTGTCAGTACCAGAAGAATGCCGAGCGGGATTCCTAACAGCCCGCCGATCAGCAGTGCCCAAAACAGCATATATATTGTCTGTGTACCCGCCAGCAGCAGTCTGGCTGATGAAATATCCAAATATTTCTCAATCACTGCAAACTCACCTCCTGAACTTCAACGCCGGATTCTTCAATAAAAGCCTGTGCTTTTTTGATTTCATCGTCCGTGCCTTCCAGCTTAACAACCAAAATGCTCAGTACAATCCCCTGCAACTCGTTGACGGTCGCAAACAAAATGGACGTTAGTACGTCGTAATTTTTGCTTACACGGGAAAGCAGCGCGTCCTGTGCCTGTTCCCCTTTGAATTTCAGCCGCAGCACCTTGTGGCTGCTCTGGTCTTTTTTCAGCGATTCCAGTATGCTTGCGGGGATGGTATCGTCTATGACGGTTGAAACAAAGCCCTTGGTAACCTCGCGCTGCGGATTTCCAAACACGTCAAGAACATTGCCAAGCTCGACGACCGCGCCGTTTTCCATGACAGCGACGCGGTCACAGATTTTTTTAATGACGTTCATTTCATGAGTAATCAGCAGAATGGTTACGCCAAGCTCACGGTTTACTTTCTTCAAAAGCTGTAAAATGGATTCCGTCGTTTTCGGGTCAAGCGCGCTTGTCGCTTCGTCGCACAGAAGAATCGAGGGATTCGTCGCAAGCGCCCGCGCGATGCCTACTCGCTGCTTCTGCCCGCCCGATAACTGGTCGGCGTATGTATCCATTTTATCTTCCAGCTCGACAAACTCCAGAAGCTCCCGAACACGCTTTTTAATTTCATCCTTCGGCTTCTTTTCCAGAATCATCGGAATCGCCAGATTCTGATAAACCGTTTTGGAATTCAGAAGATTAAACTGCTGAAATATCATTCCCATGGACTTGCGTTCTTTTCGCAGCTCGCTTTTCGAAAGAGCCAGAAGATCGCTGTCATTCACAATAACCTTCCCGGAGTCCGGGCGCTCCAAAAGGTTGATGCAGCGAATCAGCGTCGATTTTCCCGCGCCGCTGAAACCGATGACCCCGAATATTTCGCCGTCCTGAATTTCCAGCGACACATTCTTCAGTGCTTCCACTTCTTTGGATTTGCCGTGATACGTTTTGCTGATATTTTCGATACGAATCATACCGCTGAACCATTCCCTTCAAAAGGCTGAGCGCCGCCTAACTGCGCGAGTGCTTTTTCCGCCAGCACAGCCATATATTCCACAGTGGGACGCAGCGCTTTGGGGTCGACTTTAAATTTCGGATGATGGTTCTGCTCCGATTCGCCGGTTCCGATTTGAATATATACGCCGCGCAGGCTCTCCTGATAAAACGCGAAATCCTCGCCGCCAAGCCCCGGTGTGGAAGCAATCACCTGTAATCCTGCCTCTTCGGCGACCTGCGCGGAGAATTTCGCCCATTCCCCGTCGTTGTCCGTTGCCGGCGGGCCCGGAATCCAGTTGAATTCCGCCTTGGCGTTGTACGCTGCCGCAATGTTGACGGCAAGCTCCTCCAGCCGCTTCGGAATCAATCTGCGGTCGTCTTTATCCATCGTGCGCACGGTTCCTTCCATGAACGCTTCCGTCGGAATCACGTTCCAGGTATTTCCGCTTGAAACATGCGTAATGCTGACCAGCCCCGCGTGGAAGGGATCGAGGTTCCGGCTTACAATCGTCTGCGCCGCGGAGATCAGCTGTGCGGCAATCACAATCGGGTCAATGCCCTTTTGGGGATAAGCGGCATGAACGCCTTTGCCCGTGATATGGATACGGAAAGTATCCACCGCTGCGGTTACGCTGCCTTCAGAAATCGCTACGGTTCCGACGGGAATATTGGCTGCGGTGTGGATTCCGAAAATCGCCTGAACATCGTTCAGTGCGGTGGTTTCCGTGATTTTCAGCGCGCCGAGCGAAGATTCCTCACCGGGCTGGAACAGAATCCGCACCGTTCCTTTCAGCTCGCTTTCCCGCTGCTTCAGCAGCAGAGTGGTGCCCAGAATTGCCGTGGTGTGGAAATCATGGCCGCAGGCGTGCATTTTCCCCGCATTAGCCGATTCGTAGGGCAGGCCGGATTCTTCCTGAATCGGCAAAGCATCGATGTCGCAGCGCAGCGCGATCACCGGGCCCGGCTGGCCGCCGGTAATCTGTGCGACCAATCCTGTTTCAAGCGGCAAATCCAGAATTTCAATATTGGCCTGAGTCAGAATTTCACGAATCCTTTTTGTGGTTTCAATTTCTTCAAAAGACAGTTCGGGATGTTTATGAAACCATTCAAAAGTGCTCAGGAGTTCTTTTTCGCTCAGGGTGTGTCCGTCTGTAATCATGTTGCAAGCATCTCCTTATATACTGGCTGGCTGTGTCGCAGCGTCTTTTGATTTATTGTGCAAAATAAAAATATGAAATGAAAGGCCGAAATCACGAAAGACCGGCAGTCGAAATACTGTCGGTCTTTCATTTCATCTGCAAAGCGCGGGTACGCATTGAGAAACAGAAGCTAAGAAACGCGGCAGTCGGATTTGCATATTGGAGCAACAACACAGAAAGCCCGGAATTATTTTTACATTCGCCAACATAACGTTTTCCCTTTCTGTAAATCTATAAATATACTAATTATATATGTTTTGTTTTTAATATCATATGCCTTTCTGTATTTGATGTCAATACATTTGATAAGAATGGATTTTTTGTATAAAGTTTGAATGGATTCACTAAGATTTTTATATTGTTTTTATAGGACACTTATCACGGCTTCGTGCGTTGAGGGCATCACCTTTTCGTGTATGGGGAGGAGCCAAGCGGAAAACAAAGGATTTACCGGAACTCCATACATATATGGAAAAATTAACATGCATTTGGTATAATTACATCAAATCTTTTAGCGAACCGACGTTTAGCTGTTCCGGTGGGGTGGTAGTATGAAAAATCTAAACGCATTCAATAACCTTAAAATAAGGACGAAGCTGCTGACGCTGTCGGTTGCCACGCTTTTTTTCCTTGCTTTTTTTGGAACGGCGGTACTGTATCATGATGTTGCCGAAAATAAGAAGTCGCTTCAACTTCTGGAGTCCAATACCCGCAGTGCCTATGACAGTCAAGTTAAATCTCAGGTTCAGAATGCAATCACACTTCTTAACGGGGTTTACCAAAAGCACCTTTCCGGGGAATTTACTTTCGACCAGTCAAAAAAGCTTGGAGCCGACCTTGTCCGAAGTCTGCGGTACGGGAAGGACGGGTACTTCTGGGTTGACACAACCGAAGGCGTAAACGTGGTGCTGCTGGGTACTTCAACGGAAGGAACGAACCGGTACCGATATAAAGATGCAAAAGGGACCTTCATCATGAAGGCCTTTATTCAAAACGCTGTCAGCGGAAACAAGGTATGCCTGGACTATTGGTACCCGCGGCAGGGGACGACACAGGCCGTGCGTAAACGCGGGTACTGTGAGCTGTTCAAACCGTTCGGCTGGGTGGTGGGAACCGGTAATTACGTGGACGATATTGATCGGGAAATTGCCGATATGAGCCGGCAGCAGAACGACGCCTTGAAAGAAAAGATGCTGCTCTATCTGGCGCTTTTCTTCGGCTTTTCGTGTTTGACTTTTTTCGCTGCCGCATTGATTTCAAAGAACATTTCGGATCCGATTCGGGAATCGGTTGATCTTGCCATTCAAATTTCCAATGGTGTGATGAATGTGGAGATTGGGGAGGAATTTAAATCCAGAAGAGATGAAGTGGGAGAGCTTTCGGTTTCACTCGAAGGGATGCGCAATTCTATTCAGACTCTGGTGAGAGATCTGACAGAACAGGCCGATGCGCTTTCACGGGAAAAAGAACTTTTGCGCATGACGCTGATATCGGTGGGGGAAGGTGTAATTACGGTCGATGAAGAAGGGCAAATTACACTGATGAACCGTGCCGCCGAACAGCTGACTGAATGGCAGCAGCAAGAGGTAATCGGCAGTTCTATTGATGATGTGTTTCGAATCGTTCAGGATCGGGGAAATGATGATGCGAAAATCGGTGTGATCCATCATATTTTTCAAAATAATATCACAGCAATCCCCGAAAATAATATAGCACTGATTACGAAGTCCGGCCGGCGAGTTCCGATTGAGAGCAGCGCGGCACCAATTTCGGTAAAAAACGGAGAGGTTTCCGGAGCAGTGGTGGTATTCCGTGATGTAAGCGAGAAGCGGAGAAAAGAAGAGGAAATTCAATACCTTGGGTATCACGACCAGCTGACGGGACTTTATAACCGTACATACTTTGAAGAACAGATGGCGCTGATCGATTCGCCGAAAAACCGTCCTGTCAGCCTGATCATGGCCGACGTGAACGGGCTGAAGCTGACGAACGACGCCTACGGCCATCTGGCTGGCGACAGACTGATTCAGAAAGCGGCAAAGGTCATGAAGGACTTATGCCGGACGGAGGATCTGATTTTCCGAATCGGCGGGGATGAATTTGTAATTCTGCTCAGACGTACGAACCTGGCGCAGACGCAGCTGTTGGTAGAAAGAATACAAAAGGCTGTGGAAGCGGAGAAGGATGAAAGCATTCATCTTTCTATCTCGCTTGGCTGCGCGGAAAAAACACCTTTCGTGCCCGATATGGAAGATGTTTTGAGCCGGGCCGAAAATAATATGTACAGGGAAAAACTGGTGGAAAGCAAACTGACCAAAATCCAGATTGTTGACAGTATTAAGAAGCAATTATTCCTGACGATGGAAGAAGAAAATGAAAATTACGCCGCAATCGGAGAAACATGCGGCAATATTGGAAAAATCATGGGGCTTGGGGCGCATGATCTGAATGACCTGACAACGGCGGCGCTTCTGCACGATATTGGTAAAGTGACCATCAATCGTGAATTGCTGAATAAGCAGACGACGCTGACGGAAGAAGACTGGACAAAAATCAGGCGCCATTCAGAAGCAGGGTATCATATTTTAAAGTCGCTGAGCGATATGTCACAGGCAGCGGAATATGTTCTGGCGCACCATGAACGTTGGGACGGCGAAGGGTACCCGAAAGGCCTGAAGCAGCAGGAAATCCCATTGCAATCCCGTATTATTTCCGTTGTCGACAGCTATTTTGCAATGATTAGCGATCGCCCATACCGAAAAGCCTTCACGCGGGAAAGCGCGCTGGATGAAATCAGGAATCGAGCGGGAACCCAGTTTGACCCGGTTGTGGTCAATATATTCCTGAGTAACTGCCCTGCGTAAAACGGACAGAATGTTTGACCTTTTTTCTAATAAAGCAAAGTATTGAAGCGCAAAAAAATTGTTTTATCCTATTGGAAAATAAAGCCGCAAAATCCACAAAAATATAATGAAAAATGGGATTGATATTTGTTTGACAGGTACCTGCTTGTGTGTTAGACTAATCTAGGTTACAAAATTAACAATCTAAACAAGGGGTGTTCTTTTTGAAGGCTGCTTTATGGTACAATCAGAAGGATGTCAGAGTAGAGGATGTAACAGAGCCTCATGTAACGGATGACTCCGTTAAAATTAAAGTAAAATGGTGCGGAATCTGCGGAAGCGATCTGCATGAATACTTAGCTGGTCCGATTTTTATTCCGGTCGGCAAGCCTCATCCGCTTACCGGAGATGTGGCTCCTGTTATTTTGGGTCATGAATTTTCCGGCGAAGTTGTTGAAATCGGAAAGAATGTCACCAATGTAAAAGTGGGTGACAGAGTGGTTGTAGAGCCGGTCGACGTATGCGGCGAATGCCCGGCGTGCCGCAGCGGTAAGTACAATCTTTGCTCCAGCCTTGGCTTCCATGGCCTGGCAGGCGGCGGCGGCGGATTTGCGGAGTATACCACATTTACGTCAAAATTTGTGCATAAAATTCCGAATTCGCTCAGCTACGAAAAGGCAGCGCTGATTGAACCCATGTCGGTAGCACTTCATTCACTCCGTGTTGGCGGCTTTGAAGTGGGACAAACCGCTGTTGTGACCGGTGCAGGCCCGATTGGACTGGCTACCATTGAGTGCCTGAAGGCCGCGGGTGCAAGAAAGATTATCGTGATTCAGAGAAAGTCAATTCGTCAGCAGTATGCGGTGAATTCCGGTGCCGACGTTGTGCTTGACCCGAACGTCGATGATGTTGTCGCGGAAATCAGAAAATTGACCAACGGTGTCGGCGCGGACGTTGCGTTTGAGACCACTGGTTCTGAGCAGTGCTATCAGCTGGCATTGGATGCAATCGCTTTTGCCGGTACTTTGGTTGTTACCAGCATCTGGGAAGGCGACATTAAATACAACCCGAACTCCATTGTAATGACCGAAAAGAAGATCGTCGGCAGCATCTGTTACTGTGATGATTTCCCGGCTACCATTGCAATGATGGGAGACGGCAGAATCAAGGCTGACGGATATATCACAAAGAAGATTTACATTGATGATATCGCCAAGGAAGGGTTTGGTACACTGACCGGCCCCGACAAGAAGGCACACGTCAAGATTATTGTCACTCCGGACAAGTCCCTGCTGTAAGGGATGCAAAAATAAGGTGCTGCAAAATGTAAGTTTATTTTGCAGCACCTTATTTTGTGAATTTGTATGGGGAGTTTAAAGCGCTTGACAAAGTCGATGCGCTGTGATACATTAAAGCTAAATTATTGAAATGGGTGAAAAGATGCGTAAATAATCTATTTTTCGTGTGAAACAGAAGATCTTTCAGAAGTCCGTTTGCCGGGCTTGCTTCTGTTGCCGAAATCTAGATGATACGCTGATGATGCCGGGGCACGTGCCCTGCATATCTTTTCTGTGTAAAAATCTGCTTTCGGTTTATCTGAAAGCAGATTTTTTGTTTTTGGAGGAAATGGATATGCTGCAAATTAGAAATTTGACCATAACGCATTCGAAAGATTTGAGAGTGCTCATTCAGAATTTTACTTTTACACTCAATTCGGGGGATAAAGCCGTTATCATCGGGGAAGAGGGAAACGGAAAGTCGACGCTGCTGAAATTGATCTATGATGAAACCCTTGTGAATGACTATATTGAGTTCACCGGTGAAATTGTGCGCAACCATGCGCGGCTTGGCTATCTGGCACAGGAACTGCGAAAGGAGCAAAAAGAGCAAAGTGTTTTTGAGTTTTGTTCTGGCAACCCGGCGTTTTATGACTTAACACCGAAGGAGCTTTCTGAAATCGCGTTTCAGCTTGGCTGGGGCCCGGAAATGTTTTACTCCGACCAAAAGGTTGAAACGCTCTCGGGGGGAGAAAAGGTAAAGCTGCAGCTCGCGGGAATTCTGATGCTCCAACCGGATATCCTCCTGCTTGACGAACCGTCCAACGATCTGGATATTGAAACACTGGAATGGCTTGAGGGGTTTATCAATTCCTGTGGGCTGCCGGTGCTGTTCATCTCTCATGACGAAACTCTGATTGAACGTACCGCCAATGTGGTGATCCACATTGAGCAGATACGGCGTAAGACGCTGCCGCGCCACAGCATTGAAAGGATGCCGTATCGGCAGTACATGGAAGAACGTGTATCAAAATTTGCCCATCAGGAACAGGTCGCCAGAAAAGAGCAGAGCGAATACGAAAAACAGCAGGAAAAGTTCCGGCAGATTCAGGCGAAGGTCGAGCATCAGCAAAATGTGATTTCGCGCGGTGACCCGCACGGCGGTCAGCTGCTGAAGAAAAAAATGAAGGCCGTAAAATCAATGGAACGCCGCTTCGAAAAAGAGCATGAAAATTCCACACAGCTTCCCGATACGGAAGAGGCGATTATGATTAAGTTCGGTGAAAATACCACGGTTCCAAATGCGAAAACGGTTCTCGACTTTCAGCTTGACCGGCTTTGCGTCGGCGACCGGGTTTTGTCAAGAAACATTTCCCTGTGTGTAACCGGAGCCGAAAAAATCTGTATCATCGGCAAAAACGGAGCAGGAAAGACTACGCTGCTCAGAAAAATTGCGGAAAGTCTGTTTGCGCGCGAGGACATCAAGGTGGCCTATATGCCCCAGAACTATGAGGAACTGCTTGATTTCTCCGTTACGCCGGTGGAATTTTTGTCGGTGACCGGTGAGAAAGATGAAATTACGAAAATCAGAACCTATTTGGGCAGTGTGAAGTACACGGCAGACGAGATGGAGCATGCGATTTCTGAAATGTCAGGCGGTCAGAAGGCGAAGCTGCTGTTCTTGAAGATGATTCTTGACGGGTGCAATGTGTTGGTCTTGGACGAACCGACACGGAATTTCTCCCCGCTGTCGAATCCGGTAATCCGGGATGTCCTGAAATCTTACGCTGGCGCGGTTATCAGCGTTTCTCATGACAGAAAGTACATCGCGGAGGTGTGTAACAAAGTATACACCCTGACGGAGAACGGCTTGGCAACCATGAATGACGATTAGTTTATCGGGGCAGTACGGCAGGATGCGGTAAATCCAATGCAAAATGATGCTGATCTTTGTTTGGTATAGCCGGTTCACTTTAGAAAACATCCAAGAAACAAGCGCAAAATTTTTGATCTATGGATTTTACGCTTGAAGATTGATTCTGTTTTCAAATTAATTGACTATAATGCTGGGCGAAGAGAATCACTTTATCGCGCAAAACCCGGCATGGCCTTACCATACCGGGCTTTGCCTAACTCAAGATTATTTTATAACAGGTCTTGGCTGCTCTCTTCGTGGACCCATGGATTCGACTGCAGTGCCATACCAATAAGCCCTTTGTAATTAGTTGACTGTTACAACACAGACCTTCTGTGCTGTCTGGTCAGGTGCGGACATATAAAATCCGGCCTGCTGACCGGGCTCGCCGATAGCGGTGATTTTATAGTAAGAGTCATTGCCGGATTTTTTGACCAGCTCGGTTTTGAATAGACCGTCCATGCCGGGGTGGAAGCTGGTTGCCCCAGTAATTTTAAAGGTGTAGCTGGCACCTTTTTTCAGCGCAAAGTTCGATGTGGTGTCGGACTTCATCTGAATTGGTTCGGCTGCGCCGACGGTGACCACGCAAACTTTCTGCACGGCCTGGTCAGGCACGGACATGTAAAATCCGGCCTGCTGACCGGGCTCGCCGATAGCGGTGATTTTGTAGTAAGAGTCATTGCCGGATTTTCTGACCAGCTCAGTTTTGAACGGGCCATCCGTCCCGGGATGGAAACTGGTTGCCCCGGTAATTTTAAAGGTATAGCTGTCGCCCTTTTCCAGCGTAAAGTTCGATGTAGTGTCCGACTTCATTTGAATCGGTTCGGGTGCGCCGACGGTCACCATACATACCTTTTGCGTCGTTTTCCCGTTGGACATATAAAAGCCAACCTGCTGTCCCGCCTGGCCGATGGCTGTGACTTTATAGTAGGAATCGCTGCCGCTTTTTTTGACCAACTCCGTACGAAAAACGCCGGAAGTACCGGGAGAAAAAGAGGTTGCTCCGGTAATTTTAAAGGTATAGCTGGCGCCTTTTTTCAGTGTGAAGTTCGACGTGGTGTCGGATTTCATGACTGTAGAAGGGACGGAGCCCGCCGCTTTAATCTGTACGGAACCGTAGCCGCTGTAACTGTTTGGGCTGTAATAGACGGAATGCGGAAATGAAATGGAAACGTAGGAAGTTTCCCCCACTTTATCGCTGGTGGCTGTAACTTTGACATAATAATCAAGGCCATCCTTTTTCACAAGCTGAACAGACATGATCCCAGACCCCGGCGCAGCCGGCACTGCATTGTAAATAGAACCAAAGGAGGGCTCGCCGCCGCCCATGATTGTAAATTTATAAGTATACGATTCGCCCTTCGCGAGGAAAACGGGCTGTTGCGTATCGCTTTCCACGGATTTAGAAATGCTATTGTCAATGAGGACAGGAAAAGAAACAGTTTCGCCGCCCGAGCTTGCCTGTATCAGAGAATAGCCTTGGTATCGGTCTGCGGTCATTCGGTACTCATAGCCGCCGTTAACCTTTCCAAGGTAGCTCACGCTGACAAGGCTGTTGTTGGCACCTACGGTCGGAGGGGTATTGGCATTAGTATATACTACAAAACGGTAAGTGTCATATATGTTACATTGATACTCGCCGACGGTATCCAGACGAATATTTTTAGGCGCACTGCCAACCGTCACTTTACACAGCTCTTCAGGGAGGTAGTTGTAGCTGCCTGCATAAAGCATTGCCGATTGCCCCACGGCTCCGAAAGCATCGATTCGGAACAAAAATTCGTGGCCGTTTTGGGACACAGGTGTTACCTGAATGTTTGGGTTGTCCGAAACCAACAGCGGAACGTCCAGCGGGGTTACGGGGCCGTTAATCGTCATAGATTGCCGGGTCGGGTCATCGGTGGGGCCGTTGTATGTGAAGTTGACCTTCATGAAATAGCTGCCGTTCTGCGGAACTGTAAAATCCTGAGTCGTATCAGCGGTCAAGGTATAGTCCTTGTCCAAAACACCCTTTACCGTAATGGGCATATTGTCTACGGTTCCGTCGGCGGCGGTGATTGTCAATGTAGTGTAGCCTTCACCGACGGCATATAGCCCAAAAGCATAGTATCCAGGGCGGTTATCCTCCTTCTGCAGTTCGGTAACCTCCACTATGTCCTCATTGTTCGAGACGATGGAAAGAGAAAGGTTTGGGTCACTTACCTTAACTTCAGAATACATCATCTCATTTTGCTTTAAGGGACTAAATCTCAAATTGTAGTAATTTTCTGAATAGCTGATTTGTGTGAAATGTGTAGAGGATGAGTTCGGAGCGATGGTAACTGCACAAAATTTTTGGGGAGGCTGCCCGGGAGTAGACATATACAGCCCAGTGGAGGAATCGGGCGCCCCAGATGCAAGGATTTCGTAGTAGGAATCATTCCCCACGGTATTCGAAAGAGTGATGTATACTACATTTGGCGTTCCCGCCAATACTGTCGTGGCACCGGTAATTTTGATAGTCATCCTTGTTCCCTGGTCCATCGTGATATTACCGGTGGTGTCAGAGTGCATCACAGTGGTGTCAGTGGCCACTTCCTCTGCCCACGCCGGGACTCTTCCGATGAACGCAAAAATAAGGCACAGGCTTAAAAAGACGCTGAGAAATCGGAAGTGGGATTTTTGGATACCCGCCATACGGGATTCATTCATTCATAATACCCCTTTGTTATGTAGTTTTATTTGCCGCAGAAAAACCTTCCATATCATAATAGAAAATAAGAAGAATCGCATGATTACGGAAAAGAACATACAGTATTTGCCAGTAAAATAGCCGCTATACGAAGGTTGGGAAAAAGCTGCAATTAGTATACGGTATAAAAACCACGTTCGATTTTAAGGTATTTTTATGTTTATCCGCCGCTTGGCTTAGTGATTCGCAAATTCAACCGAATCATGATATAATTCTGATTAGTTAGAAGGCTCAGAAAAATTATAATGAGGTATAGATATGTTGTTGGAAATGATGTGTCGCGCAGAATTAAATCGGAAACCGATTTCGCTATATACAAACCAAGCGAACACCAATAAGTTTGAGGTGGGATATTTGGTCGGTTTCGACCATGACAATTTTATACTTGAGAGAGTTTCTCAGGAAGGAAAACGAGACGGTTATCTGTTTGGAAGGACCCCGTTAATTTATCGTATTGAACGGGATACAATTTATTTGAGAAAGATATTGAAACTCATGGCGTTCAATGGTTTTGAAAAACATGATATTTGCTTCGATCAGAAAGATCTCTTGAGCAATTTTATAGAGTTTGCATATAAGGAACAAAAAATCATGTCAGTCGAATTATTTGACAGCAACAATCAGGATATAATTGGTACTGTCAGTGAATTTACTTCCGAGTTTTGCACAGTGAACCAAATATCAGAGTATGGGGAACCGGACGGCTACAGCACTTTCCGTTTGGAGGATATCTCATATATTGTATATCATTCCGAAGAGCAAAAATTGATTGAAGTATTACAGGCAGAACATTAAAAAGCGAATCGGCAGTCAATAATATGCCACGTAATACTGATACACGCAGTTGATATTCATAATTAAAATGAATGGGAGTAAACGGAAAATGATATACACCGTCCTTTTGAGGGGAATTAATGTCGGTGGAAAAAATGTTGTCAAAATGGCGGATTTGGAGCGGTTGCTGATTAATTTGGGATTCCTTGAGGTGAAAACCTATATCCAGAGCGGCAATGCCATTTTTGAAGCCGACCTTGACGAAGCGACCGTAACCGGGAAAATTAAAAGCGGATTTTTTGAATGCTTTGGCTTTGAGAGCAATGCGCTGGTACGGAATATACATGAAATGCAATCTGTGCTGGAGCAGCTTCCGTTCACCGATTCGGAAATCGTGCAGGCGGAAGCCGTCAATCCTGAAACCGAGCATCTTTATGTCTATTTCCTGGATGAGTCGCCCGAGCAGGTATTGATTGACGCAATTTACGGCAATTATAGTGGTGCAGATAAGCTACGGGCAGGAAACCAGGAACTATACTTCCTCTGTCAGCAGAGTATACGAAACTCCAAATTGGCTGCTTCTGTGTCGAAAAAGTTTCCGTCGGCAACCGCACGGAACTGGAAAACAGTGAAAAAACTGAACGGCATGATGACTGATTAATAATCGGCGTTCATTACAGCGGATTCGGGCACATCGCTCAGCTGCTCTTTCAGTTTGTGTCGGTAAGGTGAATAGCAAAGCTTTCAAACGATTGCATTTAAAAACCCGCCTGCGATGACTGTGCGTCGCAGGCGGGTTTAATATATTTTACGACTTTCTGCCGTTTGGTTTAGCGGTTCTTAGATAGCTCCATATCAAAAGCGAAGCTGAAATTTGTTTCGCATAACTGGTATTTTTTCAGCAGCTCGGGCCCGCAGCTGTTTGAACCGATTCCGCTTTGCTTGTAGTCAATGCACAGAACGGTATTGCCCGACTCCTCCAGTTCAAAATTGTGGTGCTTCCGGGTGAGCTCCTCCTCGGAATAATAAGATGCGTTAAAACTGAATTTTTCCGTATTCTCCACGCTGATTGAGGTGCCGTTCCCATTCAAAATATTCAGGTACTCACAGCCGTAGTGAGAGCCGTTTTCCTGTGGCTTTATATAGTCTGTGTGCTGCTGTGCAACGGTGCCGTGAAAAAGGCCAAGGTGAGAGGCTCTGTGCATATCACTGTAGCTTTCATGCGGCCCATACCCAAAATAGCAAAGGTCTTTGAAAGCCTTCGGCAGGAACATTCGAATGCCGAATCTTGGCAGGAACGGGAACTGGGGATTTTTTTCAACGTTCATTACAATACGAATCCGTCCGGAAGCAAAAATCTGAATCCGGGAAACGATATTGAGAATTCTTTGGCGGTAAATCGGCACAAGACCCGCGTTTGCTGTAATGATTACAGAATCGGCGGACTGTTCCGCTTGAATGCTGTAAACGGTTGTTTGCGCGCAGTCATATCCGGCTTTTTCCCATTCCAGCCGAATGAACTGGTCGTTGTCAGTGAGAGCCCTCCAGATATTGTACTGCATGGGCTTTTCAAAAAAGGAGGTGCCTTGATAGATCATTTCGCGGAATAATCCGGTGCGCTTGTCAACGCTATATTGAAAATTCAGACCGTTAATAGTAAAGGACGAATTTTCTTCGATCAGGGAGACAGAACCGGATTCGTCATTGCTTTCCTGCGCAGGATGATACAAGACATTAGGCTCTGAAAGCCTGAACTGGTCAAATCCGCGCCCTAAACCTTTCGGAAGAAGCGGGCACTCTTTATTTTGCAGGTAGATAAAGCGTATGAAGACCACGCCGGAGTATTTTTGCTGCGGGTGAATTTGTACGGTGCGGGTTTCGTGAGGCGGAATGACGAGATCGGAAATTTCGCCCTGTTCCATCACAGTGCCGTTGCAGGAGATCTCATAAAGGATTTTTACCGTTTCACCGATGCTGTCGAAATCAAGGCAGTTTGTGAACGTGAATTCGTATGATGCCGGTGCGGCCAATGCGGCCCGGACGGGGCGTATAACATTTTTATATTCCAGCAGTCCGGTGGAAGGCTTCCGGTCAGGCGTAACCAATCCGTCAAGGCAGAAGTTGCCGTCATTCGGGGTATCGTTGAAATCGCCTCCGTACAGGTACTTTTCTTTCCCGTTTTCCTCTTTTCCGGCATAGACAGCATGGTCGCACCATTCCCAAATAAACCCGCCCGCGAATTTCGGATATTTATAAATCAGCTCGCTGTAATCCTCTAAATCGCCGGGGCCAACACCCATGGAATGGCAGTACTCGCACAGCAAAAGCGGTTTCTCAGGATTCGATTCTAAATATTCCTGTATGAAATCTGTTGAAGGGTACATTTTGCTGTATACGTCCAGCATGGAAAAATCCGGGTCGGAGTGCGGCATGACATGCTCAATGTGCTCATAGTGAATCAGCCTTGATGGATCAAACCCGTGAACCCACTTTGCCGCCTCTTCAAAATTTTCGCCGTAGCCGGATTCGTTTCCGAGCGACCAGAAAAGAATGCACGGCCTGTTCTTATCACGAAGCACAAGCTTTTTGATACGGTCTAAAATGCTTTCCCGGTATTTGGGGTCGACTGCGAAAACACACAAATCCTCTGTTGTGGGATTATAAATCGTTTCCTGACCATGCGTTTCAAGATCGGCTTCCGCAATGAGATAGAAGCCGTATTCATCGCAAAATTTAGTGAATTCGGGTGAATTTGGATAATGACTGGTTCGGATTGCGTTGATATTGTGCTCCTTCATCAGTCTGAGATCCTGCAGAATATCCTCTCTGGTAACGGCGCAGCCGTGAACGGGGTGGCTGTCATGGCGGTTAACGCCCTTCAGCTTTACACTGACGCCATTTAAATAAAGAACGCCGCTCTGAACGGCAACTGTTCGGATACCGATCTTTTCCTGAATGGTTTCCCCGCAGGAAGTGAGCAGGAGTGTATAAAGAACAGGGTTTTCTGCATTCCAAAGCTCCGGGGAATCCACCTCAAAGGAAAAATCTCCGGAATCCGAAACACTGTCTGCAAGGACAGCGCCCTTAGGGGAAAAAAGTCGGTAATGGACTTCCTCCTGCCCATTTGTTCGGAATTGCACGCAGACCTGAACATTCGCTTTTTGAAAGGAGGGTTCCAACTGTGTGTGAACGAAATAATCGCGGATAAAATTCTGGGGACGATAAAGAATATAAACATCGCGGAAAATTCCGGACATGCGCAGTTTATCCTGATCCTCAAAATAGGAGCCGTCGCACCATTTTAACACCAGAACAGCCAAGCGGTTTTTCCCTGCGTGGACGTAATCGGTGATATCATATTCACCCGTAGAGTGGGAGACCTGATGATAGCCGGTAAAAATACCGTTTACCCAAACATAACAGCAGGAATCAACGCCCTCAAAGTTCAAGTATTTTCTGGAATTACCCTCTGTTTCGGGAATTGTAAAATCTGTAATATAGGTGCCGCAGGGGTTATCTTTGGGCACAAACGGTGGGTCGAACGGAAACGGATACCTTATGTTGGTGTACTGATGACTGTCATATCCTTCCGTCTGCCATGTGGATGGTACAGCAATTGGGGAAAACTCTTCAGCGGGATAATCTGCTTTAAAAAAATTATATGCAACCGATTCCACATTTTTATAATATTGAAATTTCCAAATCCCGCTTAACAGCTGGAAACGATCTGATTCCTCCCGAATTTCGCTAAAAATTTGATTTGTTTCCCGATAAGGAATATAATAAGAACGATTTCCTTCTGTATTTACATGCAGAACATCTAAATTTTGAGAGTAGTTTTCGATTTTCATAGGCCGTATCATTCCTTTCTTATGCGGGGAAAAGCTCTGTTTTAAGGTTATTATAGCATCTGGCACAGAATTAAGCAAGAAAAATGGAAACGGATTCATACAGATTATGCAGCGTAAAAGCAAAAAATTCTTTATAATAAAATGCTAATATATCTATTATTCCTCAAATATTCACTAAAATAGCTTATTTACTCCTCAACGAAAATATGAAAATATGAAACCGGTTGACATTAAAATAAATACATGCTACACTGTGACCACAGCATATGGAACTGCAGTTACCATTTATGTCATTCGTAGCGTTACGAATAGTTAAAACAACGGTCTTGTTTGTAAATTTAAAATCGACGGATTTTAAAAACAGGACTCAGGAAAGAGGAGAATATTTGTTGAAAAAACTGATTGCACTGATTATGGCTTGCGCAATGACTGTTTCGCTTGCAGCATGCTCCGGCGGAAATTCAGGTTCCGAGAGCGCAGCGGCAAACAGCAGTACATCCGCATCCGGGGAGAAAGTTAAGATCACAATTCTGGGAACGCTGAAGGACGAGGTGGCGACAGAATTTAAGCAGGAAATGGAAGAGTACAATAAGAGTCAGGATAAATACGAGATTTCGTCCATTCCGCTTGACGGTACGGCAATGCAAAAGCTGACCACCCTGTACGCCGGCGGCAATGCACCTACCATTTTTACTTCTGGTCAGGAGGCCTTCACCTTTAAGGACAAGCTGCTCGATTTGAGCAATGTGGATCAGGTTAAGCAAGCACAGCCCGGCACTACGGAGCTGATGACCGACAACGGCAAAGTTTACGGAATGCCTATTACGGTGGAAGCTTTCGGTATTCTTTATAACAAAGAGATTGTTGATAAAGCAGTTGGAGGAACTTTTGATCCTTCTACGATTAATACACAGGATGCCTTGAAAGACCTCCTTGCGAAAATTGAGAAAACCGGCGTCAGCCCTGACCGGATTTCCGGTGTGGACTGGTCCCTCGGTGCCCACGTGACAAACCTGATGTTTACCACACAGGCGTCTTCACTGAGCAAAAACCTTCAGTTTATGAGCGACTTGGAAAATGGAAAAGTTGACCTGGCAAGCAATAAGATCTATAATGGCTGGCTGGATACGCTTGATCTCCTGCTTGCAAACAACGATTCCAAAAAGTCACCGCTCGCCGCTACCTATGACGACGACATCCTTGCTTTCGCGAAAGGCAAGACGGGCCTGTGGTTCCAGGGCAACTGGGCTACCCCGATGATTCAGCAGGCAAACGCTTCTGCGGATATCGGTATTATGCCGTATCCGATCAGCAATAATCCGTCCGACTATGGTAATACTCAGATTTCTGTGGGCGCTTCCCAGTATTTCTGTGTGGATGCTTCCCAGTCTTCAAAGGAGCAACAGGCAGGCGCTATTGACTTCATCAATTGGTTCTTTACGTCTAAGACGGGTCAGGACTATTACGTAAACAAGCTGAAGTTTATTCCTGCCTATAAGAATATTACGGCAACCCCTTCAGACAATCTTTCCAAAATGGTTGTTAATTATATGAATGGAGGAAAGACTCTGAGTTGGATCAACATGTATTATCCCGGTGACGGTGTTACTTCTCTCGGCGCAAGCATGCAGAAGTATGTGGCCGGTAAAGTTGACCGCAAAGGTCTTGCAAAAGAATTACAGACTTATTGGGCAAGCAAGAAATAATAGTTCTTTCGTCTGATTCACATGATTACCGGTAAATATAGTCAGTTCATTTGAAAACAGAACCAATCACCAAGCGTAAAATCCATATATCAAAGATTTCGCGCTTGTTTCTTGGATGTTTTCTAAAGTGAACTGACTATAGTTAAGTGATTTTGGCCTGACCGGTCTGTGCCTTTCATGGAAACAGAAAAGGCCGCAGGCCGGTTGGGCTCATCCTTTTAAAGGGAGCAGAATTGTTGATTGTTTTCCTGAAAGTATTGAATTTGAAGCAGTAGGAGGATGCGGTGTGTATTCAAATGTTAAATTCAAACAAAAAGTAAGGTACTTCCTGATTTTCGCGGCATTTCCTTTGTTCGCTTTTCTGGCTGTACTGATTATTCCATTTATTTTGGGGACAGCGCTTTCTTTTACGAATTGGAACGGCGTGGAGTTCAGTCAGCTTGTCGGGCTGAAGAATTACGTCAACGCGTTTCAGGATCCCCGTTTTGTCTCAAGCATGCTTCTGACTTTTAAGTACGTGTTTTTTTCGGTTATTTTGGTAAATGCCGTCGGGTTTGGGCTGGCTTTACTTGTAACATCTAAAATTCGCTGCAGAAGTTTGCTGCGCTCGATTTTCTTTGTACCCAATTTACTGGGCGGAGTACTTTTGGGATTTATCTGGCAGTTTATTTTCAGCAGGATTTTCGTGTATTTCGGTCAAGCGACAGGCCTGGGACTTTTTAGTGATTCCTGGTTGGTCGATCCTCAAATGGCGTTCTGGGCCATGGTGATTGTTACCGTCTGGCAGCAGGCGGGTTATATGATGCTGATTTACATTGCGGGAATCGTGGGAATTCCCAATGACATGATTGAAGCAGCCTCTATTGATGGGGCATCCACAATTCGGCAGCTGTTCCAGATTAAGATGCCGCTGATGGCACAATCCTTTACAATTTGCTTGTTCATGACCTTGAAAAACGCGTTTATGATGTTTGACGTAAACCTTGCCTTAACGAAAGGCGGCCCTTACAACGCCACGGAGCTGATTACGCTCAACATCTATAACGATGCGTTCTTAAATCAGAATTACGGCACGGCACAGGCGAAAGCGATTATGTTCTTTATCGTTGTCAGCGCAATTGCTTTGATTCAGGTTGCGATTTCGAAAAGAAAGGAATTGAGTTAAATGAGAGGAAAACGCCGTTTTTTTTCAGTGCTTAAGTGGATTGTCGGTTTGCTGAGTGCGGCTGTATTTGCATTTCCGCTTGTTTTCCTGGTTATCAATTCATTCCGCGGCAAAATGGATATCGTGGAAAATCCCCTTTCTTTCGCGGGAAACTGGTCGCTTGAAAATTTCACCAATGCCGTCGACCGCATGCAGTATCTGAGTTCCTTTGTGAATTCGTTTGTCGTAACTGTATGCAGCGCTGTCATTATCATGTTCTTTGCTTCTATGCTAGCGTTTTTTATTGCAAGATTTGAAACGAAGCTGAATAAAGTTATCTTTTATACCCTGGTTGTTTCCATGATTGTACCGTTTCAGGCCGTCATGGTGCCGTTTGTTTATATTTACGGTCAGCTTCATTTGTTGAACAGCATTCCCGCCCTGATTTTCTTTTATCTGGGATTTGGCCTTGCCCTGACGACATTCATGTACCATGGATTTATCAAAGGTCTCTCTGTTTCTTTGGAAGAGGCTGCCAGTATTGAGGGCGCTTCGCTGTTTGCTATATTCTGGAAAGTGGTTTTTCCGCAGCTGAAACCCATTACCTCGACTACTTTTGTACTGAATGTACTGTGGTTCTGGAATGACTATCTGCTTCCTTCTCTGGTGCTTATTCAAAAATCCAGGACGCTTCCGCTTGCAACCTATACCTTTTTCGGAACATTCACCAGCGATTACGGCATTGCAATGGCGGGACTCGTGCTCAGCATGATCCCGATTATTATCTTCTATATTTTTATGCAGAAAAATATTGTTGGCGGAATTACCGATGGTGCTGTAAAATAAGAATGAAGAATCGCTGAATTATCGTTTACTTAAGAGAAATCACTGAACGGGGTGGAATCATTGACTAACATAAAGGATGTGGCAAAGCTTTCCGGTGTTTCAGTAACTACGGTTTCGCGGGTACTGAATGACAAGGGGTACATCAGTCAAAAAACAAGAGATGCCGTTATGAAGGCAATGCAGGAATTAAATTATCAGCCTAACGAGGTAGCGCGTACCTTGTTTTCCAGGCAGTCGCACCTTCTGGGTTTGATTATTCCGACGATTTCGCATCCTTTTTTTGCGAAGCTGACCCGTTACATTGAGTTTTACGCATCAGCCAAAGGGTACAAAGTGATTCTGTGCAACTCTTTGATGCAAAAGGAAAAAGAAAGAGAATACCTTGACATGCTCAGCCGCCATCAGGTGGATGGAATTATCATGGGCAGCCATACTCTGGATGTAGGGAATTTTAAAACAATCGGGCTGCCTGTTATTACGCTTGACCGCCAGATTTCAGAAAAGATCCCTTTCGTTTCCTCTGATAACTATTCAGGCGGTGTAATGGCCGCAGAACACCTGATTGCGAAGGGGTGCCGGAATCTGGTTCACATCAGCGGAAATCTGAAGCTCAGCATGCTCTCCAACAGGCGCTACGATGGGTTCAAAAGTGTCTGTGAAAGAGAAAATATTCCGTTTGTGCTGTATCAGACCGACGCGAACGCCTTAGGTGAAGACAGTTACGCGGAAATTGTCAGAAAAAGTTTTGAAGAGCACCCCGAAACAGACGGGGTATTTGCAAGCAGCGATATTATTGCCGCCGAGGTAATTCGATATAGCGAGAAGTGCGGCAAAAACATTCCTGAAGAAATTAAAATTGTCGGTTACGACGATACGGACCTTGCAAGATACATGCACCCACAGATTACATCTGTGGCACAGCCGATTGAAAGCATTGCAAAATACACGGTGGAATACCTGATTTCTGAAATTTTGGGCGAAGTTGTGCCCAGTCAGACCATATTGGAAGTATCCCTAAGTGAACGAGAAACAACATAAAGGAATTTGAAATTAACATGAATTTTAATAATAAAATAATGCTGATTACTTATTCAGACAGCATTGGAAAAAATCTCAGCGAAATGAAAAATGTACTGGATCAGCATTTTTCAGGAGCGGTTGGGGGAGTTCATATTCTGCCGTTTTATCCGTCTTCGGCGGACCGTGGATTTGCCCCCCAGACATATCTGGAGGTTGACCCGCAATTCGGTTCCTGGAAAGATATCGATGCGCTTTCAAAGAATTACTATCTGATGTTTGACTATATGATCAATCATATTTCCAGAAGCAGCGAATATTTTCAGGATTTTCTGCGGCGCAAGGAAGAATCCCCGTATAAAGATTATTTCATCCGCTATAAAGATTTCTGGCCCGCGGGTGAAGCCACCCAAGAGGATATTGACCGGATTTACAAAAGAAAGCCGCGTCCTCCCTATGTTGAAGCAGAATTTGCGGACGGTTCCAAAGAAAAAGTCTGGTGTACATTTGATGAGGAACAGATTGACTTGGATTTATCCGCCGAGGCAACCAAAGAGTTCAATCGGGATAACCTCCAGTTCCTCTCAGAGCAGGGCGCAAGCTTGATCCGGCTGGACGCGCTTGCCTATGCGACCAAAAAAGTTGGGACGGACTGCTTCTTCATTGAACCGGATATTTGGAATATTCTTGATGAATGCAAAAAAACGCTCGATCCTCTGAATGTGGAAATACTGCCGGAAGTGCATGAGCATTACCAGTACCAGATGAAGATTTCTCAGCACGGGTACTGGGTTTATGATTTCGCGCTGCCCATGCTCCTGCTGTATTCTCTGTATTCCGGTGAAAAAGGGAGGCTGGAGCACTGGTTGAAAATATGCCCGAGAAAGCAGTTCACAACGCTGGATACGCACGACGGAATCGGCATTGTTGACGTAAAAGACCTGCTTTCCGACGAAGAGATTGACTTTACAAAAGAGTATCTGTTTACCAACGGCGCTAATATTAAAAAGAAATATAATACAGCGGCTTACAATAATCTTGATATTTATCAGGTGAACTGTACCTATTATTCCGCGCTGGGCGATAACGATAACGCGTATCTGCTCGCGCGGGCAATACAGTTTTTTGCGCCGGGTACTCCACAGGTGTATTATGTCGGCCTGTTTGCCGGGAAGAACGATATTCAGATGCTGGAAGAAACCAAGGTAGGCAGAAACATCAACCGCCATTATTACACTCTTCCGGAAATTGAGGAAGAAACAAAACGCCCCGTTGTTCAGTCACTGATTGCACTCATGAAATTTCGCAATGAATATCCTGCTTTTGGCGGTGATATGATTCTGAAAGAATCGGGAAAGAAAAATGTACTGCAAATTGCGTGGCAAAAGGATCATTATTATACGGAGCTTGAAGCGGATTTGAAGTCAAAAGAGTTTACAATTTCTTATCGGAATGAAACAGAGGTTATGAAAACCTTGAGTATATAACATGAACGTGGTGCGAAGGGGAGAGCTTTTGTGCAGGAAAATCCGGATTTGTTGGTTGAGCAAATGACACTGGACGAGGAATGCAGTATGCTTTCGGGAGAAAGCTTTTGGTATACACAGAGCATTCCACGTTTGGAAATAGAGCATATGATGATGACGGACGGGCCGGCCGGGCTGCGTAAACAGGAGGAGAAGGCGGATCATCTCGGGCAGAATCCGAGTGTGCCGGCTACTTGTTTCCCCTCGGAAGCGGCGCTTGCCAGTTCGTGGAATCCCGATTTGCTTCGTGCAATCGGGCATGGCCTTGGCACAGAGTGCAAGGCACAGGATGTCGCCGTAGTTTTAGGGCCGGGCGCCAATATTAAGCGCTCCCCGCTCTGCGGCAGAAATTTTGAGTATTTTTCGGAAGACCCCTATCTTTCCTCTCATATGGCGGCGGCATATATTCAGGGAATTCAAAGCGCGGGCGTGGGCGCATGTGTCAAACATTTTGCGGCAAACAATCAGGAGACACACCGCCTGACCACCAACGTGGTCGTGGATGAAAGAACGCTCCGCGAAATTTATCTGGAAAGCTTCCGCTACGCGATAACCGGCGGCGGCCCATGGATGGTGATGTGTGCCTACAACAGTCTGAACGGGGAATTCGCGTCGGAAAACGCGTATTTACTTCAGCAGGTGCTGCGCGAAGAATGGGGCTACAAAGGGGTTGTCGTGACCGACTGGGGCGGCGTGAATGACCGCGTTGCCGCCCTGCGTGTCGGTCAGGATCTGGAAATGCCGGATTCCGGCGGCGTGTTCGACCGAAAAGTGAAAGATGCCGTAGAAAACGGAATACTGGAAAAGAAACATGTTGATGACTCCGTAAAGAGAATTCTGCATTTGCTGTCACAGTATCGGCAGTCAAAAGCGGAAAAAGCGGAGTTTGACGCGGAGGAAAACCACCGGCTTGCGGTGGAAGCCGGCAGTGAATGTGTGGTCCTGCTGAAAAACGACGGCCGCATTCTGCCCTTGGAAAAAACGGAAAAAATAGCGCTGATCGGCGAATTTGCCGTAAAGCCGCGCTTTCAGGGCGGTGGAAGCTCGCACACAAACCCCACAAAAATTACAAATGCCAAAGAGGAAATCGAAAAGCTTCTTCCGGGTGCTGTTTACGCAGCCGGGTTCCATATTGATGATTCGGAAAGCAATGAAGAATTGCTGCGGGAAGCGCTGGAAACGGCGGACAGATGCGACAAGGTCGTGGTTTTCGCCGGACTTTCGGAAAAATATGAAACCGAGGGGATCGACCGGTCTTCACTGGATTTACCGGCAGCGCAGAATGTTCTGATTCAAAAGTTGGCGGAGAAAAAGAAAAATGTTATTATTGTCCTGAGCAACGGCGCGCCTGTTTTAATGCCGTGGAAGCAGCAGGTGCAGGGCATTTTAGAAGGCTACCTCTTGGGTCAGGCGTCGGGCGAAATTCTCGCGAAGGTGCTGTCCGGCGAAATGAACCCGAGCGGAAAGCTTGCGGAAACTTTCCCAAACCGTCTGGAAGACACACCGTGTTATCTCGATTTCCCCGGGCATCAGGGTCAGGTGGAATACCGCGAGGGCATTTTTGTCGGTTACCGCTACTATGACGCAAGACATATTGACCCTCTCTTTGAGTTTGGCTACGGATTGAGCTACAGCGAATTTGCGTATTCTGATCTGACTGTGGATAAAACGTCCGTTACCGATGCCGAAACGATTACCGTGACGCTGAAAGTCAAGAACATCAGCGGGACTGCGGGCAGCGAAACCGTGCAGCTTTACGTGCATGACCGGCAGACGAAGGTTCAGCGGCCGGAGAATGAGCTGAAAGGCTTTTCCAAGGTCTTTCTGGAACCGGGCGGAGAGAAATCCATTCAGTTTATTTTGGATAAAAGTGCGTTTGCCTATTACGATGTACAGAATTCCCAGTGGCTGGTTCAGGGCGGGGAGTACGATATTCTGGTCGGGCAGTCTTCCCGCAGGATTCTTTGCCAAAAGACGGTCGAAGTACGTCCGACGGTCTTCCCGAAAAAGACGTTTCATCGGAATACCTCTTTCGGAGAAATCTACGACTTTCCTCCGACCCACGCGTATGCAAAGGAATTAATTGCGTATTTCGAAAAAGAATCCGGAATTGACTTTCATTTGGGCGACAATATCGATGATTTTGCGCTGACCGTGATTTCGGATTTCCCCTTGAAAGCCCTGGTGACCTTTACAAAGGGCAGATTTTCAGAAGCGGATTTAGAGCAGACCATTCGGAAGCTGAATGACATGTAAAATTTTTTAATCTGGAGTGTTTAACTGTGTACGATGTAGTGGCTGTCGGTGAACTTCTTATTGATTTTACCCCGGACGGAAAAAGCGCGAACGGAAGCAGTCTTTTTGCTCAAAATCCGGGAGGCGCGCCCGCGAATGTTCTGGTGGCAAACAGCCGCTTGGGCGGCAAAACCGCGTTTGTCGGCAAGGTGGGCAAGGATGCGTTTGGCGCATTTCTGAAGAATACCTTGCAGACAAATGGGGTCGCCGCGGATTATCTTGTAATGACTGATCAGGTGCATACCACGCTGGCATTTGTTCAGCTGGACGCCTACGGTGACCGCTCGTTCAGCTTTTACCGGAATCCCGGTGCGGACATTATGCTTACGGAAGCGGATATTGATCCGGATTTGCTGAAAAATACAAAGTTTCTGCATTTTGGTTCGGTTTCTCTTACTGACGAACCAAGCAGGTCGGCCACCCTTTATGCGGCAAAAACGGCGAAGGATCACGGCGCAATTATCAGCTACGACCCCAATTACCGTGCGCCGCTGTGGAAAAGCGAAGAAGAAGCGAAAAAGCAGATGCTGGCCGCGCTTCCGCTGGCCGATATCGTGAAGCTCTCGGAAGAGGAGCTGGAATTGCTGACCGGCGAGCGGGACTGGTATTTGGGTGCCCGCGCCATTCAAAATATGGGTGCCAGTCTTGTTTTGCTGACATTGGGGGAGAAAGGTGCTTTTTATCTGCTGGGGGATATCTACGGAACGCTGCCCACATACGATGTTGATACGGTAGATACCAACGGAGCGGGGGATACGTTCTTAGGAGCGGTGCTTTACCGGCTGAAAGGAAGAAGTCTGGAGGAAATTCAGAATCTTTCCCGTGAGGAACTGAAGGAACTCGTTTCCTTTTCCAATGCGGCCGGTTCTTTGACTACCATGAAGAGCGGGGCAATCCCGGCAATGCCGACGCTGGAAGAAGTGGAGCGCTGCCGGAAATCGTTCCCCCTTCTGAAAAAATAAGGATTGTACAGACAGAATAACTCAAGTAGGAAGATCCGAATGTGACTTTGCTTTGCCGCATTCGAATCTTTTTATATCATGATATAAAAAGGGAAAGAGGAGTATGATGCAGGTTCAGTTGGTAAATGGGCAGATTGATTTTTTCAATAACGATAAAAAACTGATCGGTGCAGATTCTATTCAGCTAAAAACCGCCGATGGGAAATTGCTAAGCCAAAAATTCGAGAATTTTACGGTGCAGCATGATGAAAACCGCAGCTGCCTAAAATTCAGCGACGTTGAAAGCAAAATTGAACTGGAAGTAATCTGCAGGGAGCAAATCGCTGTGCTTCGGCTTAGCGGCGGAATCATAGAAAAGCAGCCTGTTTTCGGTAAGCAGGAGTTCTTAGCGGAAAAGGATGCCGTTTCGCTGTCCCTTATTTCTCCCGGTGCCGATTGCTACACGGCGGTGTATCAGCACAAGGAATGGTGGATTCGCCCCGCGTTTTGCAAAGAAATTTCCGATGTTCCCGAAAATACGCAGCTTCTCCTCTGGAAAACAGAGGGTACCTATTTTGCAATGCTGGCTGTCTGTGGGCAGCAGAACCGTGCGGATATCAACGGCAGGGACGGCGGACTGGCGCTTTGCCTTTCCTCAAACTGTGCGGGAAAACGGGACTGTACGGATATTGCGGCAGTCATATCCTGTGGGGCGGATCCATATCTGTGTATTCAGGAAGCGGTTCGCACGGCATTAGAATTTGCGAGAAAGCCGTATCAATTAAGGCAGGACAAGCCCTTCCCCGAAATATTTGAGTATTTAGGCTGGTGCAGCTGGGATGCCTTTGGGCACGATGTTAATGAAAAAGATATTTTATGCAAGCTGGACGAGCTCAGCGAAAAGAATATTCCGGTACAGTGGGTTCTTATCGACGACGGATGGTCGGAAGTGGACTTCGACAGGCAGCTGCTCCGCGGCCTGGATGCGGATAGGGCACGCTTTCCCGGTGGCTTAGAGGGCATTATCCATCGCCTGAAGGGGGATTACGGGATGCGTTGGGTCGGCGTATGGCAGGCTGTTATGGGTTACTGGAACGGGGTTGACCCAGCCAGCGACGCAGGCCGGGAACTCGGGGCATACCTGGAGCCGCTGCCAAATGGGAAGCTCCTACCCAAGGCGGACGCCACGCAAAGCTTTGGATTTTGGAATCATTGGCATCAGTACCTCAGATGCCGCGGGGTCGATTTCGTCAAGGTTGATTCGCAAAGCTCCATTTCCCTGTTTTATACCGGCAGGCGCACTTTCGGGGAAGCTTCCCGGTCGGTGCATACCGGGTTGGAGGCCTCTGCCGCTCTCAATTTTAACGGAAGTCTGATTAACTGTATGGGAATGGCGCCGGAAGATGTTTGGAACCGGCCGGCTGCTGCTCTTTCCCGCAACAGCGACGATTTTGTTCCAAAGGTTCCTCACGCAATCCGTGAACACGCACTGCAGAACGCGTATAATTCGCTTTTACACGGTAATTTTTATTGGGAAGATTGGGATATGTTCTGGAGCGGGCACGAGGCGGCGGAGCAGAACGCCATTCTGCGCGTGTTGAGCGGAGGGCCGATTTACCTCAGCGAGCCGATTGGTCAGGCCAATGAAAACTATATTTTTCCGCTTGCTCTTCAGAGCGGAAAAATCCTTCGCTGCAGCGATGTCGGTTTGCCTACGCTGGACTGCCTGTTTGTCGACCCAGTGAAAGGTACTGCCCTCCTGAAAATTTTTAACCGGTATCAAGACAATTACGCGGTCGGAATTTTGAATATCAGCGAGTCTGGCAATTCCTGCAGCGCAAGCATTGGCACCGCTGATATCCCCGCGTTAGTGGGAAAATCCGTCTGGCTATACGATTGGAAAAATCGCTCGGCGAAGCTGCTTGAACAGGACGATCACAGCCTTATTGAAGTTGAACCGGATGGCGCAAAGCTGTTTTTGCTTCTTCCCAAGACCGGAAAAGTCACCGTACTGGGGTTGGTCGATAAATACTTATCCTTTGCGGCCGTGGAGGAGCTTGAGTACCTTGCATCAGAGGTGCGCGTGAAGCTCCCGCAGGGTGGTATGTTTGCATTTTTGTCCACAGATGACGTGCTTGATGTTCAATTAGACGGCGTTTCAGTGTCACCGCTAAACCGGGGCAGTTTGCATTTCGTCGAATGTCCGGTCGCGGTAAAACACGAGATCCGTATTTCTCTTACCTGAACTTTATAGTCTGAAAAAGAGAGTCCCATAAAACAAAGTTTGTACCCGATTTGAATAAAAGGGCACAGACTTTGTTTTTTCGGCGAAAGCATAATAGAAATCACACCTTGACAATAACGGGAACATCAGCACAGGTGCAGATAAGGACAATAATGTTACAACTTATACTTACGATAAGCTCAACCATCTGGTTCGTGTGGATGATGCAAAGTCGAACCAAAGCATAACCACTCATTCTTCGTTGCTTAATTCATATCGTCTCATGTATTCCAGTTTATAGAATTCTTCAGTTTTATGCAACTTTTATTTTACAAACAAGGCCTAGTAATTGCTTCCACCATTATTTAGAAATAAAGGCAAGAATACAAGGGAACGGTTCTTTTGTCTTTTCTTTAAGATCAGTGAAGCCATACAAGATAAAGAAACCGTCCCCCGGTTGTCTTTAAATCGTTTCTACAGTGAAGGGTCTCATCATATCATGATCCTCATGTTCGAGAATATGGCAGTGCCATACATAATCACCTGCATACGGACCAAAGCGGGCGATAATACGGGTGACCTCACCCGGGTTCGCCCTCACTGTATCCTTCCACCCGCTTTCATTGGGATCCGGGGGGCTTGCAGGATCTGTAAACGAAAGCACGCCGGACGACTCATAGAGGGGAACATCAAACGGCTGCCTGTCGAGGATCTGGAACTGAACCAGATGCAAATGGATGGGGTGTGTGTCTGGAGTCAGATTAATGAGCCGCCATATCTCAGTGGTATTGAGGACCGGTTTTTCGGATACCGGATCATCCCACATCTTGCCGTTGAGCAGAAGGAGAAGACGCCCGAAGGGAACATCAGTATCCTCTACAAGAGTAAGATCCCTGGACTTTTCCGAATTCAACCGTTCGATCGTTGTCAAAAACGGCGGTATGACTGTAGTATCGGGTTCTGATAATGGGAGAGTCACCCTGAACTGCATGATCTGTCCGACTGTGTTCGGGTCAGCTGTATCACCAGCAGGGAATGGTGCATTTGCGCTATTAGTAAGCAGAATGCATTCGTTTTCATGGTTTGTAAAATCAAGGATAACGTCCGCCCTTTCGGCAGGAGCCAGCAAAATTTCTGTTACTTCTACCGGTTTTTCTAAAAAACCTCCGTCAGTACCTATCTGAAAGAAAGGCTGGTTTGTCTCGAGCTTTAAATTATAGAATCTGGCTTGTGAGCCGTTTAAAAATCTGAACCGGTATTTTCTGGGCTCTACCCTCAAAAAAGGCCATACTTTTCCGTTTACCAGAATTGTATTACCGAAAAACTCCGGAACCACCGATGGGTTTACATCAGGTACAGGCGGGTCTGGCTGCGCCGGGTAGAAAAGCGAACCATCCGCATTGAAGGATCGATCCTGTATAACCAGAGGAATCTCGAACTTACCCTTTGGAATATTAAGTGAATCCTCCACCTCATCACGAAGCAGGTAGAATGCGGCTAGACCCGCATATACATTCAATCGTGTTATGCCCAGCGCATGGTCATGATACCACAAGGTGGTTGCTTGTTGATCGTTTGGGTATTCATATACCTCGTGTTCCCATTTAGGCCCAACTTCAGAAAAGCCGTTATTGAACCAAGCTTCCGGATGTCCATCGCTGTCAGGGGGTACTACGCTATCATGCAGGTGTACAACCGTACGAACTTCAGGATTAGGGGGCTCTGCACCATGCAGTGTTTTATCTACTGGAAGTAAATGGGTCGAAGGAAGGTCGTTGACCCATCTGACCCTTACCCGCTCTCCCCTTCTCGCCTCAATAGTTGGCCCTGGATACGAGCCTTCATATCCCCATACAGTAGTTTCAGGGAAGCATTTGTGAAGCCTCTGCCTGACTTGTCTCATCGTTACCTCGTAGAAGGTTTCGTCTGGTTGACGGAATTTGGGTTCAAGCACGGCAGGAACGGGAACGCGGTCCACATATTTTGGTATTGTTGCAGGATTAGATGGATCACAGACGGGGATAGCTGATAAAGCTTCAATGACTGCTTCAAGCTTGAATTGCAGCAGCATTTCCTTCATTATGACATCCTCAAGTATTTTACCTGCGGAATTATTTATCCTGAGCAAGTCGTTAAGAGTAGGCGTCGTAACACGCTGCCCCTCTAATGTTCCTAAAACCGATTGGATTTTTTCAGCTTCAGCATTTGTTACATGAGCTAGCCCGAGCTCTTCAAAAGCTATAGAAGCCAACAGTAGATTCAGGGGATCCTCTCTCAGAATACCTCCGCAGAAATGAATATCTGGTATAGTTGGGAAAGACATTCTATTCATCTCCTCAGTATTATGTTATGTTTATAAAAAGTGATTAGTTACATATGAGGTGGTTGACCCCGGTCGAACTTATCAAAAAACATATCAAATCAACATTTGGAGATTAAATAAAGCAAACCCCCATTTACTGGGGAGATTATGAGCAAATTTGGAAGTAACATTTTCACTTGTGAATAATTTTCTTTATGGATATTATTACCAGCATCATCACAAAAATTAAGCTTGACAGGAAAAAAGTATTTGAATATCCGGTGAACTGTGCGGCGGCACCGAAAAGTAGGGGCCCCAGCCCTGAACCTATATCTAGAAAATTATAAAAGGTTGCGTTCGCGGCTATCCTGCGTTCAGGGGGTACTTTTTTCATCGCATTGGCTTCTAATACGGGGAATATCAAACCCAAGGACGCTCCATAAAATATTGCAAATATACAGATTATCAGTAAATTCGTGGCGCTTGCTGCAACAATACAGCTGATGAGACCGACGATTGCTCCTGGTATCACCAGAACATTCATACCTTTCTTATCGTATAGTTTTCCCGAGAATATTCTTGTAGACATTTCCGCAATTGTTGTCACGATAAAATAGACAAAGATATTTTCGATATTCATTTGTTTGGCATACAAAACGATATATGTATCACATGAACTCATTAATAAACCCAGCAAAAGTATAAAAAAAGACTCATAAGCAACTTTCGGTTCTATAACTTCTGACAGCCAATGACTATTTTCTTTTTGTTTTTCAAGTGGCTGTTCAGAAGGATCGGCCTTGATAAAATGAGTCAACAGTATTGATGTCAAAGCGAGCAAAGCAGCTATGAGAAATACCCATTTAAAGTATGGCTGTGAAACCGCTGCCGCACCAAGGCAAGGGCCCAGTACATACGCGACAGAAATCCCCAATCCAAAAAAGCCCATGCCTTCTCCCATTTTTTCATATGGAATGGTACTCGCAACCGTTGAACCATAGAGTGTTGTTGCAGCGCCGAATCCAAGGCCTTGAACCAGCCTCAGAATAATAATCATGGTCAATCCGGAAAACAGATAATATCCAATCATAGAGAACATAAATACAAGCATTGCGAGCAGAAGCAGCACTTGTTTCCCGATTCGGGCCGACACTCTGGAAGTGAAAGTTCGCATAAGCATAGATGTCACATAAAAAGCGGCGGCCACTATGCCTATCTGAAAATCATTCACACTATTTTGCTTTAAGTAAACCGGTAAAACAGGAAGAAGTAAGCAACCGGCAAAAAACAGGAAGAAATTTGCAATCATTAAGAATATATAGTCTCTTGACCATAGTTTGTTCGGCTTTACATTAGTGCTATTAATCTTTTTAATCAAAATATTAAGTACAGTCCTTTCTGCTCGTTTTTTAAGTGTAATTAATCTTAGTTCGGTTACAACAAAAAAGCTGGATAAGAAGTGGGTGTATCCCACCATCTTATCCAGCATATAATCATATATTATATACCCTCCGATGAACACATACTATTTTATCACCAATAAACTTTGATTGCAAATGTTTCAATGAAAAGAAAATGAGAATGACATTCGGTTATTATCTGGTAAAGCAGCTTTTATTGGATGGTTATAACGTAACAGTTCTGGATTTGAAAACCGATAGCCTAAGCAGTTTGTGCAAAGAAAACGATTCTCTTTTCCCTATAATTTGTAATGTTCGCGATTTAAAGCAAATGAAAAACTGCGTGGGTAAAAGCGTAGATAAATTTGAAAGCATAGATTTTGCAATGCGGTGTATTTGGCTCAAAGATGGAGGGGCTGATTAATACGCTTGCAACCTGAATGTCCAGAAATAATTTCAGATCAGCTGTCGAAATGGATATGTTCACGAGAATGCTGGCCTCGGTTTTACATATTAACAAATCTGAATACGATAAGCTGCGTCAAAAATCAATACAGGACGTAAAGCGAACGAACGGTCCCATTGATATGATGGAAGCGATTAATGAATCCGAAAATAATTATTTAGAAAACAATATTGACAATGGAAAAATATGGTGATATAACAGTTTTAAATTCCAATTGCTAATATTAAAAGGGGGTGATTCCGTTGGGTTAAATAAAATACCACCATGGAAAAAGTCACATTATTTTAAATTAAAGGAGTGTAAATTATGAAAGATGCGCTAAAGAAAATCATTTCTATGATTTTAGTCTTGGCAGTTTCTGTGACATTTTGTATTCCTGCCTTTGCAGCTAATATTCATAGTGAAAACAAAGACAACCTTGTTCCATCGGACTTCTTGACAGACACCATTGCCATGCCTCTGCGTACATCTTTTAACTCCTGTTGAGTAATACCCAAATCCTTAGCAGTAACATGTTTTAAAGTGGCTTTTCCATCTTTATATTCGACATAAGGCTTTAATTTGTTTGCAAGTTCAATTGACAGCAATGGTTATGGACTATATGTTCGTCTAACTACTGGTGATATAAAGGCAGGACTTGCCGTTGGGGTAATAGCTGGAGGAATTTTAGCACTCGGTGGAATTTATACGGATTCCGTTGCTTCTGCAGCGGCTGGCGTTATTGTTGGCGTTGTTACAAATATTACATGGATATACGCAGATATGCTTCCAACTACAATTTATATTCCCAATGAGTCTCTTGCTTCGGGATACGGTCCGATGTATATTTATAACAGCGCACACACAGTAAAAGCATTATACATGCCGTAACCTCTTTAGTCGGAGGGTTTAAGTTGAAAAAGATATCACAGTTTTTAGCCTGTGTAGACACAGGAATGGTAGTTCTTCTTTCTACATATGTGATTCTAGTATTATACAACGTAATAATTGCTAATATATTTGTTCCTATTATCTTGACACTTATTTATACTATATATTTGTATTATGAAAAAGAAGATACTGCTCGAGTTAAAATCAAGAATATAGTAACTGTCCTTCCGATAGTGTTCTTAGCTATAATTTCATCAATAAAAAGCTGACGTTGTAAAATTTATGTCTTATTTGCGCCTCTTTCATGCATGTAAGTGTATGAAAGAGGCGCATTTATATTAAATACCAGGAGGAATTAAAATGCCCGGCGCAAGACTAATATTAAATGCCCGATACTTTCACATTGCGAAAGCCGGGGAAAAAGCAGACGGAAAACACGTCATGACAAAAGACGCATCGATGAGTCTGGTCAATTATGTCGGTACCAGAGAGAGCGTTATTCTGAATATGCCCGATCAGCTTTCGCTGAACGGAGAGGAAGTGGCTTCGCTGAACCTTGATCCGATGAAGCTGAAAAAAGAAGTCGCTGAGAAACCGGCCACACATAAGCAAATCGATCTTCTGACCGATCTGCTGAAAGAGTTTTCCCGAAGCAATGAACAGTCTGGAATATTAGGACTTCAAGCGAAATCCCACGATAGAAAACGCATCCGAATTAATTTCCCACGCCGCTGAATTTGGTTTAGGGTTTGCAGTGGATTTAGGAAAAGCGAAAAATTTAATCGAGTACGTTGGAAAACGTCCCGGAGTTGACCGTGTTGGAGAACACGGTCTTTTTTCTTCTGTGCCGGAAGTGGATATTAAAAAGGCGCAGGAGGAAATTGTAAATTGCAAGAGCAACATTTGGACTCATGTCATCTCCCTGCGGCGCGAAGACGCCGACGCGCTGGGATACGATACGCAAAAGCCCTGGCGCGATTTAGTCATGCAGAAGATTGACGTCATCGCAAGGCTTAGCTTTATCAGATATATACTTATATAACAATAAGGACAAAAGCAAAAGCTTTTGTCCTTAATTATCACATTTGGTGGAGGAGGATGGATTCGGACCATCGAAGCGAAACGCAACAGATTTACAGTCTGCCCCCTTTGGCCACTCGGGAACTCCTCCAGATATGGAGCCTCGTGTTCACGAAGCTCTTTTCACAGCG
>JAEZGM010000008.1 GCA_023416955.1 Bacillota bacterium | reverse complement strand
GGCTTACCGGCAGCGGGGGCAACTTCACTCAATATGAGGGATTTTAACGAAAATGTTTTTGACCGACAGGTCTTTCCACCGGAATGATCTCATTAAACACCGCGATATTTTTCGTGGTAATCTTGCGGTCAACGTGAATCTGGCCAAAATACCATTTCTCAAATTGCACCTGCTTCGCAATCTGGTTGAAATACGCTTCCAGCGGATTTGCTGTTTCCGGCGTATTCGCCGCGTTGTAAACGGCGCGCGGCGCGGGCTGATGTGTCACGATATAATCAACCTTCATGTCGGCAGCATGCAGATTTTTCACGCCTTCCCGCATTTCGTCCATGGACGGCATCTCGCGCGCCCACCACTTTCCCGCCTCAATGCGCATCTGCTTTTCTTCGCTTTCCCCGCCGCCGAACGCAAAAATGCGCTTGCCTTCAACCGTATACACCTGGCCGCGCATCAGATGGTGCAGATTTCCACAGATATTCTGCACCTGCCCGCCGTTCCATTCCGATACGGGGTATTTGTCGAGCAAGTCAAAATTTTCATGGGTACCGTCTACAAACAGAATCCGGTATTTTTTGTTACCCAGCTTCTTCAAAGCCGCCTCTTCCTTTTCCCCGCCTTCCCAAATAAAGCCAAAGTCCCCACAGACGATCAGGGTATCTTCTTTTTTTAACTTTTTCATCGCTGAAGAGTCGAAACGCCCCATATCTCCGTGGAGATCGCCGGTAATGTAAATCAATTTACAGCCTCCATATCTTACAAATTATTTACAATTGTAAACTTCCCTTTATCTTTTGCCGAATAGCTGATATACTGTTATGTACAGGCAGCCGCTGATTAAAGCGCTTCTGAAGCCGCTCAGTCCAATATTTTCGCGGCTTCGAATTGCTGCCTGGCGACTTCCTCATCGTTACCTGGACCTTGTTTGTAAAAAGAAAAGCAAGCCCCGGGCAAACGCGCGCTGGCGCGCATATGGATTTGTTTTTATCATATCACACTGGAGGCAAAAGTTCCATGAAAAAAAAGCTTATTTCTCTCGCCGGACTCTTCATGACTTTGTGCGTTTTGTTATCTCCTGTCACGGCAAGCGCCGCAACATTTAACATAGATTTTGAAACCCATTCAGCGGCAATTGAATTGATTAATCTGGATACCAACACGGTCGTTTATGAGAAGAATGCCAATGCGAAACGGGAACCCGCTTCCACCACCAAAATTATGACGTTTATTATTGCCAGCGAAGCAATCAAGGATTTGAGCGGCACGAAAATCACCGTGTCAAAGCAGGTTGTGGACAGGCTGCTCGGAACCGGAAGCTCCCTTTCCGGCATTAAGGAAAATGATGTATTAAGCGCGCTGCAGCTTTTAAACTGCATGATGGTGCCAAGCGGAAACGACGCCGCGCTGGTTCTTGCCGATTATGTGGGCGGCGGGGACGTGGATAAATTTATCGACAAAATGAACGCCAAAGCCAAGGAACTCGGCTGTACGGGAACCCACTTCGCGAATCCGCACGGCCTGCACGACGATAATCACTACACAACGGCACACGACCTGGCCCTGATTGCGAAATACGCAATGGGGCTTCCTCATTTCACAGAAATCACCTCCCAGAACAGCTACACCTATACCCCGCTCGGCGGCCCCGGCGCCGGGAAACAGAGAGTTCTGACCACAACAAACTACCTGATTAACAAAAACCTGATGAACGGTCAATATTATTATCAGTACGCGCGCGGAATTAAAACCGGCCACACTGATGAATCCGGCTATTGCCTTGTTTCCTCCGCGACGGCGGAAGGCTACAGCTACCTCTGCGTGACACTGGGCGCTCCGGACGTGGATTCGAAGGGAAAAGTGATTACCTCGCGCGGCGAAATGATCGACACCGCCGCGCTTTACCGATGGGCGTTCCGGAATTTACAGCTTAAGCAAATTGTAAAAAGCCAGGATTCAGTCGGAGAAATCAAGGTAAACTACGCCTGGAACAAGGATAAGATTCTGCTGACCGCGGAAAAGGATTACTCCGCGATGCTGCCCAACAATGTTTCCCCGAGCAGCGTGGTGGTAACAAAACATATTCCAGAGAGCATTGACGCGCCAATCAAAAAAGGACAGGTAATCGGCACCGCAACGCTCAGCTACGCGAACCAGCAGCTGACGACCATTAACCTTGTCGCTTCGGAAAGCGTGGAACGCAGCGAGGTACTGCGCACTGCGGATACCGTCAAATCGATTTTCACTTCTACATGGTTCCTTGTAATCGCCGGAATTATTATTCTCCTGATTATCATCTACATCATTCTGGCCTTGGTTTACAACCGTAAGAAGAAAAAGCTGCGCAAAGTGAAAAAATACAGAAAAATGTAATGTGCGGCGCTGCTGCACCGCGGATAAAGAAGGTATTGCAAAATGAGTTTTCACTCGTTTTGCAATGCCTTCTTTTTTAAATTCCCCTGTCGCTTGCTCTAAAGATCAGGGTGACAGCATTTAATTTTTTATGATAAAACAGTTTAGTTTTATTACAAAATAATAGTAGTTAATAAAGTTTCCGGCCCTCCGTCCATGAAAACCAAAAAGAAATTCAATACCACCTATCCTCTTGGGGATACTTGGGGGTGCAGGGGGATTTTGTGGAGCCCTCCCTTAGCCTTTTAAAATCCCCTCCGTGTACGCGGAGCGCACACTGTGCTCTTTGCGTACTTTCGGGCGCAACCGAAAGAACGGGCCCGCCCGGCCTGAGGGCAAGGCTTTATCAAATCTAAAATTGAGACTACGGAAAAACATTTTAAATGCTGCTGTTTATTTTCTCTTGCCAGCACTTCGTTCTTGACTTTTTGACAAATATTATATATAGTATTCCTATAAAGGAACACTATTAAGGAGCGTATGATTTTGGACACGATTGAAGTCCTTACTCATTTCGGGCTAACCAAACAGGAAGCGACCATTTATCAGACGCTTCTGTGCGAGGGAAGCCTGACCGGGTATGAAACAGCAAAGCTGACCTGTATTTCACGGTCAAACGCATACACCGCGCTCGCAGGTTTAGTGGAAAAAGGCGCGGCCAATTTAATTGAGGGTACCGCCGTACATTACGCGCCCGTTCCGCCGGAAGAATTTTGCAGCAATAAAATTGCGGAGCTGCAGGCGGATAAACACCTGCTTGTGCAGGCCGTTTCTTTCTCCGCCAGAGAAGCGGAAGGCTATATCACCGTTACCGGTGAAAAGCATATCCTGCGTAAAATGAAAAATATGCTGAATGAAGCGGCCACAAGAGTATATATCTCCATTTCAAAGGAAATTGCCGACCTCCTGCTTCCCGAACTGGAAGCGGCAGTCGCACGAGGATTAAAGGTCGTGGTCATTTCAGACGAACCATTTACACTCTCGGGCGCGATCATTTATCATGACCGTAAAACGCAGAAGCAGATTCGGCTGATTGCGGATTCCAACTGCGTTCTGACCGGGGACATCAACGACGGCAAAAACTCGACATGTCTCTACTCCAAAAAAAAGAATCTGGTGGATTTATTTAAAGAATCAATGAAGAATGAAATAGAACTGATTCAACTGAAAGAAGGAAAGTAGAATGAAGCAACCATTTGTATCGGCGGATCAACTGAAAGAAATCGTTAAAACCTATCCGACGCCGTTTCACCTGTACGACGAGGCAGGTATCCGAAAAAATGCACACCGCCTGAACAAGGCGTTTTCGTGGAATAAAGGATTCAAAGAATACTTCGCCGTAAAGGCAACACCAAACCCATACATTATGCAAATTTTAAAAGAAGAGGGCTGCGGGGTTGATTGCTCTTCCCTAACTGAATTAATGCTTTCCGATAAGGTCGGATTCCATGGGCATGATATCATGTTTTCGTCCAACGTAACCCCAACGGAGGATTTTCAGCTGGCGGCGAAGCTGGGCGCAATCATTAATCTGGACGACATCACGCACATTGACGTACTCAAAGAAGCTGCCGGAATTCCCGAAACCATTTCCTGCCGCTTTAATCCGGGCGGTGTGTTCCAAATCAGTAACGCCATTATGGATACGCCCGGAGAAGCGAAATTCGGATTTACCCGCGAGCAGTTGACAGAAGGTTTCCGTAAATTACAGTCATTGGGCGCGAAGCACTTCGGCCTGCACGCATTTTTAGCGAGCAACACGACAGGCAGCGAATATTACCCGGCACTCGCACGGATTCTGTTCCAAACCGCAGTGGAGCTGCATCAGGAAACCGGCGCACACATTGCCTTCGTCAATTTGTCCGGCGGCGTGGGCGTTCCTTACCGCCCGGAGCAGCAACCCGCTAACATTGAAAAGATTGGCGCCGAAGTACAAAAGGCGTTTGAAGAAATCCTTGTTCCGGCAGGTATGGGCGACATTGCTCTTTGCACTGAGCTGGGGCGTTACATGCTTGCGCCTTACGGCTGTCTTGTGGCGACCGCGCTTCGTGAGAAGCACACCCATAAGGAATACATCGGCCTTGACGCCTGTGCCGCGAATCTGATGCGCCCCGCCATGTACGGCGCGTATCACCATATTACGGTCGTCGGCAAGGAGAACGAGCCCTGTGACCACAAATACGACATCACCGGCGGCCTTTGCGAAAACAATGATAAGTTTGCGATAGACCGTATGCTGCCGAAAATCGACCTTGGCGATCTAATCATTCTGCACGATACGGGCGCGCATGGGCACTCTATGGGTTACAACTACAATGGCAAACTGCGCTCTGCGGAAGTTTTGCTAAAAGAAGACGGCAGTACGAAGTTGATTCGCCGTGCCGAAACACCGGCCGACTATTTCGCAACGCTCGACTTCACGGAGTTTTTCCAAAAATAGTTGCATGATATAGTCAGTTCACTTTAGAAAACATCCAAGAAACAAGCGCAAAATCTTTGATCTATGGATTTTACGCTTGGTGATTGGTTCTGTTTTCAAATTAACTGACTATATTTACGGAGAAGGGCCGGAACGAAATTCGTTCCGGCTCTTCTTTTATCTTCGGGCAGCAAAAAATCCCTGCCGCGTTACTGCAGCAGGGATTTTGTAAGCGAGTAAAATTACTTTACTTCGACTTCTGCGCCAACTTCGGTCAGCTTAGTCTTAATGGCTTCAGCGTCATCCTTGGAAGCGCCTTCTTTAACAGCCTTCGGTGCACCGTCAACCAGTTCCTTCGCTTCTTTCAAGCCGAGGCCGGTGATTTCGCGAACAACCTTAATGACCTGAATCTTGTTTGCGCCGGCAGCTTTGAGCACGACGTCAAATTCGGTCTTCTCTTCAGCAACAGCAGCAGTGGCAGCAGCCGGAGCGGCAGCAACAGCAACCGGAGCAGCAGCGGAAACGCCGAACTCCTCTTCGAGAGCCTTAACGAGCTCAGACAGCTCAAGAACAGTCAGGGATTTTACGTCTTCAATCAACTTTACAACTTTATCAGACATTGTTAGTTACCTCCAAAATAATTTTAATTTTTTAAGGAATAATTCTTACAGTTTGCACCTTACGCGTTTGCGGCCTGCTTTTCGGCAATTGCGTTCAGTGCGACAACCAGACCCTTCAGGGTACCGTTCAGCACGGTAACAAATCCGGTAATCGGAGCATTGAGTCCTCCCAATGCTTTGGCCACCAAAACTTCCTTCGGCGGCAGAGCGGCAAGTTCTTTCACGCCGTCGGCGTCAATGACATTTCCGTCAACAAAACCCGCTTTAATCTGGAACTTCTTGCTGGTATCGGCATACTTAGTGAGAATCTTCGCGCCGTTTACGTAATCCTCTTTGCCGATGCAGATTGCGGTCGTTCCTTCCAAAACGGAATCCAGACCATCAATCCCGGCATCTTTCAGCGCGAGCTTCAGCAGTGTATTCTTTACCACCATGTACTCATCGCCGGACTCACGCAGTTCCTTGCGGAGCTTTGTATCGTCAGCAACAGTAATTCCCTTGTAATCAACCAGAACACCGACACGAGCGGCTTTCAGGCTTTCAGCAAGGACGGCAACCTTCTGCTTTTTTTCCTCTAAAATCTTTTCACTTGGCAAATAAATTCACCTCCATGCACAAGATGAGCGCTTTATAAAACAAAATGCCCTTCCCACAACCGCGGGAAGGGCATAAATACACGCTACATGCACTTAGCTCTTATCCTCGGCAGGCTGGGAAACCCATTATGCAAACGCACCTGCTGTCTTTGAATAAAGAACAGCTTTAATTATAATATCACAGAGCGATCGAGCTGTCAAGCGCTTACGCACCAACCTTATTGGGGTTGATACGAACGCCGGGGCCCATTGTGGAAGCAACAACACAGCTTTTCACATACTGGCCTTTGGATGCTGCCGGCTTCGCTTTGACAATAGCGCCGAGAAGCGCGTCAAAGTTCTGCTGCAGCTTTTCGCCGCCGAAGGAAACTTTGCCGATGCTGCAGTGAATAATGTTGGTTTTATCCAAACGATATTCAATCTTACCGGCTTTGGCTTCGGTAACTGCTTTGCCGATTTCACGGGTAACCGTACCGGCCTTCGGGTTTGGCATCAGTCCGCGGGGACCAAGCACCTTGCCAAGACGGCCAACAAGACCCATCATATCGGGGGTAGTAATCAGCACGTCAAAATCCATCCAGTTTTCGTTCTGGATTTTCTGTACCAATTCCTCCGCGCCGACAAATTCAGCGCCTGCTTCTTCCGCTTCTTTTACGGCGTCGCCCTTGCAGATTGCAAGAACACGAATATTTTTACCAGTACCGTTAGGCAGAACAATTGCACCGCGAACCTGCTGATCCGCATGGCGGCTGTCAACGCCCAGCTTAACATGAACTTCTACAGTTTCATCAAACTTAGATGTGCCGGTCTTGACACAGAGGTCGAGCGCTTCGTTCACATCGTAGAGCTTTGCGCGGTCGATCAGCTTTGCGCCGTCGACGTATTTTTTACCGTGTTTCATTGGTTTTCCTCCCTATTGAGTGGTAAAATCGGATATAGAAAAGTTCCTCCCACCCGGGTGATCAATCTACGACTTCGATGCCCATGCTGCGCGCAGTGCCCGCAACCATGCTCATAGCCGACTCGACGGAAGCCGCGTTTAAGTCAGGCATTTTTGTTTCCGCAATTTTACGAACCTGCTCACGGGTAATTTTGGCAACCTTTTTCTTGTTCGGTTCGCCCGAAGCGGATTCAATCCCACAAGCCTTCTTAATCAGAACAGCAGCCGGCGGGGTTTTTGTGATAAACGTAAAGGAACGATCCGCATAAACAGTAATAACGACAGGAATGATAAGACCCACATCGTTCTTTGTGCGTTCGTTGAATTCCTTTGTAAACGCCATAATGTTGACGCCGTGCTGACCGAGTGCCGGTCCGACCGGCGGTGCCGGGGTTGCTTTGCCAGCGGGTATTTGGAGCTTAATCAAGCCCGTAACCTTTTGAGCCATTTGTTTGCACCTCCAAAATTCGTGGTAAATGGCGGAGCGGACGAATGGATTTATCCGTTCCTCCCACAGGGGCAGTGCCCCCTCATAATAAGCGGTCGCCCGCAAATTATCAGTGTTGCGTGTTACTCAACCGCTTCGGCCTGATCCAGTTCAAGTTCGACCGGGGTTTCACGCCCGAACATGGAAACAGTAACCCGAATACGGTTTTTGTCGGTATCAATTTCTTCCACCGTTCCGACAAAGCCCTCAAGCGGGCCGTCTACAATGTGGACAGAATCACCGACAGCATAAGAAACCTCAATCTTTTTCTGTTCGACGCCCAATCTCGAAACTTCTTCGTCGGTGAGCGGAATCGGTTTTGACGACGGGCCAACAAAGCCCGTGCAGCCGCGAATATTCCGGACTACATACCAGGACTCATCGGTAAGAATCATCTTCACCAGAACATATCCGGGAAAAATTTTCCGTTCCACGTCGCGACGCTTGTTATCCTTTACTTCGGTAACAGTTTCGGTCGGGACGCGAATCTCCTGAATTAAATCATGGAGCTGACGGTTTTCCACCGTTTTTTCAAGATTGGAGGCAACTTTGTTCTCATACCCGGAATAGGTATGGACAACATACCATCTTGCGTCTTCAGACATAATGAACTCCTCCGCTTACCTACTTCGCAACGTTCATAACCAGCCCAAGCAGATTCATCAGCAATGTATCCAGCCCAAAGATGAATAATCCGATCACGATAATAGTTACCAGGACAACGCCCGTGTTTTTAAACACCGCCTGGGGTGTAGGCCATACTATCTTCTTGATTTCACTCTTTACATCGCGGAAGAATTTAGAAACGTTTTTGCCGGTTCTGGAAAAAAAGTTCTCTTTCTTTGCGGTAGTATCTGACATGACCTTTTCCCTCCGTCCGGATTACTTTGTTTCTCTGTGAAGCGTGTGCTTCTTACAGAATCTGCAGTACTTGTTCATTTCAAGCCTGTCCGGATCATTCTTCTTGTTCTTCATTGTGTTGTAATTGCGCTGCTTGCATTCTGTGCAAGCCAATGTGATTTTCACTCTCATGACGGCACCTCCCGTTGTACGGAAAAATTTTTAGGTCTGAAATAGACCTCAGCCTCCCTCTTAAAAGAGCGCAAAAAAATAGCCCCCTTTATGAGGTATAACCATCATATCACAAGTATAAAAAACTTGTCAAGCGTTATGATTAAGTTTTTTATAAATAATAATATGATTTTAGAAACAGCGCGGACAGGCCGCCCGTGCTGTTAACTGACAAAATCAAAAACCGCTTACCGCTGCAGGGTATTCAGATTGTCGGCCACAAAGCGTTTCTGCTTTTTCTTTTTCTCGGGTTTGAATTTTTTTCCCCTGATTTTGCGCGCCGACAGGTAGGCTTTTTTCAGGTCATCGCCGAAAAGCGGCTCCATATTTTTGAGCGCAGATTCGCTTAAGCCATTGAGAAGCACGATCATAATAATGGAACGCACATCCATGTCGCCCGCGATGTACTGGTCGCCCAGAAGGTCACAGCAGCGCTTGACCTGATCCTGCTTTGACGGCTGCGCGCAGAGCGCCTCCAGCTTTGGCAGCAGGTTGGAACGCGCAAACGTTACCGCGCGCACATCGCCGTATTGTGCCCTCTCCTGATTCAGCTCATCTTTCAGCTCCGGAAAAATTCCCACAAAACGGTTGAAAAAGAACACCGGGTCAACGTTGTTTTCGTCATCCTTTTTGCGCTTTTTCTTCGTTTTGATCTCCGCAATGCGCTTCGGGCCCTGAATCGTTTCCACAAAGTCGGCCGCGATGTTTTCCGCTTCGGAAAGGCCGTCCCCCTCCGGGTCAAACAGCCAAATAGAAACGGACTTCCACTTCTCATCCGGTTTCCCCTGCTCGTCGACGTCGCACGTCCTCAGTTCAAAGCGCTTTTTGGCTTCGCTGAACAGAACGCTGTACGCTAGGTTCTCCCTCAGGAACAGCGCCGCGAAGCCGTCTTTTCCGTTTGCCGCGCCCTGTGAGGCAAAACCCTGCTCGGCCAGCGCTTCCTCTACTTTTCTTGCAACAAGGTCAAATGCCTGTTGATTCAAAAAAATCACTCCAAATTTATTTATATTCCGGTATGATGATCAAAATATATAAGAGGTATTAATTATACAACATAAACGTTTTTTTGTCACCATACATTTAATAAAATTTGATTGCGCCTTCCGCGGGGTTGTGATATGATAAATATTCACAGCATAGTGTATATTAAATCAGAAATACGCCCCGAATACGAACCGTTTTCGCTGCTCGCGCAGGGCGTTTTCGATGTTTGGAGGATTACAGATGAATAAGAAGACAATTGCCGTACTCTTTGGCGGCTGTTCTTCGGAGCATGAGGTTTCGAGGCGCTCTGTCACGTCTGTCATAAACAATTTATCAAAAGAAAAATATGACCTTGTATTATTGGGTATTACAAAGGAAGGGCGCTGGCTTTTGTACAGCGGGCCGGCAGAGCAGATTGCCGACGGCGGCTGGGAGAAGCACCCCGCCAACCGCGCCGCGTTCATTTCCCCCGACCGAAGCGTCCGCGGCGTTGTAGCCGACGGGGAAAACGGGTTTGAGATTATTCCCGTGGACTGCGTTTTCCCTGTTCTTCACGGCAAAAACGGTGAAGACGGCACCATTCAGGGTCTGCTGCAGCTAAGCGGCCTGCCGTTTGTCGGCTGCCGCACGCTGGCTGCCGCCGTATGTATGGATAAAGGCGTAACCCATACACTGCTGACCGCGGCAGGGATTAAACAAGCGAATTACCTGTGGTTTTTTGCCGACAAATACACGACCGGCGCAGACAAAATTAAAGTAAAAATACAGGCAAGGCTCGGTTACCCGGTCTTCGTAAAACCGGCGAATGCGGGTTCCTCCGTGGGAATCAGCAAAGTGCACAGCGAAGCCGAGCTGGACGCCGCCGTGGAAAAAGCCGCGCGGGAAGACGATAAAATCATCATTGAGGAAGCGATCGTCGGTCAGGAAGTCGAATGCGCCGTACTCGGCAATTTGGAGCCGCGGGCTTCACTGGTCGGCGAAATCGCCGCCTCCGCGGAATTCTACGATTATGACGATAAATATAACTCGGGCAAGTCCCAGCTTTATATTCCAGCGCACCTGAGCGACGAGGTCACGGAGCAAATCCGCTCCGTCGCCTGCCGTGCTTACCGCTTGCTTGGCTGCACCGGACTGACCCGCGTGGACTTCTTTGTGCGCGACGGCGGCGAAGTGCTGCTGAACGAACTGAACACAATGCCGGGCTTTACCTCCATCAGTATGTACGCGAAGCTTTGGGACGCCTGCGGCGTGCCTTACAGTAAATTGCTCGACAAATTAATTGAGCTGTCCTTTGAAATAAAATCCAAATATTAAGTTTAAGTATAGAAAACATTTTGGAGCGATAAAGAAGCATGGATAACAGACCAATCGGCGTGTTTGATTCCGGGCTGGGCGGGCTGACCGCCGTAAAAGAGCTTTTACAGATTCTACCGCATGAAAATATTGTTTACTTCGGCGACACGGGGCGCGTTCCGTACGGCTCGCGCAGCCGTGAAACCATTCAAAAATACGCAAAACAGGACGCAGCCTTTTTACTGTCCAACAATGTAAAAATGATGATTGCCGCCTGCGGCACCGTCAGTTCAGTTGCGGAAAACCTGGGCGACCATCTGGGTGTGCCGTTTACCGGCGTAGTCCGGCCTACCGCCAAAGCAGCGGCGGCGGCGACCCGAAACCGACGTGTCGGCGTAATCGGCACCTCCGCGACGATTCGCAGTGGCTCCTACCAGCGGGCACTGACGGAAATTGATCCCGAAATCACCGTGTTTGAGCGGGATTGCCCGCTGTTTGTTCCGCTGGTGGAAAACGGATTTGTCGAGCCGGGCGACGAAGTTACAAGGCTGGTCGCGCTGCGCTATTTGACAAAGCTGCGCGACGAGGGCATCGACACACTGATTCTAGGCTGTACGCATTACCCGATTCTTCAGCGCTTCATTGCGGAAGTAATGGGCAGCGACGTAAAGCTGGTCGACAGCGGCCGGGAGACAGCGCTTGTAAGCGCCCAGATGCTGCGGGAGCAGGATCTGCTGTGCGAGGGAAGCGGCGAAGGCGAAGCACGTTTCTTCGTGAGCGACCGCGTGGAGGGTTTTTCACAGGTAGCGGGGATTTTTCTGCGCCGCGATGTGAAAGATGAAGTCAGTCAGGTGGATATCGACTCATTCTAGGTCTTGTTTATGAAATGTAAAGTCCAGTCTGTTTCGGCTTACCGATTATAAACAAGACCTGAGTAACCATAAGGAGTTCATAAATGCAGGAAAATTATCTTATCTCCATCCGGGGCCGGCAGAATATTGACGGCGAAACCGGAGAAGTGGAAGTAACCACGCTGGGTTCCTATGTAAAAAAGGGAGACAGCAGGTTTATTGTCTACAAAGAATACGATGCCGATAACCACAACGCGGCACACACCTCCGTGCTGAAGGTCGAGGGGGATTCCAAAGTCACGCTGATGCGGGGCGGCGAGCAGCGCACGCGGCTGATTCTGGAAAACGGGAAGCGGCATATGTGCCCTTACGACACCGGCTACGGTTTCATGATGATCGGTGTTTTCACCAACAAGGTAAAATCCGCGCTAGACGATTTGGGCGGCAGCGTAGAAGTCAGCTATACGCTCGACATCAATTCCAATCTGTCAAGCTTCAATGATGTTCTGATTACGGTCAAGGAGGCAAACAACAAAGATGTCAAAACTAGTATTTCAGGCGACCAGTGAACTGGAGAACGCGATTCGCGACGCGTTCCACGCAGCGATTGAGGGCGGCGACCTGCCCGAAGCGGAAATTCCCGCGTTTTCCATAGAAGTGCCGGGCGACCGCACACACGGCGATTGGGCGACAAACGCAGCGATGGTTTCCGCCCGCGCGTTCCGACTTGCGCCCCGCAAAATCGCGGAAATTCTGACAAACCGTCTTACGCTGGACGAAACCTATTTTGACCGATTTGAAATTGCCGGCCCCGGCTTTATCAATTTCTTTCTGAACCGGAAGTTTTACGGCGATGTGCTGAAAGACGTTGACGCATGCGGCGCGGATTATGGACGCAGTAATTACGGGCAGAAGAAAAAAATCATGGTGGAATTTGTTTCCGCCAATCCGACCGGGCCAATGCATATGGGCAACGCGCGCGGCGGCGCGCTGGGCGACTGCCTTGCGGCGGTGCTGGATATTGCGGGTTACGACGTTTGGCGCGAATTTTATGTAAACGACGCGGGCAACCAGATTGAAAAATTCGGCAATTCCCTTGAGGCGCGTTACCTTCAGATTTATAAGGGCGAGGACGCGATAGAATTCCCGGAGGACGGCTACCACGGGGAAGATATTAAGGAGCGCGCCGCCGAATTTTCCGCCGAGTATGGCGACCGTTATGTAAACGCGGATTCCGCACAGCGACAGAAGGCGCTTGTGGATTTCGCGCTGCCGAAGAACATCGACAAGATGAAGAATGATCTGAAAAAATACCGCATTGAATACGACGAATGGTTTTTGGAAAGCCGCCTGCACAACGACGGCGAGCTGGACGAAACCATACAGCTGCTGAAAAACAAAGACATGACCTACGAAAAGGACGGAGCCCTCTGGTACAAGGCGACGGATTACGGCGCGGAAAAGGACGAGGTTCTGGTGCGCCAGAACGGCAACCCAACCTACTTTACAGCCGACATTGCCTATCACCGCAACAAGTTCAACCGCGGTTTTGAACGTTGCATCGATGTATGGGGTGCGGATCACCATGGGCACGTAGCAAGAATGAAAGGCTCCATGAACGCGGTCGGGCTGGATGGCGACAAACTCGACGTCGTACTGATTCAACTGGTCAGACTCGTAAAATCAGGTGAGGTCGTGCGCATGAGCAAGCGTACCGGCAAGGCAATCCAGCTTGCCGATCTGCTGGACGAAGTGCCGGTCGATGCCGCACGCTTTCTGTTCAATATGCGTGAGGCAAGCTCCCAGATGGACTTTGATCTTGATCTTGCGGTACAGCAGGACGCACAGAATCCGGTATACTATGTGCAGTACGCACACGCGCGTATCTGCAGTATGCTGAAAGCGCTCGCGGCGGAGGGCATTGCCCCGCGCGCCTGCACCGACGATGAGCTTGCGCTTCTGACCGCGCCGGAGGAAGTCGAGCTGATCCGCCATCTTTCCGCCTATACCGGTGAAATCATCGCGGCGGCAAAGGACTACGACCCCGCGCGCATCACGCGCTATGTGATTACGCTCGCTACGCTGTTCCACAAGTTCTACAACGCGTGCCGCGTCAAGGGCGAGGAGGAACATCTCGCCGCCGCAAGACTTTTCCTTTGCAGCGCAACCAATACTGTCATTTGCAACGTTCTTTCCATGTTTAAGATATCGGCGCCGGAAACGATGTAATTCCATTTCGGCTGTATAACGTTGATATGCCGAGCTTTACGAAGGAGCAATGAAAAAATGAGCTTTCCCTTTTCGCTTCCTCTGCTGCTGGACGGCGCGACGGCGACAAACCTGACCGCCGCGGGAATGCCGGGCGGCGTCTGCGTGGAACAGTGGATTCTGGAGCACCCCGACACGCTGCTTGCCCTGCAAAGCGACTTTATTACCGCGGGGAGCCAGGCGCTTTACGCGCCGACTTTCGGTGCAAACCGCGCGGCTTTAAGCCGCTATGGGCTGCAGACCGAGGTTTCACAGCTGAACCGCCGTTTGGTCGCGCTGACACAAAGCGTGGCGAAACCTTCCGGCGTACTGGTTGGGGGGAACCTCTGCCCTACCGGGCTTTTTGTTCCGCCTTTGGGGGAGGCTGATTTTGACGAGCTCTATGACATTTACCGTGAGCAAATCCGTGCGCTGGACGAAGCCGGTGTGGATTTTCTGGCAATCGAAACGCAGACTTCGCTTGCGGACGCCCGTGCTGCCGTACTGGCTGCACGAACGACCAATCTTCCGGTATTTGTCACGATTACAGTGGACGAAAGCGGAAAGACACTGACCGGTGGCTCCGTTCTTCCGATGCTGATCACGCTGCAGTCCATGGGCGTGGAAGCATTCGGCTTAAATTGCTCCTTCGGCCCTGAAGCAATGGCGGATTTCATTAAAAAGATAGCCGCGCATACCGGTATTCCGATTATCGCAAAACCCAGTACCGGTGTTCCCATGTGGGAAGCCGGTAAGGGAGAGGGCATTCTCTCCCCTGCGCGTTTCGCGGAGGAAATGCGCCTGCTGATGAAGGCAGGTGCCCGGATCGTCGGCGGCTGCTGCGGCGCAACGCCCGAACACATCAAAGCGCTGGCGGAAGTTGTTCCGGAATTTGCACCGCCGGAAATTTCGGAGGAGCCGGACTCTTACGCCGCAGCAATCGAACGCGAAGCTTTCTTTCTGGGGGACGACATTCAGTTCAGCGAGCCGATCGAGTGCACTTCTTCGCTTGGAGAGGATTTGATTGATCTTGACGACGAGCAGGTAAACGCCGCGCTTGTGGTAGTCAACAGCCTGGATGATGTATCGATGCTTTGCGAAAGCAGCGCGATGACCAAGCTGCCCATCGCCGTGCATTGTGACCAGCTTACCGTGCTGGACGCTGCTCTGCGCTATTTTCAGGGCAGGCTGATTATTGATTCCGACTGCCAGATCGACACCGAACTGATGGAGCCGATGGCTGCAAAATACGGTGCTATTATCTACTAATAAAAAGCAAAACATAACAGAGGGAGTCACGTCGCGGCGTGACTCCCTCTGTTATGTTTTAAGTAAGCAATGATTAAGTCGCAGCAATTCAAAGTCGTGAAAATACCGAGTGAATGACTTCAGAATTGCTTCATTATCGGTTATATTATTGATAATCGCTGTACTGTTTATGCTTTTTCGCGGCATACATTTCACTGTCAGCCAAACGAATCAGTTCCTCCGCTGTCAGTGGCTTTTCGTCCATCGTCGCAATACCGATAGAAACGGAGAAATGCACCTTCCTGTCCTGCAGGGAAAGCACGTATTTTCCGATGTCATCCTGTATTCTGCGCGCGATTACATTCGCCTGCGCACTGCCGGTACGGCTCAGGCAGACAAAAAATTCGTCGCCGCCATACCGTGCCGCCCAATCCCCGCCGGTGCGAATACTCTTCTGAATGACAGCGCCCGCGGCTTTCAGCGCATTGTCGCCCGCTTCATGCCCGTAAGCATCATTCAGGGATTTAAATCCGTCAAGGTCCAAAAAAAGCACGGACAGCGGCGTCCGGTTCAGGGTAGCGTTCACGATGTCAACCGGCAGGCGCTCATCAATAAAGCGCCTGTTATACAATGAAGTCAGGTAATCCCGCGTTACCATATCGTTCATTTCGCTCACAATCTGATGCATGGGCTTTCCGATGTTGTAGTCGCCCGCCCCGATCATCATGCTTTCGGTCGCGTCCTTCAGAAGCTCCAGCACAATGGGGTGTTCAATGTTCATAACCGGTATCGCAGTGGCAACCAGTATGGAATCCTGCTGCTGCTCCAGCTTCATGAAGCTTTTATTTTCTCGGTAAGCACGAACAGAAATACAGTTTTCACAAATTTTCCCCGTTTTCCAGTAATGATAGCAGATTTCCTCAGTTTTACTCACAGAGGACCCGCGGTAATCAATTACTTTCTTCTGCACCGGATCAACAAGGCGCACCGTGTCGTACATTTTATGAAAGAAATCCAAATTTTCCTTCATCTGATCCAGCGTAATAGGGTTATGCATCTTTGCACCTCCGCATAGCTTCGAACCGCAATTCTATTTTGTCACAAATTTTATTATATAAGATACCGTGATATTTGTCAAAAACGATTTGGTGTCAAATTCCAGCCGCTTTTCGCATGTTAAAAATGTAACTCTTTTGTAAATTCAATTACATCTTTGTTTATTGATTTCTTTTTAAGAATCTATTATGATTACGGTAAAAATTACCATAACCATACTCTGGTTTCGGAGCAAGGGGATAATACATGAGTTTGATTTCCGTCGCAGATGTACGCAAGGTGTATCAGGTTGACCATGAACGCATTGTCGCGCTGGACCGTATCAGCCTTGAAATCGGTCAGGGCGAAATTTGCTGCGTTCTGGGCACCTCCGGTTCGGGAAAATCAACGCTGCTGAATATTTTGGCCGGGCTGGAAAAACCCACAAAAGGACGTGTTTTGATTGACGGCAAGGTAGTGTCCGAATATTCGGAAAAACAGTGGGCGCTGTTCCGGCAAAAAAACATCGGGTTTGTTTTTCAGTCCTATAACCTGATGCCGACCCTTACGGCCATTGAAAATGTGGCAATGCCGCTTACTTTCAGGGGTGTAGGAAAAAAAGAACGTACCAAGCGCTCGGTGCAAATGCTGAAAGCCGTCCGTTTGGGAAACCGGCTGCTCCACAAGCCGACGCAGATGAGCGGCGGCCAGCAGCAGCGGGTCGGCATTGCGCGCGCATTTGTTTCCCGCCCGAAAATCGTGTTTGCGGACGAACCCACCGGCAACCTCGACAGCAAGACCAGCCGCGAGGTCATGGAAATTATGATCGCCATGGCAAAGCAGTACCATGAGACCTTAATTATTGTCACACACGACAATGAAATCGCAAAATACGCCGACCGTATCATCACCATACACGACGGCTCTGTTAAAAGCGACGAGACCAATGTTTCCATTCTGGAATCTGAAACGAAGGAAGAGGAGAATGCTGTATGAAAAAAGGAGTAACCGTGATTCTCTCGGTTGTTTTTTCCGTCTTAATCGCCGGAACAGCACTGGCGCAAACGCTTTCCACCACCGCGCAGGCGGCGACCACGCCGAGGGTGAAGTATCAAATTGTTTCCAACTCTGCAACTCCAACTATTAAAAAAGGGGACAGCTTTGAAGCAAATTTTTACTTCTATGACATCGACGATGTTATCTCAGTAACCAGTCCCAACGGTTCCATAATCAATCTGCCAAAGGATAAATTGGAAGATACTGATGAGCAGCCCTCAGATGATTCCGAATCTACCAATAAGTCCAGTTTCTCCATCAATATTCCGGAAAACAATATGCGTTATGTCGGTACTGGACCCGCAATTCTAAAATTCAAAATAGTTTCTGGCGGATCAACCACTTATCTTCAAAAGACCATTACGGAATGCCAGCCTACGACAACATCTTCCGGCACGGAAAAATCGGGGCTTTCTCTGCAGAAATACAGCCTTGACCGCTCTGGAATCAAGGAAGGCGAGCGCTTTAATCTGACCTTAACCGTCAAAAATGATTCCGGCGCCGTCAACAACCATGTAACCGCGCTGCTGGACGGCCTGAACCCCGATGATCTCACCGTGGACGGCCAGCTTGACACAAAAACCGTAACCACCCTGAACGCGGGCGAAACGACATCCATTACATTCCCGCTGATCTGCAACGCAAAAATGGCTTCAAAAAACTACATGCTGAAAGTGAACCTTTCTTCGGACGAATACCCGACAGCCGTACCCGCGAATGTATTCATTCCCGTGACCGGAACCAAAGCGCAGACGGACACCTCCAGTTCGGGGAGCGACAAACCGGGCGCAAGCAAGCCGCTCATCATGATTGAAAGCTATGATTATGGCGGAAAGCCCGTCATAGGCGGTCAGAACTTCAATCTGAAAATGCGGTTCAGAAATACGAATACCGCAGCGCAGATTGAGAACCTGAAAATCACGGTCTCCTCCACAGCGGGGACGGACGACAAATCCGCCGCAGGGGTCTTTACACCCGCGAAGTCCTCCAACACATTCTTTGTTCCCAAGGTCGCGCCGAACGGGTCATTCAACGAAGAAATCGCTCTGATTCCCAAATCGGACGCGACGCCGAATTCCTATGGCGTTAATATCGCATTTAATTACGAATCCGTAATTGATAATAAACGTGAAGCCATTGAATCAACGGAGACCATCGCCATCCCGCTGACACAGCCCGACCGTTTTGAGGCAAACGAAGCCGATATAGGCTCCCCTATGTTTTTAGGGGAACAGGGGCAGCTGAATATTAACTACGTCAATAAAGGAAAAAGCAAAATTTTCAACCTGTCCGTAAAGCTAAGCGGCAACTTCACTTCCGGTGAAACGAATTCTTACATAGGCAACGTTGATTCCGGCGTTGGGGACTCGTTTCAGGCTACCATTACGCCGACCGCTGAAGGCCAACTGAAGGGCACCGCTGTTTTCTCTTATGAAGACGCCAGCGGCGCGACAAAAAGCATTACGAAGGAGTTTTCGGGTGAAGTACAGGCGGCGCCGACCGACACGCCTACAGACTCCCAGCCCACTGCCCCGCAGCCTGAGCAAGGCACAGGAACCCCGTGGTATTACTGGGCGGGCGGCTCAGCTCTTTTGATCGTTCTCCTCGTCGTACTGCGGATTGTTTTAAAGAAACGCAAGGCAAAGAAACTGCGTATATTGGAGGAAAGCGACGATGACGACCCGTCCATACGCGGGGGAAAAGCGTCATGAAATGGAGTGACATGATCACTATGGCGGTCGGCAACCTGGTAAAGCGCAAGGTGCGTACCCTGCTGACCGTTTCCGGCGTGGTAATCGGAACCAGCGCGATTGTTGTGATGCTTTCCTTCGGTTACGGGCTGAAACAGAGCATGGAAGACATGATGAAGGGCATGGGGGATTTAACGGTAATCAACGTCAACAGCAGCGGAAAAACAAAAGATTCCACTGTACTTGATGATAAAATGCTGGAAAAAATCAAGTCACTGGATCATGTGGTTGCAACTACGCCCATTTTTACGCTGGACCCGTCAAACGTCGCCGTAAAAAGTGGAAAATACCGGTATTCCGGCATGGTTTACGGCGTAGACATGACTGCGCTGAAAGCTTTCGGCTACGTTGCGGAAACCGGCCATCTCCCCTCGGAGGGCGCTGACAAATCTACCATCCTGTTCGGAAAAGACGGTGCCTACGATTTTTACGATACCCGCAAGCAAAACAACAATATGGTTAACCCGAATCCGGATAAAAAGGGAAAGATGCCGGATCCGTTCATCGACCCCCTCACCGCAAAGCTGGACGTTACCGTGAATCTGCCGGAAAACTCCACTGCCAAGGTGAAGTCGGTTAAGCTGAAATGCGTTGGCACACTGGCGGAGGATTGGGGCAAACAGCCTTCGCCCAGCCACTGTATTTTTATGGACCTGACGCTCGCAAAAGAGCTGAAAGCGAAATACAACAAGCTGAACAACGTAAAAACAGACAGCAGCCTTCCCAGTGGTTATGAACAGGCAGGCGTGAAGGTGGACGCAGTCGACAATGTAGCCGCCACAGAGGAAGCTATCAAGGGCTACGGTCTTACGACCTACAGTATGAGCAGTATGCGGGAACCGCTTGAAAAGCAGATGCAGACCGTTCAGATGATTCTGGGCGGACTCGGCGCGATTTCATTGCTGGTGGCGGCGCTGGGTATTGCCAACACCATGACCATGTCCATTTATGAAAGAACGCGGGAAATCGGCGTGATGAAGGTACTTGGATGCATTGTGGGAAATATCCGCACCATGTTCCTGATGGAGGCGGGCGCGATCGGCTTTATGGGCGGTGCGTTCGGCGTGGCGCTCAGTTACATCATTTCCCATGTCGTCAATGCGCTGGCCGCGCAGGGCGGAGCATTGGGCGGCATGGTTACGCCGGGGAGCCAAATCTCCATCATTCCGTTCTGGCTGACGCTGGGCGCACTTGCTTTCGCTACAGTGGTCGGCCTGATTTCCGGCTTCTACCCCGCAAACCGCGCGGTAAAGATCAGCGCGCTGACCGCCATTAAGCAGGAATAGCAGGGAGCTGCGCCAGCGTTTTTTCGCACACTTTGATGATTTCAGGGGAGCGGCGCCCCTATGCCGCACTGTCAGCGCGCATAAACATGACGGTTCATCCAGCTTTGGGTAATCCCCGTAAGAGGGTGCTTAGGGCTGCGTGAACCGCTTTTCGATACATTGATTTTCCCTTTTATAGTCAGTTGACTTCAGAAAACATCCAAGAAACAAGCGCAAAATCTTTGATCTGTGGATTTTATGCTTGGAGATTGGTCTTGTTTTCAAATTAACTGACTATATTATGTTGTTGGTTTGAAAAGATTATGCTGCCGGAAATTGAAAAATCGAAGTCTCTTGCCAACGGGAATGGAACGTGATAGAATGGCTCATGGTCGTCCGTCAAAAGGTCGGGCGCACATTCTTTTTAACCTGAGAAGGAAGTATCAAAGTGGAGAAAAAAGTCAAATTTGTCACGCCGGTTTACCAGCAGATTGCCGCGGATATCGCCGCCAAAATAGCCGGCGGGCATTACCATATAAATGAAAAAATATATGCCCGTTCTTCCCTTGCAAGCCAGTACGGTGTTTCGGCGGAAACGGCAAGAAGAGCAATCTGTGTGCTTTCCGATATGGATATTGTCGATACGGAAAAGGGCAGCGGCGTAACGATTAAATCCCGCGATAACGCAATCCATTTCATCAAGCAGTTTGAGGACGTAAAAAGCGTAACCGACCTGAAAAAAGAAATCTTCGAGTGCGTGATGCGGCAAAGGAAAGAAAACATCCTCCTGGAGGAACGCATTTCCGATCTGCTGGACAAAACCGAGCGATTTAAGGCCATCAATCCCTTCGTTCCCTTTGAAATCACGATTACGGCGCTCGCTTCCTGCTTGAATAAAACGGTTGCAGAAGTGCGTTTCTGGCAGAATACGGGCGCTACTGTCGTCGCAATCAAGCGTGAGGAAGCATTGATGATGTCTCCCGGGCCATGTGCCGCATTTCAGGACGGGGATATTGTTTATTTTATCGGCGACGAAAACTGCGACCAGCGTGTCCGCTCCTTCCTGTATCCGGCGTAACAGAAACTAATTTCCCATTCCGTGTAAGGTGTATTCACAGTGTATAAAGATATAAATCCAGTAAAGCGGGTATTGCAAAATGAGGTCTCATTCATCTTGCAGTACCTGCTTTGTATTGTACTCCTCTGCGTGGAACGAGGATTCCACTGTAAAGTCAGGGATTTTCCCGCCTTGGAAGGCCGTCAAAAATATCGTCCCTTCGTTGCATTCATCATACTGAAGTGGTATGATGAAAAAGTCGGTGCGGCGGGAATTTTTCACGCTGTATCCGATGATTATTCGACGATTCTGACATCATATCGGGGGAATGAAATGAAGCATATTTTTAAGCCGGCAGACATTCTGCTGCCGCAAACAGCCGCCACCACTCAGTGGTGTGTTGTCGCCTGTGACCAGTATACTTCCGAACCCGCTTACTGGGAAGCCGTGAAGGCCGCCGCGGGGGATTCCTCCTCCACTTACCGCATGATATACCCGGAATGCTATCTTGACACCACCAATCCGGAGGAGTACGCCGCAGGCATCAACCGTACCATGGAACGCTATCTGGCGGACGGCGTGTTCCGTGAATTAAAAGATACATACATCTATGTGGAGCGTACCCTTGCGAACGGCGCGCTGCGCCGCGGCGTGATGATGGCGTTGGATTTAGAGGAATATTGCTATGAATCCGGCAGCAAATCCCCGATTCGCGCAACGGAGGGCACGGTGCTGGAACGGATACCGCCCCGCGTGAAAATCCGCCGCAACGCCCCGCTGGAGCTGCCCCATATTATGATTCTGATTGACGACAGGCAAAAAAGTGTCATTGAGGGAATCGACAAAGCAGACCTCACGCCGGAATATGAGGGTACACTGATGCAGGGCGGCGGAAGCCTGCGGGGGTTCAGTCTGAACGTCACCGCCGCGGCAAAACTGGAAGCCGCGCTGGACGCTCTGCCGGTTCGGGACAACCTTTTGTTTGCCGTGGGCGACGGAAATCATTCCCTCGCTACCGCGAAAGCCTGCTACGAGGAACTGAAACGCACCCTTTCCCCGGAAGAGGCTGCGACCCACCCTGCCCGCTGGGCGCTGGCGGAGGTTGTAAACCTTTACGATGATTCCCTGCAGTTTGAGCCAATTCACCGGGTCGTGTTCGATACGAATCCCGAAAAGCTGGCCGCGGCGCTGCGGCAGTATTACGAGGTTTCCCCCACCCCCTGCGCGGGACATCCCATCACCTTTGTAACGGGGCATGAAAAGAAAACGGTTTGGGTCAAAAACCCGCCGTCCAATCTGGCAGTCGGAACCTTGCAGAAATTTCTGGACGCGGTGCTCTCCGAAATCGGCGGCAAAACAGATTATATCCACGGCGATGACGTGGTGGGGCGTCTTTGCGCGGAGCATCCCGACGCGATGGGCTTCCTGCTTCCCACAATGGAAAAAAGCAGCCTGTTTGAAACCGTGGCAATCGACGGCGCTCTCCCCCGTAAAACTTTTTCCATGGGGCACGCCTGTGACAAGCGCTTTTACATGGAATGCCGCAGAATAAAATAAGCGTTTTCTGACAGAATCTTTTCGCTTTGAACACAAATAAGCTTATTTTATTCGTATTCGTCCATAATTTATCAATATTGTACACACACTCCTCACAATACCGATAACTTCAATCATAATCCTGCAAAATTTTTTATGAAAAACGGAAATGTTGCCCTCCGCCCTTTATAATGGATTCTACTTGTGCTACTATTAATCTAAATTATAAGTTGAAACCGGCTGCTGAAAAGCGCCGGAACAGGGGGAAATATGTCTGACGTTATCAGAGTATTTGTCGAAAAAAAGCCCGGATTTGATGTGGAAGCACAGCATATCAGAGCCGATTTGACCAGCAACCTCGGCATCGGCGCCATTGAGGATCTTCGCCTGATTAACCGCTACGATGTTTCCGGCCTTTCGGCGCGGGAATTTCTTGCCGCGCGAAACACCGTGCTGTCCGAACCGAACGCAGATAATGTCTATGATGAGGTTTATCCGCTGCCGGAAGGCTACGCCGCTTTTGCCCTGGAATATTTGCCCGGCCAGTATGACCAGCGCGCCGATTCCGCCGGGCAGTGCGTGCAGCTTTTGACCCGAGGCGAGCGCCCGCAGGTCGTTACCGCCCGGATGATTGCAATCAAGGGCAACCTGACCGCCGAACAGCTGGATCAAATAAAAGCATATCTTGTCAATCCCGTGGAAAGCCGCCTTGCCTCGCTGGAGAAGCCCGAAACCCTTACCATGGCCGCTGAAATGCCGCCCGATGTCGCGCGTGTGACAGGCTTTATTTCTTGGGAGGAGCAGGAGCTGAACGAATATTACCGCACCATGGGTTTCGCCATGACGGAGGAAGACCTGGCTTTCTGCCGGCGTTATTTCCGTGAGGAGGAGCACCGCGACCCCAGCGTGACGGAGCTGCGCGTCATTGACACTTACTGGAGCGACCACTGCCGCCACACCACGTTTTCCACGGAGCTGACCTCCATTCAGATAGAGCAGAGCGCAGTCAGCGGGGCGATTGAGGACTCGCTTCGGGCGTATTACGATGCGAGAAGCGAAGTGTACGGCGAAACCGACCGTCCTGTTTCCCTGATGGATATGGCTGTCATCGGCATGAAGCTGCTGCGTAAACGCGGGCAGATTCCGGACCTTGACGTTAGCGAGGAAATCAACGCCTGCTCCATTGAAGTGCCCGTGACCGTCGACGGGCAGGTACAGAGCTGGCTTGTGCAGTTCAAAAATGAAACGCACAACCACCCCACTGAAATTGAGCCGTTCGGCGGCGCGGCGACCTGCCTTGGCGGGGCGATTCGCGACCCGCTTTCCGGCAGGGCTTATGTGTATCAGGCCATGCGGGTGACCGGTTCCGGCGACCCGCGCACCCCGTTTGAAAAGACGCTTCAAGGCAAGCTGCCCAGCCGCAAAATCACCACGGGTGCGGCACAGGGCTACAGCTCCTACGGCAACCAGATCGGTCTTGCCACCGGGCAGGTTACCGAGCTTTATGATGCAGGCTATGTGGCGAAGCGCATGGAAATTGGCGCGGTCATCGGCGCTTCGCCGAAGGAAAACGTAGTGCGCGACGTTCCGGCCCCGGGCGATATTGTCGTCCTTCTGGGCGGCAGCACCGGGCGCGACGGCTGCGGCGGGGCAACCGGCTCCAGCAAAGCGCACAACGCGCAGTCCATTGAGGTCTGCGGTGCGGAGGTGCAGAAGGGCAACCCGCCCACCGAGCGGAAAATTCAGCGCCTGTTCCGTGAACCGGCTGTTTCGCAGCTGATTAAGCGCTGCAATGACTTCGGCGCGGGCGGTGTCTGCGTTGCCATCGGCGAGCTGGCGGACGGACTGGACATTAATCTGGACGCGGTTCCGAAAAAATACGAGGGGCTTGACGGCACGGAGCTGGCAATTTCCGAATCACAGGAGCGCATGGCAGTCGTGCTTTCCCCGAAAGACGTTCCCGCTTTCCTTGCCGCTTCGGCGCGGGAAAACCTGAACGCCCAGCCGGTTGCTGTGGTCACCGAAACGCCCCGCCTGAAAATGGACTGGCGCGGGGATACCATAGTAAACATCAGCCGCGCGTTTCTGAACACAAACGGCGTTACGCAGAAAGCAGCTGTTGTAATAGAAGCTGTGAATCCCGAAAATAACTACCGCACTCGCGTGCCGGAGTGCCTCAAAGAAAAACCGCTTACACAGGCATTCAGTGAAAACCTCGGCCGGCTTGAGGTCTGTTCTCAAAAAGGGCTGGGCGAACGCTTTGACGCAAGCATCGGCGCGGCAACTGTGCTGATGCCGTTTGCGGGCGAATACCAGATGAGTCCGGAAGAGGCGATGGTTGCCAAGGTGCCGCTTCCGCACGGCGAAACGGACGACGCAACCGCTATGGCTTACGGATTTATTCCGGGCATCGCGCGGTTCAGCCCGTTCCACAGCGCGGCCTACGCCGTAGTGGAAAGCCTTTCCAAACTTGCCGCCGTGGGCGCGGATCCACTGACTGCACGCCTGACGTTTCAGGAGTATTTTGAACGGCTGAACGATGTTCCGACACGCTGGGGCAAACCCGCTGCCGCGCTGCTCGGCGCGCTTTCAGCACAGCTGGGGCTTGGACTCCCCGCCATCGGCGGCAAAGACAGTATGAGCGGCAGTTTTGAGGAATTGGACGTGCCCCCCACGCTGGTCAGCTTTGCCGTTGCCATGACGAAAGCAAGCGCAACCCTTACCGCCGCTTTTCAAAGGCCCGGCTCAAAGGTTGTGCTGCTCCCCCTGCCGGAGGATTCCGACACAATGCTGCCGAACTGGGACGCGCTCAGGCACTACTACCGTTCAGTTTACGCCATGGCAAAATCCGGCGTTATTCTGTCCGCTTCCGTCGTAAAAGAAGGCGGTATCGCGGCGGCGGTTGCCAAGATGTGCTTTGGAAACAGAATCGGATTCCGTTTTTCGGAAAAGGTACTCGACAGCCGCTTCCTGTTTGCCCCCGCTTCCGGCGCGTTGATTGTAGAATTAAAAGAAAATCCCATACAGGATCTTGCATATATTACCTTAGGTGAAACCATCGAAGAAAATTCGGTTGTCCTCGGCGGTGACCGGCTCGCGCTGAGCGAGCTCTCCGCTGTGTGGAGCCGACCGCTGGACGCGGTGTTCCCCCAAACTGCAGCAGAGCAGCTGATCACGGCACAGGTTCCGCTGTACGGTGAACGGAGCGGCAGAGCGCCTTCCATTAAAATTGCGAAACCGCGCGTGTTTATTCCCGTATTCCCCGGCACAAACTGTGAGTATGACAGTGCGTGCGCCTTTGAACGCGCCGGTGCCGAACCGGAGGTATTGATTGTAAAAAATCTTTCCTCCGCTGATATTGAGGAAACTATTGACCGCATGGAACAGGCAATCCGCAGGGCGCAGATTATTATGCTGCCGGGCGGATTTTCCGGCGGCGACGAGCCCGACGGCTCCGGCAAGTTTATCGCGACCACTTTCCGCAGTCCTAAAATTGCGGAAGCGGTGAACGACTTGCTCCGGCACCGCGACGGGCTGATGCTGGGCATCTGCAACGGATTTCAGGCGCTGATTAAGCTTGGGCTTGTACCCTACGGTAAAATTACGGAGCCATCCGAAAGCGCGCCGACGCTGACGTTCAACACGCTGGGACGGCACGTTTCCCGGATGGTGTACACACGCGTTACATCCGTGAAATCGCCTTGGTTTTCGGGTGTAAACGCGGGCGACGTATTTGCCGTTCCCGTTTCCCACGGCGAGGGGCGCTTTGTCGCGGACGACGCAACGCTGCGGTCGCTGATGGAGAACAACCAGATTGCAACACAGTATGTTTCCCCCGACGGCACGCCAAGCGGTGAAATTGCATGGAATCCGAACGGCTCTATCTGCGCGGTGGAAGGCATCACCAGCCCTGACGGGCGAGTTCTGGGCAAAATGGGGCACTCGGAACGCATGGGAGCAAATCTGTACAAAAATGTACCCGGCTGCAAAGACCAGAAAATTTTTGAATCCGGGGTAAACTATTTTAAATAATTCAGGTAAAAGTTTGAAAATTATATTTTCAAACAGAAAGTTTTGCCCTTTTCCTCCCATATTCAGACAAAAAATCAGGCGAAAAAGCGGTCAAAACTTCTGGCTCGCAAAGAAAGGATAGTCGTATACATGAGCGAATTTTTCAAGCGTACTTGGGCTGAAATCAACCTTGACGCAGTGGAACACAACCTGACCGCTATCCGTGGTCAGCTCAAGCCCGAAACAATGGTTTGCTGTGTGGTGAAGGCGGACGCTTACGGGCACGGCGCGGAGATGCTTGCCGCGGAGTATGAACGGCTGGGCGCAAACTGGCTGGCCGTATCCAATTTGGAGGAGGCTTTGCAGCTGCGCAACGCGGGCATTCAGCTGCCAATACTGATTCTCGGTTATACCCCTCCCTGCTGTGCCGAAGAGCTGAACCGGCTGAATATCACGCAGACAATCCTTTCTGCCGAGTATGCACAGAAGCTTTCCGCCGAAGCGGTCAGCGCCAACGTCACAGTGCGCGCGCACATCAAGCTGGATACCGGCATGAGCCGCATCGGTTTTGTATACCAGAATCAGGCGCGCGACGCGCGGGTGATCGGCGAAATTGCGGAAGCCTGCAAGCTGCCCGGCCTGAACACGGAAGGGATTTTCACGCATTTTGCCGTAGCTGACGAAGGAGACGACGGAAAAGAATATACCCTTGCACAGTACGGCAGCTTTACAAAGGCCGTTTCTCTGCTGGAGCAGCGCGGAATCAAATTCCGTATCAGGCATTGCGCCAACTCTGCGGCGGTACTCGACTACCCGGAAATGCAGATGGACATGGTACGCCCCGGCATCATTCTTTACGGGTGGCTTCCTTCGCCCCAGGTTCACAATAAAATTTCGCTGATTCCCGTAATGGAGCTGAAAAGCATTGTCTCCATGGTGAAAACCGTCAAGCCGCAGACCAGCGTAAGCTATGGCCGCCGTTTCGTGACCGAGCAGGAAACAACAATCGCCACCGTGCCCATCGGGTACGCCGACGGATACCCGCGCGGCCTGTATGTGCAGGGCAGTATGCTGGTGCACGGACGAAGGGCAAAAATCATCGGGCGCGTCTGCATGGACCAGTTGATGCTCGACGTTTCCGCCATTCCGGACGTCAGAGAAGGCGACACTGTGACCGTAATCGGGCGCGACGGTCACAATGAAATTACTGCCGATGAACTCGCCGATTACAGCGGCACCATCAATTATGAGCTGGTTTGTATGATATCCAAACGTGTACCCCGCGTTTATTTTAAAGGCGGCAGTCAGGTCGGCGAATTGAATTATCTTTGCAAATAAATTATTCATAAAGCCCGCGTGCCAAAATTTGCGCGCGGGCTTATTTTTCGCACAAATCAGTATTTTATGGCTCGTAAAAAAACCCGGAATATCTTTGTAAAGGGACTTTTCAAGCTCAATTTACACCTTAATTTAGCAAAAACAACCAACTACTGACAAACCTTGACATGGAAAAGTAATACAAATATAATAATAGAGAATAAATTGAAATATAAAAGTAATATTTTGTCATCCAGCCAATTTTTCATACGGGGAGGGAATTTTATTTTTCACGAATGGCTGTTTTATGTTTATATGAACGAATAACAGATAATTATGTCAAAACGGAGGTAAACCATTGAAAAAAAAGCTTCTCTCGCTGATTCTTGCGCTTGTAGTCATTACCGCATGCGGTGTTCCTGCAATGGCTACAGATGTCAATACGGCATCCGCGAGCGGGTTAACAATCGATCAACCGAGTGTTGCGGTCAGAGTTGGCGAAGCCAGCCAACTGACGGCAAATTTGTATGGATATTCGCCGGCCCCGGTTACATGGTCCATTGCAGACGCCAATGTGGCGACCATTGATTCCAATGGTATGGTAACCGGCCAAGGCTTAGGGCTTACTACCGCCACCGCTACCACTGCGGACGGAATGACCGCTACCTGCGTTGTTCATGTCGTAATCAAAGGCATTGATGTTTCTCATTACCAAAATGACAGGAGCCCGATTGACTGGGGAACTGTGAAAGCATCCGGCATTGACTTTGCCTTCGTGAAAGCAACGGAGGGCACTACCTATACTGATCCAAATTTCATTGATAATGTAACGGGAGCAAGCGCTGCTGGTTTACATACAGGTGCCTATCATTTTCTTCGCGCGGGCGACGCTCTGCAGCAGGCACAGTACTTTCTTTCTACGGTAAAGTCTTATCCGCTCGATTACCCGCTTGTCTGTGATGTGGAAGCAAATGATCTGGCTTCCCTTGGCAAAGATAACATTACCGCGCTGGTAATCACATTCTGCGACACTGTACGCGCGGCCGGTTACAGGCCCATGATTTATTTGAACTTGAACTGGGCGAATAATTACGTAGATATGTCGAAGCTGAGCGGCTACGATCTATGGTTTGCTCGCTATAACCATACGCCCGGGTACTCCGGAGTGGACGTCTGGCAGTACAGCAGTACCACTACTGTCCCCGGAATAAGCGGCTCTGTGGACGGGAACTACGCCTATGTGAATTATTCTTCCGTATTGAAATCCGACACTGTAGTACCGTATGCCTTTGGCTCCAACAGTACTTATACTTATAAAATTACAACAAACCTGACAACTGCCCCCAAAGCGGTTTCTTCCAATCCCAACGCTGTCAGCGTTGCGTTTTACCAAAAGGTGAGCGGCGGATACCTGTACCGTATTACAAATATGAACTCCGGCACCGCCACTATTACGACGACTGCGTCCGACGGAAGTTCAACGAGCTTTACGGCAACCGGAACGGCCAAAGGCGTCGTCAGCGATACGACTTCGTCGTTCACAATGAAGCCGGGCGCAACCTACCAGATGAAGCTGACCCTTGTCGGCGGCGCAACGGCAACGCCCGTTGTTACGACAGGAACCCCCGGTGTGCTGCAGGTCGTTTCCACTGTGAAGAGCGGAAACAGCTTTTATGTAAAGCTGAAAGCTGTCGGCACGGGTAGTTCCGGAGTTTACACCACCATGCCGGGGCAGAGCGCAATCAGGCAGTTCGTGGTTACTGTCGCGGGAGATACATCGACTCCCACGAATCCGATACCCACCAATCCGACATCGTCAGATACAGCGACAGGAGTCCTCTCCGACACGACCGCACCGTTCACCATGCAGATGGGTGCAGCCTACCAGATGAAGCTGACTCCCGTCGGCGGCACAGCAGGCTCACTGTCGGTTACAGTCGGAACACCTGGCATTGCACAGGTGGTTTCCGTTGTAAAAAACGGCGACAGCTTTTATGCCAAGTTCAAAGCAATCGGAACGGGTCAGGCAGGAATCTACGTCGCCTTACCCGGAAAAAGCCCCGTAAAACAGTGCGTGGTAAACGTGGCATGAACCAACTGCTGTCAATAATAGAAGAGAGTGCTGCCAAATGAATCTCCATTCATTTGGCAGCACTCTTTTTCGATTTGTATATTTATTAATTGTGCGACAGTTCCTTTTGCCTTGATTTCTGCAACTAAAACGCGGGGTCAATCGTCGGCATTTTCCGCGCTTCCTTCTTTACCGTTACCCGCTGACTTAAGCCTCTTTCTGTAGTACCATAAACCGAACAAAATGACAACCACCGCAATCAAAACAACGGCTGCCGTAGAGTAAGCGCTCACATACCCTACAATAGTCTCCCATGACGAACCAAACAGCGCGCCCAGATAAACCAGCACAATGTTCCAGATTCCCGTACCAATCGTTGTGAGCAGTAAAAACAGCCAAAAGTTCATCTCAGCCATTCCCGCGGGGATAGAAATCAGACTGCGCACAACGGGGATAAACCGGCAGAAAAATACCGTCCATTTTCCCCGCCGCGCAAACCAGACCCCAGCCTTGCTGATATCCTGCTTTTTAAAATGGAGAAGCTGCCCGAGCTTCCCGTCGATTATGCGCTCCAAGCGCTCTTTATTAAACCAGCGTCCGACCCCGTAAAGAGCGACAGCGCCTGCGACAGACCCGGCCGTGGCCGACAGGACGACGCCCCACATGCTCATATTGGTAACCGTTGTCATAAACCCGCCAAATGTCAGTATCACTTCTGACGGAATGGGCGGAAAAATATTTTCGATTGCAATCAGCAGCGCGATGCCGAAATATCCGTACTGATTCATAAACTCAATGATAAAACTCTGCACCGTATATCCTCCAAGTTTCTGTTACTGTCATTTTATCTGAATTCCATGTTCTAGTGTTGAACAATTTCTAAACATTAAAAAAAGGCCCTGTTTCGTTTACGGATTGCCCATTTGCAATAAAAAATAATTATTTTTTAAAAACATATGTCAATATCTGTTCAACCTTGCCGATATAAGATTTAGAACTTTCATATTTATACTTCGTGATCGTCAATCTCAAGGAGGAACCAGTGTGGACATCTCATCAATTCTCGGTCTTATTATAGCTTTTGGCTCACTCATTTTCGGCTACACACTTGAAAAAGGTTCGATCAGCTCGTTGTTTCTGGGGAGCCCGGCAATCATCGTCATCGGCGGTACCCTTGGAGCGGTAATCCTTTCCTACGGGTTTGGCGATTTTATTTCCGCTTTTAAGGCGGTAATAGGCACTTTTTTCAAGAAAAATCAGCCTGACCCCGAAAAGCTGATTAAGAAAATAGGTGAAATGGCAGACGCGTGCCGCAAAGAGGGCTTGCTGAAGCTGCAGACAATGCTGAACGACTCGGATATCAACAGCGACATCTACCTTCCTCTGAAAGAAGGAATGATTTTAACGCTTGATATGAAACCGGCTGAAGAAATCGAGGCCGCCATGGAGTCGGACATTCAGACTTTTTCGCTGCAAAGGCAGTTTCAAATCGATGTATTTATGGGTGCGGGCGGCTTTTCGCCTACGTTGGGTATTATCGGTACTGTTATGGGACTGGTTCAGGTTCTTTCCCATATGGAAGACGCGGCTCAGCTCACATCTTCTATCGCTACGGCATTTATCGCGACCCTTTACGGTGTCGTTTTTGCAAACCTGATTTATATCCCGTTTGCGAACCGTTTAAAAAATGACCTCAAACGCCAGAAAGCCTTCCGTCAAATGATGGTAGACGGCATCTGCCTGATTGCCAGCGGAAAATCTTCCCGTGACGTTGAAAATCAGCTGTCGCTGTATTATCATGCTTTCCCAGGCGGAGAGAAGAAATACAAAGAGGGCGTTAATAATTAGTTGTTTCCATAATAGGATCGGCCGATTATTTATCATGAATTTCGGAGAATAAAAAGTATGAAAAAAAGACACGAAGAAGAAGAAGGGCCAGAGAACAGTGAAAGATGGCTGCTGACTTACTCGGATATGATTACGCTGCTTCTGGCACTGTTCATTATTTTATACTCCATGAGCACGATTGATGCGAAAAAATTCGCACAAATTGCCCAGAGCATGGGTGCTTCACTCAATACCGCGACTACTTCCAGCGTATCAGGCGGCACCGGGGGAACCGTAGGCGTTGTCGGCAATGCGGGAAAGGGTAACGCAAGCGGCACAGGATCAGGAACCGGCCCCCAAAAAGACGCTTTAGACGAGGTTTACCAGATTCTGCAGTCCTATGTGGATCAAAACCATCTTGAGGATCAGATCGGTCTTGTCAACACAAGCACCTATGTGCAGATTCATCTGAAAGATAAACTGATGTTTATTCCGGACAGTCCGAATATGCTGCCGGAAAGCGAACCGGTTATCAAAGAAATCGAGCAGGCAATTGCCAAGGTGTACGACCGAGTGGATCATATCACATTCAGCGGACATACTGCCGATGTCGGCCCGCATACGACCGCCGGGGATCAGGTCTCGTGGCGGCTTTCTACCGACCGCGCCGTAACCGTTCTGAATCAAATGATTGGTTTCGGCATGGCGCAGGACAAAGTTTCTATTGAGGGCTATGCGCATTTTGACCCAATTGCCAATAACAATACCGAAGAAGGGCGCGCAAAAAACCGCCGGGTGGAAATCACGATTTACAAAGCGCCGACTTTGGTTTCCTCCTCCAGCGTCGCAAGTTCCTCCTCCGGCAATACATCGAGCGGAGTCATCATTACGAATGCGGCCGGCTCCACCAGCTCCGATTCGGCAAATTCAAGTTCGGCGGCAATCAGCAGCGATGCAAGTTAAAATAAAGCCTTCTTTCTTTTCTATAGTCAGCGCCCCGTGTCCACGGGACACGGGGCGCTGTGCTTTGATTTCCGTTGCTTATTTTACTTCTTTTATTGCCTTTTCGGCAAAAGAAGTGTTAACAATTTTATCATAAGGAGCGGACTGTTTTAATTCTCCCGCTTGGGTCATCACTTCCTGCAGTCGGTCAAATCCGGACTGTTTCAGAACTGGGTCCGGGCTCCACGCGTCGATATCCTTGTACCGCTGGGCAACCGTAGTGAGCAGTTTTTCATCGGTATCAGGGAAGGACGGCGCCACTGTTTTCGCGATTTCCGCCGCGCTGTGAGAAGCAACCCACTTCTGCCCCTTATAGATCGCACGGGTGAATCGCCCGATTAAATCGGTATTTTTTTCAAGGTAGCTCTTTTTCGCGAAATAGGCGGTATAGGGAATTTCGCCGCTCTGCTCCCCAATGGAAGCCACGATGTATCCCTTGCCCTGCGCCTCGATCATGGAGGCGGTCGGCTCAAAAATCGTAACGTAATCGCCGGTGCCATTTGTAAACGCGCTCGCCATCAGCGCGTACTGGATGCTATTGTCCAATTTGGTGTCCTTCTCAGGGTCAACACCGTTTTTATGCATTACATATTCCAGCGTCATGTAAGGAACTCCGCCCTTGCGCCCGGGCAGCACTACTTTCCCTTTCACTTTGTCCCATGTAAAGTTCGGATCCTTCTCGCGTCCGACCAGGAACGAACCGTCCCGCTGTGTCAGCAGCGCAAACACCTGCGCGTAATCGGCCTTTCCCTCGTTGTAAACGTAAATGGACGCTTCCGGACCGGCAAAGCCAATATCCACACTGCCGGAGAGGACGGAGGTCATTACTTTATCCGCTCCCTGTCCGTTGGAAAGCTCCAGGTCGATCCCCTCTTCCGCAAAATACCCGAGGTTTATCGCGGCGTACTGCGGGGCATAGAAAATAGAGTGAGTGACCTCACACAGGCGGACTTTTACTTTACTCTGCGTTTCCTTTTTGCCGCAGCCTGTAAACAAGGTCAGCAGCATGGCAAGGCAAACGGCGATGGCTGAAATTTTGCTCCATTTTTTCATAAAATACTCCTTTCAGAAACTGCAAGGGATTTCTCCCTTTTCCATACCGACCCGAGAGCCACGGACAGCTTCCCTCTGCCGCCGCTGCGCCCGGGAATGAACCCTAGTGACCGTACCATTTCAGCACAAATTTCTGCAGCAGGACAACCGCTTCGTACATTAGCGCGGCTACAATCCCAAGGATAATGACACTGGTCATAACCAGATCCAACTGGAAAACCTGACCGCCGTAAACAATCAAGTAGCCCAGTCCCGCTTTGGAGACCAAAAATTCCCCCGCGATTACGCCGACAAGTGAAAGCCCGATATTAATTTTCAGTGAATTAAACAGCGTTGCAATATTGTACGGAAAAACAATCTTCGTGAATATTTGCCTTTTGCCTGCGCCGAAAGTCGCCGCCATGCGGATATACTCCGGATCGGTGCCGCGAAATCCGTTGAGCATTTCCAGTACGGTAACAATCAGTGAGATTGCCAGAGCCATGAAGATAATCGCCTGTGTTCCGGCTCCCACAATGACAATAATCACGGGGCCCAGCGCAATTTTCGGCAGACTGTTCAGTACGACGAGATATGGCTCGCTCACTTTAGAGGCGAAATCGCTCCACCACAGGAGAATAGCAAGCAGCGTGCCGAAAACGACACCGAGCAGAAAACCGACAATCGTTTCATATACCGTCACGCCGATATGCATCAGCAGATCATTCTGTGCCATATTGAGAAACGTGTTCCAAATCCGCGACGGCCGGCTGAGTACAAAGCTGTCAATCCAGCCAAGTCTGGCTGAGATTTCCCATTGCGCGACAAACAGAACCAGAATGCTGATTTGGCAGAAGCGTATCCATTTCTTTCGTTGTTTTTTCTTTTTTAGGTATTTTATTCGTTCTTGGGAAACCTGCAATTCATTCATCTACTCCAGCTCTTTCCATATGCGGTCAAAATATAGGGCGAACTTCGGGTTATTTCTGCAATTGAGCGGCGTACGGTTCGGATCGTCAAAATCGACGGTAAGAATTTCCTTGATCTCAGCGGGCCGCGCGCTCAGCACAACCACCTTATCGCCCATGCTGATACTTTCCGGGATATCATGGGTCACCATCAGCGTTGTAACCTGCTCCTGCTTCAGAATGCGGTAAACGTCCTCCGTCACGGTCAGGCGTGTCTGGTAATCCAGCGCGGAAAAGGCTTCGTCCAGCAGAAGAATATCCGGGTTGATCGCCAGTGTGCGAATTAGCGCTACCCTTTGCCGCATGCCGCCTGAAAGCTGCGCCGGGTATTTATCCTTAAACTCATACAGTCCATACGTCTTCAGCAGCTGTTCCGCGTGCTCGCGGTATTCCGGCGCGGTCATGCCGCGCACCTCCAGCCCGAATAAAACATTCTTATAAATCGTGCGCCAATCCAGCAAATTATCCTTCTGAAGCATATAGCCGATATGAGGCGACACGCCGTCAATTTTCTCCCCTTTGACGCGGATTTCGCCGGAGGTTGGTTTCATCAGCCCCGCAATGATGGATAGCAGCGTCGATTTGCCGCAGCCGCTCGGCCCGACAATACTGATAAACTCCCCTTTTTCCATTGAAAAGCTGATGTCTTTCAATGCGGAAACTTCCCCGTTCTGTGCCTGATACGTTTCTTGAATATTTTTTACTGTCAATACTTCCAATGGTACCGCCCCACCTTTCCCCAGCTTTTCCAAAGACAAATAAAGGCCGCAGCGGGTTTTTAACCGGCTGTGGCTAAATTCCATTTGTTAATATTGTATGTGAAATACAAAAATCGGTGAAATATTGGAAAACAAAAAACGGTTTTTTCTGTTTTGCCAAAGAATCATTTGAAGCCTATACACAATAAAAAGAAGGTGTTGCGAAATGAATTTTCATTCATTTCGCAACACCTTCTTTACGGAAAAATTGCTTATGGATCATCATTACACCCACATTTTGCATTTATCTTCGCGAAGATAAATACAAAATCGCAATTTTTCTAACCGGTATATTTATTCATTGTGCAACAGCCCCTTTTTATAGATAAGACTGTTTACGGAAAAACAACCACCAAAAACATTTTAAATGCTTCCTTCGCAAAGACTGCGTGGGGAACATTTGCGGGCATTACAATTGTTTCTCCCTGCTTTAGCGTGTGCAGTTCGCCGCCCACGGTGATTTCCCCCGTACCGTCAAGCGCAATCACCATTGCGTCGCCGTCAGAAGAATGCGTACTGATTTCTTCCCCTTTGTCAAACGCAAACAATGTGAGGCTGACCGCCGGGTTCTGCGCCAGTGTCTTGCTGACAACCTGACCGGGCTGATAGGTAACAAGATCGGCCAGCGGCAGCACGGTGGAAAAATCAATATTCTTAATTTGGTTTTGGCTCATCGTCCTCACGCCCCCTGCAGAATCGCTTCCAAATCGGCTTCCGGAGTGGAAATCGGGCTGACCTGGAACTGATCGACCAGAATCCGCAGAACATTCGGGGAAACAAACGCCGGAAGCGTCGGGCCAAGCCGAATGTTCTTAATGCCGAGAGAAAGCAGGGTCAGCAGAATGCAGACCGCCTTTTGCTCATACCATGAAAGAACGATGTGCAGCGGCAGATCGTTCACGCTGCAGTCAAACGCTTGTGCAAGCGCTACCGCCACACGGATTGCGGAATACGAGTCATTGCACTGACCCATATCCATAATGCGCGGCAGGCCGCCCAAAGCGCCAAGGTCAAGGTCGTTAAAGCGGTATTTTCCGCAGGCCAGCGTCAGTACGATGGAATCCGCCGGGGTTTGCTTTACGAATTCGGTGTAATAGTTGCGACCGGGCTTCGCGCCGTCACAGCCGCCGACAAGGAAAATATTTTTAAGTGCGCCGGATTTGACCGCGCCGACAACCTGATCGGCCACGCCCAGCACTGTATTGTGGGCAAAGCCGGTCATCAGCTGATGCCCGCCGTTGATTCCGGGGAATTCCCTGTCCTCTGCGTAGCCGTCGAGTGCAAGCGCTTTTTCTATGACCGCGCTGAAATCCTTTTTGCCGTTCTGCTCGTCGATATGCACAAGCTCCGGGAACGCGACAACATTGGTGGTAAACACACGGTCAGCGTAGGACGCACGCGGACGCATCAGGCAGTTTGTTGTGAACAGCACCGGCGCGGGCATTCCGTCAAATTCCTTCTGCTGGTTCTGCCACGCGGTACCGAAATTACCCTTGAGGTGGCTATATTTCTTCAGTTCCGGGTAACCGTGTGCGGGCAGCATTTCGCCGTGCGTATAAATATTGATCCCTTTGCCCTCGGTCTGCTCCAAAAGCAGTTTCAGGTCATAGAGGTCATGACCCGAAATAACGATAAACGGTCCTTTTTCAATGGTGTTCGGTACCGCGGTAGGAACCGGGTTGCCATAGGTTTCGGTGTTGGCCTTATCAAGCAGTTCCATGCACTTCAGGTTCACCTGACCGAACTCCATCAGCAACGCAAGCAGCGCGTTGGCATCCAGTTCACGGTTAATAGAGGTCATTCCCTTGTAAAACCACGCGGTTACTTCGTCATCATGATAACCCAGCGTCACCGCGTGATAAGCGTAAGCCGCCATACCGCGAAGACCGAGCAGCAGCAGGGATTTCAGCGAACGGATATCCTCGTCAGCGTTCCACAGCGCCGTCATATCCATGTTCGCGGCGTCGCCGCCGGACTTTTTCAGCAGCGCGTCCTTTTCGCCGTTTACACGCTCCAGAAGCGCCTGTATGGATACATCATCAAAATTTACATTGGTAATACAGGTAAACAGTCCCTCCAGCATGAGCCGGTCGGACTCCTCTGTACGGCCCGCACGCAGCGCCGCTTCCGCCAGGCCGACAAGCGCCCCGGTCAATTTATCCTGTAAAATAGCGGTATCCGCAGTTTTGCCGCAGACTCCGGCATGCGTACAGCCTGTACCGTTCGCGGTCTGCTCACATTGAAAACAAAACATTTGATCCATCTTTACTTCCTCCATTCAAAGTTCAAAATTATTTGATAGATTCAGTATAATGGACTTTTTTTAATTTGTAAGTAGCCAGGGCTACAAAGCCTTATTTATTAAATACAAAGTCTTGTCTATTTCAGAAGGCCTAGATCTTGTTTGTAAAAAACGACTTTTTCTATCTAAGCTCTTAGCAGATTCACTCGATTGCACCATTCTGTGCTGGTATATTAGTGGATTCGCACGATATTTACCATTTTACAAACAAGCCCCAAATAAAATTACTCATTAATGATATACGGAACGGATATAACCGCCACATCACGCCGCTGCAGCAATGTAGCCTTCAGGCGAATTGAAGTCTGGTTGTGCAGCACATAATGCCAAAATGTCGGAATTACGAACTGCGGCAGAACCACAGTGAGCATTTCATGCGGACGGAGGTTTTTCTGCCTTGCGTCCACATGCGCAATCAGCATCTCGTTGATATTGCGGTAGGGCGCTTCCTCAACCACAAGGGGGAAATCCACATCAAGCTCCCTATATTGGCGAATCAGCTTTTCAGTGGCGGCTTTGTCGGTGCTCACATGATACACTTCGATTTCGCTGCCCAATGTCATGGCGTAATTCAACGCTTTGATAAACGATTTATTAACGGACTGAATGGGCAGAATCATGTAATTGGTCGTGGGCTTTCTGCGAACCAGATTCTTCCCCTGGTCGCCGGTGGCAAGGTTATCGCGTACTTTTTCATAGTGCTTGTGAACCAGCAGCATCAGGCCGACCAACGCCGGAATACAGATCAGCACAATCCATGCCCCCGCATGGAATTTGTTGACGGAAATAATAATACAGGTCAAGGCGGTCATCAGCGCACCCAACCCGTTAATTGCCGCTTTATGGCGCCAATTTCCTTCGCGGCGGGTAATCCACCTTTTGAACATGCCCGACTGTGAAAGCGTAAACGAAAGAAATACGCCGACCGCGTAAAGCGGAAGCAGTAGATGCGTTTCACCCTGAAAAATAATGACAAGCAGGGAAGACATCACAAATATCAGGATTATTCCGTTGGAAAAGCTGAGTCTTGTGCCGCGGCTTGCAAAGCTCCTTGCGGAATAGCCGTCTTTGGCAAGCAGGGAAAGCAGCAGCGGCAGATCGGAAAACGCGGTATTTGCGGCCATAATCAAAATCATAGCCGTCGTCACCTGAATGACGTAATACAGCACGCTGTGCTGCCCAAAGACATTGGAGGCAATTTGGGAAATCACCGTCACATCTGCTTTCGGCGCTACTTTGTACATAGAGGCAAGGACACAGATCCCGGCAAAAATAATAAGCACCAAACTGGCCAGGAGCATCAGAACCTTCTTCGCGTTTTTCTGCGCCGGCGCTCTAAAATTCGGGATGCCGTTGCTGACGGCCTCAACTCCGGACAGCGCCGTACAACCGGCGGAAAAGGCTCTCAGGATCAGAAAAAGCGACAAGTCCTGCGCCGTTTGATGCAGCGCCGGCTGTGCCGCAGGAACCTGTCCCAAAACGAGTACACGGATCAGCCCCGTCACAATCATAGCCAAAATAGCGAATACAAACAGATATGTCGGCACACCGAACAGTACGGAGGATTCACGGATTCCCCGCAGGTTGCCCAATGTGAGCAAAGTAATCAAAAGCAGTGCAATTCCGACGCGAAAAGGCAGAAGCTCCGGAAAAGCGGAGGTGATTGCGGCTGTACCGGCGCAGATGCTGACCGCAACGGTAAGTACATAATCAATGGAAAGCGAAGCCGCCGCAACCAGCCCGGGCACTTTGCCAAGATTGTCGGACGCCACGCTGTAGGAACCGCCGCCGTGCGGGTAGCAGTCAATGGTCTGGCGGTAAGAAAAGACCAGAATGACGAGCAGACCGACAATGGCGCCGGCCACTCCCAGCATCGGCCCGTAGGAAGCCATACCCAATACGGGAATCAGAACCAGCAGGATTTCTTCCAGCGCATAGGCAACCGAGGAAATCGCGTCGCTGGATAAAATCGGCAGCCCCCAGAACACACTGAACTTTTGGTCTTCACTGTCCGCGCTTCTTACTGCTTTGCCGATTAAAATGGTTCTTATCTTTTTGTACATTCTAACTCTCCTCAAAACTCAGCGCAAGGAACTGGCCCGCCATTATAAAGAAATCGATACATACAACGATATTATTGCAAGCGAAATCACAATTATTTCGCGGATTCACGATTTGTCATTATATGAGAAAAAAAGAGCATTGATTTCATGTTTTAGCGGATTTATTCCTTTCACGCCGTTTTATGTGACAGAAACATCGGATTCCTATTATATAATAATCACAGAAAGTTGGATAGTATTTTTACATTAAGAAAGTGATAAGAAACGAGCCTTAATATTCCTATAAAGCAATATTTAATTTAAAGACAAAAAGAATGTATTATGAAATGAATTTTCATTCATTTCATAATACATTGTTTACGGAAAGATTGCTCGCTGGTCATGATTAGACACACATTTTGTATTTATCTTCGCGAAGATAAATACAAAATCGCAATTTTTCTGAGCTGGCCGGTATATCCATTCATTGTGCAACAGCCCCTTTCGTTTCATCAGCACCTTAATCCTGAGGAGAATAAAAGAAAGTTACGGCGTCCACAGCTTTGCAGCACGGCATACGCTCCAATATTTTCAGAAGGTCACAGCGCTTGACTTTCTGGCTGAGTGATTTTGAAATATCGGTTATTTTTACCAGACGGTCGGCATTGCTTTCAAAATAGATTTCAAGCTCCTGTTCAATTTCCGCTTCCTTCACCGCCGGCTGCACTGCTTTGCGCACCGGCTTTTTACGGGCGGAAAACTCCGCCGTATGCGTCCGACCATAGGTGACGAAAATTGCCTTTATCATACTTTGCACACGCGGGGGAAGATCCGGTTCCCCGCGCAGCTCCTGAAACGGGAACCTCTGCAGGTCGGCCATTTCTTCGCATCCGTGCTTCTCACAGATCAAAAGGAACGGATAGTACTCGTCGTTGCTGTAAACATCTTTAATCTTTGCCATATTAAAAATCCCCTTTGTAAAAACTGCGTCCATTGCGCATACCGCAGCCGTATGTCGCCCGCGCCTGTTTCCTGTGAATTTGAACGAACCGGCGCGCACAAATATTTATTATACCCTTTTTCGGCAATCAGGGCAAGGGAATTGTGATAAAACAGCATGACACCTGTAAATTCCTTTGTAATACAGGCATAGGAATTTTTACCGTATAGTATAAAACAGGGCACTGCGAAAAATATCGCAATGCCCTTGTTTGTTATGTAGCAATAGATTGTTAAGCCACGGGAAGCTTTTCGGCCTTTCCCTGATTCGCTACACTGTTCATCTTGGCCTTGATCAGTTCCTGATCACCCAGATAATACTTGCGAACCGGTTTGAATTCCTCATCAAATTCATAAACAAGCGGAATTCCTGTGGGAATGTTTACTTCCATAATCTCTTCCGGAGAAAGCCGGTCAAAATACTGCACTAGTGCGCGGATTGAGTTGCCGTGCGCGGCGATCAGCACCCGCTTGCCCGCCGCCATATCTTTTTCAATCACGGACTCGAAATAAGGAATCACACGTTCAATCGTGTCTTTCAGGCTTTCGGCCAGCGGAAGCTCCTGCCGGTTTTCCATACGGTACTGCTCCTGAAGACGGGGATTCCGGTCGTCGCCCTCCTCCAGTGCCGGCGGCTGCACATCAAACGAGCGCCGCCAGATTTTCACCTGGTCATCGCCGTACTTCCGTGCGGTTTCGGCTTTGTTCAGCCCTTGCAGCGCACCGTAGTGCCGCTCGTTAAGCTTCCATGTCTTAATCACCGGAAGCCATTCCCGGTCAAGCTGATTCAGGGTAAGGTTCAGCGTATGAATCGCGCGCTTCAGGTAAGAGGTGTAGCATACATCAAAGTCGAACCCCGCCTGTTTCAGCAATAAACCCGCGTTTTTCGCTTCCTCGACCCCGTTTTCGGAAAGATCAACATCCGTCCAGCCGGTAAAAAGGTTCTGCTTATTCCATTCGCTTTCCCCGTGCCGAATCAATACCAATTTCATGATAACCTGCCTCCTTATTTTTTAAGCCCAGATCAGTCGGCATCAATGCATCCCTGCGGAAATTCCGGGGAGCAGCTTGTTTCATCCGGGATGGAGAACAGGTCTTCCTCATTTTCACCGGGAGCACTTTCGAACTGCCCGTCACTGTTTATATTTTCACTGAATCTGTTTCCATAAAAATCTTTCATTTATAGCACCTCCAAATAATTGAAAGGATTAACTTCTTCTGAATATAGTATACAAAATTAGTATACATTTTGCAACCTAAAAATTATAAATAATTAATGAATATTCTATATAAATTTTGTTTGTTATAGCTATAATTATAATTTAATGTTGTTTTGTAAGAAAACGGTCGCTTTTCGACATATTTCAGCGAAAATCCGGCCAAAAATATTGAAAACGCTCTGTTATAGTGCTACAATAAAGATTCTGAACAGAAAGCGGGGTACATTTGAAACTAGATTTTTTACATCAAAGCACAGAGCAGCGCCGAGAGCTGATTCTCCAAGGCAGTACTCTTAAAACATTGATATTGCTGTCCGTCCCCACCCTGATGATGAGCGTCATACAGTCGCTCATGCCGCTGTCGGACGGCCTTTTTATCAACAACGCGGCGGGAACGCTTGTAGCGAGCGCCGTGACATACAGCGAACCTATCGTCAATATGATGACTGCCTTGGCGCAGGGTCTGAGCGTTGCCGCAATGGCAATCATCGGGCAGGCAAACGGGCAGGGGGATTTCGCGAAGGTTAAAAAAGCCTCCACCCAGATTGTCATGTTTGCCTTTGTGATGGGCTTTTGTTTCGCGCCCTTATTGGCTTTGCTTGCTTTCCCGATTTCTGGAAATGTTGATCCGGAAATTTCGCACAATGTTTCTCTATATATCAGCCTCTATGCGCTGGTGCTTCCCTTTTCCTTTTTGGAAAGCATTTATAACGCAATCAAAAACGCAACCGGAAAACCGGAGGCGACGTTTATCCGCATGGTGCTGATGCTGGCGCTGAAGATCACTTTTAACTTTGTTTTCATCGTATGGCTTCGCATGGAGGTCGTCGGCTGTGTGCTTGCCTCCCTTTGCGCGAACATTCTGATTTGCGTGTGGATGTTCTATGAGCTGTTTTTTAAGAAGAGCGAAGATCAACTGACGCTGAAAGGCTTCCGTTTCGACAAACAATTGATCCTTCAGCTAATCCGCGTCGGCATTCCGGCTATGATCACCAGCCTGCTGCTGAATTTCGGATTCTTCCTGATCAACCACGAAACGCAGAAATACGGCGCGATTGTTCTAAACGGGCAGGGCATCGCAAACAATATTACGGCGGTGTGCTTTAATTTGCCGTCCTCCTTCGGTTCAGCGGTCACTACGATGGTCAGCCTGAACATCGGCGCAAACCAACCCGCGCGTGCAAAACGCTCCTGCCTGATCGGCTGCATCGCGAGCGCGGTCACCGCAGCGGCAATCATTGCGATCATTGTACCTTCTTCTCCGCATCTGACAATTTTGTTTACAAAGGAACCCGCGGTTCTGCTGGTCGCAAACAACGCGCTGCACATTTACACCTACTCCGTCATCGGATTCGGCATCTGTATGGCAATACAGGGCGCTTTTATCGGGCTCGGGAAAACAGTCGTACCTATGATACTGGGGTTATTGCGGATTTGGCTGCTGCGCTTTCTGTTCATTTTGGCAACGGAACCCGCGCTGCATTTTTATTCCGTGTTCTGGGGAAATTTATTTTCCAACTACATGGCGGCGATTATCTCCATCATTTTGATTTTGCGCATCAAATGGAAATCGGCGCTGCAGGTATAGACAAACTATAGAGCATTTTAAAAGCAATCCACAGCATCGAAACTGCGGATTGCTTTTTATAAGAAACTCATAAAGCCAAATAGCCAGAACCGACGCCGTCAATGAAAATCATAAAGGAACCCCCGAAAATATCTCCTTGGGGATACTCGGGGGGGTGCAGGGGGGATTTTGTGAAACCCTCCCTTGGCCTTTTAAAATTCCCCCTGCGCGCAAAGCGCACACTGCGCCCTTTTGCATACTTTCGGGCGCAACCGAAAGTATGGGCCTGCCCGGCCTGAGGGCAAAAATCAAACTCCGGGTGTAAGAGTTGTCACATCCAGCAGCAGCGGCGCTCCAAAATAAGGAGCGCCGCTGCCTTTATCAGCCGGTCAACACTTATAAACAGCTATTCTTATAAATCAATACCCAAAAAACGCTTTACCAAAAGTCCGATTACAAAGGAAAGCGCGGCAACACCAAGGCTGATCCCTGCCATTTCGCCAAAGCGTTTTTTGAAGGAGTAGTCTTTGGCTACGGATATATAGTAGTTAAACAGCGCAATGATCCCCATCACGGCCGCGAGCATAATCGCCAGTGCCAGGCCGTACATGTTATCCGGCAGCAAAAGATAAGGAAGAATCAAAAGTACAACCGTCAGCAGATATGAAAATCCCGTGTAACCGGCGGACTTTAACGCGTCGGGTCTTCCTTCGGAACGGGCTGAAAGATATTCTGACGAAGCCATGGACAGAGTTGCGGAAATTCCGGTAATGAGCCCCGCAAGGGAAATAAGCTTGTTGCTCTGCATGGCAAAGCTGTAGCCTGCAAGGCTGCCGGTGAATTCCACCAGCGCATCGTTCAGACCCAAAACCATGGAACCGACATAATGCAGCCGTTCTTCGTCAAGCAGCGCGATCAGCTTTTGTTCATGCACCAGTTCATCCTGATAAACGGATTGTGCCTCCGGCACCTCGCGAAGCAAATCCTCGTCTTGAAGGGCGCTCAAACCGAATCGGCTTGTTCTGTTTTCCATCATCTTAATTGCAAAGGTATAGCCCAGTATTCTGGCGACGGTGGTATAATACCACACCAGTGGAGCGGATGGCTTCAACTCCTCTTTTGTGTGGTCTTTCCATGTATTATAGTGCTTTAACTCTTCATCTGCAATATTCAGAAGCGTCTGCCTGTTTTCCTGATTCTTTACATACTTCGCAATTTTCAGGTAGATTGTCCGCTCCGTAATTTCGCCGATCTGCATATACCTGATTTTCTGTAACAGCGCTTTGTCCATTTCGACAGCCCCCATTTGAAGTTATAAAAATTTGTATTCCATACCAAAGCTTTCAATTATATTGTATACAATTAATATGTTTTTGTCAAGATTGTTAAGACTTATAAGAAATTTTTATTGCACTGCGGACAAAAAAGAAATAGAATAACACTGGAGATAGGAATATTCACCCATTTTCTTCTGGTAATTCAAGGTTAAATATTGTGTGATTTTTCCCACTGCAAATTCAGCCGCAGTTTCCTCACAGTTCAGTATGCATCGGCAGTACGCTACTTTTTCGCCGTTCCACCTGACTTTTTAATGATTACAAAATTGTAATTTTTACAAATCCTGGAGGGTTGTCCTGAACGACAATAGACGTTATAATCAAGGCAATCGCTGATTAAAGCAATCCTGAAGCCACTCACTTCCGTATTTTCGCGGCTTCGAATTACTGCGACTTAATCATCGTTTACCAAGGTCTTGTTTGTAAAAAGAAAAACAACGGAATAAAACCCATAAACAAAGTTTTTATTCCGTTTTTTCTACCTAATTTCTTAGAGGATCCACTTGATTTTGGCACCCTATGCTGATATTTTAGTGATTTGCACAATCTTCACTATTTTACAAACAAGCCCTAAACATTCTTTTCAAGAAGGAGAAAGTGAAATGAACAAGATGAATAAGAAACGAGTTCTTCCGGTGGTACTAAGCTTAGTTGTTGTATCCGGTATCGCTGTCACCGGCGCTGCGCAGTCCTATTCTAAAACTGCGGCAGCCAAAAAGCTCGCACCTTCCAGTCTGACGTCTATCAATACATCCTCCTATTCAGACGCAGCCCCATCCGTTGCTTCGGCAATTTCAAGCGCTGTCACCAAATCTGCCGAAAGCACCGTGAAATCCGCCGCAGCGGCTTCTTCCAATTCTTCCGCTGTAACGGCCTCTTCCAAGGCCGCAGCCGGTTCGACCGCACCGGTCAGCACCACTGCAGCCGCGAAAAGCAAGGTGGCAAGCACCGGCGTAAAGGCTTACACCATTAATGGCGTGTCCTGCCCGAATGTGGACCGTGCCACCATTAATAAAGTCCTTTCCACCGTCAAAGCGTCCGGTAATACGGCTTCCTGCAAGAACGGCTATGAGATCGTGATCGGCGGGAACTCCGGCTCGATTCCGAATCTCGAAAGCCTGCTCGGGGCTTCCCTCAACTCGGCAATCCGGAACGGCAGTTTGAACTGCCCGTCCTCCGGTAAAACTACAACTACGACTTCAAGCAAGCCTTCCTCAACAGCCTCAACCACAAGCAAGCCCGCTGCTTCCAGCAAACCGGCTGCTTCCTCCAGCACAGGCAGCACCTCTTCTTCACAGTCCAGCGAAGCGCAACAGGTTCTTGCTCTTGTGAACCAGGAGCGTGCGAAAAACGGATTAAAAGCCCTGACGCTTAACACCACTGTCGCAAAGGCCGCACAGTTAAGAGCGACTGAAATTAAAACCAGCTTTTCACACACCAGACCGAACGGTCAGGATCCGTTCAGCGCACTGAACCAATTCGGCGTATCGTACAGAACCGCCGGTGAAAACATTGCTTATGGCCAGCGTTCCGCGCAGGAAGTTATGACCGCATGGATGAATTCCGCCGGACACCGCGCGAACATACTGAACGCAAACTTTACACAGATTGGTATCGGCGTATACCAGAGCAACGGCGTCTACTACTGGACGCAGGAATTCATCGGCTGATACCCGCACCGCATCATGCATCACAATTCATAATTTTTATCCCTCCTGAACACAACCCGCGCTCCTTGGCTTTTCTGCCAAAGGGCGCGGGTTTCGTTTTATGATTTATAAATCTTTATGCAAGGCCAAGCATTCGCGCCACCGCGGTAACGGTAAAACAGACCAGCATTCCCGTTACGGTCGGCACCGCAAAAGCAGCCAGCGTCCATTTTGCGCTCTGCGTTTCCTTCCGAATGGTCATGCACGTCGTGCCGCAGGGCCAGTGCATCAGCGAAAACAACATGACGCATACGGCGGTCAGCCAGGTCCAGCCATGACTTACGAACAGGGAATAAAGCTGGGAAAGGCTGTCGAAGTCGGTCAGGGAACCTGTCGCCATGTAGCTCATAATAATGATGGGCACCACAATTTCATTTGCCGGAAAACCGAGAATAAACGCCATCAGAATGTAGCCGTCCATTCCGAGCAAGCGGGCAAACGGGTCGAGGAAACCCGCACACAGCGCAAGCAGGCTGCTTCCCCCGACATGAATATTTGCAAGGAGCCAAATGACCAGCCCCGCCGGTGCCGCAACCACAGCCGCCCGTTTCAGCACGAAGAGTGTGCGGTCAAAAATGGAGCGCACAATGACCTGACCGATCTGCGGGCGGCGGTAGGGCGGCAGCTCCAGGTGGAAGGAAGATGGCATTCCCTTTAATACGGTTACGGAAAGCAGCTTCGAAATCAGCAGGGTCATCATGACGCCCAAAATGATCACGGCGGTCAGTGCCAGTGTGGAAACCACGGACTGATACGGCCCGGCAACCGCACCCGCAAAAAACATGGTAATAATTGCAATTAATGTTGGAAATGCACCGCCGACGCTATGGCAACTTTTGGGCTATGACATTGCCCTTATTCTTTGTACAGGAAAATACGGAGCGTTTCACCGTTCCACTCAATCCGGTCGACAAGGGAGCAAATCGCTTCACGCTGCTCCGGTATGGATAAATTTTCAAAACAGCTTTTGATATCTGACAGATTTCGTATGATTGAATCCAGTGAATGGGTGCTCTCCTTCTGGTTTTCCTGCTCCAGTCTCTGCGTTTCTTTTTCCAGCTCCCATACCTGCCGCTTCAACTCCGCGACCTTTTCGCTGACTTCATGGAACAGCTCTTCGCTGATACCGGGTCTTCCCAGCAGTGCGACATAATTTTTGATCTGCCTGCTGAATTCTGCTGTACGGATTTGTGCTTGCTGATTCACGGGAGCGCCCGCAACGGAAATTACTTTTTTTAACCTTTCAAACTGTCTCCACGCCTCCGCGCCTTCGGTCAGGTACGCAGTTAGCACGGTGCGGACGCGGCCGTCTGTTTCCCTGCCGTTCAAATTGCGGCAGCGGCAAAGCGCATTGCCCCCCCTTAGCTTACCGCAACAGATATAGTCAAACAAAGCAGGATGGTTGGAGCGCTGTTTCGCGAACATTTTTTCATGGCATTTTCCGCACACAAGCAGGCCGGAAAGCAGCGAGTATCCGTTGTGGACGTTCGTCTGTGGCGCATGCGGCTTATGCCACAGCTTCTCCTGAACGGTAGCCCAATCACGACCCGTTACAACGCCTTGATGCCTGCCGACGGCAATTACCCACTCGGATTCGTCCAGCCGTGGGGAGGATTTTCGCGTATAATCCCGCTTATGATAGGAGATTAAACCGAGTTCATGCGAACAGTCCTTTTTTTCGAAGCAGACGTTCGCACCCTTTTTCAAAAAATATTCCAGCGCGGCTTGATCGGCAATGCAGTAGACGGGGTTTGTCAGGATCGCCTTGATACCCGGCAGGGAATACGGCTTACCGTTCCTTGACCGCACATTTTCGCCGATCAGAAATTTACCGACACCCGCGACGGACTGTAATTCCATATATTTCATATATATGGTTCTGACGGTCTGAATCTCGATGGGGTTCTGCTTCAACTGAAAAGAGGTTTTCAGCTTGCCGTCCGCACCCGCGCCCGTTACTTTTTCGGAGGTGTAGCCGGTCGGTGGGGTACCGCCCAGCCAGCGCCCCGTGCGCGCCAGCAGCAGCATATTGTCTTTTACGCGCTCAGCGGTTGTTTCGCGTTCCAGCTGGGCGAAGGTTGAGGCAATATTCATCATGGCGCGTCCCATCGGCGTTTTGGTATCGAATTCCTCTTTGATACAGATGAAGGATACACCCAGCTCATTGAATTCGTTAACCAGTGAGGAAAAATCGCTGACGCTGCGGCTGATACGGTCAAGGCGGTAGCAGATGATGTAATCAAACCGCTTTTGTCTGGCGCTTTTCATCATTTGCTGGAACCGGGGGCGAGCCAGATTTTTGCCGGAATATCCTTCATCTTCAAAAACGGAAATATCACTTTCGCCAAGCCCCGCAAATTTATCACTGTGGAACGAAATGTATTCCCTGCACATCTGAACCTGATTTTCCACAGATTCACCCTTGCCGGTGTATTTTGACTTTCGGCTGTAAATTGCGACCTTCAAGCTTTCACCCCGCCTTTTCCGGTAAAATCCCGATCAGTCATATATAGTCATTTAACTTTAGAAAATATCCAAGAAACAAGCGCAAAATCTTTGATTTATGGATTTTACGCTTGAAGATTGGCTCTGTTTTCAAGTTAAATGACTATATATTCACAGCAGCCGGACTTCATATTCAAAACATACAGAAACGAAAACGGAACCCGGCGCAAATCAGCTTCCGGGTTCCGTTTTACTTATAGATATTTAATATTCAATCACTATTATTCTAAGGCTTCGTCCAGAAACAAGGGTACAAACTGGAATGTGGTGCAATCGACAAGGCCGCGGTCGGTCAGACGAAGCTCCGGCAGACAGGCAAGCGAGATCAGTGCCATGGTCATAAACGGCGATACCATGCCGCAGCCGATCTGCTTCCACGCACCGCTCAGACTTTCCACGATTTCGCTCATTTCCTCCACCGGCTTGTCGTTCATCAGCCCTGCGATCGGGAGCGGAACTGTGCCGAGCACTTTCCCGTTCTGCACCGCCGTCATTCCGCCGCCGCAGGCAATCAGCGTGTTGGCTGCCAGTGCCATATCCTCGTCATTGGTGCCAATCACCAGCAGGTTATGCGCGTCGTGCGCCACGGTGGAAGCCATTGCGCCGCACTGGATACCAAATCCTTTTACAAAACCGAAGCCAACTTTTCCGGTGGCATGGTGGCGCTCAAAGACCGCTGTCTTTAAAACGTCCTGCTGCGGGTCGGACTGCACAAGACCATTCTGTACCTTTAATTTAACATGCCGTTCAAACGAGCCCACCCGCGCCGGAATGACCTCAATGACACGCGCGGCTACTTCTTCCCCGTCCGCCGAAATTTTGAAAGAATCCGGCGTAATCGCGTCGAGGATATGCATGGACTTTGTTGCCCATTCCGGGTAATGGTACGGCGCAAGCTCCTGCGTCATTTTTCCGTTTTCGGCCGCCACTGTACCATTGATCAGAACCTTCGTGATATCCAGCTTCTCAAGATCGTTGATAAAGACAATATCCGCGCATTTTCCGGGCGTAACGGAGCCAAGGTCATGGTCCATCTGGAAGCACTGCGCGCAGTTGATCGTCACCATCTGAATTGCGGTAACAACATCGATCCCCTCTTCCACAGCGCGGCGCACGATATGATCAAGGTGACCCTGGCTCACCAGCGTATGCGGATGGGTGTCGTCGGAAATCAGCACGGCAAACCGGGTGTCAACTTTATGCTGCGTAATGCTTTTGGCGACCTCATGCAGATCGTGCCACGCGGAGCCCTCGCGGAACATGGCGTACATACCAAGGCGCATCTTTGCCAAGGCGTCCTCTTCGCGGGTGGACTCGTGGCAGCAGCGCACACCGGAAGCAATATAGGCATTCAGTCCTTTTCCTGTTTCCGGCATGGAGTAGTGACCGGTCACGATTTTATCGGCTTTGAGCGTTTCCGCGATTTCACCGTGCGTATGTTCGGAGGAGGCAAGAACGCCCGGAAAATTCATCAGCTCGCCCAGTCCGACCACGCTGTCCCACTCCATCGTCTCCGAAACATCCGCGGGGCCGACAAAGGAGCCGGTGTCTTCAAATCCGGGAACGGCCGGCACACAGGACGGTGTGGTCACCATTGTTTTCAGCGGCGTGCGCTTGGAATCCTCCACCATACAGCGAACGCCGTCCAGCCCCAGCACATTGCAGATTTCATGGGGGTCCATATAAATACCGACTGTTCCGTGCGGAATAACCGCGCGGGCGTACTCGCCGACGCTCATCATGGAGGATTCCACATGAATATGCCCATCCATGAAACCGGGGGCAATGTACTGCCCGTTCGCGTCAATAACCGTCGTACCTTTCCCGATACAGTGCGCTGCATCGCCGACCAGAGCGATACGCCCCCGAGCGATGGCGACGTCCGTGTTCGGAAGGATTTCGCCGGTGCAGACGTTAATCAGTTTTGCGCTGCGTATGACGGTTTCAGCCGGTTCCCTTCCCTGCGCAACCGCGGCGAGCGTTTGGCTGCATTCCCACAGTGGGGAAAGGCAAAAATTATTTTTCATACGGATACCTCCATGTCATTCATTAAAATAAGTTGCTTTTTAATTTCTTAGTAAGCGATGATTAAGTCGTCAGACAGCAATTCGAAGCCGCGAAAATACTGAACTGAGCGGCTTCTGAATTGCTTTAATCAGCGGTTACTTTATTATAGTACTGATCAGTCTGTGCTGCAATACTTCAACAAGACCTTTATCCGTTAATCCCAGTTCCGGCACGGTCGGCAGCGAAATAAAGCTGAGCGTCATAAAGGGTGACGGCAAACTGCACCCAAGCGCGGCGGCGGCATGATTCATGACCGTCAGTTCCGCTCCGACTTCTTCGGCGCTGCCTTCGCTCATCAGCCCGCCGATCGGAAGACACATGGACGCAAGCACCGCCGTATTGCGCACAGCCGCCAGTCCCCCCTGCATTTCAGCAACCGCATTAGCCGCTGCAGCCATATCGATATCGTTCGTTCCTACTACTACAATATTGTGATGATCATGCGACATGGAATAGGCGAGCGCCCCGTCTTTCAGCGTGAAGCCCTGCACGAACCCGGTGCCCACACCGCCGGTTTTGCCGTAGCGTTCCACAACGGAAAGCTTCAGAATGTCGCGGGACACATCGTTCTGCACAGCGCCGTCTTTTACGGGCAGCTCCGCTTCAAGACGGCGGTTGATGATCTGGCGGTCAATCAGGCCGATGACATTCACTTTTACAAAAGACAGATTGCCGTCAGCCAATACGGCAAACGACGCGGCAGTAATCGGCTTTTTTAAATGAACGGTATGCTTCAGCCAGTCCGGGTATGCACCTTTGGGAACCGGCTCGGTCATTTTCCCCTGCCGGGCGACTACTTTTCCCTCAAAAAGCACGGTTTCAGGCTGAATATTGCGTACATCGTCTGTCAAGAGAATATCCGCCAGCCTTCCCGGCGTAATGCTGCCGATTTCGTCTTCAAGGCGGAAATGCTTCGCAATATTGACGGTAGCCATCTGAATTGCCTTAACCGGAGGGACGCCGAGCGCAATGGCACGGTTGACATTGTAGTTGATATGCCCTTCCCTTTTCATGTCACCGACATCTTTATCGTCGGTACAGAACATCAGATTGTCAAAATCCAGATGCTCCCGCAGCACCCCGGTAATCAGCTCGTCCAGATTGCGCTCTGTACTGCCCTCGCGGATAAACACCTTCATGCCGACACGAAGGCGCGCAAGCAGTTCCTCCGTGTTCACACATTCATGGTCATCGGAAATACCGGAGCTTGCGTAAACGTTCAGCTCCTGCCCCAGACGGCCAATGGCATGCCCGTTCGCAATTTTGCGCTGCTTCAGCGCGGAGGCGATTTTCTGAAAGTACTCATCCTTTACAAACAGGATTTTGGAGGAGTCCATTTCGCCAAGACTGACACTGTCCTGCCAGCCCATAATCTCCTCGACTTCCTTTGCGTCAAGAACCGCACCGGTGGTTTCCAGCCCGGGCGCGGTCGGCACACGGGAGGAAACCTCAATCAGCATGCGGTAAGGCAGGCGATTCATGGAGGAAAGCATGGCGCGCAGCCCTTCTTTTCCCGCAACGTTTGCAATTTCCATCATGTCGGCAAACAGCGTGGTGGTTCCGCACGGAACCACCATATCGGTAAGAGCTTCGGGCGACAGCATGGTGGACTCAAAATGCATGTGCGCGTCCATGAATCCGGGCAGCGCATACTGCCCGTTACAGGGAATCACACGCTCTGACTGCAGATTGGCGTTGGAGTCTATCGAAACAATCCGGCTCCCCTTGATGTAGACATCCGTGGGGTAAATCTCGCCCGAAAAGACATTGACCAGTCTGACATTCTCCAGCTTCAGGTCGCAGGGAACACGGCCCAGGCCGCATTCAACCAACTCTTTTATGCTCTGTGTGTTTCTGAACATGATACCGCCGCCTCTCAATGGTATTAAGGTAATACCTATTTTTAGTTTATAATTATATCAACCGCAGGAAAAAAATCAAGAGCGTCATTCGTAACGATATACATTTTTATTTCGGATGAGATTATAGCGGATATAGTCCGTATTGTAAAACTCCGTGTCGTAAATTACCGGCTGGTTGTCCTGATCGTAGTTAATGGCGTTCAGCACCAGCACCGAATCGCATTCCATCCCCGAAGCGCCGCGGAACTGCGCCTGCATTTGTCCGCGCGTCATGGTCAGTACTTCCAGCTTATCACGGGTTACAATTTTTCCGGCGTATTTTCGCAGAAGCTCAAAAGTGGACTGTGCCCACTCCCCGTCTGCCACCGGCTGTGTGAGCAGAGCCAGCGGGCAGCGGTCAATACACACAATGGCCGGGTGGTCGTCGGCAAAAAACACCTTTTCAACCTCCATTACGGGCGCGCTTTCAGGAATTTGAAAAACGGCGCTCAATTCTGCCCCCGCTTCGCGTCGTTCGGCGCGCACTAGCCCGACCCGGGCGCGGTAGCCGCTGGCTTCAATCATATCGCTGAATTCCTGCCCCTGACTCAGGTTTACTTTGATCTGCACCGCCTCGGCGTTGACAAACGTTCCCTTCCCGTGAAGGCGAAGAATCAGCCCCTCCTGCTCAAGGTCATCCAGAGCGCGCCGAACCGTCACCCTGCTGACGGACAGGTCTTTCGCCAGTTGCTCCTCCCGCGGCAGTTTCGCGCCGTTTGCGGGGCTTAAATGACGAATATATTCATACAAGAAACCTTTTACGTCGTTGCTCAGGTTCCGTTTGATAATCGGCTTTAATTCCATACTTTTCCGCCCCACCATCTTCAATATCAGGCATATTATATCAAATGACGGCGCTGTTTACAACGCGCCCCACGGCTGCGGGCAGTTGGAATACCATTTTTATTTTATCTAATCATGAAAACCGCCGAGATTACGAGAAAATAGCAGTATGAGGGCGGTCAATCGATTTATTCCCCCAATTTACCGTTTGATCAGTCAGTCAGAAACAGATATAATCAATTCCAATATAATCATATATTAGAATATATTTGTCCGGTTTGCTATAAACCGTCCAAATATGTTGGCAATGAAGCCATAATTTCAGCGTGCTGAAATTATGGCTTTTTCTGTTTTATAGTAAATTAACTTTTAGTCCGTCCCGGTTAAAAGTCAATTTACCGAATGTCAACGCACTTCGCAGACTTTCTATTGGACTAATTTTTAAGTGCGTTGACTATATTTCGCAGCTTTGAAGGAGTTGACAGGAATGGCTCAGGATATCAGCATACCTGTAAAGAAAGTGGACGGCGCGATCAAAGCTTCCGGTTCCGCAAAATATGTTGACGACATGAAGTTTGAACATATGCTTTACGCGAAAACGCTGCGTTCCGCGCGCGCAAGGGCAAAAATCAAATCCATATCCATCCCCGATTTGCCAAAGGGGTGCTGTATCGTCGACCGCAGCGATGTTCCCGGCGAAAACAGGGTCAGCACGGTTGCAAGCGACGAACCCTATTTTGCGGAGGACAGCGTAAATTACATCGGTCAGCCCATCCTTTTGGTTGTTGGGGAAAACCGGGAAGATATCCTGCGCGTGTTGAACAGGATTCAGGTCGAGTATGAGGATATTGCCCCGGTTCTTTCGTTTGAGGACGCGGATAATCCGGAAATTCCCCCGCTCGCGGGGGAAGACAACCGGTTTATTCATTACCAGATCGGCAAGGGCGACTGCGAAAAAGCGTTTGCACAGGCAAGCCATGTGGTAAGCGGCGACTACCGCACGGGGTACCAGGAACAGCTGTATTTGGAGCCGCAGGGAATGACCGGCGTTTATGAGGACGGAAAAATCACAGTATACGGTTCCATGCAGTGCCCGTTTTATGTGCGCGACGGTCTTGCGAAGATATTCGGCTGGAAAGTTGACCGCGTCCGCGTCCTTCAGTGCGTCACCGGCGGCGGCTTCGGCGGCAAGGAGGAATACCCCACGCTTGTCGCGGGTCACGCGGCGCTGGCCTCTTACAAAACAGGGCGCCCGGTGCGGCTTCTTTTTGACCGCGGCGAAGATTTGGAATCCACAACGAAGCGCCACCCCGCTATGATTCACCTCGACACCGCGGTGGATGGCGACGGAAAAATACTCGGCATGCGGGCGGATATTCGGCTGAACGCCGGCGCATACCTCGGCCTTTCCCAGATCGTTCTGCAAAGAAGCCTATTTAATATTACCGGCGTATACAATGTTCCCAGTCTGGATGCGCGGGCCGCCTGCGTGGCAACCAACACGGTTCCGAACGGCGCGTTCCGCGGTTTCGGTGCGCCGCAGTCGCTGTTCGCCATGGAAATGCACATGCAGAAAATCGCGCGGGTTCTTCACATGGACGCGCTGGAGCTGAAGCTGAAAAACGCGGCAAGGCAGGGTGACCGAACCTCCACCGACGGCGAATTCTTTCAGCCGATTAAAATGCCCGAAATTATTTCTAAAGCGAAGGAAATGTCGGGCTATGACGCAAAAAAAGAGCAGTTTCAAAACGGTTCCCGCCTGCGCGGAATGGGCGCCGGTCTGTTCCTGCACGGATGCGGCTTTACCGGAAACGGGGAACGCGATTTTACGGCAAGGCTGAAAAAACGCGCGGACGGCAAGGCGGAAATTCTGGTGGCAAGCACCGACATGGGGCAGGGTGTTAAAACGACACTCGCGAAAATTGTGGCAAAGGTTCTGGAGCTTCCGCTGGAAGATGTTATTTTTGAAAATCCCAATACGGAGTTTGTGACGAACTCCGGCCCGACCGTTGCTTCGCGCACGGTAATCATTGTTGGGCGGCTGCTGGAACGGGCGGCGCAGCAGCTCAAGGAGCGCTGGCAGGAACCCAGTGAAGTGGTGGTTGACGTCAGCTATCAGTCACCCCTCGGCATTCACTGGGACAATAATACCTTCACCGGCGAAGCCTACCCCGCTTACTCCTGGGGCATCAACATCGCCGAAGTGGAGGTAGACCCCGTAACCTACGAAGTTGACGTGAAAGGCGTTTGGGCCGTTTTCGACGTGGGGCACGCAATCGACGAGCGCATTGTGCGCGGGCAGATTGAGGGCGGGATTCTTCAGGGCCTCGGCTACGGCCTGACGGAGAAAATGGAGACGAAGAACGGGCGGCTTCAGCAGCGCTCGGTTACCGATTATATCATTCCGACCACAAAGGATTTCCCCGTGGTCAAAACGGCGCTGGTCAACAACGAGTTTGACAATGGCCCGTTCGGCGCGAAGGGTGTGGGCGAGCTTACGCTGCTGGGGGCGGCCCCCGCTGTGGCCGCCGCGGTTGAGGACGCGCTCGGGATTCGAATCGACCGGTTACCGGCAACCCCGGAGTATTTGATGGAGGCGGCAGCAAATGCAAAATATTAAATTGATTCTAAACCACCGTCCGGTGGAACTGCAGGTCAACCCGCTGAAACGGCTGCTCGACGTGCTGCGGGAGGATTTGAACCTGACCGGCACCAAAGAAGGCTGCGGCGAAGGTGAATGCGGCGCGTGCTCCGTTCTGATTGACGGCAGGCTCGCCAACTCCTGCCTGACACCAGTCGGCGCGGCAGACGGCAGGGAGGTGCTGACGATTGAGGGTTACCGCGAAAGCGAGCGGTTTCAAATCATGGAAGCCGCTTTCGCTGACGCGGGAGCCGTTCAGTGCGGCTTTTGTACGCCCGGCATGATTCTCGCCGGGGAAGCGCTGCTTTCCCGCAACGCGAGGCCGAGCGAAGAGGAAATTCGCGAGGCACTTTCCGGCAATCTGTGCCGTTGCACCGGCTACACCATGATAGTCGAAGCGATCCAGCTTGCCGCCGAAAGGGGGGACGGATTATGGTAGACACGTTCAAAGCACAAACACTTGAAGAAACGCTCTCTCTGCTGGAAAGCGGAGAATTTACGGTATTGGCCGGGGGCACCGACCTGATGGTGAAAAAACACAGCTGGTCCGGTACGCTTCCCCGTTTCGACAAGCCACCCCTCTTTGTTGCGGAGCTTCCGGAACTCCAATCCGTGAAGTCGGAACGGGGCGTTCTCTCCGTCGGCGCCGCCGTACGGCTCGCGGATATTCTCACAGATGACACCGTACCGGAAATTCTGAAGCAGGCGGTAAGCTCCATGGCCTCCCCCGCCATCCGGAATATGGGAACCCTCGGCGGAAACCTTTGCAACGCTTCGCCCGCAGGCGATACGCTTCCTGTGCTGTATGCGCTGGGTACAGGCGTCCTTCTGAAAAGCGCGCACGGCGAGCGGGAGCTGCCTGTCGAAAAATTTATATTGGGCCCGGGAAAAACCGCCCTGCAGTCGGGGGAACTTCTTGTTTCCGTACGGGTTCCTCTGAATGCTTATGATTTTACCTATTATAAAAAAGTGGGTGCGCGCAAGGCCGACGCCATTTCCAAGCTGTCCTTCGCGGGACTTGCCGAAACAGAACAGGGAATTCTGAAAAATATACGGATTGCCGTCGGTGCGGTCGGTCCTACCGTAGTCCGCTTGCCCGAAGCGGAGCGGTGCCTTGTCGGAACTCCGCTGAAAAAGCTCCACCCGGAGCAGGTGTGCGCGCTGTACGCGGATTCCGTCAGGCCGATCGACGATCAGCGTTCCTCCGCGGTATACCGCAAAACAGTCGCCATGAACCTGATACGGCATTTCATTGAGGAGCTTTCCCGTTTTTCACCGAACGGGAAACCGGAATGAAACCGCAGGCCGTCATACTGGCGGCGGGCTATTCCAGCCGCGCGGGCACATTTAAAATGCAGCTTGACTTCGGCGGGAAGCCCATTCTACTGCGCAGCGTGGAGCTTTTTCAGAAATTCTGTTCCACTGTTTTCGTCGTTGCCGGGTTTCAGGAAGAACGCATCCAAAGTCTGGTGGAAGGCTATGACTTTGTAACCGTAGTGCAGAATCCCGATTTCGCGCAGGGCATGTTCTCCTCCGTTCGCGCGGGTGTTGCGCGGGTGACAGCCGACCGCTTTTTCTTTACGCCCGGCGACTGCCCGCTGATTTCCCACGAAGTCTGCGCAAAACTGCTGGAATCCAAAAAAGAAGCCGCCATTCCCACCTACGGCGGAAAACGGGGGCACCCGGTACTTTTGAACGGCGCGTGCGTCAAGGAAATTTTGGCCGAACCCGCCGACTCCAATTTAAAAAAATACCTTTCCGGCAAGGACTGCGTTTTCGTTGAAGTCGGTCAGGAAGGGATTTTAATGGATGTCGATACCATGGAGGATTACCGCAGCGCGCGGCAGTATGCTGAAAAGCTCGAAAAGGAAGGAGCAGACCCATGCGGACTAAAATTATAAACGGACGGATTGTGGACGGAAGCGGCTCGAAGTCCTTTTACGGCGACCTGTGTATCACGGACGGCAAAATTTCCGAAATCGGCACCGATTTGGCGGGGAATTTTGACCGCGTGATCGACGCGGCGGGCTGTGTGGTCGCGCCTGGCTTCATTGATACGCACAGCCACAGCGATTTAAAGATACTGTCCGACCCGACGGTAAAGCCGAAGGTCTTTCAGGGTATCACAACAGAGGTGTTCGGGCAGGACGGTATTTCAATGGCCCCCCTACCGGAGCGTTATATCGGCGACTGGCGGAAGAATATTTCCGGGCTTGACGGTGACAGCGACCGCATCGACTGGAACTACCGTACCGCCGAAGGATACTTCTCCCTGCTTCAAAAATCCGGTCTGGGCGTAAACGCGGCGTATCTCGCGCCGCACGGCAACATTCGCATGGAGGCCATGGGCCTTGATAACCGCGCGCCGTCCCCGGCGGAACTGGAGGCTATGAAAGCCATTTTGCGCCGCGAACTGGAAGCGGGCGCAGTTGGCCTTTCCACGGGTCTGATTTACATTCCCTGCGTCTATGCCGAAAAGCAGGAACTAATTACGTTGTGTAAGGTTGTCGCCGAATACGACGGCGTTTTTGTGGTTCACCAGCGCAGTGAGGCAGGCTCCATTCTTACGTCCATGCAGGAAATTCTGGATATCGGCCGCGAGTCGGGGGTAAGGGTGCACTTTTCTCACTTCAAAATCTGCGGGCGGCGCAACTGGCATTTCCTTGACGAAGCGCTTCGCATGATTGAGCAGACCGAAAGCGAGGGCGTCCGTGTTTCGTTTGATCAGTACCCCTACACGGCGGGCAGCACGATGCTCAGTGTGATTCTCCCCCCGTGGGCGCACGACGGCGGCACGGAAAAGCTTTTACAGCGCCTTGCCGACGCTTCCGTACGGGAAGAGCTGAAGCGGGAGATTCTGCGCACGGACTGCGATTGGGATAATTTCGTGGACTTCGCCGGACTTGACGGTATTTACATCACCAGTGTCAAGCATGAAAAAAGTGAGGACGCCGTCGGCAAAAATCTGGTACAGCTTGGGGAAATGCGGGGCGTTTCCCCGCTGGACGCAACGTTTGGCCTGCTGGTCGAAGAAGAAAACGCAGTCGGCATGATTGATTATTACGGACGCGAGGACGAACTTGTGACCATCATGAAGCGCCCCGAACAGAATGTGTGCACGGACGGTCTTCTGGGCGGAAAACCCCACCCCCGCGTTTACGGCGCATTTCCCCGCATCTTGGGACGCTATGTGCGGGAACAGGGCGTTCTGACTTTGGAGCAGGCCGTGCATAAAATGACCGGAAAATCCGCCGAGGTCTACGGCTTTTCCGACCGCGGCCTGCTAAAACCGGATTATGCGGCAGATATTATTATATTTGACCCGGAGCAGATTTGCGACGATAACAGCTTTACGGAGCCGGAGCGGTACCCGCTCGGCATCCGAATGGTCATGGTCAACGGCAAAATCGCGGTTGAAAACGGAGCGCATACCGGGGAACTGCCCGGCATGGTGCTGAAGGGAGTGAACCGGCATGGTATTTGACCTCGGTATCCTGAACGGCCGTATTTATGCGGACGGCGGCTGGTTCGACGGAAATCTGTATATTAAGGACGGAAAAATCTCCGCGCTGTCGTCCGCCTATTTGGACTGTGCGCAGACCTGTGACGCTGCCGGAAAATTGGTGCTCCCCGGCTTAATCGACCCCCACGTTCACTTTGCGCTGACGGTGGGCAAAAATACCTCTAAAGACGATTTTTACTCCGGTTCGATTCAGGCGGCTCTGGGCGGCGTGACCACGGTCATTGATTTTTTAGACCCGGTGAAAAACAGTGTTCAGCTTGCGGCGGCATTTCGTGAACGTTCGGCGCTCGCGCAAAGCTGTGTGATTGATTACGGATTCCACGCGTGTGTGGCACAGCCGGAGGAGGACATTCCCTCCTTTTATACCGCGATGCGCGGGCTGGGTATGCCCACCGTGAAATTGTTCACCACCTATTCCACCACCAACCGCAGGACAAAGGACAACCGCATTGACGATTTACTCCGCTATTCCAAAGAATTCGGTGTCCGGGTTGTGGTTCACGCGGAAAATGACGACCTTGTGCGGGAAGGCCCCGGCATTCCGGTGAAAGATCATGAAAACGCCAGGCCGATGCTGTGCGAGTTGACGGAGGTTCTGAAACTGGCGGAATTTGCGGTACAGCGCGACGGACTTCTTTATATTGTGCATTTGAACGCGGGAACAACCGCGCAGCGGCTCAAAGCGCTTTATTCCGATTCCCTGCATACGAATATTATTCTGGAAAGCTGCCCGCATTACTTTGAACTGGATTCTTCCGTTTACGGTCAGGAGGACGGTTACCGCTACACCATGACCCCGCCGCTGCGCAGCAAAGAGGAGCAGCAGAAGCTGCGGCAGCACATCGGCTTGACCGATGTTATCGCGACCGACCACTGCCCGTTTGAGAGGGGTCTGAAGCAGCGGGAATATGTGAACGAAATTCCGATGGGAATCGGCGGCGTGCGCACCTCCTTTTCGCTGATGTACGAGCGTTTCGGGGAGCAGGTCATTCCGAAATTTACGGTGAACCCCGCAAAAATCGAGGGACTTTACCCCCGCAAGGGAAATCTTCTCCCCGGTGCCGACGCGGACGTGATTTTATTTGACCCGAACACACAGTGGACGGACAGCGACCCTGACAGCGTATATTTCGGCAGGAAGCTGAAAGGCCGGGTGCTTGACACCTATTCCAAAGGGCGCTGCCTGGTGAAGGACGGCGCTTTCATCGGCGGCGATCACCCGCCGAAGGGCGAATACTTGAAAAGGAAGCTCGAACGCCTATGAAAGCCCTGATTCATGCCAGTTTGTTTGACTTTGATACCTACCGTCAGGACTGCTACCTGCTGTTTGACGACCGGATACAGTCCGTCGGGCCGATGGCGGATTTTCCGGGCGCACAGGAGGTTTTCGACTGCTCCGGCGGCGTTGTAATGCCCGGACTGCTCGCGGGGCACACCCATATTTATTCCACTTTTTCCCGCGGCTGGAACACGCTGTTTGCGCCGCATAATTTTACCGAAATACTGGAGCAGCTGTGGTGGAAACTCGACGCCGGGCTTGACCGCGAAGCGGTTTACGCGAGCGGACTGGTAAGCGGCGCGGAATTCATCAAAAACGGCGTCACAACCGTGATTGACCACCACGCAAGCGGAACCGATATTAAGGGCACGCTCGAACTTCTGAAACGCGCCGTCTGTGACGAATCCGGCCTGCGCGGTATTTTCTGCTTTGAAACCAGCGACCGTTTCCCGCTGGAACAGTGCGTGGAGGAAAACGTGGAATTCGCGTCAGCCTCCTCCAAAAAATACGCGGGGTTGTTCGGGATGCATGCATCCATGACGCTTTCCGACTCCTCGTTGGCCTACATTGCTGAACACAGCGCCGACCTGCCGATTCATATTCATGTTGCGGAAAGCGGGGAGGACGCACGGGACTGCCGGAGCTGTTACGGCAAATCCATCGTACAAAGGCTGGATTCCTTCGGCCTGCTGCGGAGCGGTTCGTTGCTGGCACACTGCAACCATATAGAAGCGGAGGATTTTCCGCTCATTCGGGAACGCGGCGCAACGATTGCCGTAAACCCGACCTCCAACATGAACAACGGTGTCGACCTGCCCGATGCCCCTGAATTTTTAAAGCAGGGTATCCCCTGTATTCTGGGCAACGACGGACTGGGCTTTAACATGGCGCGCGAAATGCTGAATCTGGTTTACACCATGCACCACCGTGCGCAGTCGCCGACTGCTTTTTCGTTCGGGGAGCTGCGGCAAATGCTGCGTTTTGGCTACGGTTACGCCGGAAATTTGCTCAACTGCCGGCTGGGCCGTTTGGAATCGGGCTATGAGGCGGATTTCCTTTTTCATCCGTACAACCCGCCTACTCCGATGGACGAAAGTAATATCTGGGGGCATTTCTTCTATGGAATGCTGGACGCGTTTCGCCCGAAAGACGTCTGGTGCGGCGGGCAGCTCCGCATGACCGACTATGTGCCTGCGGTCAGCGAGTCGGCAATTGCCCGGAATGCGCAATCCGTTTCAAAAAAATTATGGGAAAGAATTTCTTAGCGTCCGCGCCATTCGGCGCTCATATTCTTTGTTTTGTACCGAACGGCGCAAGACGGAAAGGCCTGATACCATGAATCTGCAAACAACCGTTGCCGGTATGACACTGGATAATCCGCTGATGCCCGCCTCCGGCCCGCTGACCGGAGACTGCGAAAAAATGCTGACGCTCTCTGATCTCGGTCTGGGCGCAATGGTGACGAAAACAATTTCCTCCGTTCCGGCGCGTGTGCCGAGACCGTGCATCTACGGCGAGCGTGATTTTATTATGAACGCGGAGCTTTGGTCGGAGTACGGCCCCGACGTATGGATTGATGAATTTTTGCCGGCATACCGCAAGGCGGCTCCCGGAAAGCCGCTGATTGTCAGCGTGGGATACCGGAAGGAGGAGCTGACGGAACTGATCCCCCGATTGAACCCGTTTGCCGACGCGTTTGAGCTTTCCACACATTATGTGGGGAAAGACCTAGCAAAAATCGGGGAGACCGTACGCGCGGTGCGTTCCGTCACCGGCAAGCCGGTTTTTGTGAAACTCAGCCCCCATATTCCGGAGCCGGTTGCGTTCGCGCAGACGATTCTGGAAAACGGCGGCAACGGCGTTGTCGCGATCAATTCGCTGGGGCCGACCGTTCGCATCGACCTGAAAAGCCGTGGGATGCTGTTCGGCAATACGGACGGGGAAGCGTGGACTTCCGGCCCTGTTATCAAAAACCTCGCGCTCGGGTTGATTCACCGGATTAAATCCGCGCTGCCGGAATGCGCCGTGATCGGCGTGGGAGGTGTTTCCAGCGCGGAGGACGTGCTGGAATTCCTGCTTGCGGGCGCGGACGCCGTCCAGATGCTGTCGGCCGCCATGCTGCGCGGCAGGGAGCTTTACGCGAAAATCATTGCCGATCTTCCCGCCGCGCTTGAAAAGTACCGCTTTAACTCTGTAGCTGATGTGACCGGAACCAAACTGCAAACCGGAAATGTGCGCTGGGAGAAGAAAGTGCCGGTTATTCTGAAGGAAAAATGCAGGCTCTGCGGCCTTTGCGAAAGAAACTGCCCTTATTTTGCGCTTTCCATTGACGACAAGGTGCTGGTCAACACAGAAAAATGCTTTGGATGCGGACTTTGTCAGTCCCTTTGCCCATTCGGGGCGATTGACGGCGTATTCGGATAGGAGAAAACACGATGGAAATCAAATGTTCCCTGGTCATAAATGAAGACCCCGTGGAATGCATGGCGGATGAAAACCTTTCTCTTCTTCGCTTTCTGCGCGAAAGAATGGGATTGATGGGCACCAAAAACGGCTGTGAGAAAGGGCACTGCGGCGCCTGTACCGTCATTGTAAACGGGCGCGCGCAGCGCTCCTGCCTGCTGAAAATGGGCAGGCTTCAGGGCGCGGTGGTGGAAACCATTGAGAATCTTTCAAAGAACGGCAGCCTCCACTATGCTCAGCAGGCATTTGTGGAGGAAGGCGCGATTCAATGCGGCTTCTGCACCCCCGGCATGGTCATGTCGGTCAAAGCGCTGCTCGATCAAAATGACGACCCCACGGACGCGGAAATTGACAAGGCGCTGCAATTCAATATTTGCCGCTGCACCGGCTACGGAAGTATCCGGCGCGCCGTTCACCGCGCGGTTCAGCTGAAAAAAGCGCCCGCCGCTTCCCCCGTACCCTTCCCCGGTTACGTGGGCGAAGCCGTGCATAAAATTGACGCGGTGGATAAAGTCAGGGGTAATCCGGTCTTTGCCGACGATTACCGTGAGCCGAACATGCTGGTTGGCAAGCTGCTGTATTCAAAATACTCCCACGCGCGGATTCTCTCGGTTCATTCGGAGCAGGCGAAAAACGCGCCGGGCGTCGCGCTGGTGCTTACCGGAAAGGATATTCCGGGGCGCAACGCGTTCGGTTTATTTGAAGCGGAACAGCCTGTGATTGCCGAAGCTGAAGTAAAATATCTGGGCGAAGTCGTGGCGGCTGTCTTTGCCGAAACACGCGAGCAGGCGGAGTACGCCCGAAGCCTGATTGAAGTGGAGTACGAACCGCTTCCCGCGCTGCTTTCCCCCATCGAGGCTTTTGAGCCGGACGCGCCGAAGGTTCACGAGTGGAAAGAAAACAATGTGGCGCACTGTGTGCGTGTGCGCAAGGGCGACGTTGAGAAAGCGTTTGAAGAAGCGGACGTCGTTGTGGAAGGCTATTATTACACGCCTGCCATTGAGCACGCGTATCTGGAGCCGGAGGCCTGCCTGGCGTACCCGACTTCAGAGGGCGGCGTTACCGTGATGACGGGCAACCAGGGCTCCGTGGAGTTTCAGAAGATGATTGCGGCAAGTCTGGCACTTCCACTGGAAAAGGTTCGCGTGGTCTACACCCCGTGCGGCGGTGGATTCGGCGGAAAAGAGGAACCCACCGTTCAGATTCACGCCGCCCTTGCCGCCGTCATGACCGGGCGGCCCGTAAAAATGGCGCTGACCCGCGAGGAATCCATTCGGTTAAGTACCAAGCGCCACCCGATGCACATCTGGATGAAGCACGGCGCGACAAAGGAAGGAAAAATCACGGCGGTACAGTCCAAAGTCATTGCGGACGGCGGCGCTTATCTTTCCATGACAAGACCGGTCATTTTCCGCTCCGCCGTAATCTGCACCGGCCCCTATGAGGTAGACAATGTCAAAGCGGATTCCTACGGCATTTACACACACCATAACCCGAGCGGTGCTTTCCGCGGCTTCGGCAGCACACAGGCGACTTTCGCGGCGGAAGTACAGATGGATAAAATCGCCCGAAAGCTGGGAATAGAGCCCGCCGAGCTGCGGCGCAGGAACGCGCTCGCTCCGGGGAAACAGACCTGCACCGGTCAGGTTCTTCACGGAGGGGTCGGGTACCTCGGCACACTGGAAAGCGTCGCGCAGCGCTTTGCCTCTATGAAAGAGGAAGTTCTCAGCACACCGCGCCCGCCCCATAAAAAAGTCGGTTTCGGCCTTGCAAGCGCATACAAAAATGTCGGAATCGGCACAGGTCTTGCCGACGGCGCCGGGGCCATTGTGGAAGTGCTCCCCACAGGCAGAATTATCGTAAAAATCGGCGCAACCGACATGGGTCAGGGCTGTGATACGGTCATGGCACAGATTGCCGCAACGGAGCTGAATGTTTCTTATGAGCTGTTCGAAGTGATTGCCTGTGATACGGCTCAATGCCCCGACGGCGGTATGACGACCGCTTCGCGCCAGACTTACGTCACCGGCAACGCCGTGAAGCAAACGGCAGGCCTGCTGCGCGAAAAGCTTGACCGTTATATTCCTGTCGGGCATAACGAAGTTACCCCCGGGGACTTGCAGAACGCGCTGGTGCTCGCTGCGCGGGACGGGGAAACACTCCGTGCGGAAAGCAATTATATTCCGCCGAAAACATATCCCCACAAAACGGACGCCAATCATATTGAGGGTTCCATAGACGAGGAATTTAACATTCACTACGCGTTTTGCTTTGTCAGTACAGGCGTCGCGGTGGAAGTTGACACGCAGACGGGAAAAACAAAGGTACTGAAAATGCTGATGTCGCAGGACGTTGGTAAAGCAATCAACCCGCAGAACGTCATCGGTCAGATTGAGGGTGCGGCAGCCATGGGGCTTGGATTTGGTCTTTCGGAGGAATTTCTGGAATCGGAAACCGAGATACTCACCGACACCATGAAAAAGTTGCATGTGCCTTCTATTCTCGACGTACCGGAAATTGACGCGACCTTTGTGGAGGTGCAGGACCCCGGCGGGCCGTTCGGTGCGAAAGGCATGGGCGAAGTAGGACTGAATCCCGTCGCGCCCGCTATTTCAAACGCTATTTTCGACGCGGTCGGCGCCCGGCTGCAGTCGCTGCCAATGACGAAGGAAAAATTGCTGAAAGCCCTCTCCGAAAAGGAACAGATCTGCTGAAAAAATATTGTACTGAAATCATGCGGAAACGGAGGTTTTTATGAGCGTTCAGGAAAAATGTATTTCAGACCGAATTTTAGATGCAACCGTTGAAACGATTGCACGCGAGAAAATCAGCGGAACCCGAATGCACTTAATTGCGCAGGAGGCCGGCACCAGCCAGTCCAATCTGCATTATTACTACCCAACGAAGAACGACCTGATTCTGGCGGTTCTGGATCGGCTTCAGCAGTATTTCACGAAAAAGCGCACCGCCTCCGTCAGTTTGGAGGAACAGTCATTCGAGGAAAATCTGCACGGCTTTTTTGAGGAGAAGAAGGATGACATTCTAAACCACCCCAAAATTGACCTGGTGCAGTTCGATTACTGGGTGCAGGGAACCAGTGATGGGGAAATCGGAGATAAATTCCGCTCCTCCTTTAATATTTGGCGCGCCGATATTGAAAAGGTGCTGGAACAAAGCGGGCTTTCCCCAGAAGAATGCGCCGAAAAGGAAAAATCCGTTCCCTATCTGATGGTTTCAATGATGATGGGCGCATCCATGCAGTACCTGATTGACGAGAAAAAATTTGATCTGGACGATTACTTTCGCACAGCAGAGGAATTCATCCGGTGGTACTACAGCAAACCATAAGCAGTGCCGCCTAAGGGGGTGTAACCATGAACAGAAATACGGAGCAAGGGCGAACGGTTCTGGACTGCATTCGTGATAGCGTTCAAAAGTACGCAGACGTTCTGTCGACCGTACTGGAGATGGATGTGGACATTGTCGATAACCTGCTGATTCGGGTGGCGGGTTCCGGGCGCTTCGAAAAAAACATCGGCAATACAATCCAGAACGAAGGCGATGCGTTCCGGCAGGTACTGAAAACCGGAACCGCCCTGATCGTCGAAGCCCCTGGCGAGGACGATGTATGCAGGACCTGCGTCAGCCGCGGGCAATGCGGCGAACACTATGAAATCTGCTGCCCGATTGCGCTGAACGAATCTGTGATCGGTATTATTTCCCTCGCCCTGTTTGATGAAGCAAAAAAGCCCGGGCTTCTTCAAAAAAGCCGCGACTACCTCTCGTTTTTGGAACAGATTGCTTCACTTATCGCCGTCAAAGCAGCGGAATATCTTCAGATGCAGGAACATGCGTTTTCCCTCAGCTTGCACCGCGAGCTGCTGAACCACATCAGCGACGGAGTCATCGTATTTGACAGCACAAGCCATATTTTGCTCTTAAATCCCAAAGCGGAGCAGGTGCTGGGGAATACCTGCAATCAACTGCGGTACCTGCAAAAAATCAACCAGTTTTCGCTGCGCAGACCCATGCGTCCCCGGCAGGACGACCGGACAGAATACCTTGTTAAAATGCGGGATAAAGAAATGAGTTTTCTCGGTCAGCTCTACCCCATTCTGGTTGACGGGCAGGAAAAGGGCAGCGTATTTGTCTTTCAGAATTTTACACTGCTGAGCGGGTTCGGAGAAGAACATTCCGGCCTTGACCGCTGCGGATTCAGCAGCGTGATCGGTCGGAACCCGCTTTTTGTTCAGGCGCGGGAAGCGGCCCGTTCCCTTGCGCACCGCAATGTGAATGTGGTGATCCGCGGCGAAACCGGCAGCGGAAAAGAAGTATTTGCCCGCGCTATCCATGCGGAAAGCGGACGGGCAGGAAATTTTTACACTCTTCGCTGCTGCGAATTCAACGCGGACACAACCCTTCTTTGGGAGGACAGCACGGATATCGGCTGCCTCTTTCTTGATGAGATCTGTGACTTGCCCCTTGCCGCGCAGGAGCGTGTGACAGATTATATGCAGCGGCTGAACGCAAAAGGTGGGGCGGTCATTGCGTCCACCTCCCGCGATTTGAACCGCGCAGTTGAAATCGGCATGTTCCGGCCGGATTTATTTTACTCGCTACTGCCCTTTCGAATTGACGTTCCCGCGGTTCGGAACAGACCGGACGATATTCCCCTGTTGATCGCCGAATTTCTTGACCGATTCGGGCGGCTGGAGGGAAGGCAGGTCACCTTTGACAATTCTGTGATGGATTTATTCATCGGATACCGCTGGCCGGGCAATGTCAGACAAATTGAAAAAACAGTGGAGCTGATTGTTAAAATGCAGGTTTGCGACACCCGAATTTCCGTTTGTGACCTTCCCCGCTCCGTTACGGATCAGCTCTCTGCGCAGAAAAAAAGCGGAGACAGCCTGGTTAAGGCGGAAAGGAAGATGATTCTTGACATCCTCGGTACCTACGGAACCTCGGTAGAAGGGAAGCAAAAGGCTGCCGCCGAACTGGGCATCAGTGTTGCCACACTTTATCGCAAAATGCATAAGTATCATTTGTTTGAAGATTCCACCTTGTATCAGAGTTTCTCAATTTGAGAAATTTCGATACGCCGCGCTTTATAATTGCAGGTCTCACACAAAAAACTTGCAAAATCCACTTGCTATCTCTTAATAAAGTTATTAGAATATATACATTATTATAAAAATAGCAAAGATGCTATGTTTCCAAATTCATTTGGGAATATAGCATCTTTTTATATGCTATGAAAAACCAACAAGGAGAGGGAAGAAAATGAAAACAATCAGAAAAGCAAGTATTTTGCTGCTCAGCCTGACTCTGGTTCTGACAACAGTACTGGCCGGATGTTCCGGATCCGCGTCCAGCTCGGCGCAGTCAGCCGCCGGAAGTGCCTCCGCTGCGGGTACCTCCTCGGAAGAAACCATCAACGTCGCGTTTGTATATGTCGGAACCGCCGGAGATTACGGTTACACCTACGCGCAGGATCAGGGCCGTAAGTACCTGGAGGAGCACATGAAAAACGTAAAAACAACCTACGTTGAAAATGTGCCGGAAACCGCCGACTGCGAGCGTGTCTTCACCGAACTTGCGCAGAAGGGCAATAAAATCATCATCGGCACCAGCTACGGATACATGGATTACATGGTAAACGTATCCAAGAAGTTCCCCGATGTCGTATTTGAACATTGCAGCGGCTATAAGACAACCGACAACATGGGCACTTATTTTAACAGAGATTACCAGGCCCGTTACCTTTCCGGAATGGTCGCCGGTAAATATACAAAGACCAATGTGTTGGGCTTCATTGCTCCGTTCGGCACGCCGGAAGTAATCCGCAATATCGACGCCTTTACGCTCGGCGCACAGTCCGTGAACCCGAACGTCAAAGTCAAGGTTGTCTGGACGAATTCCTGGAATGACCCGCCGACCGAAAAAACTGCCGCAAACAGCCTGATGGACGCAGGCGCAGATATGCTGGCAATGCATGTTGACTCCCCCTCCTTTGCCCAGACCGCACAGGAAAAAGGAAAGCTTTCCATCGGCCATGACTCCGACATGGCAAAATACGCGCCGGATTCAATTCTGGTAGGCGATATTTCAAACTGGGGTCCGTTCTTCGTTGACCTTGTCAAGGAAGTGGAAGCAAAAACCTGGAAGTCAAGCCAGTACTGGGGTGGAATCAAAGATGGTGTCATCGACATCACCCCGTTCAGCGACAAGGTCGACAAAGATTTTCAAGCGACTGTCACCGCAAAGCGTCAGGACATCATTGACGGCAAGTTCGACCCCTTCAGCGGCCCGGTTTACGATCAGAGCGGCACGCTGAAAATCAAGGAAGGCGAAAAAGCTTCCGATGATACGCTGCTTTCCATTGACTGGTTTGTCAAGGGCGTGGAAGGAAGCATTCCGAAATCCTGATTTGGAATTCCCGACCAATCGTAAGAATATTCTCTTTAACGCAAACCGGCAGAATTGTACGCCGGTTTGCGTTCCTGGTTTGAAAGGATGAGTTTCATGGAACAGACACCTATGATTGAAATGCGCGGCATTTCGAAAGAATTTCCGGGTGTCAAGGCAAATGACCACGTTTCGTTTTCCGTCCGTGCTGGGGAAATTCACGCGCTGCTGGGCGAAAACGGAGCGGGAAAAAGCACGCTGATGAGCGTTTTAACCGGACTTTACCGCCCGGACGGCGGTGAAATATTGATTCACGGCAATAAGATGGATTTTTCCTCCCCGAAGGACGCGGTGAATCAGGGCGTAGGTATGGTACATCAGCATTTCAAGCTGGTTCAGCCTTTTACGGTAGCCGAAAACGTAATGCTTGCCGTCAAGGATTTAAAACAGGTTTATAACTTAAAAGAAATTGAACAGAAAATTACAGAGCAGTCAGAAGCTTTCGGCCTTTCCGTCGACCCGAAAGCAAAGCTGTGGCAGCTTTCGGTCGGCGAACAGCAGAGAGTGGAAATTATCAAGCTGCTGCTGCGCGGGGCGGAAATTCTGATTTTAGATGAGCCCACGGCCGTGCTTACCCCGCAGGAAGCCGACGCGCTTTATGCCACACTCCATAAAATGGCTGAAAGCGGCAAAGCCGTCGTACTGATTTCACATAAAATGAACGAAGTGATGGAAAACACCGACCGTATCACCGTACTGCGGAACGGACAGTCCGTCGGCACCGTCGAAACAGCGGAAACCGATGATCAGGAACTGGCCAGAATGATGGTCGGTCACGACATTCCCACGCTGGATAAAAAGGAGCCCTGTTGCTGTGAGGAAAAAATCATCGTACTGAACCGGATTTCCGCAAACGGCGACAACGGCGTACAGAAATTGAAGGATGTTTCCATTGCCATCAGCAAAGGGGAAATTCTGGGTGTTGCCGGCGTTGACGGCAACGGCCAAAAGGAGCTGGCGGAGGTAGTGGCCGGCCAGCGCGAAGCCGACCGGGGAAGCATTTCGTTTTTGGGAAGCGACTGCACAAAATCCGGAAGGAAAGAACGAATTGAGCAGGGTATCAGCTATGTGCCGGAAGACCGCATGACGACGGGTCTTGTCACGGACATGAACGCGTATGAGAACATTATGCTGAACGGGTACCGCAAAGTTCCCGGCCCGCTGATTCATTGGAAGAAAGTAAAGAAATACACGGAATCGCTGGTTGACAAATTCGACGTCAGGCTTGCCAGCCTGAACAATCCGGTTAAAATGATGTCGGGCGGCAACATTCAAAAGCTGCTGCTGGCGCGTGAAATTGATTCTGATCCTAAATTGATTATTACAGTATACCCGATGCGCGGACTGGATATCGGCGCGACGGATTACGTTAAGCGGCTGCTGATGGAACAAAGCGAAGACGGAAAAGCGGTGCTGCTTATTTCGGAAGATCTCGACGACCTGCTGACCATGTCGGACCGGATTGTCGTGCTTCACGGCGGGGAGGTCATGGGAATTGTAAATCCGGCGGAAGCAACCAGAGAAGAAATTGGTCTGATGATGGCCGGAAAAAGAAAGGTGAAATCTGATGCAGTTTAATCTTCCGGGAAAATGGCAGTTAAAAAAGACCGAATCCGGTTCCATCCCAAAAACAATTGCGATTACGGTTATTTCTGTTTTGTGCGGACTCGTTTTTGCGGGCGTACTTCTTCTGATTCCCGGCAATAACCCGATTGCGCTTTACGGCGTAATTTTTCAGTCCGCCTTTGGCTCCGCTTACGGTTTGAGCGAAACTGTCGTGGAAATGATTCCCCTTTCCCTCTGTGCGCTCGGCGTTTCGCTGGCATTCCGCATGAAGCTGTGGAATATCGGTGCCGAGGGTCAGTTTTACATGGGTGCTTTCGGCGCGACCTATTTTGCGCTGTTTTTTCCCAATTTGCCAAAAATAGCTCTGCTTCCGTTGATGTTCCTTGCGGGCGCGGTCTGCGGCGGAATTTGGGGACTGATTCCGGCGATTCCGAAAGCGTTCTGGAATGTGAATGAAACCATCAGCACGCTGCTCCTGAACTATGTTGCCATACTATGGACCGCCTTTCTCGTGTTTGGGCCGTGGAAAGACCCGGACGGCAAAAACTTCCCGCTGACGAAACAGTTTTCCGATAACGCAACCATTTCCAGCCTTGGTACAACGCGTATCAGCTACGCATTCATCCTCATGATTGTATTCGCCGTCATTTTATTTATCGTTCTGAAATACTCCAAGTGGGGTTTTGAAATCCGCGTCAGCGGTTCCAGCCGCAGCGCTGCCGGTTACTCCGGTATGAGCTATGTGCGCAATGTGCTGATTGTCATGTTCGCAAGCGGCGCGATCTGCGGCGTGGCCGGCATGGCGGAGGTTTCAGGCGTTTTGCACCGGCTGCAGCAAAGCATTTCCCCCGGCTACGGAAACACCGCCATTATCATCGCGCTGCTGGCCCGGCTGAATCCGCTCGCCATCCTGCTGGTTTCGTTCCTGATGGGCGGCCTGCTGGTCGGCGGCTACAGCCTGCAGACTTCCAACATGCCGTCGAGCATGGTTTCCATGTTTCAGGGTGCGATTCTGTTTTTCGTTCTGGCGGGTGAAATTTTCAATCAATATCATCTTGTAAGAAAAGAGGCGGCATAACGGTATGAATTTGGAATATCTGATTGCGATTCTTTCCGCCGGTATTGTCGCCGGTACACCCATTCTGTACGCTTCCCTCGGCGAGGTTGTCGCCGAGCGTTCCGGCATCATGAACCTCGGCGTAGAGGGCATGATGCTGACGGGAGCCGTTACGGGTTTTTCCGTCAGCATTGCCACCGGAAACGCATGGATCGGCCTGCTCGCCGCGGTGGGAGCAGGCGGTCTTCTGGCTTTGATCCACGCAATTCTAACCATCGGATTCCGTGCGAATCAGGTCACGAGCGGCATTGCGCTCACGATTTTCGGCACCGGCCTTTCCGCGTATCTTGGCCGCTCCCTTGTGGGAACGCCCCCCACCGCTACTTTTCGTCCCGTCGCCGTTGCCGGTCTTTCTCAAATTCCGTTTATAGGGCCGGTTCTGTTTAAGCAGGATCTGATGGTGTACCTCAGCATTCTTCTTTCCGTTCTTCTATGGCTCATCTTCAAAAAAACAAAGATTGGGCTGCTGCTGCGCGCTTCCGGCGAAAACCCTGCCGCGGTGGACGCGCTCGGGCATAACGTCTTTCTGGTACGCTACCTCGCGGTGGTTGTGGGCGGTATGTTCGCCGGCGCGGGCGGCGCTTACCTTTCGCTTGCCTATTCCCCGTCCTGGGTGGAAAACATGTCGAACGGACGCGGCTGGATTGCCGTGGCCCTCGTGATTTTTGCCGTGTGGGATCCGTTGCGCGCATTGTTCGGCGCATGGCTCTTCGGCGTTATTTCTTCCCTTGGGCTGCATCTGCAGGCGCTGGGCGTTATGATTCCCTCTTATTTTCTTCAAATGCTCCCCTATGTGTTTACATTTATTGTTCTGGTTCTCACCACCAGAGAAACAAAAAAGCGCCGTTCCGGCACTCCCTCCGGTTTGGGCACACCCTATTCCCGTGAGGAACGCTGAACCGGCTTTCACAATGTACTGACGGTCAGGAGGTTCTCAATATGTCAAAGACATTGATTAAAAACGCCGTCATTGTTACGATGAACTCTGACAGAGATGTAATAAACGGCAGTGTTCTCGTTGAGGACGGTGCCATCAAAGCGGTCGGCGCGGTTGATTCCGCCGCCGACCAGGTCATCGACGCCCACGGCGGGCTGCTGATTCCCGGGTTAATACAGACGCATGTGCATTTGTGCCAGACGCTGTTCCGCGGGCAGGCGGACGACCTTGAGCTGATGGATTGGCTCAGGAAAAGGATCTGGCCGCTGGAAGGCTCCCACGACGAGGAATCCGTCTATTATTCCGCGCTGCTCGGTATCGGCGAATTGTTTCAGGGCGGCACGACTTCCGTCATTGATATGGAAACCGTGCACCATACCGAATCGGCGTTTCAGGCAATCGAAAAAGCCGGAATCCGCGCGGTCAGCGGAAAATGCATGATGGACTGCGGCGACGATCTGCCGGACACACTGCGGGAAACGACCGAAGATTCCCTGCAGGAAAGCGTTGATCTGCTTGAAAAGTGGAACGGTTCCTGCGGCGGCAGGCTTCACTATGCGTTTACGCCGCGCTTCGCCGTTTCCTGTAGCGATGACCTTCTGCGTCAGGTTGCGCAGCTGAACCGGAAATACGGCGTAAAAGTACACACCCATGCGTCGGAAAACACCGGTGAAATCCGGATTGTGGAACAGGAACGCGGCATGCGCAATGTCGCCTATTTTGAGCATCTCGGTCTTGCGGACGAAAACCTGATTCTCGCACACTGCATCTGGCTTGACAATCAGGAAATGGAACTGCTGGCAGACAAGGGCGTTCATGTGGTTCACTGCCCTTCCAGCAACCTGAAGCTGGCTTCCGGGCTGGCAAAGATTCCGGAACTGGTGCAAATGGGCACCCATGTATCCATCGGTGCGGATGGTGCGCCGTGCAACAACAATCTGGATATGTTCATGGAAATGCGGCTGACGGCACTGATTCATAAACCGGGCCGGGGGCCGCGGGTGATGCCCGCGCAGACAGTCTTTGAAATGGCCACGCTGGGCGGCGCGGCCGCAATGGGGCAAAGCAGCCAAATCGGCTCCATCGAACCGGGCAAATGCGCCGACCTGGCGATTGTAGACACGAGTGGGCTGCACTTCGCACCGCAGAGCGGCGCTGAAAATGTTTACGCGGCGCTTGTTTATGAAGCGAGGGCAAACGACGTAGCCCTCACGATGGTTGACGGTCAGATTGTATACCAGGACGGTATCCTGAAAACCATTGACGAAAATCAGGTTCGCGCGAAATGCAGCCAAATTATCTCGAAAAAGCGGGAGCTGGCGTTTTAGCAGCGGTTCGCTTCCCCGATAAAATGATTCTTTGGTCTTTTATTACGAAGGCAGTCATAAATAATGAATAAAATCGTACGGCGGCAGGATCGGTTTGCCGCAAGGAGGAATACATTTGAAATGGACGGAAAACAGGCAGAAGGGCGAGCCGGATTTTCAGGGGCTCGTTCAGGAGGATGAAATCCGCGAGGTCGGAAAGTATCATCAGTCCCTTCCCGCCTACAACCGCACTCTGCTGGTTCGCTTGGACTGCCTTGCCGCCCGGCTTGGAGTGGGCGACATTTTCATAAAGGACGAATCTTCCCGGTTCGGGCTCAATGCCTTTAAGGTGCTGGGCGCCTCTTACGCGATTGGCAAGTTTCTTTCGGCAAAGCTGGGTCTGAAGTTTGACGGCGTAAATCCGGAGCGGTTAAAAGCGGAAAACACGGAAGCAAAACTCGGAAAAATCACCTTTGCCACAACGACGGACGGAAACCACGGCGTGGGTGTTGCGTGGACAGCGCATTTGCTTGGTTACCCGGCGGTGATTTATATGCCGAAAGGCACTACGCCGGCGCGGCTGAAAAACATTGAAAAACACGGTGCGAAAGTCACCGTCACCGATATGAATTACGATGACACCGTCCGCTATGTCGCGGGTCTTGCCGCGAAGAACGGGTGGCAGGTGGTTCAGGATACGGCGTGGGAAGGCTATGAGGATATCCCCCGATGGATTATGCAGGGTTACTCCACAACCGCGCGCGAGGTGATTGAAGAACTGGGCGGCACCCGGCCGACCCATGTGCTGCTGCAGGCCGGGGTGGGCGCGTTTGCCGCCATGATGACCGCGCTTTTTTTGCAGGCTTACCCCGATCATCCGCCGAAAATCATTCTTGTCGAACCGGAAAAGGCCGATTGCTTTTACCGTTCGTTTGCCGCCGGAGGAAAAACGGCGGTAACTGGCGACCTGAACACCATCATGGCGGGGCTTGCGTGCGGTGAACCGAATCCTGTCGCGTGGCGGGTGCTCAGTTCCTCCGCCGATCTGGCTGTTTCCGTCCCGGACTGGGTTACGGCAAACGGTATGCGCACGCTCGGCAACCCCCTCGGAACCGACCAAAGGGTGGTATCCGGTGAATCGGGCGCGGTTACGCTCGGCCTGCTGACTGCGGCGGCAAAGGACGAAGCACTGAAACAAGCGCTGGAACTTGACGAACATTCGCGCGTGATTCTTTTCAGTACAGAGGGCGATACCGACCCCTCCGTTTACCGGAGGGTGGTCTGGGACGGCGCATACCCCGCCGAAGCACAATAGGAAAAGAGGATTCTTATGAAGGACAGTAAGAAACTTGATCTGGCCCGTTTTGACGAAGCGGTGCCAATTTGCCGAAAACTAGTTTCGGTTCAAAGTTATTCGGGAAAAGAAGACGGCGTTGTTGCCACACTGAAAGTGCTGTTTGCGGCGCTTCCCTGCGATGAAATTCATGTTGATGAATACGGCAGCATTGTAGCAACAATAAAAGGTGACAAACCCGGGCCAAAGGTTCTTTTTGACGCACATATCGATACGGTCCCCGTCGAGGACGAAAGCGCGTGGTATTTTCCGCCGTTCGGCGGCGTGATTGATTCCGGCCGGATTTACGGACGCGGTACCTCCGACATGAAAGGCGCTCTGGCGGCGATGATCGCCGCCGCACGGCAGTTCACCAATGAGCTTGGCAAGCATTTCGGCGGTGAAATCAACATCGCGGGCGTCGTGCATGAGGAATGCTTTGAGGGCGTTGCGGCACGAAAAATCAGTGAGCGGGTGAAACCGGATTACGTGATTATTGGGGAAGCTTCCGAGCTGAACCTGAAATGCGGGCAGCGGGGGCGCGCCGAAATTGTTGCGGAAACGTTCGGGAAATCCGCCCATTCCGCAAACCCGGAAAAGGGCGTGAATGCCGTATATAAAATGGCTAAGCTGATTGAAAAGATTCAGGCGCTCCCGTGTTCCGAGCACCCTGTTCTGGGCAAGGGAATTCTGGAGCTGACGGACATCAAATCTTCCCCCTACCCCGGCGCTTCAGTGGTTCCCGACTACTGCCGGGCAACCTTTGACCGCAGGCTGCTGGTGGGCGAAACCCCGGAGTCGGTGCTTGCGCCGCTGCGGAACCTTGTCGGCGAGCTGGCCGGGGAAGATTCGGATTTCCATGCGGAGGTCTCGTTTGCGCAGGGCAAAGAGGCATGCTACACCGGTGCCGAAATCGGTGACCGTCGCTTTTTCCCGGCATGGCTGTATAACCGTGAAGATCCCTTTGTGCAGGACGTTTTTCAAAGCCTGCGCGGGTATGGACTTGACCCCGTTATCACGCAGTATTCCTTCTGCACCAACGGAAGCCACTACGCGGGCGAGGCGGGAATTAAAACCGTCGGTTTCGGCCCGTCACCGGAAAATCTGGCGCACATCGTAGATGAATACGTAGAAATCGATCAGCTCCGCGGAGCCGCGCTCGGTTATTACGCTATTATGGACACATTGCTTGCGCAATCCTGACAAACGACTTAAAAGGAGCTGCCGGAATGGAGCATTGCCTGTTTCTTCAGGGCGATTCACAAATCGGAAAGTCAACCCTGTTGGCGCGGAATCTGAAACCTTATCTGCAGTACACCGGTGGGTTCTTTGTGCAAAGGCTGACGGAAAGCGGCGCGCCGCGCGGGTTTTGCCTGTGCGCCGTCTCCGACCCGCTGCCGGAGCTTACGGTTCCGCTTGAAAGCGCCGCCGGTACTGTTTTCATGAGGCACCTGCCGGAAGGAACCTGTTTATTTCCGGAGGTATTTGGCCGGCAGGGCGCCGCCCTGCTGAGCGAAGCGGCACTGAAAGGCAAGCGACTGATCCTTCTGGACGAAATCGGGGGAATCGAACTGCTGCAGCCGGAATTTCACAGGGCGCTGTACCGGGTTCTTGAGAGCGGAATGCCCTGCATCGGGGTCATTAAGTCCCCGAGGAACAAAGCCGGCATGGAAAGCCGCATCCCGCTCGGGAAGCGCTACGGGCTACTTTATGATACGTTGGCGCATGACATTGTCAACCGCTTCGGCGGCAGAATTCTGACAATGACGGAAACAAACTGCCGTGAAACGCAGGACGAAGCAGAACAATTTTTAAAAACCTCCGTTCCGGCGGATTAATTTTTTACGCACGGTTATTCTCACGTGAGAATAGCGGTATTGGATCAAAGGAACTCATCACCGGGAGTGAAAATGTACATGCCATCAAAAAAAATGAAATTTCTTCTCTTCACCGCGGCTTTTCTTATTTGCTTTTTCGGTTCGTTCCTGCTGGGGCGATACCCGATTCAGCCGCTGGATTTACTGCGGATTCTATTTTCGCAGGTTTTCCCGGTTCAGCATACCTGGGAGCCGGAAACGGAAACCATATTGCTGCAGGTACGCATGCCGCGTATCGTGATGGCCTGCCTGATCGGAGCGGCGCTTTCCTGCGCCGGCGCCGCGTTTCAGGGTATTTTTCAAAACCCCATGGTTTCACCCGATGTGCTGGGTGCCTCACAGGGTGCGGGCTTCGGTGCTTCCCTCGCCATTTTCTTTTCATTCGGCTACCTTGGCATTACGGGCTCCTCTTTTGCGTTCGGCATACTGACGGTCGGGCTGGTTTACCTTGTAAGCAGCCGGGTAAAAAACAACCCCGTGCTTGGACTGGTTCTGACGGGCATTATGGTCGGTTCCCTGTTTTCCTCCGCGACCTCGTTTATTAAGCTGGTAGCTGACCCAAACGATGTTCTGCCCGCCATCACATACTGGCTGATGGGAAGCCTGTCCTCCATTCGCCAGCAAGACGTTTCCTTTGCCGCCGTGCCGATTATCCTTGGACTGATTCCGATTTTTCACTGGCGCTGGAAAATCAATATTATAACGATGGGCGACGACGAGGCGCGCACCATGGGCGTTAACGCGCAGCGGCTCCGCATCGGCATTATTCTCTGCGCCACGCTTGTCACTTCCGCGTGTGTGTCGGTCAGCGGCATGATCGGCTGGGTTGGTCTGGTCATCCCGCACTTTGCGCGGATGCTGGTCGGCTCCGATTACCGCGATCTGCTTCCGGCCTCCGCGCTGCTGGGGGGAACATACCTGCTCGCGGTGGACGACGCCGCAAGGCTGATTTCCACCTCCGAAATACCGCTGGGCATTCTGACCGCGTTTATCGGCGCACCGTTCTTCGTCTACCTGATCGTAAAGGAGGGGAAAAAAGCATGAGCCTTGAAGTACGGGACGTCAGCTTCCGCTACGGGCAGCATTGCGTGCTCAGTCATGTGAGCTTTTCCGCCCCCTCCGGTACGCTCCTGTGTGTGCTCGGCCCGAACGGCGTGGGAAAAAGCACGCTGTTCCGCTGCATTCTGGGGCTGCTGCGCGATTACACCGGCAGCATTCAGATTGATTCTTTGGACAGTAAAGACGTGAAGCCCGAGCTGCTCGCCAGGAAAATCGCGTATGTTCCGCAGTCGCATGCCGCTGTTTTTCCCTACACAGTGCATGATATGGTGCTGATGGGCACCACCGCCGCTCTAGGGCCCCATGCTTTGCCGGGCAGTGAGCAGAATGAACTGGCGACAGAAGCGTTGGAGCGCCTGGGCATTTCTCACCTTGCGCGGCGGCCGTTTACACAGGTCAGCGGCGGCGAAGCACAGCTGACGCTGATTGCGCGGGCAATTGCGCAGCAGGCAAAAATTCTGGTCATGGACGAGCCGACCGCCAGTCTGGATTACGGCAATCAAATCCGCGTGATGGAGGAAATCCGCAAGCTGGTTCAATCCGGGTATACCGTGATTCAGTCCACTCATAACCCGGAGCACGCGTTTTTATATGCGGATCAGGTTCTGGTGCTGCTGAGCGGCTCCGCTGTGGAGATTGGAAAGCCGGCGGACATTCTCAGTGAGGAAATGCTGTTCCAAATATACGGCATACACGTCAGCCTTTACGAGCTGAGCGGCGGTGTGCGCGTATGCGTGCCGAATCGAACAGGAGGGGATTCATTTGTGGGAACTGTATGACGAATTAATATCAGGAATACCGGGCGGCCCCGCGGCGGATGAAGTAATCTGCGGCAGCTCGTGGACAATGGTGCGCTCCGGCGCCCACGCGGGCGTGGCAATGACAATGAAGTGTGACAGCCGGCCGCCGCTGCGAAGCGACTTCGTCGGCGTGCCTTTGCGGGAACTGGCGCAGGGTGCCAAATCGTGGAATCTGATTGAAGCGGGCGTGGGGCTCGCAGCAATCAACACTTACTACAATTCGCCGGAAAAAGCGGCGGAGCATGGCATTATTCTGCAGGAAGAGCCGGAGGACCGGAAGAAGCAGGATCCCTTTGAGGCCTTGCAGGATGAATTTCAAGGAAAAAACGTTTGTGTGGTCGGGCACTTCCCAAAACTGGAACGCATTGTCGCCCCATACTGCAATCTGTCGGTACTGGAACGCAGCCCGCTGGAGGGCGATTACCCGGACTCGGCCTGTGAATACCTTCTGCCGGAGCAAGACTTCGTCTTTATTACCGGCTGCACGCTGGTCAACAAAACGCTGCCGCACCTGCTGGAGCTCAGCAAAAACGCAAGGGTGATCATGGTCGGCCCAAGCGTGCCCATGTCACCTGTTCTGTTCCGGTACGGCGTGGAGGATTTATCCGGTTTCATCGTCACCGACGCCGCTCTTTGCGCACAGGTCGTGGGCGGCGGCGTCTCCCCGATTTTTAGGGCGGGCAAAATAGTCCGCCTTATCAATAAAAAAGTCAATTACCATCGTCTAAAGCCGATGGTTTGAATTTGTGGGTAAAACCTCCTAAAGACGAAAGAACACCACTCAAATTCAAACTGGTTAAAGCCAATCTTGTTTTCTGTTGAACCGTAATTGACTTTAATAAAAGAAGGAGAAATGAATATGTTGAAAAAAAGGCTGACCGCCCTGCTGCTCACAGCGGCATTGGCAGTCACAAGCTTTGCCGGCTGTTCCGGCGGGCAGGCGGCTTCTTCCGCGGCTTCGCTTGCCGTGGCTTCGTCTACCGTGGCATCCTCCTCTCAGCCTGCTTCCTCAGAATCTGAAACCGTCAGCTTTACGGATTCCGCCGGAAGGACGGTTGAAATTTCCAAAAACATCACCAAAATCGCGCCCTCCGGCGCTCTGGCACAGGTATTCCTGTATTCCCTCTGCCCCGACAAACTGGTGGGGCTTTCCGGAAAATTCAGCGACGACGCCAAAAAGTACGTTGACCAGAAATACTGGAGTCTTCCCGTTTTCGGCCAGTTTTACGGAAAAAACGTAAGCCTTAATATTGAAGCGCTCGCGGCGGCACACCCGCAGATCATTATTGATATCGGCGAGAAAAAAGGCACGGAAAAAGAGGATATGGACGGCGTGCAGAAGCAAACCGGAATTCCGGTCGTTTTTGTGGAAGCAACGCTTGGCAGTATCTCTCAGGCTTACCTGACGCTGGGCGACATTCTGAATGAAAAAGATCAGGCGCAGAAGCTTTCCGATTACTGCAAATTCACGCTGGACGATGCGAAGCAGAAAAGCGCTTCGATTCCGCAGGACAAGCGCGTTAAGGTCTATTACGGTTTGGGAAAGGACGGCCTGCAGACCAATCCGAAAGGTTCCATTCACGCAGACGTAATTGACCTGATCGGCGCGGTGAATGTTGCCGATATTCCCAACACGCAGGGCTCCGGCGGAAACAATGTTTCCATGGAGCAGGTCATGAAATGGGCGCCTGACGCGATTATTTTCGACCCGGGCAGCGCCTACGGATCTATTGGCTCCAACAAGCTGTGGAAAGACTTTGCCGCGGTCAAGAGCAGCCGTGTGTACGAAGTTCCCATCGGGCCGTACAACTGGATGGGCAGGCCGCCGTCAATCAACCGCCTGCTCGGTGTGAAATGGCTTGGGAATCTGCTTTACCCCGATGTTTACAAATACGATATGGTGAAAGAAGCGAAAGATTTTTATCAGCTCTTTTACCACTACAGTCTGAGCGATGACGGCGCAAAGGCGCTGATGAAGAATTCCACCGAAAAATAAGCAAAAAGGGAACCGCGAGCGGCGCAGCCGTCTACGGTTCCCTTTTTATATTTTGTATTTTTTATTCCCTTTTCCCTGCTCTGATCTGAATCAGCTGCGCCGTGATACTGACCGCGATTTCCTCCGGCGTTTCCGAACCGATTCCCAGCCCGATCGGCGCGTGCACCTTTTGCAGCTCGTCATTGGTATAACCGTCAATCTGCATCATTTTCTGGTAGGTAACCCCGATTTTCTGGCGGCTGCCGATCATACCGATGTAAAACGGATGAAGGCGAAGCGTCTGCGCAAGCACGGAATAATCATGCTTGTGCCCGTTCGTCATGATGACAATATAATCATGGGGCATAATGTTCAGATTTTCTTCCACCGCGTCAAAATCGGCGATAACCACACGCGAAGCCGTGGGGAAACGGTCTTTGTTCGCAAATTCCGGGCGGTCGTCATAGACCACAGTCCGGAATCCGACGGTATCCAGCAGGGGCGCAAGCCAATAGCTGATGTGCCCGCCCCCAAACAGATAGACGCACGCGGGCGGCGTCAGCGGTTCCGAATAGTATTGCTTTGAACCCTTCCGGTAAAATACGGATTTTTCCCTGCCGAGCTCGCGCATATCGTCGCCGGAAAGGCCTGAAAACTGTGCCGATATTTCAGACAGTGAGCGGCAAACCGCCGTGCGGAACGTGCTGTCCTCCGAAATTTCCGTCACAATCCACGCTCTGACCTGATTTTTTCCGACGGCATCTACCTGATCCCACAGAGCCAGAATTTCCGGGTCATGCGCGTCAAAATGATGGAACATCACGAGTGTGTCACCGCCGCAAACCATGCCCAAGTCGGCAATTTCATTGGGATGAAGCCTGAAAAGCTGCAGGAATGATTTCTTTTCGCGTAGCGCCTGTGCAGCAATGCGCTGCGCCTGGTACTCCAGATTTCCTCCGCCGATGGTACCCTGAGACGGGCTGTTTTCAAAGCAGAGCATTACGGCACCGCTTCCGCGCGGCGTGGAGCCGGAGCTTTCCACAATCACAACAAGCTCCGCACTTTCCCCCCTGCGCAGGGAAGCGGCCAGATTTTCGTACAGTTCATTCATAAATAATTCTCCTTTATCAACAGCCAATCAAAAATATGTTGAAAACAGTTCGCGGAAGAGCCCGTCCGTCACTTCGTTGGCCGCTTTCTGCAGCGTAAGATAACGTTCCAAAAAACTTTTGCACTCTTCGGTAAGCGACGAACCCCCTCCGCTTTTCCCGCCGATCGTACGCGTTAACAGCGGAAAGCCCAACTGCTGCTCGGCCTTTTTAATAATCTTCCACGCTTTGCTGTACGCCATACCCATTCTCCCCGCCGCCGAATTCAGGGAACCGGTTTCTTCCACCAGCGTCAGCAGCTGCGCAACGCCGGGGCCGAAGAAAGTCAGCTCCTTGCTGAGGCGCAGCTGCATGGAGAAGTGCAGCGGGCAGGTTTTACCGGCTTGCGGTACAGTATTTTCTTTCCGTTCGGGCACGGCTGTCATTCCTTTGCTTCCTCTCGGCAACCAGGCCGCTGCATATTCCATTCGCCGCAGCTTGTGCCGAAGTATCGTTTCTAATATAATACCATAGTTTTAACGGAAATTAACTTTATATAATTCGGTTAATTACCGCAATCACAGACATAAGACAAGTTTATCTTCCCATATCCCTTATACAGACGAATGGGAGATGATTTGTTTGAAACAAAGCAAAATCAAGGGCATCATTCTCTGTGAATCGGACACACACAGGAATTCGGATTTCCCCGAACAGCTCACCGGATTACACCTTCGTTATGTGGAGCGCACCATGAATGAGCTCGGATTGAACGATCAGGAGAAAATGGAGGTTTTGAACGGAATTGCCGCCAATTTAAGGCTACAGTCAGACCGGGCGCGTAAATAATCCGGCTGTTTAGTCTGCGCATATCAACCAAGGGCTTCCAATTGCGTATCTGCCGCAGTTGGAAGCCCTTGTAATTTCAGCCTTTACTGTAATTGAGAGGATCTTTAGCTGATTTTTTACCTTAAGACAGTTGCGATTGTCACGGGATTCTTTTGGGAATTAATATAAAATCCCGAAGCAGTACCGGGTTGCCCTACTGCCGTAACCTTAAAGAAATGATCTTTTCCAACCGATTTCACAAAAACCACCCTAAACGCCGACGACGTTCCGGCTACAAACGTGGGCTTTGATTCGGCTGTGACTTTAAATGTATAGTCCAAACCCGCTTTTACCCTGAACGGAGCAGTTGTGTCACACTTAAAGTTCGGTGTTTTCTCCGCCACTGAAGCGACAAGAAGCTTTACACCGTTCACATACACTCCTGCTTCAGAACCTTCCGAGCCAATCGCTACGATTTTATAATAATAATCATGGCCGATCACATTGACCAGTTCCACAGTGAAAACACCTGATGTGCCAATCACAAACACGGGTGCTTTTCCGTCTGTGCTCGTAATTTTAAACTGATAGGCGCTCTTCACCTTAAAGTTGCCGGTTGTGTCACTTTTAAAGGTTGTTGGCTGTGAAGGTTTGGAATCCGAGTGCGGCTTGGAACCTGAATTTGAGCCAGGATTGGAGCCGTTCCCGTTTTCCTTTACCGTCAGCCCTTTCATCGCGTTGATCAATGCGGTCTGCTGAACCTGTGCATCCTGCTGTGTTGAGTCAGAATTGTTGATCACAGCCAAGGCATTTTGCATTGCAGCGAGTAAGTCAGCCCAGCTCTGGTCAGTATATTTCTGCTGACCGGCATTTACAATTTCCTGTGCCTGCTGATAAACGTCATAGAGCTTCTTGCGCTCTACACCGCTTGAAATCGTAGTGGGATTCCACTGATCATTCACTGACAATACATTTGCTATCGTGTAAATCTGGGCCTGCTCATCCGTGAGCTGCTTTGCCCATGAAACTCTTTTCGAAATATTTAATTTGTTACCGGACAGATTCGTACTATTGTATTCCGAGTAACGTGCTGTTTGTTCATTTGCCGCGTTACCCCAGTTATTCCAACCCGCATCGCCGATATGGTCCCACATGCTGCAGCCAATATAGGCAACCGACGAATACGGACGCCACGGTCTGCCCAGCATAACGGATTTTTTCTGATTCAGCAGCGACTCGGCTGTCAATTTGCAGTTTTTGAACACATAGCCAAAGTCCTGCTCCTGAGGAGTCGAGGCTGCAGTGACATATCCGCTCAGTCTGGAGTGCAGCTCACAATTTTCAAAGAATGCCTTTCCCGCACCGAAAATGAAATCCACCGAACCGCCGATCAGACAGTCTTTATAATAGGAGCGGTATGTACCGACATTTGGCTGATTGGGCACATTGTCCGTCCCGGATGTATTCGTGTTGTTCCTGGTAAGCAGTGTATCCTGGTAGGCAAGCAGGTGGCATCTGTAGAAGCTGACACGATCCGCATAAACATCGACCGCAACCGCCTGGCCGACCGTAGAACCGGCGGAATTTTCAAAAGTGATGTCCTGCGCGGTAAAATCGTGACCGGTGATCTGAATTGTGTAGTCGTTGAATGTACCTAAATAATTTCCTTGCTCGTCCTTTTTCATCGGACTGTCGTCGTACACAATACGGGTGCCGTCAGCGCTTTGCCCCGCCAAGGTGATAAACGGGCTTACTACTTTCAGTTTTTCATAGTAAATCCCATCCTTAACAAAAATAATCTCTCTTTTCGTATTGTTTTCAGGGATTGACTTCAGTGCGGCCGCTACGGTGCTATAATCCCCAGTCCCGTCTTGTGCGACCAGAATCGGTGTAATCCCGTCCACAACAACCGGAAGAACAGAAACATAAGCAATCGCTTTCAGCGAGCTTCCCTTCACCGTGCCTTGAACCTTGAATCCTTTTACATCCGTTTTGCTGTATGCGGAAGAGGCAACACTTGCCCACTCTACCGGCAGCTGTTTTGAAGTGCCGTCACTGTATAAAGCTGTTACCGCAGCCGGCATTTCCAGCTTTCCTGCTGTAGTTTTGACAACCGCAGGCCTGAGCGAACTGATTTTTGCGGACTCTACTGAAATTTCAGCGGTGACCGTATCGGAATTACCATCAATTCGCCCATCTACTGTAAAAGTAGAACCCGACTTTGCGTATTGTTCAGCAGACATTGATGCCCATGTGACAGATACAGGAATGACAGAGCCGTCATCATTCTGCTGATATACAAACGAAGGCAGCGCCGGAGCTTTTCCCGGAATTGTGGTCAGCTTTACCTCAGAATAGCCTTCGACCGCTTCCTGACCGGTGATTTTAACCGGGATGATTCCTTTTATGCTGTCGTCGGAATTTGAAGTGGCTGCGACAAGGCACTTCCCGTTTTTCAGAGCTGTAAGCAAGCCCTCATCGTCAATTGTGGCAATATCCGATTCCGTGTAATCGCTGTTCAACACCGACCATGTTACGGATTTATCACCGGCTGAGCTCGGGAGCACGGATGCATGAAGCTGCAGCTGGCCGCCTTTCTCCGTAATCGTGCTGTCGCCACCGGCAGCTGTCACTTCCACTCCCGACACTGCGGTGGGGGGCGCGACGAATCCTGCGGAAGCGGAAAAGTTGTCAATATCCAGTACCACGGGCTTTTTGTTCCCGCCGGGAGTATACACTTCCAGTACAGTCACTGCCTGTGCGGTCGAACCGTTTTGCACGTCATAGTAGGGCTTGCCGGAAACCACAGAAGCCGTGTTGCTCCCGCTGTAAACGTCGACGGTTTTACTGCCGGTATGCGCCACAATCTTAATGGTATTCCATTGATTTGCTTTGATTCCCGACATCACCTTTGTCAGTGGCTTTGTCCCGTCCGAAGCGATCTGCTCCATGTCGAGTTCACCGTTGGACTGCAGCGGGAACTGCGCGATCACTTTACCCTTGTCTGAGGTAGCGCCGTCTTTTAATATAAACACGGTGTTTTTCGCCTCATCTGCTATGGTGGAAATACGGAAGTCAAATTGTGTTACCACATCGCCTGTTAACGCGTCAAAGAAGCAATCCACTTTTTCGTTGCCCTTAACATTGCCGTTGGAATCCTTTGTGACTCCGTCGTCCTTGTCAGTCAGAGAAAGATACTTGTTCCCTGAGCTTTCCTGTTTAATTTGCGCGTCGGCGCCCACAACCGCTTCGGAAGTCAGTTTCCATTCCCCGCCTCCGGCGTTATGGATCATAATTTCTCCATTGCCGTTGGAATCCGGCATGACCAGCTTGGTTCCTGCTTCGCAGGACTCAAAATTCTCGTTAACACCCGGATAAATTACACCGGAAAAGAAATCGTCCACATCAATTGCCACGGAATTTACGTTTTTATCCGGTGCGTATACCTCAAACGTGGCCACTCCGGTCGCACCGGACTGATCCTGATCATAGAAATTGGAAAGCGCGGTATTTGTGAAGCTTACTTTTGTATCCTGATTATAGACCTCAATTGTCTTTGCATCGGTGTGGGTCACTATTGTGAGTGTGTACCACACATTTGCCTGTACGTCAGAAATAACCGGCTCCGTGATTTTTGCACTGTGATCGGAATTATATACCTCCATCATCAAAGTGCCCTTACCGCCGGAAACCTTAAAAGGAAACTGAGCAACCGTTTTCTTTCCTGAGTCCATAATTTTGAGCACGGAATTGCTCGCGTCCGAAGGCAGCGTTGGGAATCTGAATCTGAACTTAGTCGTAATATCGCCTTTCTGTGTATCAAAAGCTTTATCTACCGTCAGTTTTCCTGCCGCTGTATCGTTCAGAGACAGATATTTATTCCCGTCTTCCTCTTTAATTTGTATATCCCCCGACGCCGGGCTGTTTATCGCGGTCCAACCGTCCGGAAGCACGCTGCCAACCTGCGCGCTCTCGAAATCCTCTTCCTCGGTTTTTGCTGAAGCGTCACCCGTTCCTTCCCCGCCGGAATTCCCGTTGCCCGGATTCAGCTTGTCAAGCTCCTGAATATTTACACTGTTGGTTTTTGAAATGCCCTTTTGGAAAGTACAGTTATTGAAGTAAACATTTTCACAGGAATTCAGATTAGCCTGATAAAATGCGCAGTCGGTAAACTGTAAATCATGCAGATAAGATGTACTTGTGCCAAAACTCGCCCCGTTCAGATCCAATATATTGCCTGTATTAGTCGTAGCGTTTGGTGCCGTTATATTGGTAAACTGAAAATCAGAAATAACCGGCAGCGGTACGCCCTCAGTAGGGCCGCTTTGCTTATCATAATTCGTTATAACAGAAATTTTATTGATAATTGAATCGCGTACCTGTAAATTTTTTATGTATCCGCCGCGGGAAGGGCTTACTTTTACGCGGATACCGGGATTAACCGCTCCACTGGCAACGTCAACAGGAACAATGGTACAATCCTCGGCAAAAACATCACTTACACCGCCGGACATCTCGCTGCCCAGTGTAATGCCGCCGTGACCCGCATTAAAAACATCTCCCCGATAGTAAATAAACTGGGAGGGAATTCCTATTTGGCGGCCTTCCGCATCTTTGCCGGATTTCACCGCTGAGCAATCGTCACCCGTGGTAAAGCTGGTTCCCAAAATGTAAACATTGGAAGCGGAATTCGGGTCAAAACCATCGCCGTTGTGAACCGTTGTGTCGATATCCAGCCCATAAGCGGTAATATCATTACTGTAAACCGGTACAATCGTCCACATCATACCGTTGCGGATATGAATGCCGTCCATATAGACGTTGTCGCAGTTTTTCAGGCTGATAAGGCTTCCTCCGCCATAATGAGAAGCCTTATTATTCACTGTATCAGCACAGAATGCATCATAGGCTTCGCGAAGTTTGAGCCCATTTTCTTCATCGCCAATCGTGCCGGGCCCTGTAATTTTTATGTTGTGAGTTGTGGTAGGTTTGGTATGATCCATTGTACCCGCGTTAATCAGGCTCGCAAAGGCCGGATTCCCCATATTGGGCAGAGAGGGATCATAGATATCCTCAATATCGTGTCTTGCCGAAGTAAAAGGATAATCGTTCAAGTCGGTACTGGGTTTCAGTTGAGCACCCTGGCTGACGGAGAACGTCATGTCATCGTGCAAATAGAGGGCTCCGCTTAAGTAGGCGCCTTCGGGCAGAAGCACTGTTCCGTTTTTCGGGCACGCGTCAATTGCCTTTTGAATGGCAGCGGTATCTTTGGTTACCCCGTCGCCTACAGCGCCGTAATCCTTGACATTGATGATTTTGCCCGGCGTCATAGTATGAACGGCAGCCGGCTCGCTTTCGGCAGACTGATAGCCATCGGTATCATTTGCCCTCACAGTAAATGTGTAGTCTTCGTCCGCAGATAGTCCTGAAACTTTAAAATAGGTTTTATTGGTACTGCCGACTTCTTCCGATCCATTATAGACCGTATAGCTTTTTACTTTGGAATACTCCATGGGCTTTTCCCATGCCAGAACCACAGAATTGTCTGTAACTGACGCCGGCGTCTCCCTCAATTGGGTCGGCGGGTACAATTTCTCCGTCGGCAGCGCAGTCGTCGTAACGTCCGCTTTAGGGCCCGTCGTCGACACGGCTCCCGTTGCATCCATTGCTTCCACCCTAAAATGATATTGGGTGTTCGGCGTTAAACCGGAAACAGTGTACGTTGAAAAATTCGGCTGAACATTTGCAATGGCATTGTCTCCGTTGTAAACAACATACTGCGTAATTCCGGTATCGTCGCTCGCTTTATTGGTGCTCCAGCTTATCGTGGCAAAAGCAGAGCTTATACCGGTAACCTTTAATTTGCCTGTTTCATCCCACGCAGGTATTTTATTCGCGTTGCGGGACACGTCCGTCATGGTGGTGTTCCCGGAGAACTGAAGCTGGGTGGAATGTGTAATTTGCCATGGATTTTTGATTGCGGAATCAAAAATAACGTTTTTAAAAGTACTGTTGCTCATATAGTCCAATATAGCGGGCTGAGTTCCTTTAAACGTGATGTTTTCAAAGTTAATATTGGTATGGGGAGCGCCATCAAGCCCCTGTACGACGATTGCGTTGCTTCCCGCACCGTTCACCGAACAGTTTTTCACAGTAATATCTTTGAAAACCGGTATTTCAGGGGCGGGATTGTCCACATCACCGCCGTTGTACTGGCTGGTAAAAATAAACGTCTGTCCTCCGTTATCGGTTAAATTTTTCATTGCGGTATCGCGGAATACGATGTTTCTTGCGCCGCCGCCCGTGCCTGCGCTTGTTTTGCATCGAAGCCCCGTTCCCGTTCCGTTAAGCACATTATCCTCGGCCAGAATATTTTCAATCCACGCTGCGGTGTAGCTTCCGCATACCACTGCGCCATGGCCGCGCCCGAAATAGTTGTTGAAAATCCAAATATCCGAAGTGGAGTCATTCTTTGCATCATCAGCACCCTTTCCGGCGTTGAATGCAATATTGTCGTCTCCGGTATCCAGCACGCAATTGACGACAATCAGTCCTTTTCCGTTCGCAAGGCCGGTTCCGTCGCCATTGTTGCAGTTATATGTTTCCAGCTTAGCACCATTAAGAACCACATTATTACAGGCATTATTGGTTTCGGTATGCTGAGCAGGATTTTTTAATGTAATCCCGTTGCCAATATACAGATTTGTTATATTTCTCATTTCAACGAGATTCGATCTTGTTTTATATGCGTCATCATCTGAAAAGCCATAGCTGTTTTTGGCTTTGTTAAACTGCGCCGCAGCCAGAATTCCATTTTGAGCGACGGTTTTGGAACTGCTCTCCGCCGATACAAAGAAACCGTTTGGATCATTGGCCGCGGTGTTTTCCTTCCATCCATTTCCGTCGATTATTCCGTTTCCAACAATTCTGATATTCTGACTTTCTGCGTCCGCGGTATTAATCAGCGCGGCCGCTTTACTTACCTTTGTCGGATCGGCATACGGGTAATCATCCGCATTGTCTGAACCCAGCAGAGTTCCTTCCACGTCAAGCGTCATATTGTTTTTAAGATAAATTGATCCGGTTTTAAAAGTCCCGGCAGGTACAAGAACCGTGCCGCCTGCGGGGCAAGCGTCAATCGCGCTTTGAATTGCCTTCGTGTTGACGGTTGTACCATCCCCTACCGCACCGGAGGCCAAAATATTGGCAACAGAGGTCTTCGCAGAAGTGTGCACGGATATCTGGGCACTGTCAACCGATTCCACTCCATTCGTATCGACTGAGCGTACGGTAAAGAGATAGGATGTATCCGGAGTTAAATTCTTTACGTTATAACTATGTACGCTGATTTTCACTGCATCTGCGTTGGATAAATCATTGTAAAAATTAGTGAAGTATGGCTTCGAAACACTTTCTCCGCTGTTTGCGTCACCTATTTTTTTTCCGTTCTCATAAATATTATAATTGATAATATTGTCATATTTTTCAGGTTTTTCCCAAACCAGTGATACACTGCTGTCGTCGCATGACAAGGGCAGTGCTTTGGCATTAGCAGGAGGCTGGATGCTTTCCGGCAATTCTGCCGCAAACGCATTGATCGGCAAAGAAGTAATGCAGATCATGACAGACAGCAACCAAACAAACCATTTTTGCTTCTTGAAAAACTGATACATCTTTTCACTCTCCATTTCATATTATCCCCAATTGGATTCGCGCGTTTTACCGCCTAATTGCAGTAAACGCTGATAAGTACGCGAAGGAAGCGGTAACTGTATCCCTCCTTTTTGCTAAGGTCAAATTATTTAATAAGCATAAAATTTTATCAAATAATTTGGACTGTATTATTTTATCATTTATATAGCATCGATTATATAAATTATTTTCCACACATTGTTTGTTTTTTAGTGATTATAAATTGTAATTTTGTTTTTACTCAAAAACAGGCAAAAACCGGACGGAGTTTCAGCAGCAACTCTGTCCGGCTTTCGTTTTCTGCCTATACAATCCGGGATTTCACCTGATCACATTGGCGGTATTCTACAGGGCTCATCCCCGTGCTTTTTTTAAACAATATACTGAAATACTGAGAATTTGTATAACCTATGCTCTCCGCAATCTGATAAATTTTCAAGTCTGTTTTTGTCAGAAGTTCTTTGGCTTTCGCAATCCTGATTTCCGTGACATAGTCGATAATATTGATTTGGCAGTGCCTTTTGAACAATGTGCTGATATAGTTTGGTGTGAGATGTACCTCCTGTGCAATCAGATTCAGCGACAGGCCCTCATTACCATAGTTCTTCTCAATGTATTTTTTGACCATTTGCAGAACAGCCGCCTGTGAATTTCCGAAATGGGCTTTATCGGAAAAATATAATATTTTCTGTCCTTTTGCCGTGAGGTCATTGATACTCCCCAGTGCCTGTACCGCTTCCTCATAAGAACGATGGATTTCACTAAACTCCTGATAATAGTTTCCCACGCCCGCGGTAATGACCAGATTGAGCACGGCTTCAATTTCACTTAAGACCGCAGCCAGATCTTCGCTTGGCATAGGCACTTCAGAATTCAGCATACAGACCAGCTTCTCTTTTTCAACAAAGGCATATCCCCGCCTGTGTTCCGCTTTGACACAGTCAACAATCAGGCTGCCACACTGTTCGCACAGTTCGCTGTTTTCCCAAATCAGAGCACCTGCACTGTTCCCGCCTGAAGCAATCTCCAAACAAAGCAATTGAAAGCCCGGCTCTGTAAAATGCACGTTAAGCCGGCTTGCCTGTTCCTCTATCTGTCCCGGCTCCAATGTATTTTCAACCAATTTCTGAAAAAAATGATTTGTTAGCAGTTTGGAACTTTCGCGAACAATTTCCCTTTTGCTTTTCTGCCGGTCATAATCATCGCCTGCTTTTTTTACCGCATTTAAAATGACACTGTTGTCCTCATATTTCATGATATAATCGCTGACCTTATAGCTCAACGCTTTCTTCACAAATTCAAAGTCATTGTAAGCAGTGAGCAAAACAATTTGTATGTTCGGGTATAGATGGTATAGTATTTCCGACAGCTGCAGTCCGTCCATAAAAGGCATTTTAATATCTGTCAGAACAATCTGGGGAAGGCATTTCTGAATCATTTCAATGCATTCCCGCCCATTGGCCGCTGTTCCCGCCACTTCGATTCCATTTGCCCGCCAGTCAATATTCTTTTCAATCCCGGTTCTCAAAATCTCATCATCGTCTACAATTAAAAGCCTATGCATGATTTCCTCCTCCGTCCATCTCGCATGGAATTTTAATGGTAACCTGGGTGTAAACGTCTTTTACACTTTGAATGTCAAGCGAGGCCTCCTTGCCAAAATAAAGATGAAGCCGCTGATTCACATTTCGCATACCGAAATATTTTGGGCCCTCTGTTTCCGCGCCCACTCTGATCGAATTTCTCAGTGCAAGAAGCTGTTCCTCCGTCATTCCGACGCCGTCGTCGTAAACCTGTAACGCAATAAACTGCCCTTCCCGATGCCCGGTCAAAATGATAATCCCCCTGCCCTCCTTCTGTTTCATACCGTGGTAAATAGCATTCTCAATGACGGGCTGCAGCGTCAGCTTCAGAATGGTGGCATCCATAATCCCGTCTTCAACATCTATGCTGTAGTCAAAATCCTTGGCATACCGCATCTGCTGTATACTCAGGTAGCTTTCCACATGCTCGATTTCCTCACGCACTGTAATAATTTCCTGCCCGCCGCTGATTCCGATTCGATAAAATTTTTCCAGCGCGCCGCACATTTTTCCGGCGTTCTCTACATCGCCTAAATCAACCAGATGGCGAATGGACGCCAGCGTATTATAAAGAAAATGCGGTTTAATCTGCTCCTGCATCGCCATTAACTGCATTCTGGATTTTTGGCTTTGCTCGATCTTCACCTGTTCCAGCAAATTATAGACGGATTGCTTCAACCCCGACAGCCCCATCGCAAGCGTCCCGATTTCGTTTTCGGAAGTCATATCCTTGCTGAAATCGATGCCGTCGTCGCCCCTGTCAAACTGCTTCACTTTTTTTGACAGTATGGTAATTGGTTTTGCAATGTTTTTTGCAAATTCATTGCAAAGAAGTGTGAGCACAGCTGTCATAATAATAATTAAAAGTAGCAGAACATAGCGGAAACTTCCGAATATGGCGACAAAGTCCTTCTGCGGAGCGACCGCAACCAGCATCCAGTGACTGCTTTCCAAAGTGCGGTAATTGACGGATAGCTTTTCTCCGGCGGCGCTGGTACAGTCCATCGCGCCGTTTCCGCTGAGAGTATGCTGCAGGCGGTACATATCCTCGCTGCTCAGCTGGTATTCCTCGCCGATGCCGGATTTTTTCATGACTCCATCCTTGCTGACAAGCATCAGGTAGCCGTGCTCACTGATTTGTGTGCTGTCAATGATGTTCATAAAATAGGCCGGATCCAAATTAAAAATAACAACGGCCTGGGCATTGGAATTTTCACTGCCTATATTGCGAAATACGGACAGAACCTGTTCATCATCCTTAGTCCTGAAGACATCGTCGGTATGAATATTTCTCCAGTAATAACCATACGGAGAATCTTTGTAGGTTTTAAACCATTGCTTCAGGTCAAGCGTGGTTTCAGCGGGAACCAGTTCCTTATACACCTTAATTTCCGTTCCGCTGCCTGTCTGAAAATAAATCGAATGAATGACATCGCCGTATGTATAATAGATATTCTGCATATCGCGGTAACTGGTCAGGATATCGTTGTATTTATTGCTCTGCCCATCTTCCTCGTAATGATCAACCATAAGGCTGCCAACAGCCACACTGTCACAATATTTCGACAGCTGGGTAAAAATGGTGCTGAGTTTGTCATTGAGACCTGAAGCGGTTTGAATCGTGGTATTGTCAATAAGATAAGAGGCATTCAGCTTTACTTGCTCTTTTTCAAACTGATACACGGTGATTCCTATAATAATCACCATAAACACGGTAACCGGAAGAAAAAGAAACAGCATCTGTTTTTTCAGTGGACGAGTCGCTATCCGATCAAACAGCTTTCTCCTGACAAACACGGAAATTCCCCTTTTCAAGTGGTTTCCTGATGGCTTAAGCCTTATATTTCTTGGGGCAAACTCTGAATGTCCTAAACTGCAGGCTTAAGACTGTCATAACCTTACTATGGTTCAAACCGTAGGTTTGAGACTATTATATCACACATATTCTATAGTCAGTTAACTTAAGAAAACATCCAAGAAACAAGCGCAAAATCTTTAATATATGGATTTGACGCTTGGAGCTTGGTTCTGTTTTCAAGTTAAATGACTATATATAGCATAACGCATAATTTTAGTAAAACAGCAGTAAGAATGTGCTGCAAAATGCATTTTCATTCATCTTGCGGCACATTCTTACTGAAAAATTGCTTGTAGGTCCTTTAGAGTTTTCTGGCACAATTCATATTCTTGTTCATTGGGCAACCGTTTCTTTTTGCTTTATTTGGTTTTCAGCGAATCAGCCTGCCTTTTGCGCTGACTTATAGTTTGTATATGCTTTTTCGAGCAGACCCGCCCATTGATCAAGCATATCTTTCGCGGTCATCTGCTTGGACATTACTTTCTGAATGGAAGATTCCATCTGAGTCTGCACATTGGAATATGCGGGCATATAGTACGGCGTATCGTTGAATTTCACTTTGTCGGAGCTGCTGAGCAGATCCACGCCGACCTTCATGTACTGCGTGTTTGTAAAGAAGCTGTCCTGAGCCGCTTTGGAGTTCGCGGGAATTTCACCGTACAGCTTGCAGTAAGCGGTGTTCACTTCCTGGCTTAAATAGAGCGTCATAACCTTCCACACCGCGTCTTTATTCTTTGCTGTGGAAGACATGGAAATACCGAGAGGCATGAGGCCCGGATGGAGGACATAGCCTTTTTCGCTTGCCGGGAACGCGGCGGCCTGATACTTGGATGTGTCGCCGTTAAAGGCCTTTGTCATGGATGCGCCGGAACCCAGGTTGTGTACCACGATACCCGCTTTGTCGGACTGGAACGCGTTCGCCAGTTCCGTCCAGCCCTTTGTCAGGTCATCCTGTGCGGTATACTGATTGTAGCATCCTAAATACTTTTCAACGAATTCCACGTTTTTGGGATCGTTAATCGTGGATTTACCGTCGGCTGTAAAATAATGGTCAATGCCGGAGTAAGAATACATCAGCATTTCCAATGTGTTCGCGCTGCCGCCGCCGCCGCGGATAGCAAGGCCAAAGCGCTTCTTATCCTTATCGGTCAATTTCTGAACATCCGTAAAGAAGTCCGTCCATGTTGTAGGCGTGCTGAGTCCCTTTTCCTTCAGCCAGTCGGGGCGCACCCACAGATTCCATGTTTGGGAACTGTAAGGAAGCGCATACAGACCCTTCCCCTTCGGGTCATAGGTTTTGTTTGCCTTGATGAGCTCGGGGTTAACCACATAATTGTCTTTCCAGCTGTTGAAGTACTCGGAAATATCCTGATAGTAGCCGTTTGCAACAAGGGCCGGGCGGAAATCGTTGGTAATATCCGGCGCCGTACCGGCCTGAATGGCGACGTCCAGCTTCTGACGGTAATCGTTCAGATTGCCCGGTACTCCAAGAAAGTCCAGCTTGATTTCAGGATAAGTTTCGGACACCTTTTTCTGGAAATCAGCAAAGAACGCAGCTCTGTCTGCTGAAACGGAAGCACCCCAAAACGTTACGGTGGTCGGTTCGCTGCTGGATGAGGACGCGTTTGACGCCGCGTCTCCACTGGAACCCGCTGCTGAAGCCGCCTGTGACGCGGTATTGCTGCTGCCGCAGCCTGTCAGCATTGTACTGACCAGCAAGGCAGCCGTGAGAATAACGGAAATTGCTCTTTTCATACTCTTTCCTCCAAATAAAAAATTATGGAAAAGTCAATTTACCGGCTGGACCGGTCATTAAAAGCAGACAAAGAACCGAGACCCATGCCTGCTCTTAATGCGGATAAACTGCGCTTGCCTGTACGGCAAGGCGTGACCCGAAACTGACAGGGGACCTACAATCAGCCTTTCACTGCGCCTGCGCTTAATCCCGAAATCAAATATTTCTGGATAAACGCAAAGAGAGCGACCGGCGGAATTAAGGCAATAATACTGCCCGCTGCCAAAGCGGGATAATTTACGCTGTACTGCCCGATCATAAACTTTAATCCGACCGGAACGGTAAATTTCACGTCGGTCTGAATCATGGTAAAGGATACGAGAAATTCGTTCCAGCAGCCGATAAAGGCAAATGCGCTCACCGCCACGATTCCCGGTATCAGCATGGGAATGATAATGCGGAACATGATGGACATGCGCCCTGCACCGTCAATGCTTGCCGCTTCATCAATCTCCTTCGGGATACCGTCCACAAAGCTGCGCATCAGCAGTGTATTAAACGGTGTCTGAAGAACAATGTTGAAAATGATCAACGCCCACGGCGTGTCAATCAGATGAGCTGTTTTAAAAACGGAGAACAGTGGAATGATGAACAGGATAACGGGCATCATCTGTGTGCCTAGCAAAACCATTGTGAAGATGTTCTTGCCTTTAAACCTGAAACGGCTTAACGCGCAGGCATTGCAAATACAAAATGCAATGACAAAGATCACTGAGGAAAACGATACGATCAAACTATTTACAAAATAAGTATTGAAATGACTTTGTCCCCAGACATAAATGTAATTTTCAAAATTCAGATGGGACGGCAAATACTGCACCACCGGTGACAGGAACTCCTGCTGCGTTTTGAATGAGGTGGAAAGCGCCCATAAAAATGGAACCAGCACACAAACCAGAATGATGACAATCGGTATGTATAAAAAACAAACTCTGCCCAGCCCGTGCTTGATTTTTATTGAATTCATGCGTTCTCCCTCCCATATCCGCTCAGTTTAATATACAGAAGGGCAAACACCATCAGCAAAACAAATGAAACCACGCCGATTGCTGAACCGTATCCGTAATTGCCCTGAATGATCGCGGTTTTCATCATGTAAATCGGCAGCGTTGTTGTCTGATCCATTGGCCCGCCGTTTGTCATTGTAAAGATCATGTCAATAGAGTTGAATTCCCAAATTGCCCTGAGCAAAGTGGAGAAAATAATACTCTCTTTTAAGAACGGCAGCGTGATATAGAATAAATTTTTGACCGGGCCGCACCCGTCAATGGCGCTGGACTCGTAAATGTCCTCCGGAATGCTCTGCAGGGAGGCCAGAAGCGTAATGGCGAAGAAAGGAATGCCGCGCCACAGCTCCGCGACTACCACCGCACCGAAAAACGTGCGGCTGTCAGCCAGCCATGCGATATTTTCTTTGATAATTCCCATTTTAATCAGCAGATCGTTGATGAGACCACTGTTCTGATCATACATCAGCGACCACAGCATTGTGATCAAAACACCGGAAACAGCCCACGGAACCAGCGCAACCGCCCTGACAGCGCCGCGCGCGCGGAATTTGCTGTTCAGAATCAAAGCCACGATCAGACCTAAAAGCAGTTGGAATGCAATCTGGCTGACCACCCATTTTACCGTAATCAATAAGGAAGATTTAAATAAAGGATCCTGCGTAAACAGCTGCGTAAAATTCGAGAATCCCGCGAACCCGTCCATGAACGGATTCGTAAGGTCATAATTCTGGAAGCTCAGGTAAAAGACCCTGAAAATCGGATAAACCATAATGCATAAAATCAAAAGAACCGTCGGCGCGATCAGAAGATAAGGATACCAAACATCCAACAGCCTGTCCCGGCGGCGCTTTTGCAACGTCTGCGTATTTTGCTTCATATAAGTTCCTCCCACTTTGCTCAATCGCTATTAAGCTGCATTCATTTCTTCATTTGACTAAAATTATAGTCAATATCACAAAGGAAGCCAATAAGCTTTTTTTGAATACTTTGTTTGTTTTTTTACGATTTTAAGTCTTGAGGAACTTCTGATATGACCAAGGTAAACTACAAAGAAGGTGTTGCAAGATTTCGCAACACCTTCTTTACTGCCGATTGGTATATCCCTCATGCAGCAGTCCCTGACAAAATTGGGGCTGACTCAAATTGCTTTATATTCGAACCAGTCAAAGTCCGCGAAAATACCTCTTCCGCTCAGATCCTGGCAGCAGACTCCAACCATCGCGCCGGTGAATCCGTTCCCGTTTACCCGCTCGTCGGAAAGATTTTTCATATCGTATTTACCGCCGACGGTGCAGTATTCCTCTGCGTCTTTTGACCCATAGAACTGCAGCGCTTCTCCGCGTATTTCCGCTTTCAAGAATATTTTTTCTGTGCCCTGCGGAACAGGCACAGGCTCGGTTTCCGTCACTTCACGGTTTACAACCGAGGTTACAGAGATACATTTCCCTAAATCCTCGTCGAAACCAATTTTCAGATAGTAATAGTTGTCATAGTTGTAGTAGCAGACCAGACCCGCCATCTGCTGATAAGCAGCCGGTTCGAACTCCACACAGGTTTCACAGTCGCAGGAAAAATCCTGCTGCCGGCGAGCCGCCAACCCCTGACGGTATTTGGAAGAGAGCGAGTTCCCGCCGTAAATACGCAGGCAGCCCGGCCGTTCGTTCAGTGAAATTCCGCAGTGCTCCGGTGACTGACGCAGAGTCAGGAATTCACAGGGAAGCTCTGCGGTGTCAAAATTTTCCCTTGTGAGGGACTTCGGAAAGCGCGTTTCAGGCAGCCCGTTCACCTTAAATTCGGTCATAGGCAGTTTTCCCTTTGTGCTTACAACGCGGAACCAGCCGTCGTCAGTCCATTCCACATTCTGAAACGCGGTTTCACGCCCTAAAATGCTGCATCCACTCAGCGGACGCGAGCACAGATGAGCCATCAGCCATTCGTGGTTTTGTGTTTCGATTAAGGAACCGTGTCCCGCCCGCTGAATGGGGTAGTCATCGTCCGCACGCGAAGTCAGTACCGGGTTCTGCGGGTGTGTTTCGTAAGGGCCGGCAATGCTTTTGCTGCGCGCAACAGTGCAGCAGTGGCCGCCCTCTGTTCCTCCCTCCGCGCAGACAAGGTAGTACCAACCGTTATGATGGTACATATACGGGCCTTCTGTCTTACCGATCTCCGTTCCCGGAAAAATCGGATAAACCGGGCCGATCAGCTTCTGTTCCTCCGCGTCAAACTCCTGTAAAACGATACCTCCGAAACGCTCTTTGGAAGGCCGCTGGTCAACGGTCATGTTTACAAGCCACTTGCGCCCGTCATCATCGTGGAACAAGCTGGGGTCAAACCCGGAGCAATTCAAAAACACCGGTTTGCTCCAGGGGCCTTCCACATTTTCAGCGGTAACGACAAAGTTATGCGTATCTTTGAAACGGGGACGGTCGGTATAGACAATGGTATAAACCAGATAGAAGATGCCGTCGCTGTAGGTGAGGCTCGGCGCCCAGATACCGCAGGACGTGTCGATTCCCCTTAAATCGAGCATTCTGTCGTCACAAAGAGGCGCCTTGAGCGTTTCCCAGTGGCATAAGTCACGGGAATGCAGAATCGTCACGCCGGGGAACCATTCAAAAGTTGACGTGGCAATATAGTAATCCTCCCCCACCCGCAGCACGGAGGGGTCCGGGTAAAATCCTTTCAGAATCGGGTTATGTATCACAGACATTTATTTTCCCCCTGTGAGTCATCAAGCCTTAAAATTGAAATAGCGGATTGCATTATTGTATGAAATGTCCTGCACAAGCTGGCCCAGCGTCTTTAAATCATTGGGATACTCGCCGTTTTCCACCCATTCGCCGAACAGGTTGCAGAGGATGCGGCGGAAATAGTCGTGGCGGGTGTAAGACAGGAAGCTGCGGGAATCGGTCAGCATCCCGACAAAATTTCCCAATACGGACAGACTGGCCAGACTTGTCATTTGGTTCAGCATACCGCCCTTTGTGTCGTTGAACCACCACGCCGCGCCGTGCTGCAGCTTGCCCGCGGCTTCCGTACCCTGAAAACAGCCAATGACGGAGTCAATGTAAAGGTTGTCGTTGGGATTCAGCGAGTACACCATGGTTTTCGGCAGCTTTCCTTCCTGGAACAGTACATTGAAGAACGGAGCGAGCCCCCTGCCGCCGACTTCCGGAGAAATGCAGTCAAATCCGGTGTCCGGGCCCAGTCTTTGGTACATCGCCGCGTTGGTATCGCGTGAGGTTCCGTAGTGCAGTTCCATAACCCAGCCGCGTTTTGCGTACTCTTTTGCGAGGAACAGCAGAATTTCATACTTATACTGGTCAATTTCCTGCACGGTCAGCGCCTCGTTTTTCAGGCCGGACTGAAAAATCCGGTTCAGCGCCGCCTTGGAAGCCGGAGCGTAATTTACCGCGTTAAGGCCGTGATCGGAAGCACGGCAGCCCATGCTGTCGAAATAGTCAAGACGCGCTTCGAGTGCTTTGCAGACATCGTCGAACGAGGAAATCTTTACGCCGGAAGCTTCCTCCAGCTTTTTCACATAAGCCGCAAACTCTTCTTTTTCCACATTCATGACTTTGTCGGGACGCCACGCGGGGAAAACTTTGACTTTGCAGGCAGGGTCATTCTGAATCTGCCGATGATATTCCAGCGTATCCACCGGGTCGTCCGTCGTGCAGATCACTTCAACATTGGACTGCTCAATGATTCCGCGCACACTCAGCGCGTCGGTTTTTAATTTTTCATTGCAGAGATTCCAGACCTCCTCCGCCGTCTCGCCGTTTAAAATCCCGTCATAGCCGAAATATTTTTTCAGTTCCAAATGCGTCCAATGATACAGCGGGTTGCCGATCGCTTTCGGTAAAGTCTCGGCAAAAGCCTGGAATTTTTCACGGTCTCCGGCACTGCCGGTCACATATTTTTCGTCCACTCCGTTGGAGCGCATCAGCTTCCATTTGTAATGGTCCCCACCAAGCCAGGCCTGTGAAATGTTTTCAAATTTGCGGTTCTGCGCAATTTCGGCGGGATTGATGTGACAGTGAAAATCCACAATCGGCATCTGCTCCGCATGTTCATGAAACAGTCTTTTCGCCGTTTCATTGGTCAATAAAAAATCCTCGTCCATAAACGCTTTCATACCTGTTCCTCCATTTGCTTCAATAAAATTTAAGTATTACCGCGCGTGGAAAGTTTCCCGCTCAACCAGATGGGCGGAAAGAACTATTTTTCCGGGCACGGCTTTGTTTTCCAGTAAATCCATCAGCAGGTTCACCGCGGTCGGGCACAGCGTCTCCAGCATGTTGTCCACGCTGGAAAGAGCCGGAGAAGCGCATTGCGCCAGTACGGAATTATTGAATCCGATGACGGGCAGCGTCAGTCCGGACGCCGCAACCGCCTTCTGGGCACCGATGGCAATCAGATCCTCCGAGGCCATAACGGCTTCAAACAGAACCCCGTCACGCATCATGGATTCCACTTTTGTTTTTGTCTGCTCAACGCCTTTACCGACGCATACAGCCAGTAAATCCTTTTCAGAAATTCCGCACTGCAGGCAGCCTTCCCGGTAACCCGACAGCTTTTGGCACCCGCTGTAAGTCAGCGTGTCATAAAGATAAAGAATTTTCCGGCAGCCCTGCTGAAAGAGCAGGCGAACATTGTCCTGTACCGCTTCCTTTTCCTCACAGAGCACACAGTAGACATTCGGCAGCTCAACAAGGCCGTTGATAATAACGACGGGTACCTGTTTCGAGGCGGATTCTATGTGAGAGTTATCTGTTTTTTCCTGAAATGCGGAACCGATGAGCACAAGCGCATCCACATGCTTTTGCAGAAGAAGCTCCATGTACTTTTTCTTTTCCTCGAGACTGTTGCCCGTGCAGCAGAGCAGCACATCAAATCCGCGTCGGCGCAGACTCCCCTCTATGAGGGAAACCGCCTTCGCGTAATAATCATCCGACACGTCCGTACAGAGGATTCCGACCATTTTCATGGAGTTCAGCCCCAGTCCCCGGGCAAACGCATTCGGTGTGTACTCCTCTTCCTGCATAACCGCAAGCACTTTTTCCTTTGTTTTTTCACTCACATTTTTCCCGCCGTTCAGTACGCGGGAAACCGTCGCTATTGAAACCCCGCTGCGCCGGGCAATGTCATAAATATTCATAAACACGCTCCTAAAATTGTAAGCACTTTCAACGAGATTATAGCATTACACATAATATAAATCAAGATAAATCCTATAATTAATTATTTTATATAAATTATCTTGACTTTCCAAAGAGAAATGCTAAAATACATAATGTAAGCACTTACAATTTAAAAGGAGGAGCATTATGCAGAAAATAAATGAAATTTATTCCACCAAGGAAAGGCCGATAAAGGTCGTCCAGTTCGGCGAGGGTAATTTTTTGCGCGCTTTTGTGGATTATATGATCGACAAGGCAAACGAACAGGGGATTTTCAATGGCAATATTGCAATCGTGAAGCCGATTCCCTACGGGAACCTTGATCTCTTTCATAAACAGAATAATCTTTACACCGTTTCACTGCGTGGGAAGAAGGACGGACGGAAATATGAAGAGAACCGGGTTGTTACTTCCGTCCAGCAGGTACTGGATTCCGCTTCGGAGTACACGGACTTCATGCGTCTTGCACAGCTGGATTCTCTCCGTTTTGTGGTTTCAAACACCACGGAGGCAGGAATTGTATTTGACCCGAGCGACCGCTTTGAATCGGAGCCCCCGGCTACATACCCGGGTAAGCTGACGAAATTCCTGTATGAGCGTTTCCGCCATTTTCATGGCGTCCCTGATAAAGGTCTGATTATTCTTCCTGTTGAATTGATTGAGAATAACGGCGGCAAGCTGAAGGAATGTGTACTGAAGCTGGCGGATTTGTGGAAGCTGGGAGCGGAGTTCACCGCATGGATTCAGAAAAATAATATTTTTTGCAGCACGCTGGTTGACCGCATTGTGACCGGCTACCCGAAGGGGGAAGCGCAGCAGCTTTGCGAGCAGCTCGACTATGAGGACCAACTGCTGGATACCTGTGAGCCATTCGCGCTGTGGGTGATTGAAAGCGACAAAGACATTTCCAAAGAGTTTCCCCTTGATCAGGCGGGGCTTCCGGTCGTATTTACAAAGGATCAGCGCCCGTTCCGCGAGCGCAAAGTGCGCATTCTGAACGGTGCGCATACTGCAACCGTACTTGCGGGCTATCTGATGGGCAAGGAAATCGTGCTGGATTGTATGGAGGATTCCCTGATCCGACGCTATATGGATACCGTTGTTCTGAAAGAAATTGTGCCGACGGTCAAGCTGCCGAGAGAAGAGGCCGTCGCCTTCGCAAACTCTGTTTTTGAGCGGTATGAAAATCCGTTTGTCAAACACGAACTGCTTTCCATTGCGTTGAATTCCGTATCCAAATGGAAATCGAGAATTCTTCCGACCTTCCGCGATATCTACAACGAAACGGGCAAGATTCCGCGTCTTCTCACATTCTCATTCGCTGCGCTTGCGGCCTTTTACTCCTCCGACGATTTTCAAAGCGGAGCGCTTACGGGCAGCCGTGACGGCCAGCCTTACCTGATACGCGATGATCAGGCTGTTCTGGAGTTTTTCGCGGCGCACAGCAGGGCAGACCTCGCTCAGGATTTTGTAACGCTTTTGGCAGGGAACAATGCTTTTTGGGGCGAAGATCTGAATCAGTACAAAGGCTTTACCGAAACCGTATGCGCGGATTTGGAGCGTATCAGAAGTAATCCGGCGGAAGCGATGTCCTTCGCGCTGGAAGACCGATAAGGGGTTTCGTTATGACAAATAAAATATACCGCATTCATAATTCCGACAATGTCGCCGTAGCGCTTGAGCCCCTCTCAAAAGGGGAACCGATTGACGAGGGTATTTCGGCGGTGCAGGAGATCCCTTCGGGGCACAAAGTCGCACTGAAATTGATCCCCGTCGGCGCCGATATTGTGAAATACGGATTTCCGATCGGGACGGCCACAAGGGACATTCAGCCGGGCGAGTGGGTTCACACGCACTGTGTGAATACGAAGCTGGGTGAACTGCTCAGCTATGAATACCACCCCGATATCGAGCCGCTGAAACCCATTTCGCCAAAAACATTTCTCGGCTACCGTCGGGCGGACGGCTCTGTGGGCATCCGCAACGAGGTCTGGATTATCCCCACCGTGGGATGTGTAAACGCGATTGCAAAACAGATTGAAGAAGCCTCGAAGGAATTTCTATCTCCCATGCTGGATAGCATTACCGCTTACAGCCACCCTTACGGCTGTTCACAACTGGGAAGCGATCTGCTGAACACACAAAAAGCGCTGTGCGGACTCATTCGCCACCCAAACGCGGGCGCAGTGCTTGTGCTGGGTCTTGGGTGTGAAAACAACCATGTGGAAGAAATGAAAAGGGTCTTGGGGGACTACAATCCTGACCGTGTAAAATTTCTCGTCTGCCAGGAACAGGAAGACGAAGTAGAAGCCGCCCTGCCGCTGATGCGGGAGCTGTGCCAATACGCTTCCTCCTTCCACCGCGAGCCTTGCAGCGCGTCGGAGCTGATTGTGGGGCTGAAATGCGGCGGCTCCGACGGCTTTTCCGGTATTACCGCAAACCCGCTTGTCGGCTCATTTTCCGACCGGTTGATCGCGCAGGGCGGCAGTACCATTCTGACGGAAGTACCTGAAATGTTCGGTGCGGAAACGCTGCTGATGAACCGCTGTGAGAATGAGGCGGTATTTCAAAAGACAGTGGAGCTTATCAATAATTTTAAAAAGTATTTCATCCGTTATGGGCAGGAGATCGACTCCAATCCCTCCCCCGGCAACAAGGCGGGCGGCATAACCACACTGGAGGACAAATCGCTCGGCTGTGTGCAGAAAGGCGGAACCGCGCCTGTGCGCGATGTGCTGGCTTACGGCGATTCTCTGTCTGAAAAGGGACTGAATCTGCTGCAGGCGCCCGGCAACGACATGGTGGCCGCGACCGCCACCGCAATTTCGGGTGCGCAAATGGTACTGTTCACTACCGGAAGAGGCACGCCGTTCGGCTGCCCGGTTCCCACGCTGAAAATATCCAGCAACTCGGCATTGATGCAGAAAAAACATAAGTGGATCGACATGGACGCGGGCAGACTGCTCTCCGGCGTTCCCATGGACGAACTGGCAAATGAGCTGTTTGACCTGGTGCTGCATGTTGCGTCCGGCGAAGAGAAAGCGAAATCCGAATCGCTTGACAAGCGTGATCTCGCCATATTCAAGGACGGTGTCACACTTTAAAATCAATCATATAAATATTATTTTTAAGGGCTTCCCGTGAAATCATCCATGGGAAGCCCTTTGTTATTTCTCTGATTCGCGCGAAAAATCATTCTGTTAAAAGTTGCCCTTTCTATGGCGGCGCAAAGCGCCCGTTGCAGGGAACAAAATTATTGGTAAGTATCGCGATTAAGCGCTCGCGCGGGGAATCAATGATACGGCAGCCGATTACGCCGCAGGCGTTGCAGCCGAATCCCATGCACATGGTCAAGGATTGTTTTCCGTGCGCGCCGGCCTTACAGAACGAACGGTCAAGGTTAAAGGCGATGCGCGGAAGGTAGCCGACGTCCTCTAATAGCGTAAACAGCGGGAAAAAGATCGCCATGGGCGGCAGCATGACCGAAACGACCCACGCAAGCGTACGGTATACGCCGTCAACCAGGACCCCCGTCAGCCATGCAGGCGCGGCGGCCCAGGAGAAAAAATTACGGAGGCGGTCTTCTACCCAGAAAAGTCCGTCTGCGATCCATTGCGAAGGATAATTTGCCCCTGTAATCGTAATCCAGAATATCGCAAACAACAGCAGGATCATGACAGGAATTCCGGTTGCCTTGGAAGTGAGTAATTTGTCGATCTTCCGGTCGCGTTCGGCGTACTCTTTTTTTTCATACTCCACTGTTTTTCTGGCGATCAATTCACATTCCTTCACAATCGTGGTTACAATCCTGTCGCGGAAAGTATCCCCTGTGATCTCTGCCCGCGTCAGCGCGGCGTTTGCCTCCGTCAGCCGCTCTGCAACCGCATTCTTGGAAAGGATTTCGTAACCCAGGTAGTGATTCAGTGATTGCATCAGGCTGTTATCGCCGTCCAAGAGTTTCAGCGCCGCCCATCGGCTGTTTATTTTACCACGTAGCGCGGCCTCCATTTCGGGCTGTAAGATCGTAATGCTTTGTTCTATTTCCTCCCCGTAATCCATACGAAGCGTTCCGGCCTGTGCCTCACGCCTTGTCACGGCGAACACCGCCTCCATCAGCTCATCCAGTCCTTTACCGCTTCGCGCGCTTGTGCCGATGACGGGGATTCCCAGTTCCTCCGACAGCAGCTTCAGGTTGATTTTGATTTTCTTTTTCTTTGCTTCGTCCAGCAGATTAACGCAGAGAATCACGTTTTTAGAAATTTCCATCGTTTGAAGCACTAAATTCAAATTGCGTTCCAGACAGGTTGCGTCCGCTACGACAACAGTGGCATCCGGCTCGCCGAAGCAGATAAAATCGCGCGCGATTTCTTCCTCCTCCGAATTGGACATCAGCGAATAAGTACCCGGAATATCAACCAGAATAAACTCCTCTTCCCGATACCGGTAGCTCCCCTGCGCGTTGGCCACAGTCTTTCCCGGCCAGTTTCCGGTGTGCTGGTTCATTCCGGTCAGCGCGTTGAACACTGTGCTTTTCCCAACATTAGGGTTCCCCGCAAGCGCGATAATTTTATCTTCAGGCGCGTTCTTTTTAACTTCGAAGCCACAGCTTTCCAAGACTGCGGCGCCGGTCGAATTACCCGACAATCCCATTGGTTGCCCCCCTAAAACAATAAAATAGTGGGTGAACCGCAGTCTATTCCGGGCTCACCCATTCAAATTACGCCAGCACCATAATTTTATCGGAAACATCAGAGCGAAGCGCGATAACCGCCCCGCGGATTAAATAGGCAACCGGACTTCCAGAAGGGCTTTTATACAGCGGCTCAATCTGTGTTCCGCTGACCAGACCAAGGTCGAGCATCCTCCTTCTGTCCGCGCCGTCAGACATCAGCGCCGAAACGCTTGCCCTCTGCCCAACCTGAATATCGCTCAGCGGCAATTCTTTATGATTCAATGTAATCATCCTCACTTTATTTGGCAAGATAGTGTTGTATGAAAGTTTTTCCTTAGGCTAATATATGTTCCTAAACAGAATATGTTACGAATATACTGTATCAATGACTGAAAAGGATTTGATGGGTATGAGTAACTATGGCAGTGATCAGTTTCACACCGTCAGAGGATACCAGATGCTTAACCAGCAGGGCGGCCAGATTACGCCCGCCATGGAAGATTATCTGGAAATGATTTACCGGCTCTGCGCGAAGGAAAACTATACTCGTGTCGGCCGGCTTTCGGATCTGCTTCATGTGAAGCCTTCATCCGCTTCAAAAATGATTTTTAAGCTTGCCGAATTGGGGTATGTGAAATATGACCGCTATGAAATTATTTTTTTAACGGATAAAGGGAAAAAGTTGGGGCAATTTCTTCTATATCGTCACAACACGGTGGAGGAGTTTTTAAAGCTGATCGGTGTTGCCGACACGCTGGAGGAAACAGAGCTGGTCGAGCACAATCTGAATACAGAAACATTGGCAAAGCTCCACTCCCTTGTCCTGTTTTTTCAGGATAACCCCGATGTACACGACAGTTATGAGGAGTTCCTGAAAAAAATCGCGAATTTCGCTCAGCCGCCGGACGCTGCTCACCGTCCGGAATAAATTGTGTCGAATTCCATCAGATCCCGCTGTCAAGCCTTTTTCCGCGCCCTGCAGGCCGGATTGAATGGAAGAAATAATAGTTTTTTTACTAAACTCCTATTCCTTACGCCTAAAAATGTTGTATAATACTGATGGTTAATACTCAGCATGGGTTATTGGGTGCTGAGATAAATAAAAACAGAGCGCCGTGTTTGTGCTTTCGGTAAAACATGGCGTAAAAGTTTTGTACTGAATTCATTCCATTGGAAAAAGTACAAACTTGTACGAGGATGTTTATGCAAGAAACGCAAGGAACCAAGAAATCGAATAAGGGCAAAAATATATTTTCGGCAATTACGATTGCATTTTCTGTGGCAGTACTCGTATATCTGCTGCAGACCGAAGACGGTGTGCGCAGTTTAAGGCATATTTTCTTTCATCTAAGACCCGCCTGGCTTGCCTGGATCGGCGCCGGGGTCGTAGCAGGCTGGCTGCTGGAGGCAACCGTGCTCCATCTTTTCTGTATCCACCTGAAAAAAGACTGGACATTCGGCCAGTCCTTTTACGTTGGCATGGCGGGCCTTTTTTACAGTGCAATCACCCCGTTTTCTGCCGGAGAGCCCATGGAAGTTTACTACATGACACGCATGAAGATGGACACCGGCACCGCATCGTCCATCATCGCAATCAAGTCGCTGGTACACCATGCAGTCACCTTTTTTTACGCATTTATACTGGTCGCGTTCGAACTGAACTACTTCCAGACAAAAGTCAGTAATTTTTCGTTTGTCGCCTTGTTTGGACTCTTCACAAACAGCCTTTTCATTATATTTGTCTTTCTTATGATGACAAACGAAAAAATGACGAATTCTATTCTGGAATTTGTGGTGCGCGTAATGAATCGGCTCAGAATGCAGAAATGGTCCAACAAAATCTACGATTCCGTTCACAGCGAGCTTCAAAAATTTCATCAGAGTTCACGGAAAATGGGCAAATCCGCTTCCCTTTATTTCTGGACCATTTTTCTTACACTGGTTCAGATCACGATTGCAAGCCTGATCTCTTATTTTGTTTACCGCAGCTTTAATTTAAAAGGTGAACCCGTGTTTATTATGGTCGCAGCCGATACATTTGTTACTATGGCTGCTTCCTTTGTTCCTCTTCCCGGCTCGACCGGTGGCGCGGAAGGCGGGTTTTATCTTTTCTTTCATGAATTTTTCGGTGAAACGATTGTCCCTGCCATCGCGCTCTGGCGTATTGCCACATTCTACCTGAACATTGTGTTCGGCGGAATTTTTACGTTCTGGGGCGGCAGAAGATACAGGTTTCTCAGCACGCAGAGCGCAGAAATCAATGAACAGAGTACAAGCACCTGCAGCACGGAAAACCCGGAGCTGCCCCAAGAAACAAAAGAAGAAATGTGAGTGATAGCAATGCCGTTTTTTGAAATTTTGAAAGCTCTTGTCCTTGGTATTATCGAAGGCCTGACAGAGTGGCTTCCCATCAGCAGCACCGGTCATATGATACTGGCGGATGAGTTCATTAAAATGAACGTATCCCCGTCGTTTAAGGAAATGTTTCTGGTCGTAATCCAGCTCGGCGCCATTATGGCTGTTGTAGTACTGTACTTCCATAAATTGAATCCGTTTTCACGAAGAAAATCGGCTCAGGAGAAAAAAGATACCTGCGTATTGTGGCTTAAGGTGCTTATAGCATGTGTTCCGGCAGGAATCATCGGGATTTTATTCAATGATAAAATTGATGCTCTTTTTTATAATTACCAGACCGTGGCGATTACGCTGATATTGTACGGTGTACTGTTTATCTGGATTGAAACCCGCAATCGCGGCCGCAGAGCACTGATTCAGAGTGAAACGGACCTGTCTTACAAAACCGCGGCGCTGATCGGTATTTTTCAGGTTCTGGCGCTGATTCCCGGCACTTCACGCTCCGGTGCAACCATTATTGGTGCAATGCTGCTTGGCACTTCTCGCAGCGTTGCGGCAGAATTCACTTTCTTCCTTGCTATTCCGGTCATGTTTGGCGCCAGTCTGGTAAAGCTGATGAAATTCGGTTTTGTTTTCACCCAGCTGGAACGCGCAATCCTTCTTGTCGGAATACTGACCGCGTTTGGTGTATCCATCGTCTCGATTAAATTCCTGATGGGATACATAAAGAAACACGACTTTAAGGCATTTGGCTACTATCGCATTATTCTCGGTATTGTGGTGCTTCTTTACTTTTTTATAGCGGGTAAATAACCGGGATTTATATTGATATTGTGACGCCGGCGCGCTGTATTCCTGCTTCTCTTCCTTTTATACGGCGCGGCTTTATGTCTGGAAATGTCACAGAGAGACTTCATCGGTGATAAGAAAATACAAAAAAACTGATATTTTGTATTGACAAAGCTCCGATGAAATGATATATTATTAAAGCGCTGTTGTGCTGGCGTAGCTCAGTTGGTAGAGCAGCTGATTTGTAATCAGCAGGTCGGGGGTTCAAGTCCGTCTGCCAGCTCCACAAATGCGCTGTGAAAAGAGCTTCGTGAACACGAGGCTCCATATCTGGAGGAGTTCCCGAGTGGCCAAAGGGGGCAGAC
>JAEZGM010000045.1 GCA_023416955.1 Bacillota bacterium | reverse complement strand
AGGGTTAGCCGGTAGTCAGTCCACTACGGCTTGAACAAAGTGAAAGCCAGCGTCTTTTAGGCGCTGGCAATCCTATGCCCTTTTAGGGCTCGTGCAAGCCACCCGTTTTACGGGTGGTATTGACTGTAACAAAAATTTAGTTGAAATTTTTTAAAAACGTTGTAACAAAATGTCGAAAACTTGGGTATGGTATATTAGAGCGGTAATTACGGTGAGGTGATGTGAATAAGTTGCACGTTAATTGCAAAATTTGTCGAACTGTGTTACTTTATGTCGTAGTACAAAAAAGTAATATGGTGAGGCGAAAGTGCAATGAGCAAAATTGAAGATATTTATAAGCGATATTGCAAAGTTATGCTTTACTCAGCAAATAAGACTCTCGGGGATATAACGCTGGCAGAGGATGCTGTTCAGGACGCGTTTGCGAAAATTATAAAACACCCGGACAAAGTATTATCCATACCAATTAACGATCTTAAGCCTTATTTGATTATTGTGAGCCAAAATTCAGCACGCAACCTTTATCGGCAGCGCAATAAAATTACAGAAACACCGCTCGATGAAGTAGACCTATTTAAGGCCGGACAAGAAGACATCGAAGACATCATCATTGATAAATTGGTTGTAGCAGATATATTAAAATTGCCTGAGATTCGCCGTGAGTATTACGATGTGATTGTTTTAAAACACTATTATGATCTGACCACGCGCGAAATAGCTCGTGCATTGGATATCAGCAATGCTAATGTGAGGGTGCGATTGACAAGAGCAAGAACAATGCTACGCCGTATTTTGGAGAATGGAGGTGCTGAGAATGGATGATCGGCAATTGGATAAAGTGTTATCGGCTTATGCCTTGCAACAAGCTAAATTAATGGAACACTCTACACTCTCGCAGGAAGCGTCGGATGAAATCGAACCTTCAGAGGATTTTCTCGCAAGGATGCAGGAACTATTTGACGAAGCTAAGAAAAGAGAGAAACGAAAAAAGTCTTTTAAACGTATTGGTATGGTTGCCGCTTCTTTTATCCTTGTACTTTCAGTGACTTTTGGCGCCGTAATGTCAGCGGATGCTTCACGAAGTTCTTTTATTCACTTCTTTGAACAATACTTTACGATCAGTTCTAGTAAAAATAGAGAATGGAATATGGAATTTAATGCACAGATACGTAATACCGTTCACAGTTGCTATCTACCATCATGGCTACCCGACGGAGTGCAATCCATTAGCGCCACACAATCACCACAAAAAACCACCATTGAATATAGCGGAAATAAAATAAACTTAAGAGTTATTCAAAGTGCCGATTCTGTTAAAATTTTTAGCGATAATGAGATTAATTCAATGGAAAAGGTTAATTATGCAGGCTCTTCGTACTACTATACTGAGAAAACTCGAGAGAGTTATGTTCGAAGATATATCATTTGGAACATTGATGGCCGTAGTATCAGGCTAGAGTCTAATATGTCTCGTAAAGATTTGTTCAAGATCGCAGAAAACATGATATATAAGGAAGGGTAATAGATATGAAAATCAAGAAATACTTATCCGTAATTCTAATGGTATCAATTTTAGTCTCTATCGTATCCATTTCAGCTTATGCCACAACTTATTCCCCGATGTTCACTAATATCTCGTCTATAGACAACGGACTTAGCGCGAACGGAAAAACTTTATATGTGGATGCTGCAACTTATGGAGATTTCGATATAAATAGTTGTGGAGTTACTGCAACGCTCCAAAAGCAATCCGGATCAAACTGGACAAATTATAAAGTTTGGTCGGCAACTTCTCCTGCATCACATCCCGATTATGTTGAAATTAGTACATCTATCGTTGTTTCCGCCGGGACTTATAGACTTGTATCATCTCATTCAGCCACTATGGGATCATATACTGAATACGCAGGCATGACAAGTGACATCGTGACCGTGTCATGATGTACTATAGCGTCATAACACAGAGCCCCGTATCTGAGGCCGACGCGCTGAAGCAAATAATTGACCTATGCGGTCGGTGGTATGACATGGCAAGCCCGCCCGAAACTCTTGATAAATACCTCCAGTACCACCCCCAGTTATTAGATATTGATAGCTGGAACTGTTTTAACCGTATCAATTGACTTGCACAGATTAAGCGGGTATACTATAGGTGGATTTTACCACTCTGTATTTGGCTCTCTGCAAACCTATTGGTTTGCAGAGAGCTATTTCACGCATAAAAAAGCCCACCGGAGATTAATCTGGCGGGCCGTTTTAAAATTCTCTACTAATAAAAATTTTAATATGTATTGGGGAGATAATTAGTATTCGCTAAAATAGACTGTGTTATTGAAGCGAGATCATTGTCATCAATTTTACCGTTCATAATCTGATCGGCATCAAATTTTGTTGAGTCGGTCTGTGATGCATCGACACCATAATATCCAGCATCGATGCCAAGGTCTAAAAGAGTATATTCACCGCTTCGATTTACATCTTTAATGCCTTCCACCGTAATGATGTCTTCTCCACAATTCTTGTCCGTTACATCCATTTCTAGCGTTGAATTATCAGCTATACGACCTTTTATAATATCAACCTTTCCGGTACCCGGTGACTTTGCTTTGAATGTAAGATTAACTAAGTCCTTATCCCCATTTGCGGCATTAGGCGCACCTAGGTGTGCAATAATCAGGCGAATAGTCCCCGGTATAGTAGTATCTTCTTTGTAGATTTTTAAATCACTGACCGCCGAAGCCCCAACGTATTCAAACAAATTGGTGTCATAAGTAATTCTAATATCCTCCGCGTAAATATTGCTGACATTGTGGATAGCTACCGTTGTGATAAATTGATCCCCGACGTGTACAGTATTTGGTGACGCCTTTGCCGTCAGAATGGGAGTTTTATCATTACTTACATATCCCCATGCAAATTCCCCACCATAAACGCCGATGCTTGCGACGCTTCCATCAGGATTAGTTCCTGTTCCTGAATTTTTCCAGCCCGTTGAGGTAATATTATAAGAATTATCAACGGATATACCAGTTAAACAAGTAGTTCTTGTTCCGGCGGATGGTTCCATTACGGTATTAGTTGATGCGCAGTTGACCGCAGTTCCCGAAATGGGATACGCATTGTCTTTAGAAAACGTGCAGTCAGCAAAAATGCAGTTTTCTATTTTTGCACAAGCTTTGGATACTATTCCATTCCATCCACCTAAATTAGAAATATTAAAAACACAGTTGTAGTACGTATTTCCAGAATCGTCCATTGCCAAATGAGTGAAATCACTTTTAGAGTTGTGGAATATTATTCCGTAAAAGGTTAACTTTATCCTACTAGAATTGTTGTTTTCTATTACACCTGTTTCTATTCCGTTATTACCGGAAATGTATGCCTTTCCTAGATTTTCAGCAATAAATGAAAGTTCCATTCCACTATATTGGTTATTGATATTGTACGAAGAACCTGTTGAGATACCGTCCCAAGTATAATCTCCATTCTTCATGACAATGGCAGAATTGGTCTTAAATCCATTATTGCGAAGATAGTCCATTGCCGTTTTTATACTGGAATAAGGGTTCGAACTACTTCCGTCACCGTTTAGATCATTTCCTTTCGAGGCATCAATATAAATGATTTTGCTAAAATTTAGTGTTATATTATTAATTTTTATACTTTCTACACTCGCCGCATTTGCAAATATTTGTGTAGAAACTGTTATAGTTATCAGCAAGGTCATTAAAAAAATAGTGCGAATTACTTTTTTGATCCTCATAAAAACACTCCATTCAAATAAGCTTGCAGTGCATTGCAGCAAAAACAATTGTTCAATTATAATTATCGTTCCGAATTACAAAAACATTATAGCGCTAGAAAAATCCACCTGCCAGCCATCAAGCCAGCAGGTGGATTTGTATTACATTTTACCATTCGAGATTATTAAATTGGGATTTAGCATTCCAAAAATCATAGCGATGTGCGCGACCACTAAAAATATGCTCACAAAGATTGCGTGTAGTTTTAATTTGCCCGCTTCATCTTTTTTCCTTCCGATGATGCCTGTATCTATTAAAAAGAGACCAACAAACGGAATAACACCAGAAAGATAGAAGCCTACGGCAATGACATCAAACGGTCCTCTCCAACCTCCTGTAGTAGTTAGCGGAATTACTGCATTAACAAGCAAATAAACAAATACTGCCGTAAAATAAACTCCAGCGAAAATTCCGGTTGCTTTACTTACTTTCCTTGCTGTTCCTGATAAATTTCTTGTATACAGGACGATGAACTCGGTTATTGCTAATGTTTCAGCGCAAATAACAGGGATTGCCATGAAAATAATCAATTGCCACGGTTGATTTGTCGCTAATAACTCCATGTAATGGGTTGCATTTTCCATAATAAGCATCCTCCACAAAATAAATTGTATCCAGAGTGTACAAAAATTTTATGGAGATATTATGAAGAAGTAAAATAAAAGAATATTGCGTAAAAGGGCTTGGTATTGTGACGTATTATGAAGTGCTGGGCATTGAAGAGAATGCTACACAAGAGCAAATTAAGGCTGCATATAGAACCCTTGCAAAAAAGTACCATCCTGATGTAAATGATGTACCTAATGCCGGCGCATTTTTTCGCGCGATCAGGGAAGCATATGAAACTCTCATGGACCCACAGAAAAGAAAAGAGTACTATGCTCCGAATTATGATAGTGAGGCAGGTCAAGGAATTGTTACTGTTGAACTGACATATGAAGAATACGCGAAGGTTAAATTCACACTCCACAGTTTGCCGTTGAAAATATTAACTGTGTTGCTTCGCATCACCTTGCTTTTACTGATGCCAATCATACAGTTGCTATATTTTATATTGCAACTGCTATCTTATGTAGCTGTATTCGCTTCATGGGTTTTGATGATTGCTGGTATAGGGGAATGATAGCATTGATCGTCTAGATGATAAGAGGCGGCGCTGCTTCAAAAGAGTTAATTCTAGTAGTGTTTATTTGTTTAGCTGCGGCTGTTACTGGCTATTATTTGCCGACATTTATTTGTTGGTTAAGAGAAAAAATGGAAATATCACTGGTGCGCATTCGCATGTACACTTTGCAGCTCAAGTATATCTTCCGACGCTCAGAAAAATTATAAAAAGCGGAACTGGTTCCGCTTTTTCTTGGTGCAAGAAGGGAATTTGTATATATTTGATATATAATCCCTTTTAGGTGGAAAGTAAAAAAAGCACCCACAGGCAGCCAACCGTCTAGGAAAAAGTTGACCGCCATGCGCCATAAGGGTATGGACACCCATATGACTTGTGAATGCTGTTTATACGCTGTTATCTTAACACGCATTGCAGATACATGTCAAGGTCTGTACCCTTATTCGACAAGGAGGGTGCAGACTTTTCTTTTTACCCTCTGTGTTAACTTCTCATAGCTTTGTCTCATCGTGAAGTTAACCAGACCGAACCTTGACAATACTTAGTAAGTCAAGACCAACATTTGAAATAAGACTTCAAATGCTCGTGTCAACTTGCTTGCAATACCTTGCAGAATAGATACTGGAGTTTAGATCAGCTGCGCGACGAAATGAGCGAACCTCTGAACCCCCTGAAAACGTGGAATAACATATCTGCCAACAAAAAGTGGATATGCCACAGGAACGGATTCTGATCGACAAGGTTTTATGGTAGAGCTACCGCTGCGATAGCGGAAGCCTTTATCATAAAATTAAGTGCTTAGCTTTTACTCTAAACATTTAATTTTATAATAACAAGGACAAAAGCCTTCGCCTTTGTCCTTGATCATTTCATGGTCGAGGTGACTGGATTCGAACCAGCGGCCTCTACGTCCCGAACGTAGCGCTCTACCAAGCTGAGCCACACCTCGAAAATTGAAGCCCCGTTAGGGGCTATGGCTGCGGAAGAAGGATTCGAACCCTCACAAACAGAGTCAGAGTCTGTCGTGCTACCTTTACACAATTCCGCATCAAATATTTGAAGCAACGTGAATTATTATATCAAAATACAGGAAAATGTCAATCCTTTTTTTATATTAATTTTTTATTAATCTAAAATTAATGAAAATCAACGAAAAATAAGTTGAAAAAACAAATATAGTAGGATATAATTGATTCAATTTACGTGAAATTCATCATATAGTCAGTTAATTTTAGAAAACATCCAAGAAAATGGAGATTGGTTCTGTTTTTGAATTAAATGACTATATTTTAAGGAGAGAAAAACGATGATCTTGAATTATACTATTGAAGATTTGCTTGATCGCAGAACAATTCGTACATTCAGACAGGAACAGATTTCTGAAGAAGAGCTTACCGATATTTTGATTGCGGCGAAATACGCCCCTTCCAGTATGGGGATGCAGGCCAGACATTTTACTGTGATTCAGAACAAACAGCTGATGACAGACATCGTAGACACAACAGTGAAAAACGGGGGAGGCTTCGCACCCGGGCATATCCCGTTTTACAACGCGCCGACTGTGGTGGTGCTGTCCGCGCCGGAATCCGGAAAATATGGCCGTGAAGACGCTGCGTGCGCCGTCATGAATGTTATGCTTGCCGCGCAGGCGTATGGGCTTGGCTCCTGCTATATCTGCTCTGTTGTGCCCGGTCTGCGCGACCCGGAAATCATTCCGCAGTTAAAGCTGCCGCAGGGGTATATTCCGTGCGGCTGTGTTGCTCTGGGCTACGCAAAAGAGAATGCGCCTGCCCCTAAAGAGCGTAAGACAGATGATACTACTTATGTAAGGTAATCCGAAATAATTATATAAGGCACTTATATTTGTGCCCTAGCAATACAGACTGATGAGAGAGCTATTTTATAGTTCTCCTCTCATCAGTGGTGTTTGCTTATAAACAAAGCCGGGATATTTCCATCTGAAAGAAATATCCCGGCTTTGCCGTTGATCTTGGCTTTAAAAATGCTTATTTCTGCTTCAACAGGGAAATCAACAACTGTTCTGCCTGTACGGCGTCGGCGCGCCCTCTGGTCGCCTTCATAACGGTTCCCAGAATCGCTTTCAGCGCTTTTTCTTTACCGGAAAGGAAATCGGCCGCCGCCGCGGGATTGTCCGCGATTGCCTGTTCACAGGCACTTTTAAGCGTGCTCTCGTCCAGACCAGCAAGGTCGCTTTCCGTAATAAACGCGGAAGCGGGCTCACCGGTATCCAACATTTTTTCCAGGGTGGTTTTCAGCAGGTTCATTTTGATTTTACCCGCGTCAAACAGCGCAATCAGTTCCTTCAGCTGATCAGGGGTTATCTTTACACCAAAGGCTTCCTTGTCCGCGTCTGTGCTCAAACGGCTGAACATCTGCCCAATCATGCAGTTCGCCGCTGTTTTCGGGTTTTTCACCCCGTCGGACGCGGCTTCAAAATATTCCGCGATACGGCGGTACTTCGAAAGCTGCTGCGCGTCCGCTTCGGGCAGGCCGAGCTCGCTAACGTAGCGGTTCAGTTTCTCCTGGGGAAGCTCGGGAATCTGCGCCCGGGTCGCGTCAATCCGCTCCTGGGAAACCTCGATGGTAACAAGGTCGGGTTCGCGGAAATAGCGGTAGTCGTTCGCGTCCTCTTTGCCGCGCATACTTTCCGTGCAGTCGTCCGCTTCGTTGTAACGGCGCGTTTCCTGAATGACTTTTTCGCCGCTTTCCAGAACGTCAATCTGCCGGTTGATTTCATAGTCCATCGCGCGTGTCATATGCGTAAAGGAGTTCATATTCTTGATTTCGGTGCGCGTGCCCAGCGCTTCGCTACCCTGTGGGCGAATGGAAATATTGACGTCGCAGCGCAGTGAGCCCTCCTGCATTTTGCAGTCGGAAACGCCGATGTAGCGCATAATCACTTGTAACTGTTCCAGGTATTCCTTTGCTTCGTCAATACTGCGGATATCCGGTTCGGAAACAATCTCGATCAGCGGCACGCCGCCGCGGTTGTAATCCACCAGCACATTGCCGCGCTGGTGCACGAGTTTTCCCGCGTCCTCTTCAATGTGAATCCGGGTAATACGGATTTTTCTGCCGTTGGAAAGCGCAATATAGCCGCCCTTGCACAGCGGCATATCAAACTGCGAGATTTGGTACGCTTTCGGCAGGTCGGGGTAGACGTAATTTTTACGGTCCATTTTGGAAATACGGCTGATTTCACAGTGCGTCGCCAGCCCGGCGCGCACGGCGTACTCCACTACGGTTTCGTTCAGCACCGGAAGCGTGCCCGGCAGCCCGATACACACGGGGCAGCAATGCGTGTTCGGTTCGCCGCCGAACTCCGTGGAGCAGGAGCAGAAAATTTTTGTATTTGTGGAAAGCTCAATGTGCGTTTCCAGTCCGCAGACCATTTCATATTTTTTCATAGCCGCACCCCCATGTCAACGGAGCGGGTCACGGCGCCGCCCGCCACTGCTTCATATTGATAAGCCGCGTTTAAGATCGTGCTTTCGCAGAAGCGGTTGCCGATCAGCTGCATACCGATGGGCAGGCCCTCCTTGTCAAAGCCGCAGGGGAGGGAGACAGCAGGCAATCCGGCAATATTGACCGGTACGGTGCAGATATCGGTCAGATACGTTTCCACAGGGTCCTGCGCCGTGAAATTCTGCGGGAAAGCCGTCGTGGGAACCGTCGGCGCGAGAATCACGTCACAGCTTTGGAAAGCGCTTTCAAACGCGCGCACCAGCGTGCCGCGCAGATTCTGCGCTTTTTTGTAATACGCGTCATAGTAACCGGCGCTCAGCACATAGGTGCCAAGCAGGATTCTCCGCTTGACTTCCTCGCCGAAGCCTTCGCTGCGCGTTTTGCACACCATGTCGTCACGGTCACTGTAATGCTCCGTGCGGTAGCCGTAGCGGATTCCGTCATAGCGCCCCAGATTGGAGGAAGCCTCCGCGCAGGCGAGAATATAGTAAACGGAAAGACTGTATTTCAGCGAGGGCATATCGAAATAGACGATTTCGGCGCCAAGCGATTCATAAACACGGATTGCCTCCTGGATGGCCGCGTTGACGTCCTCACGGATTCCTTCGAAATATTCTTTCGCAATGCCGATTTTCAGTCCCTTAATGCTTCGGTTCAGGGCGGGGAACGTCGGCTCGCCTGCGTTTCCGCGCGAAGTGGAGTCCCGTTTGTCATAAAGGGAAATTGCATCATAAACAAGCGCCGTGTCCGTAACTCCGGCGGTGATAGGGCCGATCTGGTCAAAACTGGATGCATACGCAATCAGGCCGTAGCGCGAAACCGCGCCGTAGGTCGGCTTTAAGCCGACCAGCCCGCAGAAGCTCGCCGGCTGGCGGATGGAGCCGCCGGTGTCCGAGCCAAGCCCGTAAACGGCAAGGTTCCCGCCGACTGCGGAAGCAACCCCGCCGGAACTTCCGCCCGCGACGTGCGCGGTGTTGTGCGGGTTTTTCGCTCCGCCGAAGCAGGAGGTTTCACAGGAGGAGCCCATTGCGAACTCATCCATGTTGGTTTTTCCGAGCAAAACCGCGTTTTGTTTCTGCAGGATTTCCCATACGGTCGCGTCGTAAATCGGAACGTAGCCGCGCAGCATGTTGGAGCAGCAGGTCGTTTCAATCCCTTTGGTGGAAATATTATCCTTCAAGGTCATCGGAATGCCTTCCAGCGGGGCAAGCGTTTCACCGGAAGCAATTTTCCTGTCCACGCGTTCGGCTGTTTCGAGCGCTTTTTCCGGCGTGGCGGTCACATAGGCGTTCAGTTGTTTATTGTCGCTTTCCATTGCAGAAAGGTAGCTTTTCGTCAGTTCCAGGCAGCTGATTTGCTTAGTTGCCAGCAACCCGCTCAATTTTTGAATTTTGCTTTCCATTCGAACCTCCTACAGGCGCTTATTGACCAGGAAATAATCGTCTTCCCGGCTCGGCGCGTTTTTCAGGATTTCTTCCCTGTCGAACGAGGGCGCAGCAACGTCCTCGCGCAGTACATTGGAAAGATTATTAATATTGTCAAAATCGGAGGCTTCCGTGCTCGCGGCATTTATGGTGTCGGCAAAGCCGATGATTTCACTCATGTCGCGGGTCAGCTTTTCCAATTCTTCTTCCCCGACCGACAGCTTCGCCAGTTTTGCAATTTTGCGAATTTCCTCATGGGTGACCATACAGAATCCTCCTTTATGCTTTATTTCTTAAGCGGATATGCACTTCGCGCAGCTGCTGCTCCGTCACTTCATTCGGCGCGCCCATCAGCACGTCCTGCGCGTTGGAGTTCATCGGGAACGCAATGACTTCGCGGATATTTTCTTCCCCGGTCAGCAGCATAATCATGCGGTCAACACCCGGCGCCATACCGGCGTGCGGCGGCGCTCCATACTGAAACGCGTTGTAGAGCGCGGTGAATTTCGTCCTGATGTCGTCTTCCGTATAGCCCGCAATTTCAAACGCCTTTTTCATAATTTCCACATCGTGATTGCGTACCGCGCCGGAGGAAAGCTCCACACCGTTGCACACAATATCGTACTGATAGGCAAGAACTTCCTCAGGGTGCCGGTTCAGCAGCGCGTCCATACCGCCCTGCGGCATGGAGAACGGGTTGTGCGTAAAGACCGGGTTCCCGGTGTCCTCGTCGATTTCATACATTGGGAAGTCTACGATGAAGCATAGCTGATACGAATTTTCGTCAATCAGGTTCAGCCTGCGGCCAAGCTCGGCGCGGATTTGCCCGGCAAGCTTCGGCGCCGCCTGCGCGCTGTCCGCAATAAAGAAAATCACGCTGCCGGGTTTCAAATCCGCCCGGCGGGTCAGCTCATTCCTTTTGTCGTCGGGCAGATATTTATTGATGGGGCCCTTATATTCTCCGTCCTCGGTCACGCTAATGTAGCCGAGGCCTTTCATGCCGATTTCTTCGGAAAACTTCAGCATATTTTCAAAGAAGCTCTTCGGTTGGCCGGCGCAGCCCGGTACGGTAACGGAGCGCACCGTTTTGTTCAGAAACGGCTTAAAATCTGTATTTTCAAAAATATCGGTAATATCAATGATGTCAAGCGGGTTGCGCAAATCCGGCTTATCCGTGCCGTATTTCAGCATGGATTCCGCGAAGGGAATCCGTACAAACGGCGCTTTCGAAACTTTTTTGTCAGAGAAGGTCGCAAAGGTATCGCCCAGCACTTCTTCCGCAACGGCAAAAACATCCTCCTGCGTGGCGAACGCCATTTCAAAATCAAGCTGATAGAATTCGCCCGGAGAACGGTCGGCGCGCGCGTCCTCGTCGCGGAAGCACGGCGCAATCTGAAAATACCGGTCAAAGCCGGAGACCATCAAAAGCTGCTTGAAAATCTGCGGAGCCTGCGGCAGCGCGTAAAATTTACCCGCGTGGCGGCGGCTCGGGATCAGATAATCGCGCGCGCCCTCGGGGGAAGAAGCGGACAGAATCGGCGTCTGAATTTCAAGGAAGCCCATGTCCGTCATTTTCTGGCGAAGGAATGAGATGATATGGGAGCGCAGCACGATATTTTCATGAACAAGCGGATTGCGCAGGTCGAGGTAGCGGTATTTCAGCCGTACATCCTCCTTGGTATCCTTGGAGGCATTGATGTCAAACGGAAGAGCGGAAAGCGCTTTGCCCAGCACCGTCAAAGCTTCCACTTTCACTTCAACGGTGCCGGTATTGATATTGGGGTTAACGGTGTCTTCGTCGCGCAGAATCACAACGCCTGAGGCAGTGATTGTGCATTCTCTGTTTACCTGATTCAGCAGCTCATTCTCATGCACAACCAGTTGTACAATGCCGTACTGGTCGCGCAGGTCGATAAACTGCACGCCGCCGTGGTCGCGGATCGTTTCGACCCAGCCGGCGACACGCACTTCTTTTCCGATGTCCTTTTCGCTGATTTCACCGCACAGATGCGTGCGGTATTGGTTGACACTCATCATTTTCCGTTAACCCCTTTTAATCGCTTTCTAAATTTAAGGCCTTGTTTATGAAACCAAAAAATTTGTCTTTTTAACTGAAATTGCGGCGTCTGCCGTTTATTTCATTGTCCGGCGCAATTTCAGCTTTCATATCCGCTGTTTTCCGTTTATAAAGCAAGGTCCAAGGTATATTGCAACATTATACCATAACCTGTATTTTAATACAACCAAACTGCAAAACGGCAGCTTGGTTGTAATTTACCATAGTACTATACCATAGTTTCAGTAAAATTTTAAGAGTGGATTATTCCGCGCGTACAATATTCAGCAGTACCTCGACCATGCTGTCCATGGACTGAACGGGAATATATTCAAAGCGTCCGTGGAAGTTGTGGCCGCCGGTGGAAAGGTTGGGGCAGGGAAGACCCATAAACGAGAGACGTGCGCCGTCCGTACCGCCGCGGATTGCCACAACTTCCGGCGTTACTCCCGCGTCGGTCATGGCCTGCTTTGCGTTCTCAATCAGGAACATATGCGGCTCGATTTTCTCTTTCATATTATAATAGGAGTCGCGCAGGTCGAGTTCAACGGTGCCGTCCCCGTACTTGTCATTCAGGAAAGCCGCTACTTTTTCAAACTGCGCTTTTTTGCTTTCAAACTGTGAACGGTCATGGTCGCGGATAATATACCGCAGTACGGTTTGTTCCTCGTCACCTTGCATATGGGACAGGTGATGGAAGCCTTCGTAACCCTCGGTGCAGGCCGGAATTTCATTCGGCGGCAGCATGGCGTTAAACTCAATCCCCATCAAAAGGGCGCTCTTCATGCGGTTTTTCGCATCGCCGGGGTGAATGTTGACTCCGTGTACCGTCACAACGGCAGCGGCTGCGTTGAAGTTTTCATACTCGATTTCGCCCAGCTTTCCGCCGTCCACGGTGTAGGCAAACTCCGCGCTGAATTTCTCCACGTTGAAGTGATCCGCTCCCTGGCCGATTTCTTCATCGGGAGTAAAGGCCACAGGAATTTTACCGTGCGGGATTCCGTCCTGCTTCAGGCGTTCGACCGTCGTCAGAATTTCCGCGATTCCGGCCTTGTCGTCCGCGCCGAGCAGGGTGGTGCCGTCCGTCACGATTAAATCTTTACCAATATAGTCGGTCAGACTTTCATATTGTTTCGGGCTCATCACAATATTTTTTTCCGCGTTCAAAACAATGTCTCCGCCATCGTAATCGGAAACGATGCGCGGCTTCACATTCGCCCCGCTTGCGGACGGGCTGGTGTCCATGTGGGAAATCAGGCCGATAACCGGCAAATCCTGCCCTGTGGTGGCGGGAACTGTGCCGTACACATAGCCGAATTCGTCCATATGTGCGTCTTCAATGCCAAGGCCCTTCATCTCTTCTACGAGCGCACGGGCAAGAATTTTCTGTTTTTCCGTGCTGGGGCAGACGGATTCACCCGCCGTTTCGTCGGACGTTGTATCATGAGCTACATAATTGATTAATCTTTCGTAAGCCCTCATTCTGCTTCCTCCTGAATTCAATGTAGAATTATTCTATATTTTACTACTTTTAATAGGAAATAACAAATAAATATTGCATCGAATCTGATTCATTAAAATAAGTTCAGCCGGGCAGTGCCGCCACTTCCGCCCATGCGGACTTCAGGCATTGCACCGCGGGGAGAATGTCGTCCGTTGGAATTCCTGCAAAGCCAAGTGTGACCTTCGCGGGGCTGCTCCCGCTCACGGGCATTACCCGAACGCCGTTCCGCTCCGCGAGTGTGCGTAAATTTTCGGACGATGTTTCCACTTTCACCGTCACTTCCACGCACAGCGGCGTTTCCTGCAAAAGCGGATGAACCCGATCGCCGAAAGCTTCCGTCAGCGCGTGCAGCAGCAATTCGCTTTTGGCCGCATACAGCTTTCTCAGCCCTCTGAGATGGCGCTCCAACTGCCCATCGCGGATATACCGGCTCAAAGCGAGCTGTTCAACCTTGGAGGCCGTTTGATTGTAGCGCGCCGCGCGCGTGCGGTAGCGCTCCAGCAGCCTTGCGGGAAGAACCATATAGCCGATTCGCACGGAGGGAAGAAGGAGCTTGGAAAACGACCCGATATAGACGACGTTCTGTCCGCCGTCCATTCCCTGCATTGCGGGAATCGGGCGGGCGCGGTAACGGAGCTCTCCGTTGTAGTCGTCCTCAATCAAAATTCCCCCGCTTTCCCGCGCCCATTCCAGCAGCTCATAGCGGCGGCTGACCGGGATTCCCGCTCCGGTGCGCACACGGTTGGACGGGCTGACAAAAACCAGTTTGGCTCCGCTTTCCCGCAGCGCGTCCATGCAGATTCCGCTTTCGTCGGCGGGCAAGTGAATCACGTTCATGCCGCAGTCGGCAAACACCTGTTCCGCCTGTAAAAAGCCCGGTTCTTCTATGGCGACGCTGTGATGTCCGTCCTTGAGCAGCCCACATAGAATCGACAGCAGCGGCTGTGTCCCCGCGCCGATTACAATCTGTTCCGGCGCGGCAGCAACCCCGCGCATGCCGTAGCTGTATGCGGAAAGTACTTCGCGCAGTTCCGGCTCTCCCTGATGATTCCCATAGGCGGAGAGCACCTCCTGCCGGTTCAGCACATCGCGGATATGCCTGCGCCATATTTTAATGTCGGTATTCGCGCTGTCCACACAGTCGCTGCCGAAATTATAGCGGATTTTCCGCCGGCTGACCGGCATTTCGGAAACGGGGGGACGGCTGTGTTCCTCCGATTTTTTGGCGGAGGGCAAAACAAAGTAGCCGCGCTGCGGCTGCGGCGCAAGGTAGCCCTCCACGCAGAGCTGCTGATACGCGGCGCTCACCGTGGTACAGCTCAGCTGCAGGTCGCCCGCCAGCTTGCGAATGGAAGGCAGTTTTTCACCCTTCGTCAGGTTTCCTGATTCGATGGCGTTTTTCACCGCAAGGTAAAGCTGCTGGTACAGCGGCGTTTCCAATGTAAAATCCAGAAGAATATAATCGTATGTCATGACGGCTCCAAACTGTATTGATACTATTTTTATAAACTGTATATTTTAACACTTACAGTTTTACGGTATTATTATAGCACAGTTTGAAAGTAAATCAACGACAGGAGAGCGGATTATGCAGCAGAATCATAAAAAAGGATTGAAGCCCTATGTATTGACGGCCATGTTTGCCGCGCTGATTTTTTTGGTAACCGCCTATGTACTCCATATTCCCACCCCAGCTACGGGTGGGTACATACACCTTGGCGACGCGTTTCTTTATCTCGCCGCCAGCATCTTGCCGTCGCCGCTTGCTGTTGCCGCGGGTGGAATCGGTGAAGCGCTGTCCGACCTTCTGACCGGAGGAGCGGTTTACGCCCTGCCGACCCTTCTGATTAAATCGGCAATGGTGCTCTGCTTTGCGCAGACGGGAAAAAGCATTGTTTCCCGTCGCAACATTTTCGCGTCGGTCGGCGCGGGCGTAATCTGCATAGCAGGCTACTACCTGACGGAAGCCGTGATTTACCGCAGCTTCCTTACTCCTTTAGCGGAAATTCCCGCGAATTTGGTGCAGGCCGGGGCAAGCGCGGTGATTTACGTGATTCTGGGCAACGCGCTTGACCGGCTGCGCGTAAAGGAACAGCTCAGCGAATTATTCTATTAATCTTAAATATACTGGAGGTTATACTCATGAAACTGAATGCAAACCAAAGAGATACGACGTTTAACATTACGCTGACGGGCATGATGGGCGCGCTCGTGTTTGTCGCAACTATGTTTTTTAAAGTTGAGATCCCGGTAGGCCCGGACAAAACAATGATCGGCTTCGCGAATGTTTTCTGCATTCTTTCCGGTTTGCTGCTCGGCCCTGTTTACGGCGGCCTTGCGGCGGGCATCGGCTCGTTCCTTTTCGACCTTGTCGGCGGCTGGGCTTCAAGCGCGCCCGTAACGCTTGTCACAAAATTCCTGATGGCCTTTATCTGCGGGCTCATTGCTTACGGCGGAGATAAAACCGCGAAAAAGCTGAGCCGACTGATTATTGCCGCCGTGGCCGGTTCCCTGAGCTACTGCGTGATGTACCTCGGATACTCCTACATAAAGATGATTCTTCTCGGTTCCGCCGCACAGGCCGCTCAGGTCTGGCTTCTGACGAAGGCCGGCGCTACACTCACCAACGCGTTTCTGGCCGATGTTATCGGCATCCCGCTTTTTATCGCAGTGCGCGCTGCACTGGAAAGAAGCCACCTTCCCAGGTAAACAATGATTATCTGACGACTTAATCATCGTTTACCTAGGGATTGTTTGTAAAATGCGAGGAATGTGTGAATTAGTAAAATATCGGCATAGAATGGTGCAATCAAGCGGATATATATTCTGCTCAGGTAGAAAAACAGGAATAAAAGCTTGCGTCTATGGGTTTTATTCCGTCGTTTTTCTTTTTGCAAACAAGACCTAGGTCAAAAAGAAACTGACTGTCTATTTTACCGATTTTGCTTGCAGCAGAATGCGAATATTTTCTTGTTATTGTATTTTTGCGGTGTTATAATGAACCGTAAACTTTACGGCAATAAATTATCGTAACAAGTTACAGTACTCTAACTGGAAAATGGGAGCATGGAACCATGAAAGAAAAGAAGAAAAACAGCAGTTCTGTTGTACGCGATTCTCTGGATACCTTCGGCACGAACGCAATCGGTGCAGTCATCAGCTTTATCGCCGCGTTTCTGGTTTTAAACCGCGTTGATCCGGCGATTAAAGGACTGTACAATACAGTCCAACTCTGGGGCGGAGGGTTCGCAACGCTTTTGGGTCTCAGCGTAAATGCTGCGGTAATTTATTTTGTGTCGCGCTATAAAATACAAAACACGAAGGCCGCCATCAAAAAACTGACGCTGTGGCTGGGTGTGGCAATTGTGCTGATCGGTGCTGTTGTTTTGTTGGTAATGAAGGATACGGGTTCATTTAGTGAAACCCCTGTTCCTTATTTATTTGCAATTGTAATTTATGCCCTGAGTTCTTTTCTGTTGAATATTTGCCTTGCGGTGCTTCGCGGTGAAAATAAATTCCGCGCATTTAATATGATTAATCTGCTCCAGCGGATTTTAGTTTTTGTGCTGGCGATTATTATATTTCTTCGGCCTTCTTCAGCTGTTTGGGTATGGGCGACGGTTGCGATTTCGGCAGGCATGATCGTTTTGGCTCTTTATTCTGTGCGGCGCTGGAGCGGCCCGCTGCCGCAGCCTTCCGCTGAAGATGATTTTCAGGTGCAGACCGGCAGTGTTGTAAAATACAGCCTGAAATCTCATGTCAGCAATACAATGAGCTACCTGAATCAGAATTTTGGAAGCTATATTGTTCAGGGCGGGTACAGTACAGGCGCCTTTGGCGTATACAACACCGCGCTGACACTGATGCAGCAGGTATGGATTCTTCCTGATGCTGTTAGTCAGGTCATCATGAGCCGGATTGCGGGCATGAAGGAGCAGAGTGACAAGCAGAAGCTGACACTGGTTTCCTGTAAAATTGTTACCTATATTACCTTGGTCGTTGCGGTTTTACTGGTTTTGGTAGCAAATTTTTTTGTTCCGCTTATTTTTCCCAAATATATCGGCGCGCTTGAGCCGCTGCAGTATCTGATTATCGGTTCCGTATTCATTTCCTACGCGAAAGTGCTGAATAACTCGATTGCCGCGTATGGCAGACCGGAGCTGAACATTATCCCAACCGCGGTCGGAATTGCGGCGAACCTGCTGTTTAGCGTGCTGCTGCTTCCGCATTTCGGTATTAACGGCGTGGCAATCGCAACCTCCGTTTCGCTGAGCCTGCAGGGCATCAGCTCGATTATTATTTTCTGCACGTTTACGAAAACGCCGTTCTATAAGCTGATTATTCCGAGTAGGGAAGAGCTGGCGACGGTGAAGAACTCATTAAAAAGATAAATTGGATTAAAACAGTTCCTAGGTCTTGTTTGTAAAAAGAAAAACAATTTTTTCTATTTAACTCAAAATAAATCCGCTTGATTGTCCTATCTATGCTGATATTTTTGTAATTTACACAATTCTTCTCGTTTTACAAACAAGCACTAATATAAAAACACAATCGAAAATGCGCCTTGATTTGGCTTTCAGGAGCCGCTTCAAAGCGCATTTTTATATTTATAGATGATGGATTTCATTGTACCGCATTTATGTCCGGCTTTACAGCGCTGATACGGAGCGCAGCCGTTCCACAAGTTCAGGAAGAATTTCGATGATTTGATTCACTTCTTCCTCCGTGTTCTGCCCGCCGAGCGAAATCCGAAGCGAGCCTTTGGCGATTTCACGCGGGATGCCGAGCGCCAGCAGCACATGGCTTGGGTCAAGTGAGCCGGAGGTACAGGCGGAGCCGGACGAAGCGCAAACGCCCCTGCGGTCAAGCATCAGCAGCAGGGACTCGCCCTCAACGCCTTCAAAGCACAGATTTACATTCCCGGGAAGCCGCTTTACCGGGTCGCCGTTCAGTCGGGTGCGTTCAATTTTTAATGCGCTGTTGATCAGTCTGTCGCGCATTTCGGTCAGGCGCGCGTTACGTTCTTCCATGCCGTCACAGGCTTCTTTCAGCGCTGTGCTTAATCCGATAATCCCCGGTACATTTTCTGTTCCGGCTCTGCGCCCGCGTTCCTGCGCACCGCCGAAAATCAGGTTTTGCAGTGCAAGCCCCCTGCGAATGTATAGCGCGCCCACGCCTTTCGGGCCGTGAAATTTGTGGGCTGAAAGGGAGAGCAGGTCAATATTCTGCGCTTTTATGTCAATCGGAACGGCTCCGGCGGCCTGAACGGCGTCGGTGTGAAAGAGTACGCCGTGCTTTTTGCAGATTTCCCCGATTTCGGCAATCGGCTGTATGGTGCCGATCTCGTTATTGGCGAACATTACGGATACCAGCGCGGTGTTTTCCCGAATGGCTGCTTCCACCTCCTGAGGGCGAACAAGGCCGTCGCTATGCACGTCCAGATAAGTCACCGCAAAGCCTTCCTCTTCCAGCTCTTCGCAGGTGTGCAGCACGGCGTGATGCTCAAATTTCGTCGTAATAATATGTTTCTTTCCCTGTGCGGCAAGCAGACGCACCGCGCCCCGGATCGCCCAATTGTCGCTTTCGCTGCCGCCGGAGGTGAAGAATATTTCGCTCGGATGTGCGCCAAGACAGTCTGCAACCGTTTCTCTGGCAAGCTCCAGACGCCGCTTTGCTTCGCGCCCCACGGAATACAAGCTGGAAGGATTGCCGTAGCAGTTTACAAACAGCGGCCTCATCGCTTCCAGTACCGTTTCCGAAACCGGCGTGGTCGCCGCGTTATCCACATATATAATCTGTACCATTGTATCACCTTAATTTTATATCATGTATTTCTGACGTTTATGAGCGCAGAGAAGCACGATGCATTTCCGCCTGCGCGACGGCAAGCCTGTCGCACCGTTCATTTTCAGGGTGACCTGCGTGCCCCTTTACCCACTTGATTGTAACTTGATGCTGGTCGAGCAGCGTTAGCAGCATGTCCCAAAGGTCGGTGTTCAAAGCCGGTTTTTTGTCCGCTTTGCGCCAGTTGTTGCGCTTCCAGCTTTTTGCCCAGCCCTTTTGTATTCCGTCGCAAACATATTTGGAATCGCTGCAAAGAATCACCTCGCACGGCTCTTTCAGAGTTTTGAGCGCTTCAATAACCCCGCTCAGCTCCATGCGGTTATTCGTGGTGTCTCCCGCACCCCCGCTGATTTCCTTTTCTTTGCCGTTGTAGCGCAGCACGGCGCCCCAGCCTCCCGGCCCGGGATTTCCCTGGCATGCGCCGTCCGTAAATATTTCAACCCGTTTCATTTTATCATCCTTACAACGATTATAATGGGATTTCTAATCCGACCTCCCGCTCAGCTGAAAATTTGCGATGACGCGAAGCGGCGAAGGGGGCGGTGCTCAGCAAATTTCCAGTGTCTCAAAGCGTTAGGCTTGAGACTATTATATCATACTTATATTTGCACAAACAATTCTATTTTGTGTTTAATGTCCGAGAAGCGGGGATATAATATATTTACATTCAGCAGGGAGTATTACTTGACAGTATTTCGGAATCAATGTAAAATAATATTAATATTTGTGTCCGGATTTCTTTTGTAAGTTTATTTTAGACATTAAATATACTTAATCTATGCATGTGATGCATGAAAAAGTCATTTTTGGCAGCTGCCCGCAGCAGTGCGAAAAATGCAACAAATAATAACAGGGCATTGCCATGTCCGGCGGTACCGCTTACCGACGGGCTTTATTGGTTGCACCCTGATTAACAATGGAGGTTATTTCGTGACAGAAACAAATCAGAATAAACCGGCTGAGCGCGCCGAGGCTGCAGAGCCAAAAACTGGAGCAGGAAGTGAGGCCGGCACATCCCTTTATCAGAAGATTGTGCCGCCGCAGAATCACGGAAAGGCTGCGGGGCAGCAGGCAAGGCGTAAACCGCAGCACAAGCCCGCGGATCAGGTAATCGGCGGCGAGCCGGTCGCGGCACAGGAGCCGCAGCAGCCGCAAATGCAGCAGCCGCCGCAGCCAAAACGCAGACCGCAAAGGCGCCCGCAGCAGGCACCGGCCAAACAGCAGCCCGCCGCAAAGACACCCGCTGTGACGACCCCGATACCAACGGCCCAAAGACCGTCAGTCCAAGGGTTGTCAACCCAGGGCCCGGCGGCTCATGCGAAACCGGCTGCACAGCCCGGTCAGAAGCAGAATCGGCGTCCGTCAAACAGGAGGGGGCAGAAGGCTGCTCAGAAACCCTCCATCAAGGCGTATTTCCTCGGCGGCTTAAACGAAATCGGCAAGAATATGACTCTGTTTGAGTGCGGCGATGACATGTTCATTCTAGACTGCGGTATGGCATTCCCGGATGACGATATGCCCGGCGTTGATCTTGTGCTCCCCGATTTTACATTTCTGGAGCGCAACGTGGATAAAATCCGCGGCCTTGTGCTGACGCATGGTCATGAGGATCATATCGGTGCCATTCCGTATCTGCTGAAGAAAATGAATATTCCGATTTACGGCACCCGCCTGACGCTTGGTTTGGTTGGGGGCAAGCTGAAAGAGCACGGACTTGCAAATAAAGCAAGGACGAACGTTGTGAATCCGGGCGAGCACATTAAACTCGGCTGTATGGACGTTGAATTTATCCATGTAAACCACTCAATCCCCGATGCCGTGGGCATCGCGATTCACTCCCCCGCGGGAACGGTGGTTCATACGGGTGACTTTAAAATTGACTGTACCCCTACACAGGGCGGCATGATTGATTTGGGCCGTTTCGCTCAGCTCGGTCAGGAAGGCGTTCTCGCGTTGATGGCGGATTCCACAAACGCGGAGCGTCCGGGTTACACCATGACCGAAGGTAAGGTCGGCGATTCGTTTGAGCGCCTGTTCCAGCGCGCGGAAAACAGCCGTATCATTATAGCTACTTTTGCGTCCAACGTCAGCCGCGTGCAGCAGATTATCGACTGCGCGGTGAAGTTCGGGCGCAAGGTGGCGCTTTCCGGGCGCAGCATGCTCAATGTGATGGGCATCGGCGTGGAAATGGGTTACCTGAATGTTCCGGACGGCGTGCTGATTGATCTTGATACGATCAACCGTTACCCGAAAGAGAAGGTTGTGCTGGTCACAACGGGCAGTCAGGGCGAGCCGATGAGCGCACTGACGCGCATGGCGTTTGCCGACCACCGCAAGGTGGAGGTCGGCCCCGGTGACTTCATCATTATATCCGCAAGACCGATTCCCGGCAATGAAAAGACTGTCGGCGTCGTGATTGACGAGCTAATGAAACGCGGCTGTGAGGTCGTGTACGAATCCATGTATGAAGTCCACGTTTCCGGTCATGCTTGTCAGGAAGAGCTGAAACTGATGCAGGGTATCATCAAGCCGAAATATTATATTCCGGTTCATGGCGAGCAGAAGCATCTGCGTAAAAACGCCGGCCTTGCCTATGCAATGGGCAAGAATGCTTCCAACGTCTATATCGGTGATATCGGCGACGTACTGGAACTGAATCAGGATTATATGAAAAAACTGGCGTCCGTGCCTGCCGGCAGAATTCTGGTTGACGGCTTGGGTGTGGGCGATGTTGGCAGCATTGTACTGCGTGACAGAAAGCACCTTGCGGAAGACGGTTTGATTGTCGTGGTTTGCACGATCAGCGCTACGGACGGCCAGATTATTTCCGGCCCGGATGTGGTTTCCCGCGGATTTGTATATGTACGCGAGTCCGAACCGCTGATGGATGAGGCCAGAGTAGCGGTTACTGCCGTACTGGATACCTGTGCACAGAATAAAATTCATGACTGGGGAACACTGAAAACCCGCATTAAGGATGAACTTTCCCGTATGCTTTATGACAGGACGAAACGGAGTCCGATGATTCTTCCGATTATTATGGAAGTGTAAGGGACCACTGCGGAAAGCAGGGCAGCTTTTGCCTTTCGTTTCGTTGGTGCGTCCAGCCAAAGGGGTAATGAACTTGAAAAGAAAAGTATGGGTCGCTTCACCGGTGTTTTATGTCGTTGCGGGTGTTATGTTCGCAATGGCCGGCGCAAGCTGGTACTGGAACCGTGTTATATTTATCGTTGAAATTTCGCTTTCCATCGCGGCGGTTGCAGCAATATTCCTGTCTACCGAGCGATTTAAAGCGTATGTGTCAACTGCGGTAAAGGGCGCCCAAAAGGTTCTTTCCGGTGATGAATACCGGACTCTTCAGGACTTTACCATGCCCGTTGCAGTCGTTGGCGGCGAAGGCGATATTATCTGGGTAAACAAGGCGTTTTTGCAGGATGTCAGTATCAGGCACGAATGCCGCGGGGAAAATATCCTCAAGTTTATTTACCCGAAAACGCTGCAGCAGATTGTTGACGGGGGCGGAACAGATATCATGTACGGCTCCAGACAATTTACCGTGTTCGGTACAAAAACCGAATACGGCAGTATTGTTTATTTTCTGGACGATACCTACTATAAAGAAATTAATAGAGAATATACCGAGCGCCGCCCGGTTGTTGCGCTGGCTTCTTTTGATAACCGGGAGGAACTTGCCCGTGACGCGACAGGCAGCGAGGAATCCCGCATTGTTTCAGAAGTGGAAAGCGCGCTCATCAACTGGGCGCAGAGCATGAACGGATTTTTCAAGAAACTCAGCGGTAGCCGTTACCTGATTCTGACCGATGAGGCGCATGTCCGCGAAGCCATGGAAAAACGCTTTCAGATTTTGGACACCGTTCGTACCGTAAAAGCCGGTGAACGGCGCAGCGCCACGGTGTCCATCGGCCTTGGACGCGGGGCGTCATCGCTCCGTGAAGGCGAAGAGTGGGCACGCAAGGCGTTGGAAATGGCATTGGGCCGCGGCGGCGATCAGGTGGCCGTCAAGCAAAAGGACGATACATATGAGTTCTTCGGCGGCCTTTCCAAAGGGGTGGAAAAGCGGGATAAGGTACGCACCCGCGTCATTGCCGCCGCTTTGTCCGACCATATCAAGAGCAGCGACAATGTCCTGATTATGGGGCATAAATTTTCCGATTTGGACTGCGTCGGCGCAGCCATCGGCTTGTGGAGCGCTTCCACCAAGGCACTGAAAAAATCAACGTATATCGTGATTAACCGTTACCAAACGCTGGCTTCCCCGCTGCTTGCTTCCATGGAAGCAGCCAATGAAGGGCGAATCTTTATTTCGCCGATGGAAGCGCTGTCCATGGTTTCCCCGAAAACCATGCTCATTGTTGTGGATACGCATTCGCCGGAATTTGTGGAGAGTCTGGAGCTGCTGAACGCGGCTTCCCGCGTGGCGGTGATTGATCATCATCGGATGATGGTAAAGCACATTGAAAAAACGCTGATTTTCTACCACGAGCCCTACGCCAGCTCCGCTTCCGAAATGGTGGCGGAACTTGTGCAGTATATCGGTGAAAACGTGCTGAATCAGGCGGAAGCGGAAGCGCTGATGTCGGGTATTATGCTTGATACAAAGAACTTTGTGCTGAAAACCGGGGTGCGTACGTTTGAAGCCGCTTCGTTCCTGCGCGGACGCGGCGCGGATACAGTTGAAGTAAAAAGACTGTTTTCCGACACAATTGACACCTATAAGGCAAAATATGAAATTGTGTCCCATGCCGAAATTCAGAACGACTGCGCGATTGCTTCTGCTGAACGGGAATTTCCCGATATCCGTATTACATCCGCACAAGCTGCGGATGAACTCCTCTCCATTCAGGGGGTAAAAGCCTCTTTTGTAATTTTCCCCTGTGCAAATATGGTGAATGTATCCGCGCGTTCTCTGGGCGAAGTCAATGTTCAGTTGATTATGGAGGCGCTCGGCGGCGGAGGTCATCTTACGATGGCGGGCACACAGCTGAGCGGCGTGACTGTTGCGCAGGCAAGAGAGAAGTTAATTGCTATTCTCAATGACACAATGGCGAAAGCCATTGAATAAGTCCACTAATCTGTCATTTTTAACAGGAGGTTCGATTTATGAAAGTAGTACTGCTGGAAGATATTAAGGGAAGCGGGAAAAAGGGCGATTTAATCAACGTCAGTGACGGTTACGCGCGTAATTATCTGTTCCCGCGCAAGCTGGCGAAGGAAGCAAATGCTCAGGCGATGAACGAACTGAAAAACGCCGAAGAAGCAAAAGCGCATAAAATTCAGGTTGAAAAAGAAAACGCACAGCAGATTGCGGATAAAATCCAGGGAAAAAGCGTGAAGCTTTCCGCGAAAGCCGGGCAGGGCGGCCGCCTTTTTGGTTCCATTACCGCGAAAGAAATTGCGGAAGAACTGAAAAAGCAGTATCATGTTGATGTGGATAAGCGCAAGATTGCGCTTGACGGCGACATCAAATCATTTGGTACATTTGAGTGCGAGGTTAAGCTGTACAACGGTATTTCCGCGAAAGTGTTCGCAGTGGTCGGGGAACAGGCTTAAAGAAGAATTTATGCGGGATTCACGTAAAAGAAACGGGGTGAGGGCATGGATGATATGGTTACGGGCGGTTACGGCGCACTGAATTTGCCGTTCAGCCCGGAAGCGGAGCAGTCCGTGCTCGGCGCCGTTCTGCTGGATTCCTCCTGTTTGGATCGGGTGGCTGAAATTCTTCCGCGCCCGGATTATTTCTACCAGACGAACAACAGCCTGATTTACTCCGTTATGTTGGAAATGTTTACGGTGGGCAAGCCGGTGGACTTTGTGACCGTGCTTGAGAAGCTGAAGGAAACAAAGGGCTTTGACGAAGCGAACGGCAAAACCTATCTGCTTCAGCTGGCGCAGCTGGTTCCGTCCATCTCCAATGTGGAATCCTATGCGTTCATCGTGCGCGATAAATATGATATCCGAACCCTGATTACCACTGCGCGCGATATCGTGGAGGAGGCTTCCTCCGGCGCGGCGGACGCGTCCACCCTGCTTGACTCCGCGGAACAGCGTATTTTTGATATCCGCCGCGGAAAGAATATGCAGGGACTTCAGCGCATTGACGAAGTCATTGTACAGACCTTCGACCGGCTCGATATGCTCAATTCCCCTGATGCCGATCTTTATAAAGGGGTTCCGACCGGAATTAAAGAATTGGATGATACGATCACCGGATTGAACCGTTCCGATTTTATTCTGCTCGGCGCGCGCCCCGGTATGGGAAAAACGAGCTTTGCGCTGAACATTGCCCGTCATGCCGCGATCAAAGCCAATAAGAAAGTTGCGTTCTTTTCACTGGAAATGGGCCGGGAACAGCTTACTTCCCGCCTGCTTTCCACGGAAGCGATGGTGGGAGGAACAAAGCTGCGCACCGGAAAGCTGGACGACGATGAATGGATTCGCCTGATTGAAGCCGGCGATATTCTTTCCAAAACCCAGATTTACATGGACGACGCCCCCTCCATTACGATACCTGAAATGAAGGCAAAGCTTCGCCGCCTGAAGGATATTGATTTGGTGATTATCGATTACCTGCAGCTGATGTCCTCTACAATGAAGACGGACAACCGTGTGCAGGAAATTTCCCAAATCACCAGAAATATGAAAATCATGGCGAAGGAACTGAATGTTCCGGTACTGGCCCTGTCGCAGCTCGCCCGTGACAGCGAAAAGCGTACAAACCACCGTCCGGTGCTGTCCGACCTGCGTGATTCCGGTTCCATTGAACAGGACGCTGATATTGTGCTGTTTCTGTACCGTGAAGATTATTATCAGGACGCGGAAACGCCCGGTGAAACAGGCGACCGAAACAGTGGGGAATGTATTGTCGCAAAAAACCGTCATGGTGAAACAAAGACCGTGCCGCTCCACTGGCAGGGTGAATATATGCGGTTTACTGCGCAGGAGGTTGTCCGCAGTGAATGAAGAGATCCGTGAAATTGAACGGAAAATCGAAGGAGTAATCGCTGAATGGAATATGCTGCCTCTCGGCTGCAGCGTTGTTGTCGGGCTTTCAGGCGGCGCGGATTCCATCGCGCTTGCTCATTTTCTTTCTCAATACCAAAAATCACATTTCATTCGTTTGATCGCGGCGCATGTGAACCATGGAATCCGTGGGGAAGAAGCCGACCGGGACGAGCAATTCGTCACGGACTGGTGCAGCGAAAATGAAGTGCCGCTGAAAGTTGTGCACGCGGACGTACCCGCGCTGGCGAGGGAGCGTTCCCTTGGAATTGAGGAATGCGGCAGACAGGTGCGGTACGATTTCTTCCGCGGTGTCTGCCCGCCGGGCGGAAAAATTGCCACGGCGCACACCCTCTCCGACGGTGCCGAAACCGTACTGATGAATCTTGCAAAGGGGGCGGGGGCACACGGGCTTCGCGGAATTCCCCCTGTGCGTGGAAATATCGTTCGGCCGCTGATCAATATTTCACGCGCGGAAGTGGAAGCCTACTGCGGGTTTTATCACTTGCCGTTTGTGACCGACAGCACAAATTTGTCGGAGGAATATGCCCGCAATAAAATCAGGCATTCGGTCATTTCGGTTTTGAAAGAAATAAATCCCGCTTTCGAATCGGCAGTTGAAAGAATGACACGGCAGATCACCGCGGACGATACCTATCTTAACGAGCTGGCGAGGCGGAGCCTTGAGAACGCGCAGGATCGCGGCGGCTACCGGGTCGACGCGCTGCAAAGCCTGCCGGACGCTGTACTCTCCCGCGCGGTGCTTCAGGCGGTCCGACGGGTATCCCCGGCGCGTGTCGCAGCCATGCACATAGATACGGCCGTGCAAAGTATTCGTTCGGGGTTCGGTTCTTTCACGCTTTCCGGTGGAATACAATGCGTCATACAGGGCAATACTCTTTTTGTTTCCCCGTGTAAGCCGGCGGAGCAATGGAGCGTACCTTTTTCCCCGACGGAAACCGTGCTGCCGGATAGCCGAACACTCACTGTTTTAAAATTATCCCGTAAAGAATTTGAAAACAGACTTAAAATTAATAATTTGTTATTTAATAATGCAATTAACTATGATACAATATCTAAGATTACTTCAATAAGAAACAGAAGTAACGGTGATGTTTTCCGTCCTGCCGGACGGGGTGTTTCAAAATCCCTGAAAAAACTCTTCAACGAGGCCAAGCTTGAACCGATGCTCCGCGCGAAAGCGGCAATGCTGGTATGCGGCGGAACGATTGCCTGGATTGAGGGCTTCGGCGCGGCAGAGGAGTTTCGTGTCACGGACAGGACGCAAAATATAGCGGAAATTATAATTGTTTAAGGAGTGCTAAGTTTTGAGAAATGATATTGAGTCGGTACTGTTCACGGAGGAGCAGCTCGCAAGAATCGTTAAAAATATGGGGAAACGCATCAGTGAAGACTACAAGGATAAAAATTTGCTGATGATCAGCGTTTTAAAGGGTTCCGTAGTATTTATGGCCGACCTCATGCGTGCAGTTACGATTCCGTGCAGTATTGATTTTATGTCCGTTTCCAGTTATGGTTCCGGAACAAAGACCTCCGGCGTGGTTAAAATTACAAAGGATCTCGACATTAATTTGGAAGGCTACGACCTTTTGGTCGTTGAGGATATTCTTGACAGCGGATTGACTTTAAGCTACATACTTGAGCTGCTGCAGTCCCGGTCACCGAAGAGCATTCGGCTCTGCACACTGTTCGACAAACCGGACCGCCGTACTGCGGACGTAAAGCCGGACTATGTAGGAACTGTTGTTCCCGATGAATTCATCGTCGGTTACGGACTTGATTATGATGAAAAATACAGAAATCTTCCTTTTGTCGGTATTTTAAAGCCTGAGGTTTATACGAAATAATTCCAGCCGCAATGGCTTTGGCAAGGAGTGATAACCATCTTGGATAATAAAAAAACTATCAAGAATATAGCGCTTGTTTTGGGAGTCCCCACGCTGCTTTTTATTCTGATTGCTTGGATCTACGGCAGCCGTCCGCAAGTGACCTATAAATATTCCCAAATCATAGACTATTTCGCAACCAGTCAGGTGACGGATTTTAATCTTGATATGGGCAGCGGCGAAATGCTGATTACACTAAAAGATAATACCCACGTATCCTATGTGGCGCCGAGTTCTGTACTGATTTATCAGGAAATTTCGCCTTATGTCACAAAATACAATCAGGCGAATCCTGGTCATCAAATGACGTATGATTTAAAGCGCCCCGCTGAAACAACATGGCTTACCAGTTTGCTCCCCATGCTGATTATCATGGTGATCATGATTGTTGTATGGTGGTTTATGATTAAGCGTCTGAACAACGGTATGGGCGATGCCGGGAAGCAGATGAATTTCGGCAAGGCACGCGTAAAGCAGATGGCGGACGAAAAGCGCAAAACCACATTTGCCGATGTTGCGGGCGCCGATGAAGAAAAAGAAGAATTACGCGAAATCGTTGAATTTTTGAAGAATCCGAAACGGTACAACGAACTGGGCGCAAGAATTCCGAAAGGCGTTCTGCTTGTGGGCCCTCCCGGTACCGGTAAAACGCTTCTCGCGCGTGCGGTTGCTGGCGAGGCAGGCGTACCGTTCTTCTCTATTTCCGGCTCCGATTTTGTTGAAATGTTTGTCGGCGTCGGTGCTTCACGTGTGCGCGACCTGTTCGAACAGGCGAAAAAGAATTCTCCCTGCATCATCTTTATTGATGAAATCGACGCGGTTGGCCGTCAGCGCGGCGCGGGCCTCGGCGGCGGGCACGATGAACGTGAGCAGACTTTGAATCAGCTGCTTGTCGAAATGGATGGCTTCGGTGCGAACGAAGGCGTCATTATGATTGCCGCCACGAACCGCCCGGATATTCTTGACCCGGCGCTCATGCGCCCCGGTCGTTTCGACCGTCAGGTTATGGTTGGCCATCCGGATATTAAGGGCCGTGAGGAAATCCTGAAGGTTCATGCGCGCGGCAAGCCGATTGCTCCTGACGTTGACCTGAAAACCATTGCCAAATCCACGGCTGGTTTTACCGGTGCCGATCTGGAGAATCTGCTGAATGAAGCGGCGCTGCTCGCCGCCCGTAAGTACCTCAAAGCGATCACAATGACTGAAATTGAAGAGGCTTCCATCAAAGTTATGATGGGCACTGAAAAGAAGAGCCACGTTATGACGGACAGGGAAAAGAAGCTTACTGCTTTCCACGAGGGCGGCCACGCGATTACCGCGTATTTCTGCCCGACACAGGATCCCGTCCATCAGATTTCCATTATTCCCCGCGGTATGGCCGGTGGTTTCACGATGCAGCTTCCTACCGAAGACCGTTCCTACAAGTCGCGCAAGGAAATGCTGGAGGAGCTGAAAGTTCTTCTGGGCGGCCGTGTGGCGGAAGCGCTGACACTGGACGATATCTCAACAGGTGCTTCCAACGACATTGAACGTGCGACAAAAATAGCGCGCGGCATGGTTACGAAGTATGGCATGACGGAAGAGCTTGGTCCGATTGCCTATGGGCAGGATGACGGAGAGCCGTTCCTTGGGCGTGACATGGGTCATGTTCGAAATTATTCGGAGGCGACCGCTTCTGCGATTGATGAAGAAATTCATACGCTGATGACCAACGCTTACAAAGGAACTGAAAAAATCCTTACAGAGCATATGGATAAGCTTCGCGAGGTAGCAAAATTCCTGTTCCAGAACGAGAAAATGTCTGGTGAGCAGTTCAAAACGATTATGGAGGGACCTGCTCCCGAACAGATAGCAGATCACGAATCGAACGGCATAACGGAATAATAAATCAGGGGGAATGTTGCAGCATTTCCCCTTTTGCTGTTCAAAAACAAGGGCAAGCGCGCTTTATAGTCAGTTAAACTGAAAACAGAACCAATCAACAAGCGTAAAATCCATAAATCAAAGATTTTGCGCTTGTTTCTTGGATATTTTCTAAAGTTAACTGACTATACATAATATCTTTTGGGCGGATTGGCGTAACAGAGTTCATGCAATAGTAGAGGAGGCAATTTTATGAGGAAAAGTATCACAAGTGTCTTGTTTGGCATGGCTTTTCTTGTTGCTGCGGCTGTTTTACTCGGAAATGTGGTCGGAATATGGGACGTGTGGAACTTTAACGGGTGGTGGACGATGTTTCTCATCATTCCCGGAATTGCCGGTTTAATCAGCAGCGGCTTCAATCTGCCAAGTATGTGCCTTACCTTAATCGGTACTTGGCTTTTAGCCCGAGCGCAGGGTTGGCTTCCGGCATATGTTGCGGATCATCTAGTTTGGGTGCTGGTTCTGGCGTTCATCGGGCTGTATCTGATCTTTGGAAGCGGTCGTCGCTGGAATAGACGCCCGGCAGACACCGTTGTGTTCGACGGTGTGAGAGGGGCAAACGATGACAGAAATTCTATCAATTACAGTGCTGTATTCGCTTCTGCCGAAGTGTCTAACCACTCCGGAGCACTTTGCGGGGGAACGGTCAGCGGTATATTCGGCAGTGTGAATCTGGATTTACGCGACGCTGTTCCGATTGACGGAGCTGTAGTTGAAGCAAATGCCGTTTTGGGTTCCGTTTCGATTTTGGTTCCTCAAAACTGCCGTCTGCGCGTCGGGGGAACACCGTTTCTGGGCGGTTGTGAGTGTATTGCGCAACGGCCGGAAAATCCGTCGCTGCCGTTGCTGACAATCCGGTTTACTTCTGTGCTTGGAAGTGTAAAAATACAATAACAGCATTATTTAGGAGCGAATAAGAGAACATGACAAAAAAAGCGGTATATGGAAATGAAAGCATCTCGTCGCTGAAAGGTGCGGAACGCGTCCGTCGGCGCCCGGCGGTTATCTTTGGTTCCGACGGCGTGGAAGGGTGCGAACACTCCATTTTTGAAATTTTATCAAACGCAATTGATGAGGCGCGGCAGGGATACGGAAAAGAAATTGTCATTACGCGCTTTGAAGACAATTCAGTGGAAGTGGAAGACCACGGGCGCGGCTGCCCGGTAGACTTTAATCCCAAAGAGCAGCGCTACAACTGGGAATTGGCGTTTTGTGAGCTTTACGCGGGCGGAAAATACAATAACGGTTCCGATGAAAGCTATGAGTACTCCCTCGGCTTAAACGGGCTTGGCCTTTGCTCCACGCAGTATGCAGCAGAATACATGGACGCTGAAATCCGGCGTGACGGGTTCCGCTATACACTGCATTTTGAGCACGGAGAAAATGTCGGCGGGCTGCAAAAGGAACCCTACAAGGGGAAGGACACCGGCTCAAAGTTCCGCTGGCGGCCTGATTTGCAGGTGTTTACCGATATTGCGATTCCCGTGGAGTATTATCTGGATATTTTGAAGCGGCAGGCCATTGTAAATGACGGAATCCGCTTTATATTCCGCAATCAGGTCGGAAATGCGTTTGAAGAAACTGTATTCGTGTATGAGAAGGGAATCCTTGACCACGCGAAGGAACTGGCCGGGGAGGACTCTCTTACGCCGGTTCAGTTCTGGCAAACGGAGCGAAAGGTTCGTGACCGTGAGGACAAGCCCGAGTATAACACCAAAATCAATGTGGCGGTGGCTTTTTCCAACCGCAATAAAATGGCGGAGTATTACCACAACTCCAGCTGGCTTGAGCATGGGGGCGCGCCGGAAAAGGCGGTGCGCAACGCGTTTGTATACCAGATTGACGCTTACTTAAAGCAGACCGGAAAATATGTGAAAAATGAAAGCAAAATTACGTTTCCGGACGTGGAGGACTGCCTGATACTGGTCATTTCCTCGTTTTCAAACAGCACTTCTTATGAAAATCAGACAAAGAAAGCGATTACCAATAAAGGTATCCAGGAAGCGATGACGGAGTTTCTGCGCCATCAGCTTGAAATTTATTTCATTGAGAATCCCATGGATGCCGACAAAATCGCAGCACAGGTTCTTATTAATAAGCGCAGCCGTGAAGACGCGGAAAAAACACGTTTGAATTTAAAGAAAAAACTGACGACCAATATGGACATCACCAGCCGCGTGGCGAAATTTGTGGACTGCCGCACCAAAGACGTGAACGAGCGTGAAATTTTCATCGTGGAAGGCGACTCGGCGCTCGGTGCGTGCAAACAGGCGCGTGACCCCAATTTTCAGGCGATCATGCCGATTCGCGGTAAAATATTGAACTGCCTGAAAGCGGACTACGACAAAATTTTTAAAAGTGAAATTATTACGGATTTAATCAAGGTGCTGGGCTGCGGCGTTCAGGTAAAATCAAAAGCAAACAAGGAACTTTCCTCCTTTGACCTGTCGCTGCTGCGGTGGAACAAAATTATTCTTTGTACCGATGCGGACGTGGACGGTTACCAGATCCGCACGCTGTTGCTGACGATGCTGTATCGTCTGACTCCCGCGCTGATTGACGAAGGAAAGGTGTTTATTGCGGAATCCCCACTGTTTGAGGTGCAGACGAAAGACGAGACCTACTTCGCCTATACGGAGCGGGAAAAAGATGAATTTGTGAAAAAGCTTACCGGTCAGAAATTTTCGATTCAGCGTTCAAAAGGGCTGGGCGAAAATGAGCCGGATATGATGAATCTCACGACCATGAATCCCGCGACGCGCCGCCTGATCAAGGTTTTGCCGACGGACGCGCAGAGAACGGGGGAAGTGTTTGACCTCTTGCTCGGCGACAATTTGAGCGGACGCAAGGATTTTATTTCAGAAAACGGATACAGCTATATTGACGCTGCGGACGTGAGCTGATAAGCGGAAAAACGGCTTTGCTGCGGATGCGGTATTGAATATATATAGATTTGATTGAATTGTGGGTGGCTTATAGAAATGCCAAAGAAGAAAACAGAGCGCGGTGCGGTTCAGCCGCACGCAAAGGGAATTATTTCGGGTGCGGGCGAGGTTGTTGAACAGCGTATCACCGATACACTGGAAGAAAACTATATGCCGTACGCCATGAGCGTAATTTTATCGCGTGCGATTCCTGAAATAGACGGCTTTAAACCGTCGCATCGCAAACTATTGTATACGATGTACAAAATGGGACTTTTGGGGGCCGGGCGTACCAAAAGCGCCAATATTGTCGGTCAGACCATGCGCCTGAACCCGCACGGCGATGCGGCGATTTACGACACGATGGTGCGCCTGAGCCGCGGCTATGAAGCGCTGCTCCATCCGTATGTAGATTCCAAGGGAAACTTCGGTAAATTTTATTCCCGCGATATGGCGTGGGCGGCTTCCCGTTATACGGAAGCGCGCCTTGATAATATCTGTCAGGAGATGTTCCGTGATATCGACAAGGATACCGTCGATTTTACGGATAACTACGACAGCACCATGAAGGAGCCGAAGCTGCTTCCGGCGGCATTTCCTTCGATTTTGGTAAACGCGAATACGGGAATCGCTGTCGGCATGGCAAGCTCTATCTGTCCGTTTAATTTGAGCGAAGTTTGCCAGACCGCGGTTGCCCTGATGCGCGACCCGCAGCACGAGGTATCTTCCACGCTGCAGGCGCCGGATTTTCCCGGTGGCGGGCAGCTGATTTATGACCGCGCGGCGCTGGAGGATATCTATCGTACGGGCCGCGGCAGTTTCCGCATTCGCTCACGGTATACCTATGACAGTGCGGCGAACTGTATTGACATTACGCAGATTCCCCCGACCACGACCGTTGAAGTCATCGTTGAAAAAGTCGTTGATCTTGTAAAACAGGGGAAAATCAAAGAGATTTCGGATATTCGCGATGAAACTGGCCTGGATGGATTGAAGGTTACCATTGACCTGAAGCGTGGCGTGGAACCGGACAAGCTGATGCAGCGCCTGTTTAAGCAGACGACGCTGGAGGACAGCTTTTCCTGTAACTTTAACGTGCTTGTTGCGGGCACTCCCCGCGTCATGGGTGTGGTGGAGCTGCTGAACGAGTGGACTGCGTTCCGTATCGAGTGTGTGCGCCGCCGTACTTATTTCGACATGGCCAAGAAAAAGGAAAAGCTGCACCTGCTCAAAGGCTTGCAGGTGATTCTGCTCGACATCGACAAGGCCGTAGCCATTGTGCGCAATACAGAGGAAGAAGCCGAAGTCGTACCGAACCTGATGATTGGCTTTGGCATTGATGAGATCCAGGCGGAATATGTAGCTGAAATTAAGCTGCGCCACTTGAACCGTGAGTATATACTGAAGCGCACCGAGGAAATCAGCCAGCTGGAAAGCGATATTGCCGACCTGCAGTCTATTCTGGACAGTAAAGCCAAGGTCAAAAATATCATTATTTCCGAATTGAACGACATTGCAAAAAAATACGGCCAATCGCGCCGTACAATGCTGATTTACGCGGACGAAATCGAAGAATTTTCCGAGCAGGAGGAAATCCCGGATTACCCTGTCAACCTCTTCTTCACAAAAGAGGGCTATTTCAAGAAAATTACGCCGCTTTCCCTGCGTATGAGCGGGGAGCAGAAGCTGAAAGAGGATGACGAAATCACGCAGCATTATGAGGATTCCAATGCCGCGGAGCTTTTGTTTTTCACCAATCAATGCCAGGTTTACAAAGCGAAGGCTTCGGATTTCGGCGATACCAAAGCCAGCGTGTTTGGTGACTATATCCCGGCAAAGCTGGGTATGGACGAGGGTGAAGCCACGGTTTACATGGCTGTCACAAAAGAGTATGAAGGCTATATGCTGTTCTTCTTTGAAAACGGCAAAGTTGCAAAGGTCGACATGGCCTCCTATGCGACAAAGACCAACCGCCGTAAGTTGATCGGCGCATACAGTGACAAGTCCCCGATTACCGCTGTCGCCTATATTGCAGAGGACTGTGAATTTCTGGTTACTTCTTCGCAGGGGCGCATGCTTCTGTTTCATACGGGCGCTGTGCAGAGCAAGACGACACGCGGCACACAGGGTGTTGCAGTCATGACGCTCAAGAAGGGAGCCCGCCTGCTGAAAGCGGAAAAATTTGAAGAAGACATGCTGAAGAATCCCAACCGTTACCGGAAAGGGATTCCCGCCACAGGTTCACTGCCGGCAGCGGAGGATACCGCCGGCGAGCAGATGAAGCTGTGATTCCGTCGCAGCGGCGTTAAATCAAAAAACGCCGCTGAACAGCCAATAGCTGAACAGCGGCGGGACGTCTCATAGCGGCAAACGCGAGCGCTCTGATAAGTCCACACATAGATTACCCTAAAATATAAAGCATATGCATCATACTAATATTTCAATAAAAGGCAGACAAAAGAAAGACGATGAAAATTTTATCATTTTTGATTGGAAGCCAGCATAAAACTTCGCATACCGCATAAAATATGCTTGCAAAGGCGTACTGTATGTGGTAATATAATGAAAGTTGTTTAATGTTATTCGGAGGTGCGCCATGTCAGCGGTTGAAGTTATTTTCGGAATTTTATTATTGGTATTTTCGGTTGCTATCACAGTGATTGTTCTTCTTCAGGAAGGTCATCAGCAAAACGTCGGGGCGGTTACAGGCGGTGCCGATACTTTTTTATCGAAGAATAAGGCGCGTTCCGTCGACGCTTTCCTTTCCAGATGGACGAAGGTCGCCGCAATCGGATTCTTTGTTTTGGTCATTGTAATTAACATTTATATGTACTTTGCGCCAAAGAAATAATGATGAAACAGAAGCCCCGCTGATTCGGCGGGGCTTTTTTTATCCAATAAATCAAGTATAAGACAGCGGGCTCACAGGAGGGACCACATTGGAAGAAATAAAAAGCAGAATTTTAAAGTATATGCAGCAATATCCCCAGACGGTTTCGTCACGGGGTTTAATGAGAAAATTAAATATCAAAGATCATAAAAACTTTTATCAGGCATTGAATCAACTAAGGAAGGAGGGCGCCATTTTGGTCGGGAAAGACCACCGCGTCCGCCCTCAAAAGAAGAAAGAGACGGTCAGGGCAAAAATTGTATCCCTCAGCAGGGGGTTTGCATTCGCCCGGCCGGAAAGCGGCGGAAACGACGTTTTTATTCATGCCGACCGATTGAAAAGTGCATTTTTGGGCGATACGGTTCAGCTGAGCAACCTGCGGCAGGATGAAAAAGGCCCCGCCGCGGATGTGGATGAGATATCCGAAAAAAGCAGTCGGCTGATTACCGGTACGCTGAACCGCGAAAACGGACTGTATGAGCTGATTCCGGATGATGCGATCCGCTACCATATTCCGGTTGACAAAAAATCGGTCAGAAAAGCCAGGCATGGGGATAAGGTACAGGTCGAAGTCAGCCGTGTTCCCCACACTTCGGGGTATTCGGGCCGGGTCGTGAAAATATACGGCAAGTCCGAAAGCGCGAGAATCTGTGCTGACGCGATCATCGACCAGAATGGCATTCGTTCCAAATTTCCAGATGAGGTTCTTGCCGAAGCGCGTGAAATCTCCTCACAGAGTATTACAGAGCAGGATCTAAAGGGCCGCCTTGACCTGCGCGAAACCAGTATTTGCACCATTGACGGTGCGGACGCGAAAGACCTTGACGACGCGATTTCCGTCAGCAAAACCAAGGCGGGCTTTAAGCTGGGCGTCCATATCGCCGATGTCAGCCATTATATCAAAGAAGGCAGCGCGATTGATGAGGAAGCGATTCAGCGCGGTACTTCCGTTTATTTTGCCGACAGGGTAATTCCAATGCTGCCGCAGGAGCTTTCCAACGGGGTCTGCTCGTTGAACGCGGGGGAGGACAAGCTGACTTTTTCCGCGATTGTGCAGTTGGACAAGCAGGGCAATATTCTGTCCTATGAGTTTCACAAAAGCGTGATTAATTCCAAGGTGCGCGGCGTGTACTCCGAAGTAAACGAGTTGTTCCAAAAGACCGCCGACCCGGAGTTGAAAAAGAAATACGCGTCGGTGATCCGCTCTCTGAATGCCGCGCGGGAACTTGCCGACATTTTAAAGCAGCACTCTATTGATAACGGTACGATCGACCTTGACAGCACCGAATCCCGGTTTACTCTGAATGAAAACGGGATTTGCGTGAATGTGGAGCCGCGCCGCAGCGGAGAAGCGGAGCAGATGATTGAGCAGCTGATGATTACGGCAAATCAGGCGGCCGCAAAGCTCGCGAAGGAAAAGGAAATTCCGTTTGTTTACCGCGTACACGAATTGCCGAATCCGGAGCGGGTGGATACTTTAATCGAAATTGTGGACGCGCTGGGGCTGAATACCCGCAGCCTGAAGAAAAAAGGGGATATTTCCACCGCCGATTTTGCGGATATCATGAATCAGGCGGAGGGAACAGCCGCACAAAAGGTAATTTCTCATCAGATTTTGAGGACGATGGCGAAAGCGCGGTACGATGTGCATCCGTTGGGGCATTTCGGCCTTGCGCTTGCCGATTACTGCCACTTTACCTCGCCAATCCGCCGTTACCCTGACACCGCGATTCATCGCATTCTTTCCGCCTTGCTGCAAAACGGAAAGAAGGATGATCTGAACCGCCGATACCTCAATTTTGCGAACGCGGCGGCTTCGCAGTCCTCCGGAGCGGAAGTTCGTGCCATGCAGGCGGAGCGCAGCGCGGAAGACTGCTATATGGCGGAATATATGACGCAGCATATCGGCGAATCATTTACCGGCGTCATCAGCGGCGTCACGCAGCGCGGCATTTTTGTGGAGCTACCGAATTCTGTCGAGGGTTTTGTGCCGATCATTTCTTTTGAGGGTACAGACTACCAGTTTGACGGTCTGATTACCCAGATTGACCGCAGAACCGGGAATAAGCTGACCATCGGTCAGGTCATCGCAATCAAGGTGGCGGCTGCGGATGTGGCAAGCGGCCGGATTGATTTCCTGCCCGATGATACAGAAAGCGAAGAGCAGGCTTAGTTCTGACTGATTTGTAAAATTTTATAAAACTGTGCTGTTTCCGGAAAATCACGGTATATTTACTGGAATAAATGACCATCATACCAACATAGAATTAATCGAAAGGCGGAGCGTTGGTATGGAATCTGTATTAAAGCTGATACAGCGCACGGATGGCGCAGCCGTTCAGAAAAACGACGATAAAAAAGAAAGGCTGCTTGAAGAGATAAAGGAGGTCGGACGATTAATCGCGTGCAACGACTGCTGGTTTGAGATGGAGAGCGATGAAAATCTGATTGATGCGTGTATTTATCAGAGGGAAGAGCTGAATTCCCGTTATCGTTATCTCCTAAAAACGGCGCGTCAGCAAGGCGTGAACTGCCCCCCCTTTCAAAAGTAAAAAATGCGGGGGTGTCATTTTGTCCACTCTGTTTGTGATCCTTACAGTTTGTGGGGTGTTTGGCCTTCTGGTTCTGATTCAGGTGATTGTAAAAGCGCCCAAACCTTTTCAGCGCGCGGCCGGGGGAGTAGTCATTGGGCTTTTTGCGCTCGCGGTGGTGAACTTCACCGGCTTTTTTACCGGGGTCAGCTTGCCGCTTAGTCCGCTGACGATTGGTGTTTCCGGCGCGGCGGGGATTCCGGGCGTCACGTTAATGCTGTTGCTGAATCTACTGTTTCAATAAGAAAAGGACGGCAATTGCCGTCCTTTTCTTATTGAGATGCAGAAGCATCCCGCTATTTTGCGCTTTCATTTAAAATTTCAGCGGCAATATCACGGTTTCCGGTCATAAGTGCAAGCAGAATGCGGTATACCGATTCGGGCGAGTTGTGGAATTGGTCTTTTACCATTTGAGCCTGATACTGATCCGGCACATGCATGGAAAAACCCATCAACTCCATATCTCCGCCTGAAATATGGCAGACAACCCGATATCCGCGTTCGTCTTTTTGAATTTCAACCTTGTTTTCCCGTTCCCGTTTTGCCTTTGCCAGCAGATTTATGGCGGCAGCCACGGCCTTGTCGCGCACGGAGTGGGGAAGCGCGGTGTCCAGTTGTTTCGCAATCAGCTTCGCGGTATCGCTTGCCATGCAGATATCATGGTGTTCTCCGCTTGTAGTCACATTTCCATGCTCAATCAATTCAGACAGAGCGTCGGTAACCTCAAAATAGTTGGCAAGTCCGTTATCCTGTATAATATTTAAAATATCTTCTTTTGAAAGCGGCGCGTCAACGCTCGTCAGCAAATAGCAAATCAGGATGCGAATATCGTTTTTGTTCCTTAGTCCGCCCGGCTCAACTCCTCCGGTAAACGCGTCAAAACCCATTTGCAATACCTCCAAGTATATGAAAAACCACATCGTGTATGATTTTGAACAATGATAAAAAAGTCAAAGCCTATAAACTCCGAAAGAGCGGAGTCCAATCTGCTTTGACTGATTCATTCAGCATCTGTTATTCTATCACATGTGAAGCAAGGTTTCAATCTTGATTTTGTTTGCTGTGGGTCTCTTTGTCCAGCACACAGTCTTTCGTTTTTTGCAAAATGGAATCCTGATCTTCAGGTGTACAGACTCGAAATAAGCCAACAAGCTCTTTTTCCCGGGTGGAAAGCTCATAAATGTGGCTGGAATTTTTCCTGCTTTGAAGAAAGCTTGACGATGTTCCGCTGTCTGCTACGCTATCGGGAAGATTTTCATCGGCAAGCAGCTCATTGATCTGGATATTGAATATTTTGGAAAGCTTTATCAGAACAGTAATATCCGGCGTGGTCTTCCCAATCTCATAGTAGGAATATGTCGAACGGTCAATGTTTAATATTTTAGCTATTTGGTATTGTGTATAACCGCTTTTTACACGAAGTTCGCGCAACCTTTCGTTCAGACAAATTCTCCCCACAAGCATACCGCCCTCCCAAATATCTCGTATACAACATATTAAATTGATTATATAATTGAATTACTATATTGCCGTTGTTAAGTGAGTATTATTCACGAAAATGTTCGCAAATTCTCTGATTTTATGAAAGAATTTGCGATTAACTCTTGACGATGGGAGTGAAGTTATGTATAATAATCTAGTCGCGCAAAATGCTACTGTGGCTCAGTTGGTAGAGCAGCGCATTCGTAATGCGCAGGTCGTCAGTTCGAGTCTGACCAGTAGCTCCAAAATTATCAGGCTGAAAAGAATGCAGAATGTATTTCTTTTAGCCTGATTTTTTGTCTTATCTAAAAAGAATCAGAAAACAGAATGGTTGCAATTTCAGATTATTTATATCATGAGAGGCATTCAAGATGCGAGAATTTTTTATGAAAACAAAACGGATTGGTTTCTCAAAATGGAATAATGCCGATCTGGATTTGGCTACCCAATTATGGGGTGACAAAGAAGTTACCAGGTTTATTTGTGCTACGGGTGTGTTTACAGAACAAGATATCATCAACCGTTTGAGAACAGAAATTCACAATGACAAACTTTTTCACATACAGTATTGGCCTATTTTTGAACTTTCTACAGAGGAACTGATTGGTTGTTGCGGTATCCGTCCTTTTGATTCTGAAATACATTCCTATGAGATTGGTTTTCATCTGCGTAAAAAATACTGGGGAATGGGGTATGCTTCCGAAGCGGCGAAGGCCGCTATCGATTATAGCTTTAGTGATTTAAAAGCCGATAAGTTGTATGCAGGACATCATCCGCAAAACGAAGTTTCGAAAAAGCTTTTAACAAAACTTGGCTTTCAATTTATCGGAAATAATTTTTACAAACCGACAGGATTGTATCACCCATCGTATGAATTAGTGAACGATAATAGAGCATAATAAGAAGTTTTTAGAATACCTCATTTAAGTAAAATGATTCAAGACCTTATTTTGTATTAATGATACATACAGCTATGTAAACGCTTACCGTTTTGCATAGCTCTATTTTTTTGTATATACCTATTTATGCGGTGAAGTGCAGATTATCATAACACAAAGCTGCGATAAGCTCATAAAAATAGTATTAAAAAGGCCTTCGACAGCTGGTCAAAGGCCTTAATTTCGATTGTTTAAACGATTACAGAACGAGGGAAGGAGCGGCGTATACTCTTGCTCCGAGCTCCGCGTCAAGCATATACAGCCCTTTAGCGTCTGTTCCGAAAAGATCGTAGCGCTTGATTAAATCGTCGATATTCTTTTCTTCTTCACCCTGCTCTTTTACGAACCAGTCAAGGAACTGCACTGTGCGGAAGTCATTTGCCTTGACCGCCTCACCATAAATCGTATGAATCAGTGAAGTAACATATCTTTCATGCTCCAGCGAAGCAGTCAGCGGCGCTTTAAAATCAGCATACTCTCTGCCCGGTGCGTCAATGGTGCTCAGGCGAACCGGGATATCGTTATTCTGAAGGTATGTCGTGAACAAAATCGCATGATCCCGTTCTTCCTGCGCCTGTACGTTCATCCAGTTTGCAAAGCCATTCAGTCCCTTTTCGGCATAATAATTTGCCATATCAAGGTACAGGTAAGCGGAAAAAAATTCTTTGTTAATCTGATTGTTAATTAAATCTCCAATAACTTGATTCAACATTTTTCATCCTTCTTTCAAAAATTCGAACACTTGTCCGATATATTCATTATAGTGTAGCATTTGTGAGTGCTAATGTCAATTATTGGCAGGAAAATACGGCGAAAACACATGGACGATGCATATTTCGTACTGATAATGCGAAAATCTTGTGATTTGGTTCTTTTTAGGGTATACTAGGTCTTGTTTGTAAAAAGAAAAACAATGGAATAAAAACCATAAATGCAAGTTTTTATTCCGGTTTTTCTTCTCACGAACAAACTTGGTTCGCTTGATTACTCAATTTCATGCCGCTATTTTAGCGATTCGCACAATCCTCAGCATTTTACAAACAAGCCCTAAATGAAATATCTGATTTTTCGTAAAAATAAACGGACTTTAGTGCCGGAATGCGCTGGAGCTTTTCGCGTTTATAAATCGGAAATCGGCTGAATAATCCAAATTTTCAAGCTCAAAATGAACCGCAGCAGATGATATGAGAAAGGACTTTGAAAATGACGACGTTTAACGAATTGTACAACCGGCTGGTCAAGGCCTCCGTGGAAAACAGCCTTCCCGAAGAGATGGAAAAAATACGGCAGGAGGAATTTGATCCGCACCATCTGGACTGCCTGTTAAATCCTGAGAAGCACCCGCCTGTGATTCGGATAGGAGAGTGCGAATGCTCTGAAAGCGAAAAAGCCGCCTGTAAGGGAAAGTGCCTGTTTGATGCCCTGTATCAGGATGGGACTGGAAATATTGCCATCAATAACGATCTGTGTGTCGGATGCTCCGCGTGCATAGAGAACTGCCGGGCAAAAAAGCTGACCGAAAGCAAAGACATTCTGCCGACTCTCGCGGCCGTTCATGAAGCCAAAGTACCGGTTTATGCTATGATCGCTCCGGCGTTTATCAATCAGTTCAGCGGGGACGTGACCCCCGGAAAGCTGCGCAGCGCGTTCAAGCAGCTGGGATTTGCGGGTATGGTCGAAGTCGCGTTGTTTGCCGATATTCTGACGCTGAAAGAAGCGCTGGAATTTGATAAAAACATCGTCAATGAAAAGGATTATCAGCTGACAAGCTGCTGCTGCCCCATGTGGATCGCGATGATCCGCAGGGTTTACCATGATCTGGTTCCCCATGTGCCCGGAGCGGTTTCCCCGATGGTTGCCTGCGGCCGCTCGATCAAAGCGCTCTATCCCGACGCGCTTACGGTATTTATCGGGCCTTGCATTGCCAAAAAAGCCGAGGCACGGGAAAAAGATGTTGCAGCTTCCACAGACCATGTGCTGACTTTTCAGGAAATGCAGAGTATTTTTGAATTTGCGGGCATTGACCCCGCCAAGCTGCCGGAAGACGAGCGCGATCACTCTTCCCGCGCAGGGCGGATTTATGCAAGCACAGGCGGCGTAAGCGAAGCAGTGCAAAGTACTGTGAAGCGCCTGAACCCCGACCGAAAAATAACTGTGCACGCGGCGCAGGCAGACGGCGTGCCGGCTTGCAAAGCCTTGCTGAATGACGTTATGCAGGGAAATATTACCGCGAATTTTCTTGAGGGCATGGGCTGCGTCGGCGGCTGCGTCGGTGGGCCGAAAGCGCTTATTCCGCGCGAGGAAGGCCGGAAGAATGTGCTTCAGTATGGAAATGATGCGGCATACAAAACTCCGATTGACAATCCCTATGTCATTGAACTGCTGCACCGCCTCGGCTTTGATACGGTGGAGAGCCTGCTTAAGCACAGCGACATTTTTACGCGGGAATTTTAATCGGACGGTATTTGATGCTGTCTTCGCGCCTATATATGTGGTATAATAGTCTCAAACCTACGGTTTGAGCCATTGGGAATTTGCTGTCAGGGCGCTGGCCCCTCCCGACGCGTTGCGCCGGCGCAAATTCCGAAGTAGAGACTGATATAATGGGGGCTTCATCTGATGGGATACAAAGAAGAATTCGAGGAAATATACCGGACTAATATTACACGCGCGGGAAGTGCGGAACTGTTGGAGTGGCTGAAATCCACGGATTTTTTCGTTGCGCCGGCCAGCACGAAATTTCACTGCGCCTGCCTTGGCGGACTGGTTCAGCACAGCGTCAGCGTTTACCGCGTGATGCGCGACCGCTATTTTGAACCGGAGTCCGACAGCGAGGAAAGCTTCGCCATCTGCGGTCTGCTGCACGATGTGTGCAAAGCGCAGTTTTATAAGGAAAGTGTGCGCAATGTAAAAAATGAAGCGACCGGCGCATGGGAAAAACGGCCGTATTACTCTATAGAAGACAGTTACCCCTACGGCCACGGGGAAAAATCCGTCTTTTTGATTGAGCGTTTTCTGCGGCTGAAAACCTCGGAGGCGATCGCAATTCGCTGGCATATGGGCGGGTTTGACGAGTCAGTCAAGGGCGGCAGCTTCTCGATCGGTCTTGCTTACCAGAAATATCCGATTGCGGTAAAGCTGCATTTGTCCGATCTGGAAAGTACCTATCTGTGCGAAAAAGGGACTTCAGCTGTACACGAAAAGAAATAATATCTTGGCAGCTGTTTAAAGAAGGTATTGTAAAATGGATGAAAATCCATTTTACAACACCTTCTTTATTTATTGTGAAAAGCTCCTTCTTGCACAACAAAAGTGTCCTTGCTATAATGAGCATATAGTCAGTTAACTTTAGAAAACATGCAAGAAACAAGCACAAAATCCCTGATCTATGGATTTTACGCTTGGAGATTGGTTCTGCTTTCGAATTAACTGACTATTATTACAGGAAGGAAGCTGGTTTATGAACTGCTACCAAATAAAAAATAACGTTCTGGCAGAAACGGAATCCGCCCTGACGCAGGGCGTGATTTGTGTCTGCACGCCGGAAGAACTGCGTGCGCAGCAACACGGATTCGCTCCGCATACTGTTGAGGAATGCGGTCAGAGCGGCCCGGCAAAACTGGAGCCTTATGACGGTTATGATTTCATTCTGTTAAATCTGATTGATGAAAAATTACTTAATGCTACATATAGGCTGGGACTTTATGTAACAGCAGACAATCTTGTTTTCGTATGTGAACGCAAAAGCAAAATATTGTGTGATGTTTTGGAAATGTTCAGTGAAGCATCAGCCGCAAAGCTCAGCTTTGCACGGATTATTTATGCATTCTTCGACCACCTGACTACTGAGGATTCCCAGCATTTGGAGCAGGTGGAAGACGAAATCTCCGCGTTGGAGGATCGGATATTAGAGAGTAAAGACGGGAACTACGTTCGCGAAATTACAGCAATACGTAAACGTATTATGTTTTATAAAAAATATTATGAGCAGCTTCTTGATGTCGCGGAAAGTATCGAAGAAAATGAAAATGAGCTGCTTTCGCCGAGTGCGTTGCGATATTTCAGAATGTTTACCGCGCGCGCCGATCGACTGAATCGTCATGTTTTGAATCTACGGGATTACGTTACGCAGGTTCGGGAGTCGTACCAGTCACAAGTGGATATTAGGCTCAACGAAATCATGAAGTTGTTTACCGTTGTCACGGTCATTTTTCTGCCGCTAACCCTTTTGGTGGGGTGGTATGGAATGAACTTTCAGAATATGCCCGAACTTCAGTGGCCATACGGCTACGCCATGGCAATTATATTGTCGCTGCTTTTTGTTATTGTGTCGGTGATTTATTTTAAAAAGAAAAAAATCTTATAAAATTGCACAATGTTTTGATTTTACACGATCTATTTATTTTTGTGACCATTATGTGACCACTATATGGTATTGTATGGACAGTTAATCTAGAAGGAGGGTTACATAATGTTTAAAATGAAAAAGCATACTGCTATCACAATATCATTAACAAGTTTATTTTTGGCATTAACTTTGGTTTTGACACCGTTTACGGCTCTTGCCGCTACCCAAGCGAGTAATGGAATCGAAGAAATTTCAGAGCCATATACAACGGAAAATCAGTTGGGTGTTCCTTTTGACTTCGGTGTTTTTACATTTGACTCCTTATCGTTCAATACACATTTTAATACGAACTTTGCTACTCCGAATTTGGTGAATCCCGGAGCGAACTTTGGAAATAAGCAAGCACCGGGTATTAGTTATTTTCAGAGTCTGGGACAAGGGGCACACCTGCAAGACGGTTCGCTTGCTTCGATGCTGGTGGTTGGCGATCAAATTACTGCCACTAGAAATGGCGGGCAGTATTTTGTAAACGGGTCTCCATTAAGCACCAGCCAGATAAAGGTAATTGGCAAGGAAACTGACACCGCAAACAATCCGTATATTAACTTTGCGGACCAAAAGGCTGCTATGACAGAACTTTCCGGCAGATTGACGGTATTCGGCAATGGGGAAAACCAGTTCCAGCAGGGTCAGCAAAGCGATTTTAAATACTTTGCAACCGGCGGCGCTGATGATACCGTTCTGAATGTAAAAGCAAGTAACATGAGCGATAAAAAGATGTATATTAAGGACGCGTTCGGCGGCGGTACCACAATTGTAAATGTCGACCTTGAGGGAAAATCGAATGTATCCCTCAATGAAATGTGGTTGGCGGATAAAAACGGGAATCGTGTTTCTACTAGCGAAAATCATAGCCAAAACTTAAAAGTACTGTTTAATTTCTATAATGGTGCAGCTTCCGGATCAACAATCCATATGATGGGTGTATGGCAGGGTGCAATTCTTGCCCCGAACGTGACGATTGACGGCGGAAACAGTAATATGGAAGGCACCTTCATTGCAAATTCCTATAAAAACGGCGGTGAGTATCACCAGTGGGACTTCGTGGGTGATTTTCCGGCTGAGCCGGAGCTTCCTTATTTTGTTTCCATTTCCGCAACAAAAGTAATTGACGGAACCGGTAAAGACAGCGACGAAGCTAGGAATACAAAATTCGATTTTCTCTTGAAGCAAGGCGGGGATACTGTCGGTACCGGTTCAGTGACCGGCGCGGGAGAAGTAACCTTTGGCGGCTGGTCGGAAGATTTTGTAAAGCAACTTATGAACCCTAAGAATGGCGGGAAAAACCCTAGCAGTGACATTGAATTAACGATTCGTGAAATCGTGCCTACCAACACTTCGGATGGATGGAAGTACGATCCAACTACGCATAAAGTGAAACTGAAATTTAACGGTGTGGAAGCAGGAAAATATATTTGGACTGCTTTTTATGACAATGGTACCGAAACACCGTCTGTCTTTACAAATACTTACAATGAATCCGGCAGCAGTTCATCAAGTAGTGATTCGTCTTCGAGCAGCAGCTCGTCAAGCAGCGATTCCTCTTCGAGCAGCAGCTCGTCAAGCAGTGATTCGTCTTCGAGCAGCAGCTCGTCAAGCAGTGATTCCTCTTCGAGCAGCAGCTCGTCAAGCAGTGATTCGTCTTCGAGCAGCAG
>JAEZGM010000044.1 GCA_023416955.1 Bacillota bacterium | reverse complement strand
GCTCTGACTGTCTGTCAGAGCCGCCGATACTCCTTTAAAAAATGTAAATAGTTGACTCATAATTGATCAATCGCCTTTCAGAAACCAAATTAGTCCTTTACCTCTTGATAAACCTGGCTTGCAAATTGGTCGGGATCCTTTGTCTTCAGGTAACCGATCTTGGAAAGCTGCTCTACGAAATACTGTACGTTTTGTTTTACAATTTCCGGGTTCTGGTCTTTCTCAGCCGGATAATGATAGCTTTTAATCAGGTCAACGGCAAGCTGCTTATCGGTAATGTCAGAGTATTTCTTATCAGAGATAATATCCACAGCGGCTTCAGGATTGTGACTAATCCAGTCCTGCGCTTTATGGTAAGCCCGCAGAAGCGCCGCCACTTCATCTGGTTTCTCATTCAGAACCTTTTCGGAGGCGTACAGGAAGCAGCAGTATTTATCTGCAAAAATCGGGTCGGTAGAAAGGTCAAAAATCTTTTTAAAGCCCTTATTTTTCACAGCCAGAGAGCCAAACGGATCCCAAATTGCCGCGGCATCGATTTCGCCCTTTTGAGCAGCTTCAATTTCGAGGTTTCCGTCGCTGTAGGGAACGAAGGTCACGTCCTTGTTGTCCTTTGCAACAACCCCATGATTTTCAAGCCATACGCTCGCCACCTGATAAGGGGTTCCGCCGATTTCATCCACGCCGATTTTTTTGCCTTTCAGGTCTTCCGCAGACTTGATCGGTGAATTGGCGGGAACAACAATGGTAATGCAACCTTTGTGGAGGCCGTCCACTACCTTTACCTTCACACCTTCCTCAATGGACGGGAAGAATTGAAAGTCCCCGTTCACAATCGGAATGGTGCCGTTGTTCAGGCCAATTTTTCGCGTTTCGGTATCAGCGGAAATTAGGTTCACATCGAAGCCTTCCTCCGCAAAAAAGCCTTTTTCATAAGCAATGTAAATCGGTGCGCCGCACAGCGAACCGTCCTTACCCGGAATGTCAATCTTCCCGTATTTGTAGCTGGTTGGCGCCGCGCTTGCGGCTGAACTTCCGGCTGTGCTCTGGGTGCTGCTCTGCGTCGGTGCGACCACTTCATTGGTTCCGCATGCGGACAGGGCCAGAGCCAGCGCGAGGGAAAGCGATAAAACGCGAATGTTCTTTTTCATATTCAAATTCTCCTTCGTCTATTAATCAAAAGCCCTTTGAAAAGCCTGCGAAAGGTCGGCAATCAGGTCTTCCGGGTCTTCCAGCCCGGCCGAGATTCGGATTAAATTTTCAGGAATATCGGCAGCCTCTTTCTCATGAGGCTCCAGCTCGCCGTGGGTGGTCTGCGGGGAATTCACAATCAGCGAACGTGCGTCGCCGATATTCACATGATAGTGGAACAGTCGCACCGCATTCAGGAACGCTTCCCGCTGCTGCTGCGTTCCGCGAAATCCGAAGGAGAATACACCGCCCGCGCCCTTTTTAAAGTCACGCTCATACAGCGCATGGTACGGGCTGGACTTCAGCGCAGGGTAGCGCACCCATTCCACCGCGTCGTTCTTTGATAAATATTCCGCCAATGCGGTTGCATTGCGCACCTGCTTTTCCAAGCGTTCCGACAGCGTCTCCAGCCCGATGACGGCAAGGTAGGCGTCGAATGGGGAAACAGCTGCTCCTAAATAATTCAGATAATTAAATCGGATTCGGCTGGTGAATGGCGCTTCGGGGAACACCTCCGGGAAAGTGCGCAGTTGGTCTGAACTGTCGCGGAGTGTGTAATATTTTTCGGAAAACTGCGGGAATTTTTCGGTGGCATAATTGAACTTTCCGCTTTCCAAAACCAACCCGGCAATCAGGTTGCCGTGCCCGTTCAGTCCCTTGGTCGCGGAGTAAACCACGATGTCCGCTCCGTGCGCAATCGGATTATACAGATACGGCGTCGCAATGGTATTATCCACAACCAGCGGAATTCCGTGTGCGTGGGCAACCTTCGCAATCGCGTCAATATCGAGTAAAACCGCGCTGGGGTTGCTGATGCTTTCAATGTAAATCGCCTTGGTATCCGGCTTGATTTCCACCGCCAGAGAGGCAGGGTTTTCAATGTTTTCAGCCAGGTCAAATTCAATCCCGAATTTAGGATAAATCTTTTTAAAGCTGTCCGCGCTGCCGCCGTAAAGGTAAGGGGATACGAGAATCCTCCCGCCGCCCTCCGCCAGATTCAGCAGGGTATAGCTGATTGCCGCCATGCCCGAGGCCACTGCGATTGCCGCGCTTGCTCCGCCCAGCGTTTTTACCCGTTCCTCCAGAACAGCCACGGTGGGGTTGCCTACGCGGGTATACAGAAACCCGGCCTCCCGCATTCCGAACAGATTTGCCGCGTTTTCCACGTCCCTGAAATCATAGGATGCGGTGGCATAAATGGGCGGAGACACGGCGTAGTTGTGATCCTTGGGCTCATAGCCCGCCCGAACTTTCTGCGTATCAAACCGGTACGCGGGCTCCAATTCATTTGACATATACTTGCTCCTTTCAGCGGTTGCAATTTGGTACAGTCTGCTATGTCGGATTCGGCCATATTACAGTCACACATCATATAACATCACACCCTTTATCAAATCGTTATCATAAATTCCCGCATGGGGCGGCAATTCAGCCGTTACCCATGAGAGAACGTATTTTCCTGCTTAACGGGACGGATATAGATCTGTTTTGAAAAATCCTCTCCACCCGGTATGCCCGCCGCGTCTGCACGGCACCGCTGGCAGTGGCGGAACACCCGAATGTATTTTTCCGCCTTGCCGCGCACGCCGTCAATCAGCGCGCAGTCCGGCGCGGAGCACCACGCAAGCTCATGCTGCGGAATCAGGGGAATCACATTGTAAATCTGCGCTCCCGCTTCGCTGACGGTTTTCGCAACCGTTTCCACATGCTCTGCATTGATTTCCGGAATCAGCACAGTGTTTACTTTCACTGTGATTCCGGCTTCCGATACCTTCCGTATTCCCTCAAGCTGATTATGTATCAGTATTTTTGCGGCTTCTTCCCCTTCATAGCGCGCTCCGTGGTAGATAATTCCTCCGCAGATCTGCACCTGAATTGCCGGGTCAACGGCATTTACCGTAACGGTCAGGGTATCAATGCCAACCTCTATGATTTCATCGGCGTGCTCCGGCAGGAGCAATCCGTTTGTACTCATGCATTTGATAATATCCGGAAACTCTTTTTTGATCAGACGGAACGTCTGAAGCGCGTACGGAGTAGCCAGCGTATCGCCCGGCCCTGCGACTCCCGCCACCGTAATATCCGGGCAAAGCGCAACCGCTTTGCGCACAACTTCCACCGCTTCTTCCGGCGTGATAATGGCGGAAGCTACGCCGGGGCGAACCTCCACATCATTGATTTGTCGGTCACAAAACCGGCAGGTAATGTTACACCCGGGGGAAACCGGCAAATGAACTCTGCCCTTGTTGACTTTATCGCCAACCGAAAAACAGGGGTGAATTTCCGTCAGCTCTGAAAATGATCTGCTCATTCTATTCCCTCCGCTCCGAGCAAATGCTCCGCAATGATACGTTCAATAACGCCTTCCACCGGGCCGGAAGCCTCAAACACCCGCTTTCCCTTACGGATTACATAATCCGCCGCGCCCTGCCCGATTCTTGTTACAAATACGGCGCTGCAATCCTCAAGGATTTCCAGCAGGGCGTCAAACCCGCCGCAGTGACCGCCGCAGGAAGGCTCTGTCCGCCGGGTATCCACCAGGTCATAGGAAGAGCCGACAATATCAAAAACCTGAAAAATCCGCGCGCTGCCGAAGTGCTGGTCAATGTACGCGCCGTCCGTGCTTGCAAACGCAATTCTGATGGGCATTGTTTTCCTCCTTATGGTCAGCGGTAAGTCGCCAGAACATTGCTGTAAATATCCTCAATAACGCGCAGACCGCCGGTGAAGCCGACATAATTTGAGGTAAGCACCAGTCGGTAGGGCGACGGGAGCGCGGCGGAAATAAAGTCGTAATCCTTTTCCCGCGCCAGCTCCTTATCCCACCCGCTTCCGATAATCAGCCCGCGCCCTTCATGGGACAGCCCGCGAATGATTTCCTGCGCTTTTCCCGCGTCCGGTTCAAAAATAAGCGGTATTTCGCGTTTTTCCGATGTTGTTTTTAATTCCGCCCGAATTTGCTCCTGAAAGCTTAACGGGGTATTATCCACAATAAACTGTTCTTTCGGAATAATTCCCACCTCGTGCAGCAGGAACTTTGACAGTCCCACCACATAGCCCGCGTCGTGTAAAATATGTACATGATTTGGCAGGCCGTAGCGGAATTCCAGCAGGAAGGTGGCAAGGTTGTCAATTTCCTCGTAATATGCTTCGCGCTCCCGCCGGATGAAGGCTTCGGCGCGATTTGTATCTATCTCCGCGCCCTGATCCAACGCAAAGGCAAGCACCTGCCGCAGGAAGCGCTCGGTTTCGTTGGCACCGATGGGTGCATTCAAAAATTGAGTAAACGGCTGGTTATACAGATTTTTCAGATGCTCGGCAATTTCCCAGCCGTACCAAGGAGACACCAAAATATTAAAATTGGCCCGCGGAATCTTTTGCCATTCCCCGACTCCCTCGGACTTCGGCCCGAACAGAACCTGCACCTTTAGCCCAAGCCCTTCCAGAAGCCGTTTGTACTCGCTGAGATTTCCTTTCCAGAAAGGGTCCTGGTATGGCAGCGAAGCAAACAGATTCACTGTATTTTTTTCGCTTCCGGCGGGATTTTCATCCTCATACAGGCTGACATACTGGTCAATAATGGCGTTCACGACGAGGCTGTGCGCCTCGATATTGCTGCATTTAAAACCCGCTGTTTCCACTGCCACAATCGGCTTGCCCTCGCTGCGGAATTCCTCCACAAGGCTTTCCACGTCGTCGCCCACAATACCGGCGGTACAACCTGTAAGTACCACCTGTAAATCCGTATCCAGTACTTTATAGGTATTTGCGACAATCTGGCGAAGCTTGTCGATGCCGCCGAATACGACCTCCTGCTCGCCGAAATTGGTGCACGGGGAAGTGCTTCCCCCCGCGTAGCCTGTGGAGCGTTCAAAAAATCCCTGTACCATGCTGCCGCAGCCCGGGCCGGAATGGAGGATTGGAACCGCCTTTGGAATGGCGACCACGCTTTGCAGCGCGCCGATGGCGCAGGTGTAGCGCTCCTGCTCAATGATCCCGCTCATTTTCCTTACCTCCGTTTAAGAATGTATACGGTTCCTGAGAAAGCCACCATTTGGTGTAAGGATTCACCGCGTGCTTCTCAAGATTTTTTACAAATTCATCATTTTCCATCGTTTCCAAAATCCGTTCCCCATAGCGCAGGATTCCCTCGTAGCCCATGCCGAAATGCTCGTCGCCGATCAAAAGCGAGGGGATCCCCAGCTTGGCGCCCCACAATGTCATTCCGCCGTGCCGTGCCAGCAAGATGTCCGGCCGGATGCGGTTCAGCATATTTACCAGTTCAAATTCCTGTTTGTTGCAAATGTTAAAATTCGGAATGTCACCGTAGTCCTTTACCCCCTGCGCCAGTTGGTCGCTTTCCTCGCTTCCATTGTCGTAAAGCGGGTCGTGGTGGAAAATTGCCGCGCCCACCGCTTCCATTCCCAGTTCGCGCAAAACGGAAAGCAATGCGTGGCCGTGCCCCGCGCCCGCCGTCACATAAGCGGTTTTCCCTTTCAGCTTTTCGCGCATCGCGGCAATCTTCGGCAGATACTCGGCCTTTTTTTCGGCGATGAGCTTTTCTGCGCGTTCTTCCTGATGCAGTATTTTTCCGATTTCCCGGAACCAGCGGTCGGTCTGGGCAACCCCGTACGGTGGTGCCGCCTTAACCTCCGGCACGCCGAATTCCTGCTCCAGCGCCGCGCCGAGGTAGGAACCCAGCGTGGGGCACGCCTGAACGGTGGCGGCAGCCTCCGATGACCACTTCAGACTTTCCAGTGTGGAGTAAGGCGTGATGTAATTCGGCTTTGCGCCGAACTCGGCAAACCATTCGCTGAAAATATCGGTGCCCCAGAAGTTCACTACGTTAATCACGTCGGCTCTTCTTTCGCGCGCCGGCTGAATCAGCTTTCGTGCAATGCCGTGGTAACCCGCGTCAAATCCGGTCGTCCAGACCTTGGAGCGGAAACCTTCGCAGAATATGGCCACTACCGGCACCCCAAGCTCCTCCTCCGCTTCGTCGCACACGCTTTCCACATCGTCGCCGATGATTCCGGCGGCGCAGGTGGTCAGCACGAAAATGACGTTTGAATGGGTTCGTTCGTACACTTCGCGGATGCCGGCGGCAAGCTTTTGGGAACCGCCGTACACCGTATCAGTTTCCTGCAGATTGGTGGAAAAAATCTTGCGCTGCGTCGGGTGCTCAATTCCGCGCAGCGGGGAATTGACCCGGTAAGTAAATGAATACTCGTGAAAGCAGGAAGAGCAGCCGACCGGGCCGTGGCTGATAACCGCCGCGTCCTGAATCAGAATCACCATGCACGCCGCCTGTGAAGTGGAGCAGCCCAGGCACTGGGAAAAAGACCGGTCCTTATCCTTTAATCCGCAGCGGGAACACTTTACCAGTTCTTCCGCGCTCCCCTGAAACCCGGTGATAGAATTCAGGCGTATTTCACGAATAGAAACCTCGGGAATCTGCAAATTAATATTACTCATATTGACCTCCGATCATCTTCGAGAATATAGATTTTGGGTATAAAAAAACACAGTCCGGATTGTACGGACTGTGTTTTCGCGGTACTTTCACACAGACTCAAAATCCGTAAAACGCAATTTTTTCTGGAAAAAGGGTACAGCGGCACATGCACATTCTACACAGGGTAAATGTACGGCATTTTACTTCATTCATTTTTAATGTATGTACGGTTCTCATAAGCGATATTCCTTTTCCATTCTCAATACCGTGCGGGGATGTTGCCGGGCAGACCGGCAATTTGATTCTTGGGCGGCCATTTCCCGCCGTCAGGGGCAGAAAAAAGCCCGGCGGCCAAAACGGCCGCCGGGTAAATGTCCTGATAAGCAGGTTCACACCGGTCAAATTAAGGCGTTTTGGAAAAAGACGTATGAAAAGACAGGGCACACATATCCTGCGTACCCATACACATGTTACACATCTGCATTCTTTCCATTACAGCCATTTTCCGCACCCTTTATCATAGTAATCCAGTGAATCTTATATGTTTATTATAAATATACCTTCTATATATGTCAAGTATATTTACGAATATTTTTTCCTTTATTTCAAATTATGCCCATGAATTACTTTTTAAGTGCCCGGCAGTTATCATTAAAAACTTTTCTCTGTTGCAATGTCTGGGCAGCGTGAAGTTGGTTTATTCAGATCATATAAATATCGGCAGTGGTTCCAATATTGTAAACAGCTTGTTTGAGAACTGTTATTTAAAAGAGGCCGAATTTTTAGGAAGCTATATCAAAGTCTGTAATTTTTCTGGCGCTGATTTTGCCGAAATGGTCATCAAATCCTACGTCTTGATAAAAAATACAATGACAGATGCGGTATGGAGCAGCACCGCTTTCCATACCGTGCAGTTTGCCGACATCGTTTTTAACTGCACATTCAAAGTTATTGTTCCGGCCTTTCACCGCTGGATTCGGTGTGTTCACTGAGCGATACCACTTATAAGTACCGCCATTGATCTTAAACGTAACTTTTGCCGGACTGTCTGGATTGATTTTCAACCCGTCAGACAGGGTAACTACCCGCACCGCCTTAAAGGCCTGAAGTTTGACAAGCCCGCAGTTCTGATTGTTGCATTTTGGAAATACATGTTGTAATTGACCCATAATTGGTAATATAATTAATTTTAGAAATCCTTGATTTTTACAGTGAAGAAGGAATACGCTGTGATCATTGCTTATGTTGTTTTAGCCCTGTTATCTGCCTTGTCCGTCATTCTTTTGACGGGTCGCGGTTCCTTTCTAATTGCGGGCTATAACACGTCAAGTCCCGAAGAAAAAGCGAAATACGACAGAAAGAAGCTCTGCCGTACGGTCGGTGTAACACTGCTGCTTATTGCCGCCGCAACCTTAGGATTGCTGTTAATTCCTGTAAACAGCGCCTATGCCACACCATATTTCATTTTTTATTTTATTTTTATCCTTACCGATGTTGGAGTCACTCTGTACTACGCCAACAAAAGATGCTTAAAAACGGGCTGCGAAGCAAATAAAAAAGCCGCTATCGACGACAAATACTTAGGAAATCACCGAGCTGATTCAAAAAGGAAGCTGACTTCACTCGTCGGTGGTATCTGCATCGCAACATTGCCTGTTGTTCTGGTAGTAGGCACCGTGCTGTATCAGGCAAGTCAGCCTCCGGTTTTCACTGTAAGTGACAATGCCCTGAAAGTTTCTTCTTCTTTCGGGGAAACGATCCGCCTGAGCGACATCAAAGGCCTGCAGATCAGAGACAGTCTTCCCAAGGAGCTGAGCAAAATCAGCGGCTCTGACTTTGGTTCCATCCTCAAAGGAAAATTCAAAGTGGATGGAAGAGATGCCGAACTTTTTCTGAACGCTGCCAAACCGCCGTTTCTCTATATAGAAACTACAGGTGGGCTCACAATTCTTAACGATCAGGATCAAGTAAAGACCGAGCTTCTTTATAATAAACTGAAGTCAGCAATAAAATAGATCTAGTTTAAACAGGATTTGACGAGGTGGCGGGGTATGAATTTCTGGATTTTTACGCTGATTATGGATTTACTGATACCTGTAATCATGATTATCTTTGGAAGCATTTATACAAAAAGAGCGCCAAAAGAAATTAACCATATATCCGGATACAGAACAACTATGTCTATGAAAAACAGGGATACGTGGGAATTTGCACACCATCATTGTGGAAAGGTGTGGCGCCTTGTCGGCTGGATTATGCTCGTCCCCTCCTTTGTGGCTATGATGTTTGTATTTGATAAAGATACAAATACCGTTGGCAGCTTCAGTTTAATCGTTATAGTCGTGCAGACTGTTATTTTAATTGCCTCCGTAGTTCCTACTGAAATTGCTTTACGGAAAACTTTCGATGAAAATGGAAACAGAAAATAATCAATTGACACACATTAAGTAAAATGTGATCGTAATTCAGTTTATAGAGCTGCTTATTATTCATGCAGTTTGATTCAAAATATATGCATATTATTTATAAATCTGAGGGAGAGAAAATTTGAAAGAACAATATTATCTGGAGAAACCCGGTAAATCTGATGAGGATGCCGTAAAGCTCTTAACTGACAAGTGGAAAGCTTTTGGCGGAAGAATGAATCCCGGCCTTCTAAGGGAGTTTAATGGGAGCTATTCAGAATGGCTCCATTATATTGGAAATCGTAGTAAAGGCATAAACATTGGAGAAGAAGTACCGCAAACATTATTTTTTCTTAAAAGTGAAAGCGGGGAGATACTGGGTGCAGTATCTTTAAGGCATTATTTAAATCATACGAACATCGTTGATGGTGGCCATGTTGGATACGGTATATGCCCTGAATACAGAGGAAAAGGATACGGAAACCTCATTCTGCGGTTGGCTTTAGAGAAATTATCCGCAATGGAAATTTTCAAAGTTCTCATAACCTGCGATTCAGATAACATTGCTTCACAGAAGGTTATTTTATATAATGGCGGCGTTTTAGAAAATCAAACATATGATGAAGACGGAATAGCCATTAACCGGTATTGGATAGACAACACAAGATTATGAGCATAACGTGCAGTTCATAGAATTACCCATTTCCGTTACTTAGGTCTTGTTTATAAAATTTGTACTCAGATAAATCCGCTTGATTGCACTGTTCTGTACTGATATTTTAGCTATCTGTACTATCCTCATCATCTTACAAACAAGGCCTAGTGAAACATTTTCAAAAGTTACATCCTTTTTAATGAATGAGGCCTATTTTTCGCCCCTCTTCCACTGCCAACAGCCGTGTAGACACACCAAGCTTTCCGAAGATATTCAAAACATGCGTTTTCACTGTAGCCTGAGAAATGCAGAGATGCTCCGCAATTTCGCGATTGGTAATGCCTTTTGCCATTTCGTTCAAAACATCCAACTCCCGTGTTGACAGCACTTCAGATTCTTTTACACCGTCGGAAGAACTGCAAACGGTAATCGCCTGACGCAAAAAAGCGGATTCCGCTGTATTCAGCCCGCTCTTTTCTGAATCCCTCATTTCGCATAGCAAGGGTAAAACTGTGCGGCGTTCCAAATAAAAAGGCTGCAAAATTTGATTTTCGTGAGCATGATATATCGCTTCGCGCAAAAGATTTTTCATTTGACGCTGATTTTCCGGCATCGGCTGTGCCTGTGACAGCATAAAAATCTTTTGCAGGTCGGCTTCCACGAGGCGGAGTCTATTCTTATGCTCACGCGCGAAAACCATTACTTCTTCCGTTTCCTGCAGTGCCGCTTCCGCTTTACCGTAATGATGTAAAATCCGGGCGTGTATCAGCCTCATAAAGGGTTGAGCTCGGTATATACTTGACTCTTCCAGGTCACTCATAAACCGTTCGGCAACTTCCGGATTCAACTTGCCTTCAAATTCCAGTTCCTGAATCAAACGCCCGAAAAGCAGGGAGTTGACTGACAAAAAACTCCTCGACATTTCTTCTATAAAAGCGGCGGCGTCTTCGCTTTTCCCCCTCAGCAGCTTCATTTCCTCAATATGAAAATCCAGCTCAACGTCCATCAATTCCAAGCGCGTGTGCTGCTTGTTCATCAACTCCTGTGCCCGATTCAGAGCTTCTTCCGCTTTATCAAGCTCCATACGGCGCATATAAACCCCCGTCAGACCAACATAAAAGCCCACGCCCATCCCGGAGGTAATGAACGGGGAATTCAGCAGCTTCATCGACTGTTCTACGCAAAGCAGACTTTCATTCAGTCGGCCTGTTTCTTCAAATAGCTGCGCTTTCTGCCCCAGCGCATAGCCATCGATAAAGCGGTTTGCCCCGTCACAAAGCTCGCGTGCCCGATCCAAGCAAGCCAGCGCTTCCTCGTATTGCATCATGTCAATTAAGACTTTCGCATTCTCAATAAAAATCATGGATTTAATCACAGGCTCCAAAGGGAGGCTATCAATCTGCTGTGAAGTGAACGCCTCATATTCCGGCAGATTTCCGTTGCTTATGGACAAATAAAATTCGACAAACCGCATCATCTTGAAAACGTCCGTTCCGGCATAGCGCTCTTTGAACTTCGCGTACAGCGTATCGCAGCGCTCCAAATTGAGGCTTCCGATATTGTAGATAAAACACTGCGCCGCAAGGTCTGCGTCTTCGATGATCAAGTCAAGCGGAATTTTGTCCAGGTAATGCCAGGATTCAATACTTCCGCCCATTTTGTGCGCGACACGCATCAGATTTTGATAATCTCCCTCATCGCACAGCTGCCGCATGGCCTCCTCGTAATCGCCACGCTGTTCAAAAGCGCCGACACTGCGAGCCAGCCATGCTGCTTTTTGTTTCTGCGAAAGATGGGAAAATTGCCGGGTCAGGTATTCCGAAAGAATATTGTGATAACGGTAAATTTTGTTTTCCTCATCAATACAAATAAGGAACAGATTTTTCTGGGTAAGCTCTTCGATCATGTCTGCAAAATCCGCTTGAGAAAAACCGTCGAACAGGCAGCGGCAGATTTCCGCGTCAAAATAGGCAAGGCAGCCGGTGGCGAGTAGAAAATCACGTTCCCCGGGAGTCAGGGATTCATAAATTTCGCGGGTGAGGTATTCCGCCGCGATACCGCCGCCGGCCTGCAGCAGCGTTGCGGAGTTTTTCCCCGCCCGCCCCGCCGCCGCCGCAAGCTGCAGACCGCCGATCCATCCTTCCGCATAACTGTTCAGGCGATTGAGTTCTTCCTCGCTTTGCCCCAGCTTTAATGTCTGTGTTAAAAAGGAAATTCCTTCATCCCATGAAAGCTGCATCTGCCGTCCGTCAATGTACAGAAGACGCCCGGAAACCGCCAACGCCCCGAGGTAAACCGGTGGATCTTCCCGCGAAAGCATAAAAAGGTGCAGATTGTCCGGCATCGCATTGATAAAAAATTCTAATGTCCGTGTCAGTGCTTCGTCCCTGACACAGTGAATGTCATCGAGCACGACATAATAATCCTCTTCGCTGCACAGCTGATTGATCAAAACAGTCAGTAAATTTTCCATATGGGACGCGTCAAAGCTGGAACGCATAAAGGAAAGGAAATCGCCGTTTTCTCCTAAGAAAGTTTCGGTCGCCGCGGCGAAGTAGTGCCAGAAGGAATACACATTGGCATTTGAGGCGTCCAATGAAATCCACGCTGCATTTTTTAACCCGGTTTCTCTCAGGAAAGAAGACAGCAGCGTGGTCTTCCCTGTTCCTGCGCCGCCGCACACGAAAATAACTCCCATATCCCGGCAGGAAGCGAGCTTTTCAAACAATGCTCTGCGCACTACATAATCCCGTCGGGGAACAGGTATTTTCAACTTTGTGGAAAGAAGGAGCAGTTCAGTTGATTCGTTCATTTTTGGCCTCACCTTTTTAAAATGCTTTACCGCAGGTCATTGTAGTCTGATTGTAACCTTCCTGCTCCCACATTGCAAGGGACTCCGGACGATTTCAGGTTTTTTTGATATACATGCGGCGCAGTATACAGCAGGAAAGCGCAAAAAGCAAAAGTGAAAATCCAATTACATATAAAATAGAAAATATATGCTGCCCGGCGTCGCCGTTCTGCAGATGCTGAGCAAAATTCATCAGTTCTTTCTGCGGCAGCAGCTTTATAATGGGGTCGATCACCGCGTTGCTTTTACTGAAGGAGTAAAAGCCTCCCGCCAGCACTGAGGTCAGGACGGTTACAGCGCTGCCAAGCATATTGGCGTTGTCCGGCTTCCCGATCAGCGTATTCAGTAAAAACGCGAACGAGATTCCCAAAACGCTGAGTACCAAGGTCAGTCCCGCATACTGTAAGAGGGAAAATCCCACATTCCAGCCACTCCACTCCAGAACGGCAATCATCAAAAACGCCGGGAAAGCCATGATCACACAATAAACGCAGTGCGCGGCAAGGTAGCCCCAGAATGAGGAAGGCGCGGCAACAATGCGGCTCATCTGGCCCTGCTCCTTGTCGTCTGCAAACGCAAACAGATTGGAAAAGGAAAGCATCAGCATAAACATCATCATGAAGCCGATGATGTTCACTCCCGACCCCCGTTCACCGCTGCTTTGGGTAATCTTTGCGTCAGGATGCTGCAAAAGCAGTAGCAGCATGTCTTTGAATTCCTTGCTGCGCAGCGTTTCAATCGAATAGCTGCCGTTGGGGTTTACTGTGATATACGCGTCGTACTTCTGCTTTACAAGGTCGGAGTGGGGCGGTTTCTGCTGTAAAATTGTAATGTCCAACTGCTTGGAGCTTTGCGGCAATACGGCTGAACTGCCTTGCGCAATCACTGCGACATGTGCTTTGACCTGCTGCAGCCCGGTCACATAAACGGCGAGCAGAATGGTCAAAAGCGTTAAAACAGTCATCACTATGGTGGAACTCAAACGCGGGACAGTGCGTAAAAAATTATTTTTCAATACGCTTAAAAAGGTTCTCATAAATAATCCTCCGTTCTGAAAAGCAGACGGCAGCCCAGCACAAAGAGCACTGAAAGAACCGTGCCGCCGATAAACACCGGCCAGAAATAGTTCAGGCTGTTGTCACAGGCAAGAGCGAAAAAAGCGTCGTTCAGCCATTTTACCGGGGACAAGTGTGAAGCAACCGCTATTGCGCTGCCCATACCGTCAAGCGAAAAGAAAGTGCCGCCCAGAAAGCTGAAGATGCTGATCAGCGTACTTAAGAGGGAGCTTGTTGTTTCCTCACACTTAAAAACGCAGCAAAAAAATATGCCAAGAGCGGCTGCCGCGAACTCAACCGGAATCATAAGCAAAAGGAAAAACATCGGATTGCTGCCCAATGTGACATGAAGCAGAGGACGCAAAAGTGCGATCAGCAAAAGATGCAGCACATAATCAAATAGAAATGATGACAGTATCTTTGAAAAATAAATCGGGAAGCTGCCAACCGGCGAATAAATAATACGCAGATTAGGCCGTTTGATATCGCGCTCCATAAAGCAGTTGGAAGCGGTCATCGCTCCATTAAGCATTCCGTAAATAACCAGAGAAACTGTGTAATATTGATAGGCGTCTTTCATATCGGCGAAATTACCGCCGCAGAGATAGCCCAGAACCAGAGTTAAAACCAAAGCAAACACGGTATTATAACCGACAAGCACGGGATTTTTAAAGAGGTTTAGCATATCCATTTTAAAAATTGAAAAAAAACGACGCATACTATCCCCCCTTAATCGCGCAGCTTGCGGCCGGTAAGTCTTAAAAATACCATTTCAAGGCTTGCGGCTTCGCTTGTGATATTTCGTATTTTTTCGCCGCGGTTACTGATTACCGCAATAATACGGTCCAGGTTTTCCACACCTTTCAGCGAAGTAATTTCAATCATACCGCCTTCGATTTTTACGGATTTGACACCCTCGACTGCAGAAAAATCACTGTTTTTGATTCCGCCGTTCTCTTCCACCTCTACGGTGTACCGTTTTTCGTTTTCAATGTCTTCCTTCAGCGATTCCTTCGTGCCCTCCGCAATAATGCTTCCGTGATCCATGATGATAATACGCGTGGAAATGGCTTCTACCTCTTCCATGTAGTGTGTTGTATAGATTACGGTCATACCGCCGTCACGCAGCTTTTTAATGGAATCGAGAATGTGATTGCGGCTCTGCGGGTCAATTCCCACGGTCGGCTCATCCATAATCACAAGCTCCGGGCGGTGGGCAATCGCACAGGCAATGTTGAGGCGGCGCTTCATACCGCCGGAAAAAGTTTTGACCTTGTCTTTGCGGCGATCCTCGAGACCTGCAAACACGAGCGCTTCGTCCACGGCTTTATTCAAAGCCGCGCCGTGCAGCCCATAAAGTGAGGCAAAGAACCTCAGGTTTCGTTCCGCGCTGAGTTCCTCGTAAAGTGCGATGTCCTGTGGAACAATACCGATCGCCTGCTTATATGCCCGCAGTCTGCGGCCGATTTTCTGGCCTTTAAAGGTAATTTCACCGCTGTCGCCGCCCAAAGCCGCAGTAAGGATGTTAATCGTCGTGCTTTTTCCCGCTCCGTTTGGGCCGAGTATGCAAAGCACTTCCCCCAGCCGTACTTCAAAGCTGATTTCTTTGAGTACCTTATTTTCTTTAAAGCTTTTGGTCAGATTTTTAACCTCTAATAAATTTTCCATGTGAATCATCTCCTGTGCTTCTATCCTACTGGATTGGCGCAAAAAAGAAATCAACCGTTCGGTTGATTTGAGCGGTTGATTTAATTACAAAACTCAGGTGGGCAAATGATTCTACAAATTAAGAATCCACAACAAAGGCATATAAAACTCGGAGTGGATTGCCCCCTTTACATAAAATCAGCAAGCATATTGCGAAAGCTCTAAACAAATTCGGGAATTGACATTAAAAAATTATTTGTTTATCATGGTCTTAAAAGATGATGTCACTTTCAATCTTTTAGCCCGCAAAACGGGTTTAGTTAACAAAAGAATATGCTGTGTGGAGGGTAATATAGTCAGTTAACCTGAAAACAGAACCAATCCCCATTTTCTTGGATGTTTTCTTAAGTTAACTGACTGTACCTCCGGAATTTGGAGGCCGAAATGGTAAAGCAAAAAATGTATATTGGGAATATCCCCGCTGTTCTTTGGGGTGAAAAATCCGATAATATCTATATTTTTGTTCATGGAAAGATGTCAAATAAAGAAGAAGCCCAAACTTTTGCTAAAATTGCTGCCAGTAAAGATTATCAGACAATCAGTTTCGATTTGCCGGAACATGGTGAAAGGACGGATAAAGAGTATAAATGCAGTATCACGAATGGAATCGCTGATCTAACCCAAGTTGGCAATTATGTTTTTGATAACTGGAAGAGCGTATCTTTATTCGGGTGCAGCTTAGGCGCTTTTTTCAGTCTGCACGCATACCGCAATAGAGATTTTGGCAACTGCCTTTTTCAGTCGCCCATTGTAAATATGGAATATTTGATTCGTCAGATGTTTTCATGGTTTCATATCACGGAGGAAGAACTTCAAGCAAAAGGTAAAATTTCAACCCCTATCGACACGATGTCTTGGCCCTATTATATGTACGTAAAAGAGCATCCGGTTGATCAGTGGACTACTCCTACCCATATTTTATATGGAGCAAGGGACAACCTCCAGAGCAGAGAAGTCATCAATGCGTTTGCAGACAGGTTCAACTGTCGCCTTACTGTTTCTCAAAACAGCGATCATCCATTTATGGATGCAGGCGACAGGGAAATCGTCGAAGCATGGATGAGGAACAGCCTGTTATGAATTTTACAGTCCGTTTATGACATTCATCTTGAATATGATTTAATTATTTATAATTGGAGAGAGTGTTTTATGAGTAAATCTTTATCTGAAATGTCATTGGAAGAATTATGGAGGTTGTTTCCAATTCAATTAACCGAGCATCAGAGCTGTTGGAAAGAATGGTATCAAGCAGAAAGAGCTCATCTTCTGCCCATCCTGCCGGACACAGTTAAAATTCATCACATCGGCAGTACGTCGATAAACGGTATATGGGCGAAACCAACCGTTGATATTTTAGTGGAAGCTAATTTGAGTAACTATGATGCCATTAAAAATGTGCTCATGCAAAATGGTTATTTATGCATGTCGCAAACTGAAACACGCATTGATTTTAACAAGGGATATACACCTAACGGATTTGCTAAAAAAGTATTTCATCTACATCTTAGAGAATTTGGTGATAATGACGAATTGTATTTCAGAGATTACTTGAATGAATATCAAGATATTGCAAAGTCGTACGAAAAATTAAAGCTCTCCCTTTGGAAACAATTTGAACATAACCGTGACGGCTATACGGAAAGCAAGACAGCATTTGTGCGTGAATACACACAAAAGGCAATCCTTCAATATGGGGAAATTTACAAATAGATTCTGTTTCGCAGAACCGTTGAATTGCACATTATGGATAAATTTTATTCAACTTTCTGTTTAAATGAGGTATAAATAGAGGGTGCTGCCGAATGAAAATTCATTCAGAAGCACCCTCTTTGAATGCCGTTTTCGCTTTTGACTAAATTTATACCCTGTCGTGGCAGGTTCTCGAAATCACATCGAGCTGCTGTTCTCTCGTCAGATCAATGAATTTTACCGCATATCCCGATACACGGATCGTAAAGTTTGCATACTCCGGTTTCTCGGGATGCTCCATCGCGTCCTGCAGCTTTTCAACGCCGAATACATTGACATTCAGATGATGAGCACCGCGGTCAAAATATCCGTCGAGAACATGCACCAGCGTTTCGCTCTGTTCCCCTTCCGTATGTCCCAGCGCGCCCGGACTGATGGTCTGCGTATTGGAAATACCGTCAAGCGCGTACTCGTAAGGAAGTTTTGCGACAGAATTGAGGGACGCGAGAAGCCCGTTCTGCTCCGCGCCGTAGGACGGGTTCGCACCGGGCGCCAACGGCGTCCACGCCGGTCTCCCATCCGGAAGAGTACCTGTATTCTTACCGTAAACCACATTGGACGTAATCGTAAGGATCGACGTTGTAGGCTCTGAATCACGGTAGGTATGATACTTCCGCAGCTTTTTCAGGAAGGTCTTGAGGAGCCACACGGCAATATCGTCGGCACGGTCGTCGTCGTTTCCGTAACGCGGGAAATCGCCCTCGATCTTAAAGTCCACAGCTACACCGTTCTCATTGCGCACAGGCGTTACCTTTGCGTATTTAATAGCGGACAGTGAATCAACTACATGGGAAAAGCCCGCAATACCGGTTGCAAAGGTTCTTCTTACATCGGTATCAATCAGCGCCATCTCCGCCGCTTCATAGTAATACTTGTCATGCATATACTGAATCAGGTTTAAAATATTCACATAAAGTCCCGCAAGCCAATCCATCATAACGTCGTACTTTGCCATTACGTCGTCGTAGTCAAGAACCGCGGAGGTAACCGGTTTGTAAGCGGGGCCTACCTGCACGCCGCTCTTTTCATCAATACCGCCGTTAATTGCGTACAGCAGGCACTTGGCAAGGTTTGCGCGCGCTCCAAAGAACTGCATTTCCTTACCGGTCTGTGTTGCGGATACACAGCAGCAGATGCTGTAGTCGTCTCCCCAAATCGGGCGCATCACGTCATCATTTTCGTATTGAATGGAACTTGTTTTCACGGAAATATAAGCTGCGTACTTCTTGTAGCTTTCCGGGAGAGCGGAGGAATAAAGGACGGTAAGGTTCGGCTCAGGTGCCGGCCCCATATTCTCCAGTGTATGCAGGAAGCGATAGTCGTTCCTGGTAACCATGTGGCGGCCATCCATCCCAAGACCCGCTGTTTCCAGTGTAGCCCAAACGGGATCCCCGGAGAACAACTGATTGTAAGAAGGAATACGGGCGAACTTCACCATTCTGAGCTTCAGCACCAAGTGGTCGATCAGCTCCTGCGCTTCCTGTTCAGTAAGCGTGCCTTCCTTCAGGTCACGGTCAATATAGACGTCAAGGAATGTGGATACACGGCCAACGCTCATTGCCGCGCCATTCTGGCTCCTGATTGCCGCCAGATATCCAAAGTATAGCCACTGTACGGCTTCCCGCGCGTTTGCTGCCGGCTTTGAAATGTCGAAGCCATATCCTGCCGCCATTTCCTGCATCTGCTGCAATGCCCTGATCTGATCCGCAAGTTCCTCTCTCTGACGGATCACATCGTCCGTCATAATGCCGGAGCCGCAGTTGGCAAGATCATCTTTCTTCTGTGCAATCAGATATTCAATGCCATAAAGAGCAACGCGGCGATAGTCGCCGACGATGCGTCCACGCCCGTAGGTATCCGGAAGACCGGTGATGATCTTATTGTGACGGGCCTTCTTCATTTCGGGAGTATACGCATCAAAAACTGCCTGATTGTGCGTCTTGTGGTACTCCGTAAAAATCTTATGCAGTTCGGGATCGGGCGTGTAGCCATAGGTGGTACAGGCATCCTCTGCCATTTTGATGCCGCCGTAGGGCATGAACGCTCTTTTCAAAGGCTTATCGGTCTGCAGACCCACGACTTTCTCAAGACCTTTGTTTTCGCTGTCAATATAGGCAGGCCCGTAAGCGGTGATTCCGGAGACAACCTCTGTCTCCATATCCAATACGCCGTTCTTCGCTCTTGCCTGCTTCTGCAGCTCCTGTACCTTCCCCCAGAGCTTGTTCGTCGCGTCTGTCGGTTCTTCCAAAAAGCTCTGATCCCCGTCATAGGGCGTATAATTATTCTGAATGAAATCTCTCACATTGACATCATCCGTCCAATGTGAACCCTTGAAATTTCTCCACTCCTGCTTCATAGTACTACTACTCCTTACTTAAAGATATTCTGCGGTTCTAACTATAATTTAACTGATATGGCCTGAGAATTCCTTGATTATAATCAACAATTCAGCTTATAATTTTACTGAACCGGCTTATTTGTCTTCTCCTCGAAGAATGCGCTCCGCGTTTTTTACCCGTTCCGCATTGGGTGATTCCACTCCTTCAAGAGAATACGGAATGCCAAGTTCTTTCCATTTATGTTCCCCCATGGAATGATAAGGAAGCACTTCTATCTTCTTCACATTTTTAAGCGTAGCGATGAAATCCCGCGTCCTGTGCAGGTAGTCGTCATCGTCCGTAATTCCCGGAACAAGCACATGCCGAATCCAAATGGGCTTGTCAATATCGGACAGGTAGCGAAACAGTTCCATGATATTGTCATTGGGCTGACCCGTCAGCTTTCTATGCTCCACGGGGTCGATATGCTTCATATCCATTAAAAGAAGATCCGTGTACTGCATCAGCTCCTGGAATTTCGAAACAAACGGTTCCTCTCTCGTAAAAGGCTGACCGGCTGTATCAATCACAGTATGGATTCCGCGCGCTTTGGCCTTTTTAAGCAAATCGAGAAGAAAATCGATTTGCAAAAGAGGCTCCCCGCCGCTGACAGTAATACCGCCTTCTTTTCCCCAATAGCTGCGGTACCGCTCTGCCTGATCCAACAGCTCGTCCGCCGTGCGCATATCATCGGAATGGGGGTCCCAGGTATCGACGTTGTGGCAATAGCGGCAGCGCATCCTGCACCCTTTTAAAAAGATAATGAACCGAATTCCCGGGCCGTCAACGGAACCGAAGGATTCTGTGGAATGTATTGCTCCTTTGATCATATCGCTCATCCTCTCTGATACGCTCATCATACCCCCGTTTATCCTTCTTTTCTTTGATTATAATCAAATTTCGAGTTGATAAATTGTACCGCAATTGCCCGGCAGAATGATATTCTAAAAAAATAGAAGGGCTTGTTGTCCGCACTTTATAGACAGCAAGCCCTCCCGGCTGCTAGGTAACCGCTGATTAAAATACCGGCCTGATTTTTTATGGCCGCTCACTGGCTGGCTTCATAAACCTCCTTTAATCCGCTGCGATCTGTGACCATAATTTTCCCCTGACCGAGCCTTTTAATGAGATGGGCTTTTTCAAACAGACTCAGGTTCCTGCTGACAGTTTCCGGGCGCAGCCCAATACTGGCGGCGATATCCTCCAGTTTCAGCTTAATTTCCGGCCCAACGCACCTAATATCCCTGTCCAGCAAAAATCCCGCCAACCGCACTTTGGGGTCACGGATGGAAAGCAGCAGCGCCTTTTCGTTGGAGTCCTTTAACCGAAGAGAGAGAAGTGAAATGAGATTCATCGCAATACTTGGGCGGTCTGCAATCAGCTGCATAAATTCGCTCTTTTTGATCTCGCACAGCGCTACATTTGACAGGCAAATCGCCGAATACGGGAAAACGGCATTTTCAAGGAAAAGATTTTCCCATATGGCGTCTCCATCGTGGATGATATCAAGAATGTATTCGTTTCCGTCAGCATCGTATTTGCAGAGCTTAATCCTTCCTTTTCGGATGATCAAAACAGAGTCCACTTTCTCGCCCACCCTGAACAGAGTACTGCCCCTTGCTCTGGTCGCCTGTATGGAATGCGCCGTAAGACTTTTCTGCACATCTTCCGGAAGTGCACTGAACAATGGGATTGTCGTCGTGCACCAAATACCATTTTTACAGTTTGCACATTCACACTGTGTTTTTTTATCTTCTTTTTCCATCACATGATTCTCTCCATCGATTTTGATATTCAAAATGTCTTGTTCTATATTCTATCACAATCCGGGCAGCAAGTGGAAGAGCAAAAATAATCAGAGTATTTTGTCCACATGTTTTCGTACAAAATGATCTAAAGCATTCATCATTTTCCGGACCAATCGCCGGAAACCACCCCTTCCCTGCGTTTTCAATCGGCATAAAAATTGTAATTGCTGAAAAATTGGTTATAGTCAGTTAATTTTGGAAAACATCCAAGAAACAAACGCAAAATCTTTGATCCATGGATTTTACGCTTGAAGATTGGTTCTGTTTCAGAATTAACTGACTGTATTGGCCTACAGCGCAATCATAAAACCGCCTGTTTTCGTTTTACACGGAAGCAGGCGGTTTTTTAGAAATATTCGCTTGTGCAGTTGCGAGCGTGAACTCATGGGGTAATTGACGTTTCAGCCGTCAGCTCTGCCTTCCTGATCAATATTTTCATCCAGCTGGTGTGAGAACACTAATTTAAGAAAGATCGGCGCAGCCACTGTAGTCAGCAGCACTACCAGCAGTGTGGGCATAAAAATTTCCTGTGAAATAATGTGATTCTGCAATCCGATGTTTGCGGTAATGATTGCTACCTCACCGCGTGATATCATACCGGTTCCTATTTGCAGTGCTTCGCTCCGCTTCATCTTAAACATTCTTGCTGAGCCGCCGCATCCGACGACCTTTCCGATGACCGCAATCACAAACATCATTAAAGTGATTTCGAATGTTCTCATTGTGAAACCACTGAAACTGACTTCCAGTCCGACACTTGCAAAAAAGATGGGAGAAAGAAAACCGGATGAAATTACTCTTATCTTTCGACTAATATAGTCTCTATGCTTCAGCTGTGAAAACAGTACCCCACAAAGGTAGGAACCCGTAATCGCTGCTATGCCGAGATTTTCAGAAATGAAGGCGATAATGAGAATAACCGCAATCGTGAAAGTTAACATGGACTTACCGGGCTTCAAGTCGATGTCCAAACGGTTCAAAATCTTAGGCAGAAATACAACTGCTGAAAGACTGACGATCAGGAATAAAGCGATTTTTATGATAGTCTCCGAAACCGAACCTCCTCCACTGTTTCCGTTCATAGCCAGTAATATAGATACCAGCAATAGCCCAAGCACATCATCTATCACTGCTGCTCCCAAAATATTGATTCCGGCGGCTGAATTCAATTTTCCAAGCTCAGTCAATGTTTCCACCGTAATACTGACACTCGTGGCGGTAAGTATTACTCCAAGAAACAGATTTTCCATGGTATTACTGAAAAACAGAAAAGCACCGAGAGTTCCTAAAATGAGCGGTACCAAAATTCCCATGGAACCAATCATCAGGGACGATATTCCAGCTTTTTTGAGTTTATCCAGATCTGTTTCCAGTCCTGCCAAAAACATGAGAAAAATCACACCCAGATTAGAGAGAAGCTCTATCCCCTCATTGTACTGAACCAAATTGAAAACGGACGGTCCCAAAACGATACCCGCCACCAGTGCTCCCAATACTTCCGGCATTTTGAACTTGTGGCTGATCATACCGCCAACTCTGGTAGCAATCAGAATAAGAGCAACATCAAGTAAGATTTTTTGCATCCAGTAACCCTCCATAATAAACAGGGAGGAAGCCATAAAGACTTCCTCCCCGAGAAGTTATTTCTTGAAAACAGCAGAGCTGTCCAACCGAATTTTATAAGTTATTTGTGGAATAGCCAAGTATTTTATAATTATAAAATAATACACGACAAAATGCAACATACTACTTATCCACTGCGAAACAAATTCTTCATCATACGATTTATGAATCATCGCAAAAGAAAAATTTCAAAAGTTTCCAAAATATACTTGACATATCAGATTAATAAACTATAATAATCATATAATTTATATATGCTTATTCGGAGTTGAAAAATATGGGAATCTTCAGCATGAAAAAAATATGTAATATGTGTGAAATGTGTATGGGCATGCAAATGATGTGTGAACCCGTTTTTTCTGTTACTAAAAATTTCCATGCCAAAACCGCGTCGCGATAAGTATGTTTTCATCAAACATTTTATTCGGCAGCCGATTGGCTGCCGTTTTTTTATACCTTTTTAAAGAAAACATCAGAGGGAGATTTTTAAGTGGAAACGATTAGAGTATCTGAAACATGGCAGCGTGCGGCTGTCTACTATGTTCGGATTAACGCATTCGTAAAAGGGCAGAGCATTCCGATCAACATGGAGTTTGACGAAGGAGACGGTGAACAGGCAAAGTACATTTTACTGACAGACAATCAGGAACCCGTTGCAACGGCAAGATTACATATTGTGGACGATAAAACTGCAAAAATCGAAAGAGTATGCGTTGCGGCGGAATACCGAAAAAAAGGTGTGGGCCGTCAGCTGATAGAGGCCGCAGAAGCTTGGGCAAAAGAATCCGGTGTGGAAAAGATCGTGATCACCAGTCAGAAACACGCGATCGGATTTTATGAAGCAGTCGGATACACAGCAGATTACAGCATTCAATATCATTCTTCCATTCCGATTGTTTACACCGAAAAAAACATATAAAGAGGGCTATGAAATGACAACTGAAAACACTTGCTGCTCCGTCGGCAGCAAACCTGTGAAAGCAGGAAACGTCGCAACTTCGGAATCCGCACATGAAATCCAGGATGACGGTTCTTTTGTCCGTCAGCAGAACCGTTTTACCACACCGTTCGGCGAGAAGCCCGGCGAACTTCCGGTGGAAGCTAATCGCTACCGCCTGCTTTGGGCGCCGATATGCCCGTGGGCGCACCGCTCGGTTATCGTGCGGAAGCTGCTCGGTTTGGAAGATGTAATCAGCCTCGGAACAGCCAATCCTGTACGAACCGAAAAGGGCTGGGAATTTTCTCTGGATGAGGGCGGCGTCGACCCCGTGCTGAAAATCCGCTATCTGCCTGAAATTTATGAGCAGACCGACCCGGATTACACCGGACGCGCAACCGTTCCAACCGTAGTGGATGTAAAAACCGGAAAAGTGGTCAACAACGACTATTTCCACCTTACAAACTATTGGGAAACCGCGTGGAAGCCTTTTCACAAACCGGACGCTCCGGATCTGTACCCGGAGGAGCTTCGGGAGGAAATTGACAAACTCAACGATATTATTTTCAACGATGTGAATAATGGTGTTTATAAAGCCGGATTTGCTCAGTCACAGGCGGCCTATGAAAAGGCATACGACACCCTGTTCGCACGCCTTGATGAATTGGAGGAACGCCTTTCCAAACAGCGTTACCTGTTCGGCAGCCAGATTACGGATTCTGACGTTCGCCTTTATGTGACGCTTGCACGCTTTGACGTTGCCTACTATCCGGTGTTCCGCGCCAACCGCAACCGGCTGATCGATTTCCCCAACCTTTGGGGTTACGCGCGTGACTTATACTCCATCCCCGCATTTGGTGAAACGACTGATTTTGATGCAATTAAACGCGGGTACCACTTGGGCAGCCATGCTTCGAACCCCTATCAGATTTTGGCAAAGGGCCCGGATTTATCAGTTTGGACACTGCCGCACGACCGCGATAAATTTAATCGCTGATTTTTATTATTGGAGGAATTAAAATGGCTGAAATTACAGGAGTAAGAATTCGCCCGAAAGAAATAGAAAACGAAATTGATTCCAGAGGTGCGTTTGTAAGGCAGCAGAATCATTTTACAACGCCCTTCGGGACCGGAGAAGATGAATTAAAGGCAGAAGCCGGCCGCTATCGCCTGATTTGGGCAAAAGGCTGCAACTGGTCAAACCGTGCCGCTATTGTTCGCGAGCTTCTGGGGCTGGAAGATGCAATCAGCATTAATCTGGTCGATATGGAAGAAGAAACCGCACAGTACGGCTGGGAATTTTCCTATGACAAGGATCACATAGACCCAGTTTTAGGGGTTCGCTTTCTGGTAGAACTGTACGACAATGCCGACCCGAATTATAAAGGCAGAGCCACCGTTCCCTCCCTGGTGGACGTAAAAACAAAAAAAGTGGTCAACAATGACTACCACAGACTGACCAATTATTTTGAAGTGAATTTTGCGCCGTTCCAAAAAAAAGACGCCCCGAACCTATACCCGGAGCATCTTCGCAAAGAGATTGACGAATTCAACATTTGGCTTTTCCATAACGTCAATAACGGCGTCTACAAAGCCTCTTTCGCTCAATCCCTTGAAGCTTACAACGAGGCCTACAACAATTTTTACAAGGGTCTGGACGAATTGGAGCAGAGGCTGGAAAACAACCGATTCTTATTCGGTGATTACATAACCGACAGCGACATTCGCTTTTTTGTTACGCTAGCCAGATTCGATATTTCCTATTACAGGCACCTTGGCCCGACGCGCGGCCGTATCGTTGATTTTAAAAATATATGGGGCTATGCACGTGATCTGTATCAAATCCCCGCGTTCAAACACAACACCTATCTGCGCGACCTCGCGGAAGCACACGGGGACAAAAGCACCATTTTTATTGACTACAATACCCGCTTTTGGGATCAAATTGATTTCGACGCGCTGTGGGGTACCCCGCACGGGCGCGAAGCGCTGAGCAAGGACCCTGAAAACAAATTTTTACTGACAAAATAAAGGGAATCGTATTAATTCAGTCCGGAGCTATGAATCCGGTTTGATATACCGCAAAAGCCGAGCCCGCTGACCCCAATCAGGAAAGGAATATGATTATGAGAAAAGCAACCAAAAAAAGACTGATTAGTCTGATTACTGCCACTGTTGTCACAGCGCTCCTCGTTTCCGGCTGCTCCTCCAGCACGGCAACTTCCACGCCCTCCTCCGCCGCCGGTGCCGCCTCTTCCACGGCCGGCAGCCAGCCCGCCGCGAAAACAAAAATCACGATCGCCACAGGCGGTGCTCCAAAGCCGTTTACCTTTGTCAATGACCAGAACCAATTGGAAGGGTATGACATTGAGCTTGTAAAGGCAGTTTTTGAAAAGCTGCCCCAGTACGAAATTTCATTTGAAAAAACCGAGTTTGCCTCCATTTTCGCCGGTCTGGATTCCGACCGCTATCAGATCGGCGCAAACAATTTCGGTATGAATGACCAGCGTAAGGAAAAATATATTTATTCCGATCCGATCTTTAAAAACCAGTTTGTTATCGCCGTAAAAAAAGATCGGAACGACATCAATAAGTTCAGCGATCTGGAAGGAAAAACCACGGAGGTCAGCGCCGGACTGAACTATGCGATGGCTCTGGAAAAATATAATAAGGAGCACACGTCAAACCCGGTAAAGCTCACTTATACAAAAGCGGATTTGGCCTCTGTCCTGCAGCACGTGGAAAGCGGCCAGTTTGATTTTCAGTTGATTGACGCTGCCATGCTCGATCAGTACATCAAGGAGTACAACCTGAACCTGAAAGCCGTCACCCTCACTGACGAAGAAATGAACATCATCGGCAGCCGTTACAGCTACCTGCTGATTGCCAAGGGGAATGACCAGCTGGCTAAAGATGTAGACACGGCGCTTGCAGAGAGTATCAAAGACGGCACCGTCACGAAGATCAGTCAGAAATACTTTAACGCCGATTACGCTCCGAAGCAGTAGTTTCCGTATAAGAAAGTTACCCGACCTCAAAGCGGCACATATAGTCAGTTGATTTGAAAACAGAACCAATCTCCATTTTCTTGGATGTTTTCTAAAGTGAACTGACTATAACAGGTGCTGCTTTGAGGTTCTATCGCATAAAGGGGGCTGTGTAGTCGGGGCGTTGGTTTTTCTCGCCCCGGCTGATCACAATCGAGATTTTCAGTGCAGCCGCCGCAATGAACCATACAGGAAGAGGGACGACAATGGCGAATATTTTTGACATACAGCTTGTTTTTACCCGTATCCCGAAATTGCTGGAATACCTGCCGATCACCCTGGAAATTACCGTTCTATCAATGGTGTTTGGACTGCTTCTCGGCATGATTCTGGCTGTTTTCAAAATCAAACATACCCCCGTGCTGTACCAGCTCACGTCGATATTTGTTTCGTTTACAAGGGGTACTCCGCTTTTGGTACAGCTTTACATTACCTATTACGGCATCCCGATCGCATTGAAATACTACAATTATTTCAACGGAACGAACTATAACATCAACGCCGTTCCGCCAATGATTTTCGTTCTGGTCGCTTTTTCACTGAATGAGGCCGCCTTCAATTCGGAAATCATCCGCGCGGCTGTCCAGTCCATTGACAAGGGCCAGATTGAAGCAGCGCATTCTCTGGGCATGACCTCATTTCAGGTGCTGAGAAGAATTATTGTTCCCGAAGCCTTTGTCGTGGCTCTGCCGACTTTCGGAAATTCCCTGATCGGGCTGATGAAGGGCACCTCGTTGGCGTTCGTATGCTCTGTCGTGGAAATTACTGCGGAAGGGCAGATTTTGGCAGGGAATGATTTCCGCTTCTTTGAAGTTTATATCTCGCTGGCCATTATCTACTGGGTGCTGACCATTCTGATTGAACAGACCATTAAGCTGATTGAAAAGAAAATCAGCATTCCAAATGAAATACCGCAGGAAACGGTTGCGGAGGGTAATTTATATGATACAAATTGAGAACCTGAGCAAAAGCTTTCAGAAGAATGTGGTTCTCGACGGCATCAATGTCGAGATCAAAAAAGGGGACGTCGTCGCGCTAATCGGGCCGTCCGGCGCGGGTAAGTCCACCTTTTTAAGATGCATCAACCTGCTGGAAACGCCGGAAAAAGGCAGCATTCAAATCGGTGATCTGAAAATCGATGTGACCCAAAAGACAAACGAGCAGGTCAGAAGCCTACGGCAGAGCACGGCGATGGTTTTTCAGCAATTCAACCTCTTCCGGCGGAAAACAGCACTGGAAAATGTAATGGAGGGCCTGGTCGTCGTCAAGAAGCTGCCAAAAGAGGAAGCAAAAAAAATTGCAGCCTCCTTTCTGAACAAAGTCGGTCTTTCGGATCGCATCCATTATTACCCCAAGCAGCTTTCAGGCGGGCAGCAGCAGCGTGTCGCCATTGCAAGAGCGCTGGCGATGAATCCGGAGCTTTTACTGTTTGACGAGCCGACCTCGGCGCTTGACCCCGAACTGGTCGGCGAAGTGCTTGACACAATCCGAGCCACGGCGCTGGAGGGCAATACTATGATTATCGTATCCCACGAAATGAACTTTGTACGCCAGGTGGCAAACCGCATTCTATTCCTTGAAAACGGAAAAATTGTGGAGGACGGAACGCCCAAAGAAGTTTTTGAAACGCCAAAAAATGACCGTACCAAAGCATTTATAGCTAAATTTTATCAGTCCAGGGAACCGGAGTATTCTATTTGAATTGTTTTGCAAAAAGGGTGAAAAAATTGGCCTACCTATTTAAAACGGATACCGAATCGGTCGACTGGGCTCAGGTCGCCGCGCTGCTGTCTCATTTCGGTTTGAGCCAACTGAACGCGGAAACACAGAAAAGAGTGTTTGAAAGCAGCTATGCGGTCGTTTTTGTTTACGATGGAGAAACGCTGATCGGCTGCGGCAGAGCGCTTTCGGACGGTGTTTGCCAGGCCGCAATTTACAACATCGCACTGGATGAGCGTTACCACGGTCAGGGGCTGGGCAAGGAAATCATCCGCCGGCTGGTCAGTCAGGTCAGCGAGTGCAACATTATTCTGTACACACACCCGAAAACCGTCAGCCTGTACGAGCACCTTGGATTTCGCAGGATGAAAACCGGCATGGCGATGTACCGGCAGGATCATATAGAAGAGCTGGAAAAAATGGACTTTATATAAACCTGTTCTTCAAATTGACTTATTATAACAGGAGGTCCACGTTGAAAATACTGATTCAAAATGCAGAAGTATTTGACGGAAAGCACGAGGTACTGATTCATCGCGCTCATATTATAATCCAAGACAATCATGTGGAGGAAATCTCCATTGGTGAAGTCAGCCCTGAATCCTTTGACCGGGTCATTGATGCAAAAGGAAATGTGGCGATTCCGGGACTAATTGATTCCCATGTCCACCTCTCCTCTACCGCCACAAATCAGGATAGTCTGCGGGTGGATGAAATCGCGGTAAAATCTACCCGCATTGCAAAGGATATGCTGCTGCGTGGATTTACTACCGTGCGCGATGCCGGAGGAATCACCTACGGGCTGAAAAAATGTATCGACAGCGGAATTGTCGACGGCCCCAGAATTTACCCATCCAATGGATTCATTTCGCAAACCTGCGGCCACGGCGACTGCCGTAGCAGCCGTGCACAGGTCGTTCTGCCGACCGGCGAACATATCTCCCCTTACATGCGTTCCGGTGGCAGCGTGATCGCCGACGGCGTTCCCGAAATGCTGAAGGCGGTGCGGGAGCAGCTGTTTCTGGGCGCTTCACAGATTAAACTGATGGTCGGCGGCGGTTTTGCTTCCCGTTACGACCCGATTCAAACAGTGCAGTTCACTTATGAGGAAATGAAGGCGGCGGTGGACGCCAGCGCCGATTTCGGCACTTATGTGATGGCGCATCTTTACACGCCACAGTCCATGCAGCGCGCGGCAAAAGCGGGAATCAAAAGCTTTGAGCACGCTACTTTTATGGACGACGAAACGGCCCGTATCATCCGTGATAATGAAATCTGGGTTTGCCCATGCCCCCAGTTTAAGCGCGAAGAGGATTATGAGCAGATTCATTCGGAAAAAATCAGCTTTTCCAAAGCTAACGCGCACAGCGATGATGCGTTCTCCAAAGCAGCAAGAAATCCTGCTCAATTTGACGAGCTTATTCACAAATATCAGATTCCGATTGTGTTTGGTACGGATTGCGCTTTTGGTTTTGACTTTATGGAAAAGAACCAGCTCAATGATTTCCGGTACTATAAAAAACGCTTCGGGAGCTTTGAGGGCTTGAAAAGCGCGACCGGTAACGCACATGAGCTGATTAAGCTCACCACTTACCAAAATCCGTATTCCGACGGAAAACTCGGCGTTCTGGAAAAGGGTTCTTACGCAGATTTGCTCGTTGTGCGAGGTAATCCTGCCGCCGATTTGGATGTTCTTTCCGGCAAAGAGAACATGCTGCTGATTATGAAGGACGGAAAACTTTACAAAAATGATTTAAACTAGCGACACATCCGTTTTTATAGAGTATATTAATAATATTACAATTTCACAAGAAAGTTGGCCGATTCCATGGAATTACAAGATCAGTTGGTACAATACCGGCGCGAACTGCATCGCTTTCCGGAGCTTTCCATGCAGGAACACAGAACAACAGAAAAGATCAGGCGGTGGCTGGTACAATCCGGCGTTACCGTTTTAAATATCCCTGACCTGACCGTCGGAGTTGTCGCCGAGGTACAGGGAAAACACCCGGGTCCGACCATCGCTTTGCGTGCGGATATTGACGCGCTGCCGATTCAAGAGTGCTCCGGTGTGGAATTTTCCTCAGAGGTTACGGGCGTCATGCACGCCTGCGGGCATGATTTCCATACGTCCGTTATGATCGGTGCGGCGACTCTGCTGCAGAAACGTCGCGAGGAACTGCACGGCTGCGTCCGGTTTCTGTTTCAGCCCGCGGAAGAAGCCGCAAACGGCGCTCAATGGATGATAGCGCGCGGCGTGCTGAACGGTGTTTCCGCCATTTTCGGGTGCCACAACCGCCCGGATTTACCGGTCGGCACCATCGGTGTGAAAGAAGGGGCGCTGATGGCAAGTGTGGATCGGTTTGAAATTGATGTGAACGGAACAGGCGGGCACGCGGGCCTGCCGCAGAATTGCACCGACCCTATTGTAATCGGCACCCAGATTGTCGCGGCACTGCAGACCATTGTGAGCCGAAACATCAGCCCGCTTGACAGTGCAGTGGTCAGCGTAACGCGTTTTACCGCCGGAAACACCTGGAACGTAATTCCCGCGCAGGCACAGCTTGAAGGAACCGTACGAGCACTGCAAGAACCAGCCAGAGAAGAAGTTCTGAAACGGATGCACAGTATTGTGGAGGGCATTGCACAGGTCAACGGAGCAAATGCCGAGCTTCGCTGGTCCGAAAATTTTTCCATGGTTCTCAACGCGCCGCAGTTTACAGAGGTGATTTCCCGTTCTGCCGAAGAAGAGCATTTGAACGTGGTGCCAGCCAAACCGAATTTGGGCGGTGAGGATTTCGCGCTTTACCAGAGCCTGATTCCCGGCTACTTTGTGTGGATGGGTACCGACGGCACTGAAGAATGGCACCACCCCCGCTTCACTTTGAATGAGCAGGCTCTCAGCGTGGGCGCGCGCTACTTTGCAAGACTTGCAGCCAATGTTTTAAATCAATTGAATCAAAGTGAGAAGAAATAAGAGAGAAGGTGAAATAAATGCCGTTAAATTTGAAATCGGCGGAAGTCGAAAAGGACGGAACCTTTAAACGCCAGACTAATCGATTTACTGCTCCTTTCGGCGACGGGCCAGGCGAACTCCCTGTGGAAGCAGGCAGGTACCGCATCCTTTGGTCCCCTGTCTGCCCTTGGGCGCACAGGTCGATTATCGTCAGAAAGCTCCTCGGGCTGGAGGACGTCATCAGTGTCGGCACAGCCGACCCCATTCGACCGGACCTTCCGCGCACGGATTGGGCTTTTACTCTGGATGAGGACAATATTGACCCTGTGCTGAAAATCCATTACGTCAGTGAAGTGTATGAAAATGCGGATCCGGGCTATCAGGGCAGGCCAACCGTTCCTGCGGTAGTAGATATCCGGACGAAAAAAGTCGTTAATAACGACTATTTCCGATTGACGAATTATTTTGAAACCGCATGGAAAAAATACCATAAGAAAGAGGCGCCCGATCTGTATCCGGAAGCCCTGCGCGACGATATCGATGCCCTGAACGATATCATTTTTCAGGAAGTCAACAATGCTGTTTACCGTGCAGGATTTGCGCAGTCACAGAAAGCCTATGAAGAGGCTTATGACACCGTTTTTCATCGTTTGGATATTCTGGAGGAACACCTGTCCCGCCAGCGCTATCTGTTCGGAAATCAAATTACGGATTCGGATGTCAGGCTGTATGTAACCCTGGCAAGATTTGACGCGGCTTATTACAATGCTTTCCGTGTAAACCGCAACCGGTTGGTCGAGTTCCCGAACTTATGGGCTTACGCTCGGGATTTATACCAGACCCCGGGCTTTGGCGATACAACCGATTTCGACAGCATTAAAAAGCATTATCATTTATCCACCATTCAGGGGAATCCCTACGGCATTCTCCCGAAGGGCCCTGACCTGTCCGTCTGGAATGAGCCGCACGGCCGAAGGTGAAGCCATTTGAATATAATTATTACAGCGGGCGGAACCAGAGAGCGGATTGACGCGGTACGAGCCATCACAAATGATGCAACGGGCAGACTTGGCAGTCTGGTCGCGGACGAGTTCTCACGAAGACTCGCTTCACAGGAACATACGATTTATTATCTTTGCGGAATAAGCTCTATCCTTCCTTCTGAAAAGGATTCTTCCGTTCAGGTCATTCGGATTGAAGGGACTTCCCAGCTTCAAAGTGAAATGAAACGACTGCTGTCATCTGTGCAAATTGACGCAGTGATTCATTCCATGGCGGTAAGCGATTATCAGGTTTCCGCTGTCACCACTGTGGAGTCCGTAACGGAAAATATCATGAAAGCGCTCAAACAGCATCTTCCCCCGCCCGACGAGCTGAAAAGGCTGATTTCACAGGCTTTGACGGAAAAAACCGTTTTAACAGGCGGAAAAATTAGCTCTGATTTGGAACACCCCGTACTTTTCCTGGAAAAGACGCCGAAAACTATTGAGATGATTAAGAAAATCAGCCCTAAAACGGTTCTGGTCGGATTCAAACTGCTAAGCGGTTCCAGCGAGGAAAATCTGATACAAACGGCGCATCGGCTTTTAATCAAAAATCAGTGTGATTTCGTGCTTGCCAATGATACGGATTCCATTGAAAAATCAGTCCATACGGGGTACCTGATAGATGAAAGCAGGAATATCATCAAATATACCGGCAAAGACCGGATTGCCGCGGGTATTGCCGAAAACGTCTTAAAAATTTCGGAGGCAACCAAATGAAAAATATCATTCTTGGGGTGAGCAGCAGCATCGCTGTATACAGAGGTGCCGAAATCGCCCGCAGGCTTTTCAAAGAGGGGCATCAAGTGGAAGTCATCATGACAAATGGCGCGACAAAATTCGTTACCCCCCTTACTTTTCGGACTCTGACGCAAAACCGTGTTTACACCGATGTATTTCAGGATGACTTTCCCGCGGAGGTAAAGCATATTTCACTGGCGCAGAAAGCGGATCTCGTGGTAATCGCCCCCGCGACTGCCAATATTATCGGGAAAATTGCAAACGGAATCGGCGACGATATGCTTTCCACAACGATGCTGGCTATACGAAATAAGCCGGTGCTGATTGCTCCGGCAATGAATACCAACATGTGGGAAAATCCGATCGTTCAGGAAAACATTGCAAAGTTGAAGCGGTTCGGCTATCGCTTCATTGAGCCGCAGGAAGCCCTGCTTGCCTGCGGGGACATCGGAAAAGGTGCGCTCGCCGATGTGGATCAGATCATGGAGGCAATTCACACTGCTCTGGAGGAGTGTGAATGAAAGAAATTCAGATAACGGAAATCGAAGGCTTCCGCATTGGAAGCGCGCAGCAGGAAACAGCCGGAACAGGCTGTACGGTCATCGTTTGCGAACAAGGAGCCGTTGCCGGTGTCGATGTGCGCGGCGGGTCGCCGGGGACACGGGAAACGGACGCGCTGAACCCGTGCAACATTCGTGAAAGCATCCATGCGGTATTACTCGCCGGCGGAAGCGCTTTTGGTCTGGACGCCGCGGGCGGCGTCATGGAGTTTCTGGAGGAAAAGGGAATTGGCCGGAATGTTGCCGTGGCGAAGGTTCCCATTGTATGCGGAGCAATCCTTTTTGATTTGAAGTGCGGCGATTATAGAATCCGGCCGGACAAGCAGATGGGCTATGCCGCATGCCGGAATGCTTACACTGAATTTCCTCGGCAGGGAAATTTCGGCGCGGGCACCGGGGCGACTGTTGGTAAAGCCAGGGGTACCGAACATGCAATGAAGGGCGGCCTCGGCATTGCTTGTTTTCAGGTCGGTTCATTAAAAGTCGGTGCTGTAATGGCGGTGAACTGCGTCGGTGATATCTTCGACGGAGAGGGAAACAGGATACTTGCGGGCGCATTGAGCGATGATAAAAATACCATCGCGGGTTCCGAAGATTTCATGTTGTCCAACTACGGTGATCAAACTGATTTCTTTAGTGAAAATACAATTATAGGAACCGTAATCACCAACGCAAAACTCACCAAGTCACAGGCAAACCGCCTTGCCTCAGTGTCCCACGACGGCATTGCGCGCGCGGTTCGCCCGTCCCACACTGCCTTTGACGGAGATACCATTTTCACTATGGCAACCGGTAAAGTGGAAGCGAATGCCGATGTTGCTGGCATACTTGCGGTAAGAGCAGTGGAACAGGCGATTATAAATTCGGTTAAGAACGCAAAGTCAGCCTACGGCTATCCGTCTTTCGAAAACTTCACACCGAATGTCCAATGAAGCTGTGACATTCCAAGTATCAGGTGCAGCTCCATAATGAAAGTACTTTTCGCTTGAGGGAATATAGTCAGTTCATTTGAAAACAGAACCCATCTCAAAGCGTAAAATTCATAGATCAAAGATTTTGCGCTTGTTTCCTGGACGTTTTCTAAAGTGAACTGGCTATAAAATACTCCTGCAGCAATAACAAATTGCTGCAGGAGTATTTTATTTGTAACGACCCCCGCCGAATGAACGGTACTGTTTTAAATAAGAACCCCGGCAAGATACATCCCTTGCATTTATTTACATCTTTGCCGTCGAGCAGCAAATCAGTAAATTTGGCGGCAGCCGCTGATCGCGCTGTCAAGGTGCTCGTCCGTACAGCGCCGTGCGGCTTCACGATCACGCGCAAAGATGAATTGCATCAGGGAGCGTGTATTGTCTGAAAGAGCGTCCGTGCCAAAGCGCCGGCAGAATCGGAACCAGAGCTGAGTGACAACCGGTTTGAATGAAATATAGATGAGCGGCAGGATGCTGTTGTCACCAACAACCGCTAACTCATGGTGAAAAGCAAAGGCTGCTTCAATTGTCTCATTCACCGAACCTGCCGCTTCCACATTTGCCTCCAGCTGCTGCAGGCGATCCATATCCTCGTCCGTGGCCGCTTCAATTGCGGCGTCCGTAGCCAGATGCTCCAGTGCTCTGCGCACCTCTAAAATGGATCGGATTTCGGCACGGCCAAGCGTTTCACTATGATATTCCATAATTGCGTTCAGCGTGCTGATATTACCGCTGCGGCCATAATCAGCCACAAAAACGCCTTGACGAGGGCGTATTTCCAGAAACCCCTGCCGCTGTAGCTCCGCAAGGCCGCTGTTTACCACGGTGCGGCTTACCTGCATCTGCTGTGCGATTTCACGCTCCGTGGGAAGCTTCGTTCCGGCCGATAGCTGACCGGACAGAATATTTTCACGAATCTGGCAAATAAACAATTCCTTTAAACTGGGCGCGCTGAGTTTTTCAAATTCCATGGAACCGCCTCCTCAATTGGTTGTGGTCTGACCAGAACCAGAAATATTTTATCATGCAATATTACCGGAAGCAAGATAATTATTTCGTGTATAGAACCAATAATTATCAAATATTATTGAAGTATTATGTTTATTTGTTATAATGTTATCAATAGATGTGAAGAGGTTTCATAGCCTGGCTCGTCCACAGGAGTAGTCATGGAACAAGCCGATTCTTCACAGGATGGGAGCGTGAACAATGAATGGATTTAAGGTTCTTCAGGTCAAGCAGAGTATTTTTGAGGACAACGACCGGCGGGCAGAGCAGCTCAGGCAGGAGCTGAAAAAGCAAAAGGTTTTTCTGCTCAATTTAATGTCCAGCCCCGGAGCGGGAAAAACCACTCTTCTCTCCCGCACGATCGAATCATTGAACGGAAAGCTGAAAGTCGGCGTAATGGAAGCGGACATTGACTCGGACGTTGACGCGAAAACAATTGAAAGCTTTGGTGCGAAGGTCATTCAGTTACATACAGGCGGCATGTGCCACCTTGACGCTGACATGACCCGGCAGGGTCTTGAAGCGCTGGGAACCGACGATGTGGAGCTTGCGATTCTTGAAAATGTCGGCAATCTTGTGTGTCCCGCGGAATTCGACACCGGCGCTGTCAAGAGGGCAATGATTCTCTCTGTACCGGAAGGCGATGATAAGCCACTCAAGTATCCCTTGATTTTCTCAGTATGCGACGTAGTTGTCATCAATAAAATAGATGTACTCCCCTATTTTGACTTTGACATGGAACGGTGCACAGCGAACATTCGCATGCGCAACCCGGCGGCGAAAATTATACCGGTCTGTGCGCGCACAGGCGAAGGAATAGACACGTGGGTCGATTGGCTCAGCAATGAAACAGAGGCGTGGAGAAAACAGTAAACCAATTTTGAAAATGAGGGGAAGCGATGGAATGGCAGAGCTTAGACCAAAAATTGTGAAACTGGCAAAAATGGTGGGCGGCGTCGCCGGTATGATGAACAAAATCGACGAGAACGCCCCCGAGTATTATTCTTTGAATGCCGTAGTCACCGACGATATGGCCGATGTTGCGCTTGCTATCGGACTGCGGCAGCCGCGCACACTCGAATATATTGTCGAAAAGTGCGGCAAATCCCGTGAGGAAACCCTTTCACTTTTGACGGAACTGGCAGATACCGGCGTCTGTAAGGTCTGGACGGACAAAAAGGACGGCAAAGATCGTTACTTTGTAAATATCTTTGCACCGGGCATGCTTGAGATGATGGTAAATAAGCGTGAACAGCTCGCAGTGCATCCTGAAATCGGCAGGGCCTTTGAGGAATACACGCGCAAGCGCCTTGCGCCAATGGCGGCTCTTTTCCCGGAAGGACTCGCGATGATGCGCGTCATTCCGGTTGAAAGCGCGGTGAAAGACATTCCTGAAACAGAGCCATGGGAGCGTCTTTCCTACTATCTTGACAAATACGACACCTTCAGCGTATCCGACTGTTCCTGCCGCCAGTCACGCCGCGTGCTGGACGAAGGCTGCGGCCACCTGGAAAAGGATATCTGTATCCAGATGGGTACCGGTGCAGAGTATTACATACGTACAGGCCGCGGGCGGCAGGTCAGCCGCGAAGAAGTCGAAAGCATCATCAAATTTGCCGAAGACAACGGACTGATGCATGAAATGCCCCATACGGACGGTCTCGGGGAATCTGCCGCTATCTGTAACTGCTGCAGCTGCGCCTGCTTTTCCATGCGGCTCGCGACATTTTTTAAAACGCCGGACGCAATTCGCTCCAATTTCACCGCTGTGGCCGACGCGAATCAGTGCGTGGCCTGCGGTCAGTGCGTAGAAAACTGCCCCACGAACGCACTGAAGCTTGGACAGCGCCTTTGCGCCAAGGAGCCTCTGCCCACAATCAAGGCTCATACCGCACGCGACCACGCATGGCACGAAACGGACTGGAACAAAGACTACCGTGAAAACCGTGAAGACGTTGCCCCGGAAGGTACGTCTCCCTGCAAAACCGCCTGCCCGGCGCATATTGCCGTTCAGGGTTATATTAAGCTGGCTGCGCAGGGGCGCTACAGCGACGCGCTTGAATTAATCAAAAAAGAGAATCCCTTCCCCGCTGTCTGTGGCCGCATCTGCCCACACAGCTGTGAAAGCGAGTGTACCCGCGGTGATATTGACGAACCAATCGCCATTGATGAAATTAAAAAGTTCATCGCCGACAGGGAACTTGATCGTTCCACCCGCTATATTCCGCCCATGCGCTACCATTTGGGCAACAAAGTTGCTATTGTCGGGGCCGGCCCGGCGGGGCTTTCCTGCGCCTATTACCTTGCCATTGACGGCTACCGCGTCACGATTTTTGAAAAGCAGGAAAAACTGGGCGGCATGCTCGCGCTGGGCATTCCTTCATTTCGACTTGAAAAGAATGTATTGAATGCCGAGATTGATGTGCTGCGCGAAATGGGCGTTGTTTTCAAGACGGGCATTGAAGTAGGCAGGGATGTCACACTGGACACGCTGCGCAAGGAGGGCTACGAAGCGTTTTATCTTGCCGTCGGCGCACAGGGCGGGCGCAAGCTCGGCGTCGAGGGGGAGGACGCCGAGGGCGTTATTTCCGGCATTGACTTTCTGCGTGAAGTGAACCTTGAGCATGTTGCAAAGCTTTCGGGAAAAGTTCTCGTCATCGGTGGAGGCAACGTAGCCATTGATGTAGCACGCACTGCTACGCGTGAAGGAGCAAACTCCGTTGCCCTCTACTGCCTGGAAAGCCGCGAAGAAATGCCAGCGCTTGACGACGAAATAGAAGAAGCCGAACGGGATGCCGTTATTTTCAACAACGGCTGGGGGCCGAAGAGAATTCTTACGGAAAACGGAAAAGTCACCGGAGTGGAGTTCAAACGCTGCGTCTCCGTCTTTGATGAAGAACATCACTTTGCGCCCCGATATAACGAGAATGAATCCATGATCGTTCAGGCAGACGTCGTCTTACTTTCAATCGGGCAGTCCATTCAATGGGGCGCTCTTCTCGAAGGAAGCAGAGTGCAGCTAAACCGCGGCAGTACGGCAAAAGCCGACAGCCTGACCCTGCAAACGGACGAACCGGACGTTTTTGTAGGAGGCGACTGCTTTACCGGCCCGAAATTCGCTATTCACGCCATTGCAGCCGGAAAGGAAGGCGCCGTTTCGATTCACCGCTTTGTGCAGCCCGGCCAGACACTGACGCTTGGTCGCGACCGGCGAAATTACCACGCCTTTGACAAGTCCAACGTTGCCGTGCCGCTCATCAGCTTTGACAGCACTCCGCGCCAGAAGGTCGGCCACTCCCCGGATAAAAAAGACCGCTTTGCGGACGACCGGCTTACCTTTACGGAAGAGCAGCTCAAAAAGGAAACGGAACGCTGCCTTGGCTGCGGAGCGGTTCAGGTTGACAGCTATATGTGCGTTGGGTGCGGCATGTGTACAACAAAATGCAAATTTGATGCAATTCACTTGAAACGCACCTCCGATTCAGTCCCCGATTTTTACGAGAAGCTTCCCGTCCGGATTGCGGCCAATGCCGTACGGCGCAGCGGAAAAATTGCTGCCGCCTCGGTAAGGGAGCGGATCAGGAAGGAATGATTCCATGCACGAATTGGGCATTCTCAGCTCGCTCGTTCATACTATAGAGGGGATCGTCAGTGATGAGGGACTTACGGAAGTCGAAAAGGTTGTCATAGAAGTCGGCGAACTTTCCGGCATTGTTCCCCGCTATATCGAACAATGCTATCCGGCTGCCGTATATAAAACCTTCATGGAAAGTACGGCGCTTGAGCTTGTTACCGTTCCGGGGATCGTCAAGTGTCGTGACTGCGGGCTGGTTTTCAACGCTGTGGCAAATGATCTGCACTGCCCGGAGTGCTGTGGGCAGAATCTTGAGATACTTGAAGGCAACGACATGATTGTCAGGGAAATCGTCTGCCGGTAAAAGGGCAGCGTATCATTAAATTCAATGAGGAGGCATATTCTGTGTTTGTATTTTATGAAGGCATTCCCACTGTATTGGTACTCCTTGTCTGGCTCTGCGTTTTTGCCAGTCTTTTCGCGCTCAACGAGGTAACACGACGCTTTAAGTGGGTGGGATTCACTGCCTTTGTGGTTCTTCCCATCGTGCTGACCATTCTGTGGCTGACTGTTTTCCGCAGCAGTGCTTACATGGACTGGTTCCATCTCGCAAAAGTTTATTCTTCAACGGCAGGCTGCATCGGTTTCTGGTGTATCCGCCATATCAAAGGGCTATCGAAAAATAAAATTGCTCTGTGCTTTCCGCCTCTTATTCTCGCGATTAATATCTGTGAAGCCGTTATGCGTGATTTTGAGGTTGGCCGGTACACCACTCCGGTTGTCGAGTACGCGAACAATCAGGTTCAGTACTACATTGGCGGCGCATGGAATTACATGAACGGGATCGCCGGCATCCTCAATATCATCACCATCACCGGCTGGTTCGGCATTTGTATCCGCACTGTTACCGCGAAGGACAAGAGCCGCGACATGCTGTGGCCGGATATGCTCTGGTTCTGGATTATTGCGTATGATCTTTGGAATTTTGCTTACACTTACAACTGTCTGCCCACTCACGCATGGTACTGCGGTTTTGCGCTGCTTCTCGCGCCAACACTCTGCGCTTTTACGGTCGGCAAAGGCGCGTGGCTCCAGCATCGCGCACAGACACTGGCTTTATGGTGCATGTTTGCCCAGACTTTCCCCTCTTTTCAGGATGCAAGCAGTTGGATGGTGCAGTCCACAGCGAGCCATTCGATCGCTCAGGCAGCCATCAAGCAGGGACTTCTCGCGGCTGACGGCTACACCATGAATGCCGCTCCCGGCATCTATCAGGTCGCATCCGCTTCGCCGAACACCACAGCGCTCTTCATCGTAAGTCTTCTGGCGCTGCTGGCGAATGCGGCGGTTTTCGTTTATATGATGATCCATGTTGCGAAGACGAAACGGAATCCGTATACTTCCGAACTTTATTCCGATTTAACGGCTCATAGCAAAGTCAAAAAGCTCGCGGCATAACGCACATAGAGACAGTCAATACCACCCGTAAAACGGGTGGCTTGCACGAGCCCTAAAAGGGCATAGGATTGCCAGCGCCTAAAAGACGCTGGCTTTCACTTTGTTCAAGCCGTAGTGGACTGACTACCGGCTAACCCT
>JAEZGM010000027.1 GCA_023416955.1 Bacillota bacterium | reverse complement strand
GCTTGAACACTCGTCATTATATCAGAATGGTGATGCTTTTTGCTTAAGCTTCTAATCTCACCCGCGTAGCGGGTGGATTTTCGTTCTCCAAACGGCAAGACGTTTGGAGAACCTGCTAAAGCAGATAAAAAAGCCAGCACCTTTTCGGTGCTGGCTTTTTGTTATGAGATGGCATATAGCGGAAACACAGTAGCATTGTGTCAGTCTTTACAGTCTGATGCTTCCCGCTGGGAATAAAGCTGATACAAAGCCTGAGTACCCAAATTGCCCAGGTTCTGCTCCATCAACTTTTCAAACAGAGAATCAGAAAGAGTTAGAGCCGGCAAGTCAAGTCCCATGGAATCCGCTTCCTCGAGCGCGATTCTCATGTCTTTGACAAAGTGCTTGATATAAAATCCGGGTGCATAATCCCCTTTCAGAATTCTGGGTGTGTAAGCGCTCAGCTGCCAACTTGCGGCGCCGCCGCCCTGAAGAGTTTCCAGTACCTTGTTTCGGTCAAGGCCGCTTTTTTCAGCATAGGAAAGCATTTCGCAGACACCCATAATATTTGCCGCTATGCAGATCTGATTACACATTTTAGTCTGCTGACCGGCGCCCGCGCCGCCCTGAAGAACAATATTCTTTCCCATAACGGAAAAGACGGGCAGTAATTCTTTATACGCGTCCTCATCGCCGCCGGCCATAATGGAAAGAGTTCCGTCGCGCGCGCCGATATCTCCGCCGGAAACAGGCGCATCCAAAGCCCGAATCCTCTTTTCCTTTGCCGCATCGTAAATTTTCTTCGCAAGTTTCGGGCTTGAGGTAGTCATATCCACCGCAAAAGAACCCGGTTTCAGATTATCAAGAATTCCATCCGAACCGAAGTATACTTCCTCCACATCTTTCGGGAGGCCTACCATCGTAATCACGATATCGGCGGAAGAAGCCAGCTCCGCAACGGAAGACTTCAAAACCGCACCATGCTCCACCAGCGCGGCAGTCTTTTCCAGCGTACGGTTATATACAAGAAGCTCATAACCTGCTTTCAAAAGGTTTGAAGCCATTCCACTTCCCATGACGCCTGTTCCGATTAATCCGATGATTAACATCGTATCAGCTCCTTTTATGATTCACATCTTCTTAATAGGTTTTGTTTATAAAAAGAAAATTAAAACCCATAAACGCAAGTTTTTATTTCTGTTTTTCTATTTATCTTAAAGTATATCCATTTGATTGCACTGTTCTATGCCGATATTTTAGTTATTCACACAATCCCCACCATTTTACAATCAAGACCTAGTACTCTTACGTTACCTAATATACCACGGAACCATAAAGAAGTCGAGCAATATGGCAGATAGAAAAGTAGATCATATATCCCTGTCCGGTCTTCTATTTTCTCTTTCTACATATTGATCTACAGCCCATCTCTGCATTTCAACATACAGGTGAATTGCCGCTTGATTTATAGGAATCCATTCCAGTTTGTGATCTACTTCAATCGGTGGCGTAATTCTAAAATTTATGTTTCCTGAATAATAATATTGAACAGGGTGGAAATAAGCAAATTTTTCATGTATCATATAGTCTTCAGCAGAACAGATATATTGTTTTATGGTGACACTGCAGCCGATTTCCTCCAGACATTCCCGATGAATGCAATCGACGCGGCTTTCACTGCCGTCCACTCCGCCGCCGGGCAGAAAGTAACCTTTCGGTGTCTTTACGGTCGCTAACAAATTGTGATCAATAGCGATAAGATACGCACCTACTCTGTCATAATAACTTATGCCGTCAACTTTGCAGCCAAAAGTTTTATCAATCATCATTTTACACCCCAAGGCAACGTCCTGCTGAACTCATTTGAGCCGGAAGCTGAACTTCGTACGATTCATTTTGCGTAATACTCTTTTCTTAAGACTGCATACCATGCCGCGTCGCAAAGGCCTTGATTGTTGACGTCGGATTCTCTTAAAGTTCCCTCATAGCGAAGCCCGCACTTTTCCATTACTTTTCCCGAGTACGGATTCCTTGGGTCATGACGGGATTCGATCCGGTTCACCCCCACCTCGTCCATCAGAAATTTTATGACCGCGGAAAAGGCTTCCGAAGTAATCCCTTTGTTCCACCACTTTCTGCCGATGCAGTAACCGATATGAACGGATTGAGCTTTCTCGTTGCAGCGGACGACGCCGATGGAACCTATTACCTCTCCAGGCTCTTTCAGCTCAATTCCCCATTCGTATGTATTCGCCTGCTTATAACCATCGAGTAACGATTGTATATAATTTTGGGATACTTCTATATTGGAGTGTGCAGGCCACGTCATATATTTCGTGACCTCCGGATCGTTTGCCCAATTACGGAACATCGGCCCGGCATCCGAAATTTCAAACTTCCTCAAGCATAGGCGGTCGGTTTGCAGCGTTACCGTTCCCAAGTGGTTCATAGCTTCACCTCATAACAATTATTTAATGAATACAATCATACCATAAAACAACTCATGCGTATAGAAAAATCCCCCGCTTCGCTGATATGACATTTCTCATATTCGACGGAGCGGGGGCATCTATTTTATATTCATTTTTCAGAAGAAGCTCTAGCTGTTGCTCACCGCTTTTTTCTTTGCGATCACCAGCGACACCGCAATAAACGCAAGTGCGAAGCCAAGTTCAATCACAATGTACGAAAGTATCTGATTCACGTCAGAAGCACCAAGCTTGTTCAGGGCAGCGATCTGATTGTTTGCTTTGACATACCAGTACGTTGGCGTAAAGCTGGCGATTTTCAACACGCTGTCGCTCAGAAATTCCTGCGGTACAAACACGCCGCTGAGGAAGCACGGGCCAAGCGTGAGCACATTGCTGACCGCTGAAATTGCGCTGCGGCTTTTGATGAGGCTGCCGGCCAGAAAAGCAATTCCGGAAGCGGAAAGAGTAAAAACCACGGAATTCAATAAAAAGTAAATCAATTTGAAATTAAAGCTCTTTCCCATCAGGATACCGATTCCCGTCATAATTGCCCAACAGACGAGTGTAAACACGAGATTTGCCAGAATAAACTGAAAGTTTGTACTGACGGCACTGACAGGGGAACAAAAATTACGGCGATTCAAATCTCTGTTATTGAAGACCAGCATCACAGTGGATATTCCCATAATCAGAACCGCTGAAAGCGCATAGGAAAGGTAATTAAAATAGTATTGTACAAATCCGTTTCCGCTGCCGCTCTTTGCCTGCTCCAGCGTGACTGGAACATCGATTGCCAAATCTTTTTTCAGGTGCTGGACCAGCTCTTCCTGTGTAATTTCTTTGGTACTTTTTACATAAAGCCTTGCCGCATTGAAATATTGGTTTATGTTCAAGTCCACATAGGTGTTGCTGATTGAATTGGGGACAATCGTCTTTTGAATCCGGACGTTCTCTCCGCGCATGAACGCTTCAGTAAAGCCTTTTGGAACCCGGACAATATAAGTGACGCTGCGAAAATAGAGGGCGTCCTGCAGCTTTTCCGTTTCATCAGGAATTTCCACATAATCGGCATTTTTAGAAAGCTCTTCTTTAAACCCGTCAATCAAAGGACTTTTTTCTTCACTGATGAAAGCGACCTTTGCTTTTTGTGGTGTAAAGCCTTGCGACTGGTTCTGTGTGTTGGTCACTGAAATCATGATCGCCAGACCCAAAAACACCCCGAAAAAGATTATCATGGAAGGCAGGTTTTTTTTGAAAACTTTCATACATAGCTTAAAGACTGGCATATTTCTGCCTCCTTACAATTTGATAAGACACACCGCAGAACAGCAGGATGAACCCCGCCAGAGCGCCGATATTCGTCGCGTACCGGGTCAGTGAATCGTAATAGTATAAAGAATAGAAAGCGTCGGTCAGAAGATTGACCGGATTCAGATAAGAAAGGGCAGGGGCGTTTTGCGCCACAATGTATTTCATATCCTGATACATCATGCCCGCAAGGAAGGAGCCCTCCATGGAAACCGAAATTAGAATCGCAATTTTTATCCCTTCCCCTTTGGGAATCAGCGCACTGACAAACGCGCCAAACGCAAGACCCGCAATGCTCCCGATGAAAGCAGTAAACAGTACCAGACCGGTCTTTGCACCGAAATCAATATGCAGCGCAAAGCGGAGGTAAGCCAGCAGCACCAGCATTTCGGAAAAATGCACCACCAGTGCGGCAGACATATTCACAAAGAAAATTTTGAGTTTGTGCACAGGGGCTACATTGACCCTGCAGGCGCGCTGCGAAAGGTTCGCCTGAATATCGTTCACCTCTTTCATACCGAAAAAGCCGCCGTACATGCAGGCCATTGCGATCAGTGAGTAAAAATAGTTCAGAATGGTATTCGGGGCGGCACTGGTGCCGGATACCTCCTTTGTATATTCTTTCTGGTTTTGAAAATCCTCCAGCAGGCCGTTTTTCAGAGCGGAGGGATTTTCAGTGGCAATTGATTTTATGACGGAGAAATTTTTCTGATAGCTGTCAAGAAAAGTCTTGATAATATTCTGGCTGAGGTCAGAATCATTCACAGTCAGTTTGATTTCCGGGCCGACGGTGATAAACCCCTTGATTTTTCCGCTGTCAAGCAGCTTCTGTGCTTCCTGACCTGTGCTGTTTTTCAAATTAAAGATTCGGTCGTCTCCTTTTGAAACATCCTCCAATACTGTTTTGAAGTCCTTATTCTGCTGATACCCTGCGTCGTTCACAACTGCAACATCAATCGGATGAAATACATCCGCTTCGTTCAGATTGGCAAAGGCCATATTGAAAAACGTAGCTAAGATCAGCGGAAACAACAGCGTCCAGAACACCGTTTCCCTGTCGCGGAGCAGGCATTTCAGCCTTGTCGTAAAAATATGTGCGGACATTTACGCCCCTCCTAATCTCTGAGTTCTTTGCCGGTAATCTCCAAAAACACATCGTTGAGTGTCGGCAGCTCGGAGTAAATTCTGCCAAAATTGACCCCGTGTTTTTTCAGGAAATCAAGCACCGTTTCCAGGTTGTTTTTGCCTTTTCCGGACTTAATTACGAGAAGATTCTCGCTGTAGTCCGCGGAGGAAATATTGGGCAAGCGCCTTAATTCCATCAAATCCTCCTGGGTGAAGGAAAATGTCTCCACCGTAATTTTCTCGCCCAGCGTAATCATGGATTTCAGTTCTTCTTTGGTTCCGGAAGCAATGATCCTGCCTTTATCCATAATGACAATCCGGGTGCAAATCTGCTCAACCTCTTCCATATAGTGCGAGGTGTATATGATCGTCGCACCCTGCTGATTCAGCCGTTCAATTCCCTCCAAAATTTTGTTCCGGCTCTGTGGGTCGACGGCAACGGTCGGTTCGTCCAAAATGATGAGCTTTGGCTTGTGTGCGATTCCGCACGCAATGTTCAGACGCCGCAAAAGGCCGCCGCTCAGTTTTTTGGGGTAAAATTTGCGGAAATCCTGCAGACCTACAAAATCAATGGCTTCCTCTACCAATTTTTTGCGCTCGGTTTTATCCGGCACATACAGGCTGCAGAAGTAATCAACGTTTTCATATACCGTCAGTTCTTCAAAGACCGCCACATTCTGCATGATCACGCCGATATCTTTTTTAATGCCGTACGCGGTCGGCGACATGGGTTTCCCGAAAATTTCAATTTCGCCTTTGTCGTATTTCAGCAGCGACAAAATGCAGTTGATTGCGGTTGTTTTCCCCGAACCGTTCGGCCCGAGCAATCCAAATACTTCACCTTCGTGAACCTGCATGGAAAGGTGATCAAGCGCCAGCAAGTCGCCGTAGCGCTTTACCAAATTGTCTACTTTTATGACCATCACATTATCCCCTCACTTTTATTGCTGTTATAGTCAATTCACTTATGAACTGACTGTATTGTACCGCACCCGGGGTGTCATTTAACAGTGCCGCAAGTCAGGAGGCGAAATGACAAATGTCACAAATTCATAAAAGCTGATATAAGCCGGTTAACGGGATTGTTTCCCGGCGCCGAAAATGATAATATAAATCGAATGGTATATTTTGTGATTCCAAACGGCGGAGGTGATCCGGTTATGAAGGATATACTCGATAAAATAATCCTGTTTGCATGCTGCTTTGCCGGTTACATGCTGTGGGCGAAGGAAAGCGTCAGTGTGGTTCCAGTGCTTGCGGCCGTAATCATCAGCAGCTTATTGAGCTATTTGGATCAGGAGAAAACACATGCTGTGCTGATGGCCGCAGCCGCCGTTTGGAGCCTGTTTCTGCCGGGGCTGACTCTTTTTCTCCCTTTAATCTGCTATGATCTTCTTTGCAGTAAATATCAGCTTTTTTGTCTTTTCGCCATACTGCCGTTTTTCTCTTTGTGGCGCGGCGCTGCACTGCCGGTCAGCGTCCTCATAACCGTGTTTATGCTGATCAGCGGATATTTGAAATATTTTGCCGTGAAGCAGACCGGACTGGAAAACGATTACAACGAAATGCGCGACACTACAAAGGAAGCCGCCCTGCAGCTCAAGCAGCAGAATCACGATTTGATGGAAAAGCAGGATTACGAAGTCAACATTGCCACCCTGAATGAGCGAAACCGCATTGCGCGGGAAATCCACGATAATGTAGGGCATCTGCTTTCAAGCTCCATTTTGCAGGTGGGCGCGCTGCTGGCTGTCAATAAGGATGCGGCAGTCAGGGAAAATCTGCTGACCATAAAAGGTACGCTTGACGAAGCGATGAACGCCATCCGGACGAGCGTACATGACTTGTATGATGAATCGATTGATCTCTATGTTCAGATTTATGAACTGGTAAAAAAATTCACGTTCTGTAAGCTGGACTTTACATTTGAAATGGAAAACGATCCGGATAAAAAGCTGAAATACGCGTTTATCGCAATTGTAAAGGAATCGTTGCTCAACATCGTCAAGCACTCCGACGCAACGCTGGCCGCAGTCAAATTCCGCGAGCACCCGGCTTTTTATCAGCTGATTATTTCCGACAACGGCTCCGTAAAGCAGTACGATATGGAAAACGGAATCGGGCTAAAGAATATAACAGAACGCATCAACGCGCTGGGCGGCAATATTAATATATCAATCAGCAACGGTTTCCACATCTTCATATCTGTTCCAAAGGACGGTGTTATCAATGAGAGTATTAATCGTAGATGACGACAGGCTGGTTTCCAATTCACTGAAAACCATTCTGGAGGCAGACGAGGAAATAGAAGTCGTCGGAATCGGAAACGGCGGTCAAGAGGCCATCGATCTTTACGGCGCCCTGAAGCCCGATGTGCTGCTGATGGATATTCGGATGGACGGCATGACGGGAATAGAGGCTGCAAAAGCCGTGCTGAAAAGCGACCCCTGCGCGAAAATCCTGTTTCTGACTACCTTTTCCGACAATGATTATATCATCGAAGCGCTTCAGATTGGCACCAAGGGCTATATTTTAAAACAGAATTTTGAGAGCATTGTTCCGTCGGTGAAAACGGTTTTCATTGGACAGAGGGTATTTGGGGATGAAATTATTACTAAGATTCCGTCGATGATCAGTGACGGCAGCAAAACGGATTTCAGCAATTTCGGAATCAGTAAAAAGGAATTTGAAATTCTTTCCGAGGTTGCAAACGGACTTTCCAACAAGGAAATTTCCGAAAAGCTGTTTCTCAGCGAAGGAACCGTCCGCAATTACATCAGCGCTATTCTGGAAAAGCTGAATCTTCGCGACAGAACGCAACTAGCTATTTTTTATTATCGGAATTTATAGCCATTTATTTCAATAATTAATTATAAATAAAATATTAAATTATATTTAAAATGATGAAAATTTAAGATTCAGTTAGATAAATCACATATTTCGTAGATAGATCGATATAATCTGAAAATTTGATATTTTATTTTTAAAAATAATTGTGGTATAAATAAATTGGAAATATCTTCAAATTAATGTGCTGACATGCTCAGCTCGTTTTTTTGAATTTTTAATTAAACGTTTAAGTAAAGGCTTTATATTTTTCTTTGCCATCACCTATCTTTTCTTTGATAGAAGCTCATAAGCATCTGAAGGGGGTGAGAAACAAAATTAGAAAAATGAATTCGAAAGGGGGAAAAAGCCGATCTGTTATTTATGCTGTTCCTGTTATTTGTGCTTTTTTAAGCTGCTACAGATCAAAGTCAAAAGGAGTTAATGCCAAATATAATAGGAGGAGAAAATATGTTACTGGGTAAAAAGGGATTACTGAAATCGTTGTCTTTTTTCTTGGCTCTTACGGTCTGTATTACCGGTTTCAATGTCAGCGCATTCGCGTACACGATGACCTATAATTTTACGACCCCCAAAGACCCCGGATACCCTACTTTTTCTGGCAATGGCGCTCCTGTGGAGCCTGTGTCTTATACGACGAACAATATGATGCAGGCGATCTATGACTCCGAGAAAAGCGGAACCTCGTTCTGGATGGACAGAATGCTTGTCCAGACAGGAAACAACCCCGATACCAACGATCTGTTTTCAAGAGGACGGATGCTGCTGCTGAAATCCCACGATCCAAGCGTGCTGGGATTTTCAGGCGGAGCCCATTACGGTGACGTGGTAGATGATAACAAGAGCATCTATACGGTGACTGTGACGCCGGGAACATTAGCGGAAAATGTTTCCGCTCGAAGCAATTACCCCAGTTATTGGGCTTCAGAGTATAACACGAGTTCCTCTATCAATGTAAAAGAGACGAAATTCATAACGAACAACAATGTCGCTGTTACTTTGCTGACAATTAAAAATAACAGTTCGTCTTCAAAAAATGTTGTAGTTACCGCGAGTTCCCCGTTTGCCACAACAGCAAACGGAACTGAACTCACAGGAACAGTGGCCTCGCCGATGATGTGGAAAGAATATAACGCGTCACAGTACCCCTATGTTGACGGTCTGACCACAGCGGCAGTATATTTGAGCGGCGACGGCATGTCGGTGAGCGGAAGCAATATTACAAAGACAATCACATTAGCGGCTGGAGCAACGACTCAGGCAAAAATCCAGCTGGGCTGGACCACAAAAGAACTTCCTGAATCAACTTCCGAATACACCGCCTATAAAGGCTACAGCAATGACACTGCGTTTTCAACCCAGGTAAAAACCTACAACCAGTGGTGGGCGGACAATATTCCCTACATTGATGTACCGGACACCTACATTAAAAAAATTCTGTACTACAGGTGGTGGCTGAACCGATTCAATTCCATTGACGGCAATATTCCCGGCAACGACTGGCAGTTCCCCGCACCGGTAGAAGGCGCCTTGGGGTACGCAAATCAGATTACGGTAAGTCTTCCGTGGATTATGGACGACATCAAGTATCTGCGTAATCCCATTTATGACTACGGTACTTTCCTTACCGCGGGAGAATCAGCCGAAACCGGAGCATACAGGGACAACCCGGCCAGAAGATGGATGTGGAATAAGCTGATGATGCAGTACATTTCCAAGGCAGGCTGGGAAGGCTACAAAGTACATGGCGGCCCTCTGACAATATTGAATAACTTCAGCAAATACGCCGAAAATGATATTAACGGGCAGTTAACCGCATACGACCAAAACAACAATAAACTTCTTGCATATGCAGACAGTACCATAACGGGAAACGATGGATGTCTGCCCTCCATGCAATATTTCAGTACAAACGGATATGAACGGAATTCAGAACGGATTGACGCATCGGCATATAATTACGGCAATGTGATCGCTGCGGCGCAGATGTATAATTACATGGGAAATACATCGAAAGCGTCGGAGTTCAACACACTGGCAAATACGATCCAGACCAATTTCATGAATTATTTCTGGGATGAGTCCACCAAGCAGTTCTTCCATTATGACGTTGCCACGGGGCAGCGCGAACTGTGGAAGGACAATAACTTCAACGGATACTGGATGGGAATTATTCCGACGACGGACACCAAATACCGCGAAATGTTTAAACTTTTTAACAACAGCGGTGACTACTTCACATTTCCGTTCCTGACCGGGGATTACAACGATATTACAGCGAGATATACCAAGCTGAAATCCACTGGTCAATTCAATACATGGTACGCAAATACTTTTGGTTTCTGCAACGGCGGAGTGAATCTTTCCGTACTGTCTTCGGCACTGAAAAAATACACCAATTCTTATATCACTGCCGATACTTACAAGAAAACGCTTTACTGGGACGCGTGGCTGCACTGCATACAGGACGGCAATGCCAATTATTTGGACGCCAATGAATTTTTCTGGCTCGAAAATACCAACAGCGATACAAAGGTCACTGCCGATATGCAGCAGACCGGCAAAATCGTAAGGTCATGGATCCACCATAACCTGCTGTCAAAAATGAATTCCAACGTGATAGAGGACGTTTTCGGATTTACTCCGCGTGAGGACAAACTGGTAGAATTGTTCCCTGTAGACATTGGCTGGGATCATTTCACCGTAAACGGGATTCGTTACCATGACAGTGACGTCACCATCGTCTGGGACAAACCCGGTGACGGAAAAACCTATTACGGCAGCGTTCCGGAGGGATATTCCTTATATGTGAACGGGACAAGGATGTTTACTGTCAATAACCTGAAACATGTTATCTGGGATTCACAGACAGGTGCACTGACTTTCCCCGAAGGCGGCGCGACAGCTACTTACAATGTTTCCAATACCTCATTTAAGGAAGCAAAAGACGTTACCTTCACGGACAGCCGAGTGCTTGACATCTTCCAGAAAGCCGGAAGAGACATTTCTTCCGCGACTGAGCCGACCAATCTTGCCCAAAACGCCGCAAGAACAGGATATCCGACACCTTCAGCCTCCTACACAGCTTCCGGAAAGGATGTGTGGGGCGCAGTGGACGGATATACGGTTGACAACACATGGTGGGGCTCTAAGGGAAGCTCAAATACACAGGATTGGCTGCAGATTGACTTCGGTTCAGCCAAAACACTGGATACCGTAAAGCTTTACTTCTACAATGACCGCTGCAACTCCGGCTACAGCGAGCCTGCCAGCTACACCATACAGTACCTTAACGGGTCCACGTGGACGGACGTTGCCGGGCAGGCGAAGTCGCCGAATGTTCCGCAGGCAAATTACAATAAGGCGACATTCTCACCGGTCACAGCGCAGAAGATCAGAGTGCTTGTCACCCACAAGAGCGGGTTTAATACCGGAATTAAGGAAATCCAGGTATTTAACACAGGCGGCGGAACACCGCAAAACACCGCACCCGTGGTTGACGCAGGGACAGACAGCACCGTCACACTGCCGGCTAAAATTCAATTGACCGGAACCACAAATGACGACGGACTTCCGAACGGCACCCTATCCACCACATGGAGTCTGGTCAGCGGCGCCGGTACGGCGGTAATTACCGACCCGTCCGCACTGAGCACCACCGCCACAGTGACGGCGCCGGGAACCTATCAATTCAAACTGACCGCCAGTGACGGCACGCTGACTTCAAGCGACACGGTCACCGTGACCGTGAACGCAGAGGGCACGCTCACAAATATTGCGGCACTTGCGACCTCCTCAACATCCTTCTGCTCATCGTGGGAAACGATTACGGCATTAAATGACGGTTTCGACCCGTCAAGTTCCAATGACCGTTCACACCCCGTTTACGGCAACTGGGATAATAAAGGAACCACGCAGTGGGTGCAGTATGATTTCAGTCAGCCCTACACGATCTCGCAATCGGATGTATATTGGTTCAAGGATTCCGAAGCCTCGGCAGGAGGAGTGTGCACCCCGGCTTCCTGCGCATATAAATACTGGAACGGAAGCGCATGGGTTGCGGTGACAAATCCGGTCGGGCTCGGTATTGTGGCAGACACTTATAACACCACCACTTTTACGCCGGTTACAACGACCAAGATTCGTCTTGAAATAACCGCGCAATCGACCGCTTCTACCGGAATAGAGGAATGGAAGGTGTATGGGGTACCCGCATCCTAAGGGAGTCCTCTGCGCCTGCAATGGTGATGTTTCCCGGTAGTACCGGATTCCCCTATGTAAAAGGTTTATAAAAGCAGAAAGACTCTCCTTCAGACAAAGCTTGGTTCCAGTCTGAAAGAGAGTCTTTTATGTTCATTGCAGGAGACGGCTGTTTTACAAAAAGCCGTCCCTTGCAACGTTGATCCGTATAAAATAATGCTTACTCGACAATAAATTCTTTCAGCTCATCCAGCAATTCTTTGTTGTCGGAATGAATATTCAACTGGATCGGTTCCGCTAAATTCAAGCTGAAAATTCCCATAATAGACTTCGCATCAAGGATGTGGACTCCTTCAATCAGCTCACAGGACACATCCGCTTTGGTAATGATGGAAGAAAACCTCTTCACTTTATCGACACTGTCGATCAGTATTTTTACAGTCATCATAAATATGCACCGTTCCTTCTTATTTCAGTAAGTTTTTGTCATTTACCCGGTCAATAATTTTCTGCTTAAAATTAATGACCTGGTGCTCGTATTCCTGATCCATCAGCTGGGAATGAATCATAAAATCAGCGGTTGCCTTATTGTTGGCGATGGGAATATCATAAACCTGTGCAATCCTCAGCAAAGCCTTCACGTCGGGATCGTGCGGCTGTGCTTCGAGCGGATCGGAAAAAAATATGACAAAATTAATGACTCCTTCAACAATTTTGGCGCCGATTTGCTGGTCGCCTCCCAATGGGCCGCTGTTGTACCCCTTTACCGGAAGTCCGGTTTTTTCCGCAACCAGCTTCGCCGTTGTTCCTGTTCCGCACAGGACATGCTCCTTTAGAATATCCCGGTTCTCCGCACACCACTCGATCAACTCCTGCTTCTTCCCGTCATGGGCGATCAACGCAATGTTTTTTTGCTTCCCGATCGTAAATGTAATAAATTTGTTATCCATTATTTTCTCCTGTTCCGTCCAAATATATTTTTATTTTTTGAAATGATTTTCTTTACACTATTTTACCACAGGTTTCACACACTGAATAGTCATTTCCGGTCTTTATAAAAATCAATACACTCCCTGTACTATAACAATGATACCAAAAATCCTGTAGTTCCCGGAGCCGCAAATTGAAAATAAATATTATCAACACAAAATCTTCTGCTATGTTGAAAACGTCATGGGCGGATGCCCTCAGTAATACGAAACCTAGAGCGTGTAATAAATTAAAATTTATTTATCTGAAGCATATTGATAAGCAATTCTGGAAGTTCCGTCTTGAACATATATAATGCCACATTTTTCAAAGCCGTTTTTTTCTATCAAATGCTGCATCGTATCGTTATCATTATGAGTATCTATCCGCAGGTTTGATATTCTTTGTTTGCAGAAGGTCAAACACTGACGAAACACACCCTTGACCACTCCATCACTGGCAATACGGTGTATTGTCCCATAGGGATTTTTATTTTTCCATGAGCCGTTTTCTATGTATGAATATGTCGCATCCGGCCCAACTATAAAGGCAAAAACCCCGTGTATTTCGCTGTTTTCCACAAACACAAATAACTGTTCGCTTTGAATATCCTTCTTCAACATTTCATGATCGGGATAGGAATCCGACCATTGCGTTGCATTGCCGTTGTCTGCCATATACTTTCTGGCAATTGCATATATATTCATAATTGTATCCAGGTCTTCGTATTTCGCAATCCGTATCATAAGTATCCCCTATATTTTAATTAAACCGGACAGCAGTTGCCTGCAAACCCCTGTCCATGATATTTCAAAATCATTATATAAATCATGCTTTTTCATTCATTGTATCATATTGCTGACTTTCCGGAAATTTGCAACGACGCGGGGCTGTGAGAGGGGGCCGCGCTCTGATAGCAAATTCTCAATGGTTCAAATCATAGGTTTGAAACTATTATACCACACGAGTTAGAAAAGCAAAGTGAATTTGAATCCTTACTCCAGAGGTTCATGTGCTTCGTGTGCAACCGGACGAAATCCAGAATTTATTTTAAATAAACAAACTCGAAGTTAACATAGCGACCAATCTTGCTAATTCATAACAAAAGGGGGAATCATTCGCTTCCAGATTAAAAAGCCGGGATTTTACACGGTCGAAGTGAACGGAAGCGTAAAATGAGTGGTTCACCTGTTTGCCAATGCGCCGGAAAACGACATTCCTGACAAAAACGACCATGTGGAAAACATTACAATTCGGGGGCGCGACATCATTGACGGCAGCGTGAACCCCAGTTGGGTGATGGAGGGACAATCCGCCAAGGTACCCATCGACTTGTGATCTTCCAAAAATATCACGGTTACAAAAAACACCGGATCAAAAGGCGCTCAGATCGCCAAACTTGAACGGTATGACAGTGTGAACCGAAATTCTTTTTCCGCATACGCGGCAGTCGTGGCCAGCAAATTACACCGAAAAAGCATAGTGCAAAATCAACAAAAAAAATAATAATGTTCCCCTTGACAAAACGCTATTGACGAATTACAATAAAGTTGAACGTTAAACTTTATGAGCCTATAAAGAAGGCTACATCAAAGGAGGAGCTTATGAAAAGATTCATTTCCATCTCTCTGGCACTGGTACTTGCCATGTCCGCAATGGTGGGCTGTTCCAAGAACGAAACGCAGTCTCAGAGCAGCGCGCAGTCCCAAAACTCGGCTGTTCAGTCAACGTCGGATGACAGCAGCAAAAAAATCACGGTAAAACTCGGCATCTGGCCGGAAGATTCCCTGCCTGACGACATTAAAATGCACGAGGGTTTTGTAAAAACCTTCAACAAAACGCACCCGAATGTTACTATTCAGCCTGCCTACTACAAGTACGCAACTGACACTTTCGTTTCCCTGGCGGAGTCTGGAAAGCTTCCAACTGTGTTTGAAACCTGGTACACCGAACCGCAGAAATTGATTAACGGTGATTTTGTCACCGATATAACGGATGAACTGAAGGCACAGGGCTGGCCGGTGGACAGCATCAATCCGCTTGTCAAGGATCTGCTTTCCAAGGGCGGAAAAATCTACGGAATCCCGCGTGACGGTTACGCGCTTGGATTAATGCTGAATGTTGACCTGTTTAAGCAGGCAGGCCTTGTAAATGCAGACGGCACTCCGCAATACCCAAAGACATGGGATGAGCTTGCAAAAACAGCGCAGACCATCAAACAAAAAACCGGTCAGGCAGGCTTCTGCCTGCTTGGCAAAGACAATGCCGCAGGCTGGCACTTCTCCAATATCGCATGGGGCTTCGGAGCAACGTTTGTTACCTCTGAAAACGGAAAATACGCCGCGCATCTCAACACGCCGGAAGCGGTGCAGGCTATGCAGTATGTGAAGGACTTAAAATGGAAGTATGACTGCCTGACCCCCGACCCAACCAAGGAGGACTGGGCCTCCGGCTTTGTCAATCTCGGCACCGGCACAGCAGCCATGTATATCGCCGCAAACGACGCGGTCAACCAACCGACACAGGTCAACGGGCTTCCGATTGAAGACCTGTCCCTCGTTCCGGTTCCCGCCGGACCGAAAGGTCAGTATTCGCTGGCAGGAGGCACCCCCTACATGTTCGCGAAAAACGCATCCTCCGACGAAATCAAGGCTGCGCTTGATTATATTGAGGTGATGGGCAAAGCCCCGAAAGCAACTCAGGCTACACTGGACGGTATTCAAGCAGACTGCAAGAACAAAAAGTCTGCCGGCGTTCCTGTAATCCCTAGGTTCCCTGCGTGGACGGATCAGACAATGCTGGATGCGGAAAACAAGATCATCAAGCAGTACAGTAATGTCAACATGAAGTTATACGAGAACTACTACACGGCCATTAACACGAAAGGCAATCTGCGTCTTGAAGAGCCCGGTGATGCACAGTCCCTTTATGCGGAACTGACAAAAGTGATTCAGGCGGTCATTACCGACAAGAACGCAGACGTGCAAAAACTGATGGATACCGCTCAGAGCAATTATCAGAAGATTCTTGATACCACAGTAAACAAGTAATCTGCATTCTCTCTTTTGTGCGGGGCTGTGTAAGCCCCGCACAACTTAAATACAGTATCTGCCCGGGAGGAATCCATTTTGCGTATAAAAATAAACTCCGACAAATTAAAGAAGAGTACTGTAGCATGGCTGATTATGCTGCCGAGCCTCATCCTTTTTGCTTTTTACGTTTGGGAACCGCTGCTCGAGAGCATCCGTCTTTCCCTTTATCATGCAAAAGGAACCCGACTTCAGGAATTCGTCGGACTCCAGAACTATTTAGTGGTTTTTCAGCATCCCGATTTTCTGCCTGCCATCCGGAACACATTCCTTTATACGTTCTGGTCTCTGCTGATCGGTTTTATCACGCCGATCCTTCTGGCCGTGTTGATTACGGAAACCGCACATCTGAAAAGCTTTTTTCGGGTTGGTGTTTATTTCCCCAATATTATGCCGGGCATTGCCACGGTGCTGATCTGGGGCTATTTGTTCCGCCCCGGCAAAACCGGAGTGCTGAATATCCTGCTTTCCTGGTTGGGGGCGCCGCCGCTCGAATGGCTTTCGAATCCCCTGTGGACTATTCCGCTGATCGTCGCGACTATGACCTGGAAGGCCGCGGGTTCCACAGCGTTGGTCTATGCTGCAGGGGTGGAGAGCATTAATCCGGAATTGTACGAAGCCGCCGCGATTGACGGCGCCAGAATATGGCAGCGCATCCGCTATGTAACACTCCCCGAAATCTTCGGGCTTGGAAAGACCCTTCTGATTCTGCAGATTATTGCAGTGTTCCAAATTTTGTATGAACCGCTGGTCATGACCAACGGAGGCCCAAACAACGCCAGTCTTTCCATCATGCAATTGGTTTTCCGGTATGCTTTTGAAGATTTCAATTATCCGATGGCAGCTGCGCTGTCCGTAATCATCAGTATCATTTTGATGCTTCTGACAGCCGTTTATTTCAAGCTGACAAAGGCAAAATCCGATGATAATTAATGCGTGAGAGAGGAATAAGGTATGTCATTCTTCAATAAATACAAGGAGAAAACAGGCGGCGCAATTCGCGGCTTTGACATGGCGTCAACGGGAGCCCGGATAACCGGAACAGTGATTTTCATCATCTGTATTCTGCTGGTTATCTGCGCACTGTTTCCGGCGGTATGGGTTTGCCTTGCCGGATTCAAGGATATCCGTCAATTTCGGCAGAGCGCAACAATTTTCCCAACTACATACGACTTCAACGTCTTTGTTTCAACATGGAACCGACTCGGGTTTACTAAATACTATATTAATTCGCTGATCTCCGTTGCAGGCGGCGTGGCCTGCTCAGTACTTTTCAACGGACTGCTTGCTTACGGGCTGGCTTTGCTCAGGCCGAAAGGGTATAAGGTAGTCAATGCTCTGGTCATGTGGAGTCTTCTGATTCCCGCGACCACCAGCATGGTTTCTCTGTTTGTCAACATCAACCGGGTGGGACTGGACGGTTCTTTTGTTGCGATCTGGCTGTCCATGGGCGCTAATGCCTTTTATGTGATTCTGTTCAAGCAGTATTTTGAAGGGCTTCCAAAAAGTTTAATTGAGGCGGCTACGCTGGACGGCTGCGGGGATTTCAGGGTTTTTTATAAGATTTTGATTCCGCTCTCCATGCCGATCGTTGCGGTTATTTGTATTTTCGCGATTACGACGGCTTGGTCTGATTTTCTTTTGCCGTATCTGGTGCTTTCAAATACGGGAAAAGAAACGGTTATTGTGCGTCTGTTCCAGTTCCGAACCTCAAAATCCAACGATGTTGACGTTATCCGGGCCATAGTATTTTCCGTCATTCCGCCAATTATTATATTTACAATATTTCAAAAACAAATTACGCAGAGTGTTGTTTCTGCTGGTATTAAGGGGTAATTATGGCTAAGGTTGCTGATATGTATTTCTCTGTCGATCCATGGAAAGTTGTGGAAGACGGGTTTAATCCGGACTATGCAATGGTATCGGAGTCGGTTTTTTCGCTGGGCAATGAATACATGGGGGTCAGAGGATATTTTGACGAAGGATATTCCGGTCAAAGGCTGCAGGGCAATTATATAAACGGCGTGTTTGAGCGCAAGGATTTCGAAAAATCAGCCTACAAGGGTATGCCGGACCATATGACTTATATGGTGAATACGATCGACTGGCTTTCCCTTCGACTTTGTGCAGAGGGAGAGACCCTTGACCTGAACCGCAGCAATTTCCGCGATTTTCAGCGGGTTCTGCATCTGCGCACGGGAATCCTGACACGCACGTTCGTCTGGATTCTGCCCAGCGGGCACGAAATTTTCCTCTGTTTTGAACGATTTTTTTCCATGGGACGAACCAGGTTCGGCGGCCAGCGCGTGACAGCTCGCGCGCTGAATTTTGACGGGGCTCTTTCTGTGGAAGCCGGGCTGGACCTTTCCCAGCCGCATGTTTCAGAAAATAAAAATCTATGGGACTGTCTGGAAAAACGCACGGACGGTACCTTCTGCGAAATTGGGGGGCGCGTCCGCCGCAGCGGCCACCTGCTGTATTCCCAATGCGAATTCGCGGGAGATTTTACGAATGCCGCCCCACGCGAAGAAAAAGAAAAATATGCGGGCATTTCCTTTCTGCTTCCGCTTACGCAGGGAGCCAGCCGATCTTTTCACCGTGTGGTCAATGTGCAAACCTGCACCAACCCGGATGCGCACGGAAACAAATTTATGAAGCGGTTTGCGGGGGCCCGGGAAGAACTGCCTGATTATGATACACTGAAAGAGGAAAGCGCCGCATGGTGGACCCGTGAATGGGAGCATTCCGATATCCTGATTGAGGGTGACGAAGCAAATCAGCAAGGAATCCGATTCTGTATTTTTCAGATGCATCAGACCTACCACGGCGCGGAACACAATTCGGTGATCGGGGCAAAAGGTCTGACCGGTGAAGCATATAACGGGAATACCTTTTGGGACACAGAAACTTACTGCCTGAATTTTTATCTGTTCAACAACCCGGAGGCGGCAAAAAATCTTCTGATGTTCCGGTATCACACCTTACAGAAAGCGCAAAGCCGTGCGGAAGCACTGGACTGCCGCGGTGCGTTTTACCCAATCGCTACCATCGACGGTACGGAATGCTGCAACCTCTGGCAGCATGCCTCCCTGCAGCTGCAAGCCTCCACAGGGGTCGCCTACGGAATCCACCATTACGTTCAGGTAACGGGTGATACCGCGTTTTTACGTGACTATGGCATACCCATGCTGGTGGAAATCTGCCGGATGTTGGCAAGCCGCGGCGACTGGAGCCCGAAAACCGGGAAATACGGCTATTACGGTGTCATGGGTCCGGATGAATTTCAGATGATGGTCAACAACAACTGCTACACCAATTTTCTGGCGAAAAAGACCTTTGAGTACACGCTGAGCGTCCTCCCCACCGATTATAATGCGGTTCCCGCGGCGGAACGGGAAAGCTGGCAGGTGATGGCGGAAAAGATGGAAATCCCGTATGATACGTCCACAGCACTATTTGAGCAGCATGAAAGTTTTTTCCGTCTTCCCCATGTCGACGTCGAGCGTATTCCGGTGGAAGAGTTTCCGCTTTACAGCCACTGGAGCTACGACCACATTTACCGCAATGATATGATCAAGCAGCCGGACGTGCTGATGATGCAGTTTCTTTACAATTCCTGCTTTACGGCGGAGCAGAAGAGAAAAAATTTCGAATATTACGAACCGCGCTGCATCCATGAAAGCTCACTCTCCCCCTCTGTACATTCCATTCTTGCTTCCGAACTGGGATTGAACGAGAAGGCATATGATTTCTTCCGGTTTGCCACAAGGCTTGACCTCGACAATTACAACCGGAACACCGCCGAAGGGCTGCACACCACCTCCATTGCGGCCGCATGGATGAATATTGTCTACGGCTTTGGCGGAATGCGCTCCGATGGGACGGTACTCCGGTTTTCACCCTCGATACCGGTGCAGTGGAGCTGTTATTCATTCCGGCTAATTTACGGCGGGGATATTCTTTGCGTGACCGTCACCCAGAAGGAAGCGGAATTCAGAACGCTTTCCGGCAGGGAAATTGATTTGGAAGTGTACGGGGAAAAAGTTCGCGCTTGTGCGGCATCGGTTTTTGTGCCCCTTTCCAATAGAGGGGGATTGAAGAAATGATGATTGTAGATCATGGATTTCAAACGGAGAAAATTCCCGATTTTGGAAATAAGTATTTTAACGGAAACGGTTATTTGGGCGTACGCGGCACACTGGAAGAGTACAGCAAAGAGCAGATGACGGCAGTAAACCTTTCAGGGCTTTACGACCGCCACGGCTCCGCCTGGCGTGAACCGCTCAACGCCCCGAATCCTTTTTTTGTGCGCACACAGGTTGACGGTATCACCTACGCGCTGCCGGAGGCCGCACCGTGCTCTCACCGGCAAAGTCTGAACCTCATGACCGGAGAGCAGGGGCGGGAAACCGTATGGGATACTCCGAGCGGGAGGCTTCAAATCCGTTCGGAGCGTTTTTGCAGTATGGCGGATTACCATCTCCTCTGTATGCAGTATGCCGTCACAACGGATTTTACCGCGGATCTGACGATTACAGCCGGAATTGACGGTGATGTTTGGGATATTAACGGCCCGCACTACCGTGAAGTCGACTGTGCGCAGACGGACGGTCTTCTCCACGCGACAGGGACCTCAGGTGAAACCGGCATACGAGTCTCCACGGCACAAGCGGTCACGCGGGATTTCGAGGCAGAAGAAACGGTTTCTGTCAGTGGACGCAGAATTCTGCGAAATATCAATTTTCGCGCCGATGCAGGCCGGGAGTATGTTATTTGTGTACTGGCAGTTGTCTATACGGGCGCTGATACGGAGGATCCGCTGGCTTCCGCTTTGTGGAAAGCAGAAGCTGCCGCCGTGGAAGGTTATGAAGAGAACAGAAGCAGGAACCGGAGCCGGTGGGAAGCTCTGTGGAGCCGGTCCCGCGTGATCATTGAGGGCGACGAAGCTGCACAGCAGGCGATGGATTATTCTGTCTATTTACTGCACTGTATCGCGCCGCGCTATTCCCGCAGTATGTCCATACCGGCAAGGGGCCTTTCCGGGCAGACCTATAAGGGTGCGGTATTCTGGGATACCGAAATGTTTATGTTCGATTTTTTTCTCTTCACAGAGCCTGAGACCGCCAAAACACTGCTCCGTTACCGGATAGACGCGCTGGATGAAGCAAGGCGCAAGGCGCGGATTTACGGCTGGAAGGGTGCGTTTTATGCTTGGGAAAGCCAGGAAAGCGGGACGGACGCCTGCTCCGATTACAATGTGACGGATGTCTTCACCGGCCGACCGGTACGCACTTATTTTCGCGACAAGCAGGTGCATGTTTCGGCCGCAATCGTCTATGCCTTCCGGAAATATCTTCAAGTAACAGGAGATACCAGCATTCTGACGCAGGGCGGAGCAGAAGTCATTCTCGAGTGCGCGCGGTTCTATTACTCGCTTCTGGTACGGCGTGCAGGAGCAGAACAGTATGAAATTTTTGATGTGCTCGGGCCGGATGAATACCATGAGCGTGTGAGCAACAACGCCTATACAAACCGAATGGCACAGTTTGTGTTCCGCTGTGCCGTGGAGCTGATTCCGCTTGTTCGGGAAGAACTCCCCGAAACATATGACGAGCTAAACACCGCTATGAATCTCGAAGACGCCCTGCAGGACTTTACCGACGCGATGGAGCACCTTTTCGTTCCTGCACCGGATCCGCAAACAGGACTGGTTGAACAGTTCGACGGATATTTCCGTTTGGAGGACACTACACCTGAAGCTTTGCGGAAGCGACTTCTGGACCCACGGGAGTACTGGGGCGGCGCGAACGGAGTGGCTTCCCACACACAGGTGATCAAACAGGCGGACGTTGTCATGATGCTCTCCTTGTTCAACGGGGAATATGAAAAATCCGTGCTTCGCGCGAACCGTGATTATTACGAACCGCGCACGGAACACGGCTCTTCTCTCAGTGCGTGCATGTATGCGCTGCTGTCCTGCCACATCGGGGAACCGGAGGTCTCGTATCCGCTTTTTATGAAATCGGCTTTGGAAGACCTGAACGGCGGCGGAAAGCAATGGGCGGGAACCGTCTATATCGGCGGCAGCCACCCGGCGGCGGCGGGCGGTGCGTGGATGACCGTGCTGCAAGGCTTTTGCGGTCTTAAGATGTCGGCCAACGGCACACCCTTCTGCCACTCCACCTTGCCATCCGGCTGGACGCGCGTGTCGTTTTACGTGTGTGTTCGCGGGACGATGTACCGGTTTGAGATTACACCCGATAAAACAAAAATAGACAGGCAGGATGAATAATACCATCCTGCCTGTCATAGTGCGGATTCAGTTTATATCTCGGACGCTGTCGCGCTCGACAAGACTCACGGGAAGAATAACCTCATTGCTTTCAATCGGCAGGTTCTGCAGCCGCCGAATCATGAAATTTACGGCGACCCGCCCTTTTTCCGCGGGGTTCTGGTGGATTGTGGTGAGCGGCGGAGTCAGCAGGCGGCAGATGTTAATGTCGTCAAACCCGATAATGGAAATATCATCGGGAATCCTCTTTCCGCAGGCGTGTAAACCGGCCATAATGCCGGCCGCCAGAATATCCGCTGTGGCAAAAACAGCGGTGACCCCATCCATAGCGGCAATTCGCTTCCCGGATGCGATGCTGCTGTCCGTGGCAAACTCCTGCTCACAGATCAGCTCACTGCGAAAGAGAACGCCATATTCGCTCAAGGCCTGCCGGTAGCCGCACAGACGCTCGTCCACCACGCCCCCCTCGCGGATACGCGGGCAAGCAAACACAATGTTCCGGTGCCCTTTTTCCAAAAGGTATTTTGTAGCGGAATATCCGCCGCGATAATCCTCCAAGCCGACATTCTGTATCGTATGGTGCTTAATGTAACTGTCGATCAGCACGATGGGAACCTGAATGTCTTTCAGCGTGTCAAAAAAATCGTCTTCGTAAAGTCCGGTGAAAAACAGTCCGTCCAGATTCCAGTTTCGTAAAAACTGAAGAAGCTCATTGCTGTCGTTGACGGTGCGCAGCATCAAGTAATAGCCGTTTTCACGCAGAACCTCCTCAGCGGAACCGATAAAAGCGGAATGGAACGGGTCGGCCATAAAGCCCCCGTTGGTGCCCGGGACAAGGTGATTAATGAACCCGATTACCTTAGAAGAGTTGCTTACAAGCGAACGGGCCGTCATGCTAGGCACATATCCAAGTTTATTTATAATTTCATTGATTGTTTCGATTGTTTTCAAGGAAACATGGGCGGTATTTCCGTGTATTACATTGGAAACCGTGGTGTAGCTTACACCGGCTTCCCGCGCAATGTCCTTTATTGTAGCCATGTGAAGCCTCCTACTGGAACGTTAAACTTACTGAATATAAAATCATTATACTATATTCAATCGTAAAAGCAAATACAATTTGCAACCATAAAGGATTGATACATTCGGGGGAAAATAGAGTGATTAAAGCAGTAATCTTTGATTTGGACGGAGTCCTCGTTTCAACAGACGATATGCATTATGAAGCGTGGAGAAAATTAGCATCAGAGCTTGGCATTACCGGATTTACCAGAAAAGACAACCTGCGTCAGCGCGGAGTAAGCCGCATGGCGTCGCTTGAGGTGGTTCTGGAAAAATCGGAGCGGCACTATACGGAGCGGGAAAAGCAGGAACTGGCGGAGCGCAAGAACGGATATTATCTGTCGCTTCTGAAGACCCTTACGCCTCAAAGCATTCTGCCCGGTGTGATGGAAGTTCTGATGGAACTGCGCAGTCGTTCCATACGGATAGGCGTTGGGTCCGCAAGCAAGAATACGCCGGAAATTTTAAGCCGAACCGGATTGAGCGATTACATTGACAAAATAAGCTGCGGCCTTGACATCACACGCTCCAAGCCGGATCCGCAGGTTTTCCTTGTTGCCGCGGAAAAGCTGGGAGTAAAGCCAGAAGAGTGTTTGGTGGTGGAGGACGCAGACGCGGGTATTCAGGCGGCGAAAGCCGGCGGAATGTACGCACTTGCGGTGGGAACCGCACAGCATAACGCACAAGCAGACCTGAATGCCGTTTCTCTGGTCAGTCTGGATATCGACCGTATTCTGGCGGTTGATTCTATGCATCAATAAGAATGCTATCATTTCAACCAGTCGCCACGTTCTGTCCATTATCCCCGGCTTGGATGGTTTTTAGGCATTAAATGTCTTGCCGTTTTCGCTTTCTTTTCCTTTGAATCAGGAATACAGCAGCTAAGGCGACGGAAACATTTATATTTTATGGGTAAACCCAGGCGCACAGAAAAGGCATCAACAAGCACTTCCAAGCCCTTTTGAAATCTTAATAATATTTATTTTTACCACTATGCTTTTCTTGCTTCCCCCTGTACCTGCTTGCTATAGCCCGGAAAATTTAATACGCTTTCTCCTACTGACTATCGCTATGGCAGCCATTGCGATATAAGGTTATAAGAGGGATATTCCTCGTGAGAATATCCCTCTTATTTTACAATCAGATTTCCGTTATTTCACAAACTGACGCGACAGTACATTTCCCAAGTTTTTCGGCAGTAATGAGTACATCCAGCACCCCAGGCAGAAGCTGAAAAAAGATTCCAATGCGGCGCACAACAACAGAATGGTTAAAACCGCGCTGCCCGCGTATCGGAATCCCCCTGCAAAGAGCACGGCGGAAACTACGGAAAAAACAACACCGATTCTTGCTGCAAATACCTTCGGCGCGTTGTCGACCATTTTCTTCGGAAGGTTTAATCCTGAAACGATGCCTCTTGCCAGCGTGGCCAACGGACTGTACTTCGGCTTGACAAACGCACGGATGATAAAGTCAATTGCCACTGCCCCTGTGATAACGGCAGCTACCCGCACCGAGAACCGTAATGCCGTCAACAAAGCAACGCCTGCAATGACGAAAACAAGCCCCGCGACTACCCGAACCGTGGTATTGTCGCGCTGCTCCCCCGAAATCGGGCATGAAAAATCAATCGCCATAAAAACCCCCTCTTTCATTAATAATATACTTTTCATATATGTTATATTTATTAATGTCGGTTGTCAAGTACCTCTCGCATGTTTTCGGTGGCGTTTGCATGAAACTGCTTCCCTTCCTGCTTAATATGGATGTAAACTTATATTCTCCATCTATATGAAGTATTATAATATAAATAAGGATACTTCACAGCGGAGGCGGATTTATGGATTCCATGACGATCAAAGAAGCGGCAACCAAGTGGGGTGTGTCCACAAGGGCTGTCACATACCATGTGGTCGCAGGGCGGATCAGGGTGCAATGCGGCGCGGATTTCAGCGGGAGTTTTGCAAAGATATTCAAAGAGAAGGTCGGAATGACACCTTCCCAGTATCGGTTCAAAATGTGGCAAAATAAACATCACCCAGAGCGTCCGAAACACAGTAGTGGTTTTGGGCGCTTTTTTATTTTCATAGCTACCAGTTTCAAAAAGAAAGCACGGGTTTAATAGCCAGAAATTCTGAAATTTCCTACAATAAAGTGATATAGAATTCCTGGTGGCGCTGGGTAAATTGTCAGGCGTAGATGTGAACAGTTTCAAAAAAGCAGCTTTACTGGTGTAAAGAATCAGAATCAGTTGTTGGTAAAGGAAATATGGCCAGCATACCGGGAATTAACAGAACTTCTTTCTATACTCCCTGGAACTGATTCCGACCATCTTTTTAAACAATCTGCTAAAAGTCTCAGAATTTGCAATACCAATTTCTTGAGCAATTTCATAATCCTTTAAACATGTGTTTTTTATCAGTTCCTTAGCCTTGCTGATCCGGACAAAAGCCAGATATTCATGAAAATTTTTTCCGATCTGTCTTGCGAAAATCGTACTGAAATAGCTTGGCGAGACGGACACAAAACAGCTTACCATCTCCACATTTATCGCTGGATTCGCATAATTTTTTCCGATATACTCTTTGGCCTTCAAAATAAAGTCATTGATCTGATATCCGGCCCTTTGTCCCATATAAACGAGTAATTCGTTTATTTTATCTGTTAACCAGGCATTTAATTCCGGCAGCGTCTCAAATTCTATCATCGTTTGATATAAATCTTCGATCTTGCCGAACGACTCTTCCATATCGAGCCTATTGCCCAATCTGCCATAAAAGGAATTCAATATGTTGCGGTAATGCATGATGATTTCTTCTGCCTGGAATGCGGGCCCATCTGCAGGGAGAATCAGGAGTTTTTCCACTTCTTTCTGGGCACCATCATAATCGTGAGAATCAAGTAAGCCTGAGAGTCCTGTAATATCTGGTATTGCGGTATGGGGAATCTTATGCGTGAGTACCAAGTCATTCTCCGTATATGTCTTTCCCTTTCCATAAAAAAAGCGGAGATTCGCGGCGCTGACCGCATGCTGGTAGCTGTCCGCCAGCTGTTCCTGCGTACTGAACATGGAACTCATTCCGGCTGTTAAAAAGATATTCATGTAATTTCCAAGGGACAACCTTAATTTTTTGACAACACCATCGATGCATTCGTAAAATTTATTCGGAGTCAGTTTTTTCGTATTCTTGAAAATAAGAACATATTGAGATTTAGACAAATCAATACAGCCCACGCAATCGTGCCTATCCACTGTAATTTTTATGATATTCAGCACCTTACTGCAGAAGTCCTTGTCTGACGATTTACTGTCCTCCAAATCTTTCATATTGTCAATGAAAAGGGAAATTACAAGATAGGATCCCAGCGACAACGGATATAAGGGACTACCGGTTAACAGAGCCTCTTTAAAATGATACTTTTCCACCTCCGTCTCCTGTGACTTCAATTCTTCAATAAGCTGTATTCGTTCATTCTGTTTTGCGAGCGCTTTTTCTGTACTTCTCAGTTGTTCCAATATTTTTTCATATACCATATCTGCTTTTACGATGTAATCAAAAACACCGTTCTTGAAAGACTTTCTGACCAATTCATAGTCACTGTAAGCACTCAAGACCAGAATCATAACGTTGGGAAATTTCGTTTTCACCTGCTTTATCAGTTCCAGCCCATCCATAACGGGCATATCAATATCCGTTATGATAATGCCAATGTCCCTGTGCGCTTCCAGAACAGTAAGGGCCGATTTCCCATTTGCCGCTTCGAAATTAAAGTAAAAACCTTCGCTTTCCCAATCTCCCAGTGCTTTAAGACCGATCCGCACAATCGGTTCATCATCAACGATCAATATCTTCGCCAAAGTCATTTCCCTCCTTTTCAAACGGATATACAATCACGACTTCCGTTCCACTACCCAAACTGCTATAAATGGAAATTCCATATTCTTCCCCGTAATGCAATTTTATCCTTTGATTTACATTATTGATCCCAATGTGACTATATCTTTTATTATCTTCCATTTTATTGGACAATAAATTTGAAACCTGCTCTTCCGTCATCCCCGCTCCATTGTCTTTAACTGAAATTATGATCGTACCTTGAGCGCGTATGATGGAAATAATAAGGTGCCCTTCTTCAGTCATTTCTCTAAATGCATGTATAATTGAATTTTCAACAACCGGCTGAAGCAGCAAACGTAAAATTTTGCTGACGCGAACCTGCTCATCGGCAATAATCTCATATTGGAAGTTATCGCCATACCGAAATTTCATAATATAAATATAGTTCTCGATATTGTCCAATTCTTCCTGTATTGTAACGAAATCCCCTGTTCTGCTTAATGTAGCGTCCAGCAGCTTCATAAACGCACCGGACATCTTGGCAATATTATCCTGGTGATTAATCACTGCCAAAAGCTTAATTGAATTCAGCGTGTTGATGACAAAATGCGGCATAATTTGCGATTGCAATACCTTAATTTCCATATAGGACTTTTCTTTCTGTTGTCTTTCACGTTCCTCCATGGAACTTCTGAGTTCACAAATCATGATATTAAAGCTGTTAATCAATTCCTGCATTTCATAGTTGCCTTTACACTGCGGCATTTCTACCAAATTCCCATTCTGGATAAAATTCATGTGATTAGCAACCTTGCTGATTGGAATCATAATTCGCTTGAAAAATATGTAAGCAAAAAAGGAAAAGAGTACAATACACAGACAAACGAACATCAGACATTTTATAGTCATGTCTCTTACAGGTTTTGTCATTCCGCTGTAGTCGACGATTGTTACAACATCCCAGGAAGCTTTCAGTATGGGCTTGGAAATTACATACTTTGACTGGTTGTTAATCATCATGCCAAGTATTTTCTCATTCTCTTTCACAGCTGCTATGCTGTCAAAGGAAGCCTTGTCCATTCCACAGGAAAAAACAGGATGGTGATGGTCGCCAAAAATACAGATTTGTTTATAGGGGTCATTTCGGTAATTGCTGTACATATCCTGAAAAATATTCGTTTTTATTGTTACCAGAATGACTTGAATTCCATAATTATTTTCTTCATTGACTTTAAACCCAACAGACAAGTAATCAGAGTATGTTTTGTCCCCTAAGACCGGATTGATGACATACGGCTTCCCATTCATTTTTAATGTGGCGTCATACCAGCCAGAGTCAATCTGCTCACTTGCATGATAAATGGTGCCGTATTCATAATAGGAATGCGGTGATTTGTAGAAATTAATAGATGTGATATGGTTTCTATTGTTGCTGACTAAATAATTAATCATCTCATTGATTTCAAGATTCAAATCATATTTTTCTCCTGAATCTTCTGATTTCAGGTACTCAGCAACATATTGCAAAATCTTGCTTTTATTCGTAACCGTCAATCCTGCCCCCAGATAAATTGCACTGCTGATTTGTTCCTCGAGGTTTTTACTGACCTCTGTTATTTCTTCTTCCAAAGCCTCAATCTCATAATTCATGATGAGATTGGAATATTGGCAATTCAAAACAATGGTTATGATAATGAAGGGCGCGATAATCAAAGCTATAAACATCAGCGAAAACAGTCTTATCATTGTTAATTTTTTCATTTCTTTATCCTCTGATTATTCGCATTCTATTCCACAATTATAAAGAAGCAAATCTTTCTATACAGGACAGTTCCGAGCGCAACAACACTAATTTTAGTATAACAAATATACAATAGATCTTAAAAGCTAATATAATATTATAATATATTTTTTGCCATGTTAAAAAAATCGGGAGCAGTGAAAAATATAAGTTTCCACAATTTTGCTTAAGCAACCAGACCTCTTGCGACCTGTCGTCGCCGCTCTTTTTCACCGGGCGCCGCACCCTGCATTTTCCACTCTTGGCGGCGCCATCCTATTTAATGTTCAGCCGAATATATTCGATACCGCACTTGCCATTATTGGGATCCTGTTCAAAAATCAGTTGGGCTCTGATTGAAATGGTTTTCCCGGCAACAGGGGGTTTTTACATAAAATCAAGCTTTACAGAATCATCCGTCATTAAGCTGTCAGAAATCCAGAAGCCGCTTCTGTTTGTAAATGGATCTTGACACCGCGCGTCTATTTCATAGCCGTTCACGAAAGCTTTTGTCGCACCGTCTTTTATAGAAACTGTAAGCCGCTTCCCCCGATAATAAGCACAGGCCCGTACATTCCCCCACGCTTTCGGCAAACAGGGAAAGACAGAGATTCCGTCCAGGGTCGGTTTAAGCCCGACGATCCATTCCCATACCCCCCGTTGCGCCATTGCTACGCTTCCTGTAAGAAAACTCATGAGCGCCCGCCCCGGGAACAGCGGCAGCTCCTGCCAGCAGTTCACAATTGCATAGGGAGCGCCCAGCGCAGTGGACGTAGGATGCTTCTGCTGGTCGTAGGGAAGCAGCCACTTTAACGCCTCTAAAGCCCCGTCACCATCCCCCGCGGCCGCCCGCGCGCGAATTAGGAAGCCCTGTGAACCATGATTATAAACATTGCCGTTTTCCCCCAAGAAAGGCGGCGCATCCCCGCTGGCCGCCCGGCCCACACACTGAATTTTTTTCAGCTTTTCCGGCTGCAGCGCCCCCATCGGCGGATAATACAGCCGATAACCGTATGGCCCCAACAGTTGTTCGGCAACGTTCATTACTTGTTTTGCTTCTTTTCCCTGCACAATTCCGGCAATTACCGCGTACCAGTTGACAGGACCGTAGGGACGGCATGCGCCATCCGGATCGCAATCGGAGAAAATCCATTCTCCACGATCAGTAAATGTTCCGTTAAACCATCCTTTCCGATTTCTGGCATTCTTGAGTAAAGCATCTTTAAACTTGTTGGCGTACTCCTGACATGCTGCCATTTTGTCCGCATTTTGGCTTAGCTTTCTTAAAATATCTTCCAGATACCACAAGCCCATAACCGCCTGTTCCGTGACTAGTACCGACTCTCCCCTGCCTTTCGTCCCTGCCCGGTTTACGGCATCCAACCAATCGCCTTCCCAGATTTTGCACAACCCGTGTTCTCCTATATTCTCTTCAGAAGTATAATAATCCATCGTTTTTATCGCATGTTCCAACACGGTGCTTTCTTCTTCTTTGTCCAGCCAGGGAACCGTCTTTTCCAGCAAGGAAAAATCGCCGGTATAGGCAAGATACGACCACAAAAACTCCATAAAGAACACTCCGCCGTCTACATGGCCGCGAAGGTCATGTTTTCCGGTGCGTCCCATGGAAGAATATTGTCTTGGGAACCATCCGTCGGTTCGTTGACAGCTTAACATTGCGAAGAGCGTGGAACGGCAATATTCCGGGTTCAGGGTCAATAAAGCTGTGAAATCCTGCGCGCTGTCACGGCTTCCTCGCATACCCGTCGGCCAGCCGCGGTCCAGGGAAGCAACCCAGTCCATCTGTAGCGGCAGCCAATGGTTTACATAATAATTTAGCATTTCATCTTCCGTCTGAATATGGTTACGTTGGGATAAGGTGGTAAACTGTTCTTTCCTCTCTTTCTTTTTTACCTCATAGTTGCTTTCATTAAAATAACAAAGCGTCTTTTTCAGTTCTTCCTCTTCAACAAACCATCCGTTTGAAGACGTTGGCGGCATGCTTAATACCTGCGTCAATAACTTTTCCTCATTCGGCTTCAATTCCCAATCATATTCCGCAGCCCAGACTGGAGAATAACCGTAAACCGTATTGTCCTTGGTGTACTTTCCGGGTCTCTCCTCCGGAATTCCGCTGTTTTGTAACCTGTAATCTCCGGACAGCGCACATTGCGGTCTTTCTGTACTACCTCTGCCGACAAACCGTTCCAAACTGATTTCTGCACCGCAGCAATCCCGATTCGTCCATAGCACGGCAGTCCGGCGTTTCGCCGCATCCGCGTTACTATCCATCAGCTGACTCCAAAAACAGGTCTGCTCCGCTTTTCCCAAACCTGTTTTTAAATACCATTCATATTTATCCCATGGCGCAATTTGGGCCTGATTGACATAGGGTATCAGGTAAGGCCGACAAAAAAGATTTACCGGTTCATTCCGCAAATTCCGAACTCTGGATTTCAGAACCACCTCGCAGCCATGCTTTGGTACGAAGAATTCTGTAGTTACCTGCAATCCAGTGTATTCCAACTCGTAGCTGACACATTCCGGGCGATAGGTTACGCGAAACTTGTCAGGTCTCGCCAATAAATTGGGACCTGATACCGGGTAAAAAAAACAGTTGAACGGTTCCTCTTCCCCGGCCTGAATCCAGATGTTCCAATTGGAAACCCGCTGGGTGTTTTCTCTTTGAAACAGCAGGACATCCCCCGGCGGATGCGCCTGCGCATAAACCGGCCCAAACTGGTCAACCTTTAGAAGCATATCGCGGTTTTGATAGATGTACTCCCATGGTACCTGCGTTTCCATCGAGGTAATTTCAAAACCGGCACAATCCGGCAGGAAAGCGCCCAGCGGTTCTCCGTTTCGACCATATACTTTCAGCTTTTCTTGTTGCTTCATGGATTTTATTGCTAATCACCTAAGTTTTTAATGCAAATGGGGCGGTCTGGCAAATTTGCCAGACCGCCTTTGCTTTGGCCGATGGATGCCGAAACCAATCTTCGAATCGGCATTACAAAACGATGTCAAAAATGTTCCCGTTTGTCTTTTATTCTATGGCGCGCTCCGATCAAAATCAAACCGGAGGCTGCTCAGACAAGCGTCAGCAGCGGCAAGCCGTTCGGAGATTTCCCAGTGCTTACCGGCATATTGCCCGTACCGCCGGAAAGATCCCCGATCGCTTCTTCTGCTTTCTTCAAAAGGCTGATCTTTCCGATGCTTTTACGGCATTGGCTACATCTTTTGATCCGCGTTTGTGTCGTTGAGCAAAAGCTCTGCCGACTGTAATGCCTGCATCGAAGAAAAACTATTTCGTAATTGTTGCCACTGCTACCGGGGTTTTCTGAGCATTAATGTAAAACCCCGAAGACGCACCTATTGCGCCAATTGCTGTTACCTTAAAGAAATAATCGTTACCAACAGATTTGACGAATTCAACTTTGAAGGCTGACGCTGTACCGGCAACAAAGGCCGGCCTTGAATCTGCTGTAAGCTTGAACGTATAAGATGCATTTGCTCTAACGTTAAACGGGTTGGTGGTATCGCTCTTAACGGTAGGTGTCGTAGAAGCTACTGTCGCTACCAATAGCTTTACACCGTTTACATAAACACCTGCGTTAGTACCAGGAGTACCGATTGCAGTGAGCTTAAAGTAGTAGTCATTACCAACTGTCTTAACAAGCTGAGTAGTGAAAACTCCGGATGTGCCAATAACAAAAGCAGGCACCTGACCATTTGTGCTTGTAATCTTGAACTGATAAGCACCATTCACATTGAAACCAATTGTTGTATCACTGATAAATGTTACGGTCGGCGTAGAGCCAGAGCCAGAATCAGAACCAGAGCCGGAACCTAACCCGGTTACTGTAACTTTACATGTGGCTGAATATGAACCATCTTCGGTTGTAGCAGTGATAACTGCTGTGCCGTTTGATTTTGCAGTTACCTTTCCGGTGGCGTCTACAGAAGCAACACTGAGATTAGAACTGGACCAAGCTACTTTTTTGTTTGTTGCATCAGCGGGCAATACCGTTGCTGTTAATTGTCCTGATGTAGTGCTTTTTGTTAATGCTAAAGTGGTCTTACCCAGAGTGATTCCTGTAACCTTTACATCGGGAACGGCTGCAAGCTTAAGTCCGCTTTGTGCCGCTTCCAAACCTGTGAGGGCTTGTTTTACTTGTTCTGCAGTAGCATTCGAATCACCATATACTTTTTTAGCTTCTTCAAGCGCTGCTTTGAATGTCGACCAACTATCTTCGGCATACTGATCGGCGCTAGCTGTCTTGGAGAATTCTTCTGCGTTCGCAATTGCGGTCCCCAGTGCTGTACGATCTACAGTTTTTGGCTGATCTACAGCGTTAAGCACCAGATGATCCAGTGCGTACCAGCCGTCGCTCTCTATTCCGGTGACATAGACCCCAATGGTATTTGTTCCGTCTTTAAGCTGGATGCCGGGGATTTCGGTTGTGCCATACTCTTTCCATGTGGTACCCGTACGGTGGACGGTCGCGGTCGCGGCAGTTTTTCCGTTGACAACAATATTTACGTCAAAATTCGGGTATCCTGCAGCGTCACCCCAGGAATGGCTGTACCGCAGCGTCAGATCGTAGAGGCCTTCGGTAGCAGTTAACGTTGAAACTCCGCCGTTTCCGTTTGCAATATTGACGGACAGAATGCCGCCTCCGGTGTATCCCTCTTTATTGCCTCCCGGCGGTATTTCCGCACTCGCTCCTGTCAGCCCTGTCATATCCTCCGCTTCCAGTTGAATCGTCTTTAAAACCACTCCGTTGTAGGCTCCTGCGAGAGCCAGATAACTATTATTTATTTCCGCCAAAGTGGCATCGGTATTTTTCAGTACCTTATCCGCCTCATTCATCGCAGTGAGAAGTGTATCCCAACTGGATTTTGTATAAAGTGATTCATCCAGTTCCGTGCATTCTTTGTACAACCGTCTCAACGGTGCCTTTACGGAATTGTCTCCTTCATCTTGCACAACTACCGTACATATAGCTTTCGTATCAATCCCGGTTACTGTGCCGTTCACTGTGAAAGTAGTGTCGGGTACCGCATACTGAGTCGCCTCAACAGCGTCCCATGTGACCGCAACATCCTCTGTCGTGCCGTTTTCATAATACACGGTGACCGTCTGGGGCAGAATCGGAGCCACCGTCGCCTTTGTGCGAACCTCAACATACGGGAATACGGGATCACCCTTTACCGCAGTATCCATCGGTTTGACTGCAATGTAATCCAGATTAAAGTTACCGGTGTCGCCCATGGTCATTCCGTCCATTGCGATGCTGACGCTATTTTTTCCCGCACTCAGAGCCACATCAGTATATAAATAGGCCCAAGTGTTCCAAGAAGTCGTCTGCTTGAAAACCAGAGGTTTTTCCAAACGGATCCCATTTACCTTTAATCCGCAGGTCTGATTGTCAAACGACCCCATGGCGTAGCGAATCGCCAGAGTGTAAACGCCCTCTTTCGCCACATTCATTTCGAACTCCGTGCTCGCAAAATAATTTGTGCCGTAGAAGCCGTCTACAAAACCGGTTCCGGAATAACCTAAATGATTCGCATTGACTCCCGCTCCGCCGGACAGTTTGGCGTTTTCCGCTTCCAGAATCGTATCTTTGGTAATCCAGGAGGGGTCCCTTACTTCAACCACGCATTTGCCAAAAATAGTGTCGTTTGTCTTCGAGGTTGCTGTGACGACCGCCTGACCTTTCTTTAACCCGACAATTGCACCATCCTGGCCGATCTTTACAATATCTTCCTTGTCGACCGACCATACGACACCCTTTTCCGTGGCATCTTCCGGTAAAACCTGCGCGGTAAGTAACGCAGACTGGTTGACGTACAGGAACTCCACTTCTTTGTTCAACTTAATTTCATTGGTCTGAATGGTGAAACGGAAACCATCCAATTTGATCGTGCTGTCCCCATCTTTGACAAATTCCAGCTGAATGTTATGGCTGCCCGTTTTAATGCCTTCAACGGCAAAGGCAACGCTGTCGACTTTGTCCTGAACCTGATTGACGATAAAGTTTCCTATCTCTTCTCCGTCACATACGAGACGCAGCTTGCCGCTTCCTTTACCCTGCAGAGAAAACTCCACCTGATTTGGTGCTTTGCTAAAAGCAACATTCTGGTAGCTGAGCCAGCTGTTTTCCACTTTATTTTCCACATAAGCTGTACCGTCATTGTTGCGATGTGTTTCTACACCATATCCGGCGTCATAAAGCTCAGCCTCGATTTTCGTGCTTGCGTCGAACCCGGCAGGAATGAATCTTGCGTAGTCGATATTGACACGACCTGTGTTGACAAAATTTTCATCCTTGTCCTTCTCTATGGACAGCGATACCACATTCGTTCCCTTTTGAAGCGTGACCGGTACTATCATCGCTGAGAATTTCTGCCAGCCTCCTGAGCTTGGAAACGAAACCATTCTCTGGGGCTTTCCGTTTACCTCAAGGGTAAACGCATCTTTAGCCTCCATGTCGGCGAACGCATAAGAAATATCCATACTATAAAGCTGAGCACTTTCAGACTCCACCACAAACTTCACGGCTCTTTTGTCCTTCTTCGGATTGTACTCACCAGTTTCAAATTCGTTGATGTATCCTCTTCCGCTGCCGCCGTTGGTTTGAATTTTCACACCATTCTCCAGGAAGGAGTCCTCTGCTTCCCGGCGCTCAGTAAATTGCAGCCACTGAACGGTCATCAGTTCGCCGTCTCCCCCACCGGAAAACTTCAGCGTAATGCCCGCAAACCCTGTCACCATGCGATTAAATGCTAAATCATAAAGCGTTTCCGGGCTATTTGCCGCAACACTAACCTCGCCCAATTTGGCGGCTCCTTGATATGCTTCGATTTTGCCGCCTGCCAGGCCTTTTGCCATAATGGTGACCCCGCCTGCGCCATACCGGTAGTTCCATTGTGCAAACCCAATGGTGCTTTCCGAACGGATGCCGCCTAAATATGTACCTTGGCTGGAATCTTCCTTCACTGCAATTCCATTCAGGCTGACCGAATCCGCTCCGGTCAGTTCGCCGGCTTTCATTTTAGCGTAAGTAACCACCTCATCGGTATTGACTGCACGGCTGACAATACGCATAGAATCCAGATTGATACGTCCCTGTTCCCATTCGTTAAAACCCGACGCACCTACGATGGAGAATGCCAGCTTATTATTCCCCTCCTTCAGTGAGACCGTTGCCTTTGCCGTCTGATAAGTTCCCCAACCGCTCGTTTTCGGGCAATTTACTAAAATCGGCTCCCCGTCGTTTACAATGACGGGCAAAATTCTGGAATTATATCCGGCCGCGTAATTAACTTCCAGCGTATAGGTCCCTGCCTGGGATACATTGACGGTATCAAACGTCAGAGTGTCCCCTTTGTCCTGGAAAAATTCCACGACCTTTCCGCCGGAAGCGTTTGCGTTGTCGCTCACCTTCATGGCGTCAGTCTGTACCGGGCCCTCTGTTAAGGCTGCGTTTTCAAATTCATAGGTACCATACACTTCCGTATTTTGGGAGGGCGGCAATACGCCGTCCCCAACCTCTTCAATCAGAATATCGTCGATCACAAGGGGGGAGGGATCTTCCGGAACCGTGTTCGCAATGCGCGAAAAACCGACCCATTGGTTTTCACTTGTTGCAACAAAAGTCTTGGTGTATATCGTTGGCTTCGAAGTAGGCAGCAGAATATCGCAGCTTTCTGCCTGATTCGGTTTGGTGCCCACGGCAATCGCATAGTCCGCCGCCGGCTGCGCCTGGTACTTAAAAGTCACCCTGTATTCTTTTCCCGGAGTAAACTTTACCGTGTTCGGCGTTGTGGAAAGAATGACTCCCGAATCGGCGCCAACAATTTTCAGGGAATTCCTGCCGCTGATTACTTCATCGACAATAGCGGTCTTTTTGTCCCATGGATTGTCCGCCCCATTTTGGGTATATGGATTGTTAATTTGCTCAATGATGATTCTGGGTTCATGCACCGACCCGTTGAGGACAAACGGATAATACCCCTCATAGGTGAACAGATAATCGTTGCCCGTTGTCACATAGGATTTTGATTCTTCATGTCCAGTGGGATCATATTCAAAATCCTGGTACAAAATGACCTTATCCTTGGCGTATTCGGGATTTTCCGGTGTTTTGGTCCGGTAAACGCGCACATTGTCAAACCTTACCTGTGCATTTCCGTCCCCCGCAGACAAGCAGATATTTGCTTTTCCGGAATCCGGGGCGGTAAAAGCAACGCGGATGGTCAGCATTTTCGTTCCCGCTTTGGAGGACATCACGTTGGAATCCATCCAAAGGGAAGAATTGATTTGATAGCTTTTAGTCTCACCGCCCTCCGGCGTCACTTCCAGCTTTGCGTCACGTGTTTTGTCCTTCTGTACCTCTACCATGACGGACGCGGCGTATTCTTCTCCGGCGACCAACCCGTCAGCCTGCTGGCTGACCGCAGTCTGGCCCTCGCCCATCAACAGTTCATAACCGCGATAGGCTTCGCTTTGGCTGTTGCGCTGATCGCGGATCACGGAAGCGCTGCCCTTTTCAACCGACCAGGCGTTGCCCAGGCTTCCGTAATTAAAGCCCGGATCCTTCAAAAAAGTTTCCTCTCCGTAATGCACATCTGCATTCACCGGAGCCTTATCCCCTTTGTAGACGACATAAGAGGTCGACTCTTTGATATTCTGGAAGGTAATTTTTCCATCTTCGACCGGAATAATCTGTTCGCCGGATTTTCCCTGGTCGGAAAGTTCATAAACCTTTACCGTTGCAACGTCCGACCAGCTGTCCGGCAGCTCCCATGTGCTGGTTCCGCCCAGTTCGTTCCAATGGTAGAGTTTCCCTTCCGATTCCTTCGTACCATTCTCCTCCAGATCCCACGGAATCAGGTACTGAGAATCGCTCACCTCATCCTTTGCGGTTCCTTCATATACTTTTTTCCCGTTCTGGACAATCACACGCTTTCGGGTATTCAGGTTGTTGACGTCTCCCGTAAAATAGGATTCCACGCCGTTTTCAAACCAAATGTGGTCGACATAACCATCGCTCCCGCGCGTCCAGCGTGTAATGGAGTTGCGCTGTAAATATTTGGTGGGAATGTTGTTATCGAACACTTTGCGGATTGCCTTATCGTACTCGTTATTTGTACCGGAAGACATCCAGCCTTCCCACGCGGTTGTATCGGCACCCATCAGCAGCTGGCTGCTTCCGGGCACTCTTGTCCCATTGATATTTTTATTATTGTCCCAGCGGTCTTTGATGTCGTTGTTGATAAAACGAGCAACATCACTGCCATATGCGCACAAATTTGGAGGGCTGTAATTTTTCTCCACTGCCCAGTGCGACCATACCGATCTTTCCTCGCTTTGATACGGCCATTCCACAAAGTAGCCCAGCCCCGCTTCATCGTAGTCGTCTACCAGGCGCCTGTCTAAAAGGCCGGATTCAGAGAATACATCGCTGTACAAAAATCCCAGATTGGGAATAGATTCTTTAAGACCCACCAGCCGGTCACGGCGTTCTTTTGTAATGGCCTCAAATATTTTGTCCGGTGTATAGCACTGGTGGAACCAGTAGCCGAACCCGCCGTATCCGCCGTTTCCGGGCTCGATTGTTTCAGGGCGGAAATTTTTTGATTTCGCGAAAACCTCGGTGAAATTAGTGTGTACCCCGACGTAGCTATTGTATTGTGTCGTAGCGATATCCACAAATTTTTTAAAGTCCTCAAAACCACCCATATTTTCTGCGTAATGTGTAAAATCGCCCCAGTCCGCATAGTTGAACACCTTGTGCAGAACGATCTGTTTCAACCCATCGGTCGCCAAAAAGACCCGTTTCGTTTCATCCAGACTTTCCATAAAGGTGTACGCGTCCAGAGAAGAATGCGGGTGGATGAGGCGCTGCACCGGGGACGCTTTGACCGTTTCCCAGCCGCTGGGCAAATACCGGACCTCGCGGTAAGCATTGGCCCCATCCATCCAATCCACAACGCCGTCTCCGTTGTTATCCGGCGTAATAACGATTTCCACGACAGGCAGTTCCATGGTTGCAGCATCCTGGTAATTGACCGTGACGTTCGGATACTGGCTGACCTGCTTATTCTGAGAAACCAAAGAAGAACCCGAAGCGGGCGCCGGGTTTTCCGTCGGGAAGGTTAAGCTGTCTGGATCATACTCTGCGCCCTCATAGCTGTCCCTGGGGGTGTAGTCCCATCGAATATCGTCAAACGTTTTGGTGTAGTCTGAAATCCGATAGGTCCATTTGTTGCTTCGCACTGCCGTTTCGGTGCCGGAACCGACGTTCGTTGTCTGCTTAAGCACCAGATTGTTGTCTTTCAGGCCGGTTGCGTTGCTTCGAAAGGTACCGGCAAGTCCTGCGTTGTTAATGATGGCATACTCATATTTCTTCACGCCGGAATCAGGCTTTGCCGTTGTCAGATCAAGATAGGTATCACCGGATTTCAATACACTCCCGTTACTCTCCACGCCGACAAAATAGGGACTTTCCTCGGTGTTGGAGACGGTAAAAATGCTGTTATTTGGCATTTCAATGGTATGTACCCGAAAATCCCCATTTTCTTTGATGTCAGTTACCTTGTAGGAAACGATGTTTTCACCTTTGGCGGTGCTCTTGTTTTCCGCCTGGTCCGTAATGGCGATGCTTAAATTCATAACAACCTGGATTTCAGGAAATGTCAGTGTATACTCGGCATTTTTTTCTCCTTCATTCAGCGTGACCTGCGGCTGATAACTGACGTCATCAATTTTAACCGTGTCAATCTGATAAGGATTACCCCTGAGTGTTTTCCCGTTTTCCAGCCATTTATATTCCACAATGCTGGGGAACTTTTTACTGAGGGTCACTTCCAAAAAATCTGAGGCAATGGTAAAGGATTCTTCATTGACGGTCATTTCTTCTGCAGATGCGGGCAAAAGATTCATCGTGGTCAATTGGGTAGCCAGTAAAGCGATGCTCAGCAGTGTCGCCGTAATACGTTTCAGCTTCATTCCTCTTCTCATCCTCCCGTTACTCCTTTTACAACTTCTCCAATTCTTCCATTGTATATCGAACCGTGCGGTTTTTATACTTCTTTTGCAAGTCGCAATACATTTCCTTAATCTTCTCCCGGTCGCCTGTAAAGCTGCACTTTACACAATAAAACTGTTCTCCCTTTTGATGCAAAACAACATCATTTTCACGCGCATAACAAACGGGGCACCGAAAAATCATAGATTTTTTGTCATTTTCAGGCACGTGCAAAGCTCCTTTCCACTCTTTATTTTTCCGGTCAGGGAGAGTGTGTAAAATGGGTTAAAAAGATACCCCTCTTCCGCTCCGGCATTCAAAAACTCTCCGTCAACCGGAAACAGGCCAACCTTTGTTTTCAGCGCCGGAATGGTTGCGCACGTTTCGCGAGGCAGCGCGGTCTCGATGCGTCGGCTTCGATAGGCGTAGTCGAGTCCGGCATTTTCTGCTCCACTTACCTCCAGTCGGATCCCATTCATATTTTCCGGATACTCTATCGTTCCGTAACAGCCCTTGAAATACTCTGTTGCCGTAATGTCATCCGGTATTTCTTCCTCTGTTTGCAAAGCGCGCTTTATGTAAATCTCTCCGCTCATGGTAATGACATAGACCGTTTTGATTGAAAGCGAAAGCCCGTCCTTAAAGGCTACTGCCGCAGGAGAAAGCGTTACGCGAACGCTTCCATTTGACAGGCGGTCAATTTCACGCACGGAAACCGGGTAATCACACAGATCAACCGTCTGGCCGGCGTGTGTCAGAAGCAGTGTGGTCCGCGCGCCGTCCGCATAATGGAAACTGTTTCCGGAACGGTACTGGGAATGGATAAAGTACGGATTGCTGCCAATTTCCCGAAAATCAGTATCCGCTCCCGTACAGCGTTCCTGCCTTGCCACGAACGGACGAAGATCCCCAATGGAACCGCCCTGACAGGCGTCAATCACGATTCTCATGCTTTCATTGATCAGCCAAAAATAATGTTTTTTGGAGCCATACAAAATTTCCTTGGCCCAATAGACATCCGTATGCCGAACAGGAACATGGGAAACATACCAGTCGGCAAACTCGTGAAGGTACATATCGCACAGCTCGCCGGAACTTTTTAAAGACGCGATGTAACTGAGGTAGTCCCTGTAAATCTCTTGGGTGATTTCGTCGCTGTCCTGCACATTTGGATTTCCCTGCAGCCAGCCCGGGCCGACAAACATATTGGTATAGGAAAAGCCGCCGTTGTATTTTTCCTGCATCCTGTATAAATCTAACAAATTAAACACATAGGGAATCGTTCTTCCTTCATTTGCCATGGCGCGCTGCACATTGGCCGGATGGCTCGCGAAAAAGTCGTTGCGGCCTTCAAAGGACAGTGCCAAATCCCTGCTTAAATGCGGCACCGCGACAATTCCCGTCCAGTCTTCTTCGGAATTGGCCGGGCAAAGCGTGTTTTCCACAGAAGGGTACCATGGATTCCACGGCATTCCTTCGTTAAACAAATACCATGAATTGTTACACCCATGGAACACCTTAACGCCTTCTTCAAAGCAGCCCGCTATGCTGATTTTGACAGACGGACATTTCTCTTTTAGACATTTCATGGAATAAGCATCCATATGGTAGGCCCCTACAGACCTCGGCCAATATCCAAAAATGTCAAAGAACTTCTGCAGTACGGTATTAACGATGATTCGTTTATCTTTTCTGCTGTAAAGCCACAAAAAAGGCTCTTTGCAGCGAAACGTCTCGTTCATCCGCTCTGAAGCCATATCACTAAACCAAATGCCAACCTCGTCGCTGTGCTCTTCGTGGTATTGCTGTATTTCTTCGACAATATCGGCTTCAAACATCAATTCATACTGAACCAGCAGCGTCACTTTCAAGCCAAGCTCGTGAGCCATCGCCTGCTGCATTTGAAAAATATCTCTCCGCTCCCCCGCAACGGGGCGGTGAATCAAGTTAAATATCATGGCTTCTGCCGGTCATACCCGGCCATTCCCCTCCCTTTCAAATCAAAGTGCAGCTCCCCTGCTATTCTTTCACCGCGCCCGCGACAATCCCGTTGAAAATTTGTTTTTGGAAGATGAAGTAAATCACCAGCGCCGGAATCATTACCAGGATAATAGCGGCACACAAAATGCTGTACTGTCCCGATTTCGTTCCGCTAAAGTACATCAGCGTTGTTGTCAGCGTTCTCAATTTCAGCGAAGGGATATAGAGATATGGAATATACATGTCATTCATGATGGCGACCGCCTTGATGATGGCGATAACAGCGGTAGCCGGGATAAGCAACGGAAAAATAATACGCCTGTATATTCCAAAGAAACTAAGTCCGTCCAGCATCGCACTTTCATCCAGCGATTTCGGAATACTGTCCATAAATTGAAAATAAATGTAAAGCTGCATCAGATCGGCGGAAATATAGATCAAAATCGGACCGGACAGATGGTTGTATAGCCCTATGGCTGAAATCACCTGAAATCGGGAAATCTCCGTAATATAGGTGGGCACTATCATCCCAAGGGTAAACATCAACATCAGGAGCTTTTTAAACCTGAAATCGAAACGCCCCAGCGCATAGGCGGTCATTGACCCCAATATTACGTTGCAGATCAGGCTGACTCCAACCAAAATCGTCGTATTTTTCAGACCGTTGAGAAATTTTCCTTCCGTGAATGCCGTTTTAAAATTATCGAGGTAAAAATAATTGGGAGGTGCCAGTGTAAAAGTAGAACCGATGTCCTCCGGCCGCTTGAACGCTGAGAAAAACGTACTCAGTAAAGGGATTACAATCACAAGCACACAAACCATGAGCAGAAGGTGCTTCAATGCGGCGTACGTGAATCTTTTTGCTTTTCTAACTCCGTCTGACACGAGCGACACCTCCTACCAGTTTTTTTATCAACTTTGGAAAACCGTTGATTATCAAAATGAACAGAATTAAAATAACCGCCATGGACGCCGCCAGACCGTAATCTTCGTATTTGAACGCCAGATTGATAGCGTACAGCGAAAACGTGGTGCTCGCATAATTCGGCCCGCCGGAGGTCATAATGAAAGGAATGTCGAAAACCTGTAAAGCGCCGGCAATCGTCATAAAGACAATAATGTTCAGGGTCTTTCCAATTTGAGGAATTTGTATGTACCACAGCTTTTGGAAAACATTCGCACCTTCTACGGAGGCACTTTCCAGCTGATCCGTTGAAATTGAAGTCAGCGCGGCTGAAATCAACACAATGTTGAATCCAAATACTTTCCAATAGCTCACAAAATTCAGCGTAAAATTGACGACATTTTCGTCGCTGAGCCAATGCTGAATCAAATTGTCCAGATGAAGCATCTGCAGCAACCCATTAAAGCCGCCGCTGACCGGGCTGAAAAAAAAAGAGAACGCATACCCGATTGCCACACTGTTGATGATATAAGGCAAAAAAATCGTCACTTTATAAAAATTAGCGCCTCTTAAGCCCGAAGTAATCAATCCTGAAATCAGGATTTGCAGAGGGATAATCGCCAAGCCGAAAAAAAGATACATGCCGTTATTCAGAAGCGCTCTCCAGGAAACCGGAGAATTGGTAAACAGCCTGTAATAGTTTTTAAATCCAACCCAAATTTTATCTGCTGAACTTCCGTCCCATTTTTGGAAGCTCAGTAGGATCATGTTGACCAGCGGGTATATCACGAAGATTATCAATAGGATCGTCGGAACCGCAAGCATGGTAATCAACGTTAGTTTTTTTTGCTTCGCAATGCTCATGTTACCCACCTCTTCTTTCCTGATGAATGCTCAATTCTAAACACCCGTTTTTCATTAGAATACAGCGGTCCCGGTATATCGCATGATACTGGGACCGCTGCCCTTTCAATTTCATTCTGATTTGGCGCTCTTCCAGTCTTTATTATTTGTATCCATGAGCCCCTTGAAATCTTTGCCGGACAGAACCGCTGCGCTGACCGTGTCGAAATTGAACTTTGCCGCGGACGACATATCGGTGAACGCCTTTGTTTTAATCTTGGCAACGGGTTTCAAATTTTTTGCTGAGTCGATCGCTTCTTTGAAAACAGGAGCGTAAGGAGTCTCTACATTGGTAACTGTGCTGATCAACCCTGCTTTTTTCAGGTAGCTCGTGTATATCTCATCGTTGAACATCCAGTTTACAAACGTTTTAGCCATTTCAGAATGATCGGACTTTGTCACCATGAAAGGCATGCCGATTTCGGTCACAGCATACAGCGGGTCGGATTCTTTGTCTCTGTAGGGGGTAAAGAACACGCCGATATTATCCAGACTGCCACCTGCGGATGTTTGGACATCAGCCAGCGCCCATTGAGAAGACGGGAACATTACCGCTTTGTTCGAAGTCCCCAGGAAGGTTTTCGATTCGTCAAATCCGACGCCCAAGGGGTCAGAACCGAACGCTTTCAGATCAGTAAGCTGCTTCAGTTTTTTTAACGCGTTGTAGGAAGGCTGGCCTTCTGCGAAGGGCGAATCGCTTGAAGCCATATCATTGAGAGCCGATGCCTTTCCACTTGAAATAATCGTTGCATCCATACCGTAAGGATAGAGCGGCCATTCGTCTTTTCCGCCGACCGCAAGCGGAATATATTCGCCCTTTCCATTGATTGTTTTAATCACATTGATGAACTCATCCCAAGTCTGCGGAACTTTCAAATCATATTTCTTGAAAATGTCCTTGCGATAGAAGGTGCAGTTGTAAAAAGATTCATAATTGACCGCATAAACATTTCCATCAATGGCGGAATCTTTTGCGTACAGGTTATTTTTGACACAGTCGAGATCATTCAGCTTTTCCAGCTTATCCTTTATAATGTATTGCCATTCCAGCTGACCGGCAATAATATCCGGCAATTCATCAGCCTGATTCCTCATTTTCAGAACACTGAGCGTATCGCCTTTCACCAATTCAAAATCCACTGTTACATTAGGATATTTTTCTTTGAATTTAGCGGGAATATCAAACTCATCTGTAAACAGCTTGGTAGCGGATTCAGAAACCATCATGACCGACAGCTTTATGTTCTTTTGATTATCGCTGCCCTTTGACTCCGCCTGGCTTGCGCCGGAGACCGCTGAATTCCCCCCTGAGGATGCGGAGCCACAGCCTGCAACAGTTCCTGCAAGCATCAGTGCTGCCAGCAGTGCGGATAAGTATTTTACTTTTTTCATAATAAACTCCTCCTTGTGTATTATTTTTTATTGTATTTTAATAGTACCATAAGAAATCAGTTAAAAAAATGTTTAAAACTTCGAAATCATGACGAAAGCTATGGTCTTTCTCTTAGGTTTTTTTAAAAGCCCGCAAAACATCTGAATCACACCAAATAGTAGAAATTAAAAAGAAAAACTTCCAGTCGTAGTATAAAGCTACGATCGGAAGTTTTTCTTTCCGCAATAAATATCTTATATTCAGTGGAGATATCACCATAAGGAGAATCTGTAAACATACAAAAATCGAAATGGCGAAAAGCAAACACAGCTATTCATTGTCACGCTATAATCTGTCAATTTCTGAAACATAGGAACCATATCATTTGCAATAGTACTGCTTGTGGTATTGAAGCATGCCAGAGACGCGCCGTGTAGCATCCTTGTTATAAATACCAAAGATAAGGCGGAGAGTGCCATATAGCCTAAAGGGATCAATGTCATTCCCACGATACCAATAGCAAGGACCTCCTTCCTCTTCCCGTTATTCAGCATCCAACCGATACGAGAGAGAATAAGGTAGCGGCCAAACCAGCAACCATCACAGAAGCTGAAGCACAAATCCAAGATGTCCTGTCCAACTTGGATGCGGCAGACCTGGAATTGAAAGCCTTGCTTGAAACCTCCGAAAACCGAAAGCGCGAGTTTGGCCGGCTGTTGAGCTGGGTGGACTTGTGCAGCAAAAGCTCCTTTGCGGCAAAGAGAATGATCGTGTCGCAGTTTATCAAGTCCGTCCGCATCGGCAGTGATTATAACATTGAAGTGAACTTCAACGTCTCCTTTGACGAGTTTCAAAGTTTCTGCGGCGTGAAATCCAAGGAAAGCGTAAAGGCCGAAGCTGCGGCGCTCGTACGCTCGGCGTAGAAAGCAAAAAAATACAGGAAAATCTTTACAGACTTTCCCGTACATGTGTCATTTGCTCAATTTAGATGCAGGGAAAATCGCTAATTATAAATAAACTGCGAAGTTCGAGGTAGGGGAGAAAGGCCCCAGTTTGCTCATGATCTTACTGATAAACTGTATAAAAATTAAAGTTGATCAAAAAACTTCCCCTTATAAAAATTCTCATTTCCAAGTTTCTTTGCCGTCAGCCTAAACATAACACAGCCATCTGGACATACAACGTCCTTGCTATATCTGCCATTTCCACCGATGTTCTCTAAATCTCCACCACTTCTGACCGCCTCCATGATTGGGAACATAATCAGCATTACTTTGGAGCAAATACCCTGCCCATCTATATTTACAGGACAGCCATAGGTGCAGGTGTACTTATCTCCGATTTCTTCACCGTTTCGGCAATAGTGCTCTGTGTGGTCGCCACGAAGAAACCCTGTTACCTCGATTTCCCATTCGTACTCTTCATCATACCATTTTTTCATGATTAACCTCCAAATTCAAACTTGTCATTCTGTTGTATTATATAAATAATCTGATTGTGCCCGTGACGAATGTCATAAACAAAATGCGAAGTTCACATATATTTGAAAAGCAAAAACTATTTACGAGAAAATCTTCTTTTCAGCTTTTATTATGTATCTATAAATGTATTCGTTCTTCAAATTCTATTTTTGTTGGAATATGCTGCTCATCTATGCATTTAACTAATATTCGTCTTAATAGGGTTTGCACTTCTGCAATATGATCTGCTATTGAGGAATCAACAATTTTAGAACCATGAACCGCTTTTGACCTAAAATCGTATAGTTGCTTAACTCTTTTATGCAATGATACTCGCTCAACTCCACGCGGTTCAAGATAAGCGGCAATTTCTGCAGCTAGCCTAAATCTTAATTCAGACTGTATACCGAATATTGCTTCAATTCCTGACCATAAGGTTGCAATACACATACGAGGGCTTTCTTGTTGATTGAAAGTAGATAATGAATCAATTGCAATACTTAGCTGAGGATTATCAGACGAAAACATGATGAGATCATAATAATGATCTATAACCCATTTCATATCATCTTGTGATATGGTTTTGTCTTTACTAAATATTTTGGCTTTCGGATAATCCTCCAGCATGATTATCTTCACACTACTATCGGGGACTCCTGGAATAATAGACCATGAATAATTAGATGCTATTGGTACTAAAAATTCAACGCCACTTTTAATTCTAATCATAGCGATAATGTTGTATGCAATACTTGTGGCTAATTGAGGTTTCTCTTCTTCAGTAATTATTTGCAATTCGTAATTTGCAGAATTTGAATAAAACGCGACTCGTTCAAGAACATTTTTATTCTCTAATGCAGATGCAAGTTCAGTTAATAGTGGTGGACTTTTTACCACGCGAAATTTTACTAAGTCGTCATTAATATTTTCCAAACCTTCTGGCAGTCCGCAAATTGCAAAAAACCATCCATTATTTGAACTCTCATCCATTATCATTTCTGCAGCTTTTTTTCTTTGCTCAAAGAAAGCAACGCGTTCTTTTATTTCCTTTAGTCTATTTTCGTCCATAACTCACCTTTTGCAATCATTTAAGTTGCTCATTTTGTTAGGTAGGTCGATTGAACCTCCCAGAAGTTTGTATCCACATGGTGCAAGCTGCATCAAAATTTTAACATCAGTTTTTAACACTTCATATGCTTTAAATGCTTTTTATTTCATTGAAACAGATAAAAATGTAATGTCAATTAACCCTTCAAAATTAGCTTTTCCTCTCGTAGATAGTATTCTTCCACCATTGGATAATGATTTAGCCCTAAGATTATCATAGACGATTTCAGAAAAATGGAATTCATTTTTCAGTATATAGTAAAAAGAGTCTGTATCCTCGCTGATTATCTCTTCGCCTCGGTCGATGATATGTATAGGCACACCCTTGACTTTAGAAATTCTGCATGCATCCCATATAATTAACTCTGCATAAGAGGACTCTGGATTTTGCTTTATTTGGCTTGTATTCAGTCCATATTCTAACATGTATGGCACATAGAACTGAATCATTTGCTTGTCCCAATAGGTGCCTATATTCCAACATATTACTATATCACAAGCGTATTTTGACAACGTTTGTTCCCTAAACTGCAGATCTGCAACATCTCCTTCAAGGAATATTATATCATCCTTTTTATGCCCATTATCAGCAATTAACTTTTTCGCCGCCATGATACATTCATGATTTTTATCGATTGCAATTACTTTATGCCCACTATTAAGAAGAGCAAGGGTGCTATAACCTGTGCCACATCCGATTTCCATAACAGTTTTAAAGCCTATTAACTTTTCGCACATCCACTGATAGTATTTCTTGTCATAAAAGAATTGTGCGCTGCAATTCCATTGCTCAGCATATTGTTCTATTATGTTCATCAAAACATCCTTTCTATCGTTTCATGAATTTCCAGCATTGCAATGATAAACTCGTCGATCATAAATATACTGGAAATTTACAGCCTCTTACGCGAATCTGCACTCTAAACTCTGTTTGACAGCGGTACCTATAGTTAGTTTTACCTCACATTATCTTCTGCCTAAAATGGTAGCTCTTCATCATCAATTTCTGAACCAGTGTTTATATTGCTCATCGCCTGTTGGTCTTTTTGTACGTGGCAAATATAATCGCCATAGTCCGAATTATCATTCTCTTGCTGTTCTGTGGCTTCTTCATCAAGTCCTTGGTCTACATCACTACCCGGCTCTTTTTCCTGCCAACTATCTGCAATAGTACTCCAATCAACAGTTCGAGCGTTTTCCTCGTTGTCAGTCCAAATTTTCCAGTATTCCGGATCATCTGATTTAGGTCTATGGGCCTCTTCAAGGTAGTTCATTTGAATCAAGACAGGTAATTCGGAAGCCCACCCTAATAGGATGGCTTTTTGAGATGGCAAAGAGGGTAATTCACGTAGTAGACCGCGTAAATTGTCCGGTACCAACTTGTTCACGAGTTCTTGATCGCGGTCGTTGCTTATTCGATGAAGAAGAAAAGAATTGCATTGAGAGAGGACGGTTTGTGATAACTCGCTTGGACGTTGTGAAGATAAGACAAGACCAAGCCCGAATTTGCGACCCTCACGGGCAATTTTTTCAAACACCTGCGTACACATCGAATATGTGGCTGTTCCTTCTGCATCGCTGGCGTATTTGCGGATAAAAGTATGGGCTTCTTCCATAACAAGTGTAGTGGGCAATGTCTTTCCGCTGTTCGAATGCCTGTATCTTTGCAGGACTTCCAAAGTCATTCGAGCAATAACTGCCGTAACTATATGTATTACCTCAGCTGGCACCAATGATAAATCAATAACCGTTATTGAACCATCTGCTGAATTGGTTGGACAAATATATGTTTCAAGCCACTTTTGAAGTGTTAAGTCAGGCGCACAATTAGTAATCACCTTCATTCGAGAATCAGATAGTAAGGTGCGTATTCGAGTGAGCATTGTTTCAACATATTCTGTCGAGTTCAATAGTTCTGCATTGGCTTGAATACTTCTAAGAAACAAATCTCCTGTAAATGGTCGTGGAATATCCGCATCAATCGGAAGTACATCTCTATCAGAGCCACCAAAAGCTGAATGTGCCTTTGAGGTAAGATCCAACAGTTCAGTGATAGTGGCTTGGCCAAACAAATAAGAAGCGTATTGTTGGGTATGCGCTGCAATCATCGAATCAAGTTTTAAGTTGAGGTCGCTTAATGCTTTTTTCTCCGGTTGAGAGAAAGAAACGTCCTCAACTGTGTCATTTCTCCAGGCAACAAGTCCATCGTAAAACCCTTTTCGTTTCCCGTAATTTTTCTGTCCTGCTGCCCACGGTTCCCCATTGCTCAATTCAATTCTGATAATATCAACCAAAGTCCGTAAATATCTTCGCATATCGGCACTTGGTGTTAAGGTAACATTCAATGTTCCATCACGAACTGTTCTCAGTGCTTGAATCAAAACAGGTCGTTGCGTGCGGCTACTTGCTTGTGTAAATGCACACCACTCCGAGCTATTCCATAACCAAAGTGGCACTTGCAATTGCTCTACTTTATTTTTGGGGTCAGCCTCAACAGCAAATACCCGCACGTTATCCATATCTTTAAACGCTTGGGAATATTCTCCATTTGGGTCTAAGATGATAAATCGAGAATTTATTTTTCTCGTTTGACCACATTTGGGACAAGCGATTTCTCGTTTTGCCGCCTCTATAGACCACCGAATAACCCCGGCAACTGAACAGGATTTTCCGCTTCCTGTGTTTCCCAATATAGCTAAATGACGACCAAATAGTCTGTCAGGATCAACACACACTTCGGCGTTACCTGCAAGTGGACTAACACCGATTTTCACCCTGCGATTATCGCCAGACTCAACGATGGACTTTAGTTCAATCTGTGATGGCAATAGAACCGGATCACCAACGGTTGGAAACACCTCTACTCCACGTGAAAACGAGTACGGAGGTTTCGCTGTCACCCCGACATTTTCACAAAGAACACCAAGGGGATTAAGGCTCATCTTCCTCAATGGAAAGGGCAAGTCAATTAAACCAAAATCCTGTAGCCCTTTACGCTTTGGATATTGTGACCGCTCAATAGTAATCCATTCTATCTGCGCAACAAGAAGCCCACTATCACTTGGAATAAGGACATAGCTGTTGATGCGTGGAAATGGTCTCGGTACACCAGCATTCAGGGCAACATCGTTCGGTGATTCAATATCTAGAAGAACTTTAATTTCGTCTGGGGAAACGAAGTCTACACTTCCTATGCGTTGCGCGTCTACTATGGCAAGAGGCGTCATCATATCTCAATGCCTCCCGTTGTTGCCGAAAAACACTCAGTTTGAGATTCTCCTTTTGGAATAGGAGAATAGCGTTGCTTAAGCAGTTCACTCATTCTGATTGAAGCCTTGTCAATAGACGGTTTTGGCAAGAAATAATCAACCAACGTTTTTAACCCAGCTAAATCTTCCCCTATAATCAATGTGATTTGAGAGTGTCTGCCTATCTCTTTATACTTCTTTATAATGCGACCGCCCATGTCATTAAAAGATATTATAACCAGATGCGTCGATGGGATTGTAAGCATATCTTTGATAACTCGATTAATATGCTCATCGCCAAAGCCGTATCCAAAAGTAACGAGAGTACTATTGGGGCGGCACAGAGCAGCTGCAAAGTCTCGGAACAACTCAACATACGGATATTCAGCGGTTTCGCGATCTTTTGCAGAATTAGGATAAATCATCACCTTACGGCTATCAACATCGTTTAGGCCTGGAGCATTTAGGAAACTCTCTATGTCAGAAGATCCGAAAGGAAGACCAATACGTCGAATGTCTGTACCCGTATCTATCCAGTCAATTGAGCCGTGTAATTTTGTGAATCTGGCCACACCTTCAAGATATCGAGGCTCGCCTCTAATACCAGGTGGATTATAGTGCATATCGATATCAAGCCTTGATGAACGAAAAATTGGCGCGAGCGTCCCAGTGAATCTATCAAGTAAATGTAATCCTGCCAATTCTGCCCCAGCTTCTATAATCCGATCGTAGTTGGTGGTAAATATATTAAGCCGCTCACGGGTTCCCGAACGACTGGCAAAACTCATGAGAAAATTCACAAGATATCCAAAAGCTTCTTCGCGCTTCAATAGCTCAGCATTTGCGATGCTTTTTTCAATGTAGCTTATTCCTGAGGTAAAGTCTGAAATTATCTGCTTAAGGTTGTCCTTCAACTCAGTGAATGCTAGGAATTCTGGTGTTGGCTCACCTTCAAGTTTGCCATGTCCGAGGATTTCAAGGCCACGTAGCAACTCATTTATTATCCTGATGGTATCCTCAATATTCGCATTGCCACGACATCCCTTTTCAGCAATGTCCTTCACCGAAGACAGAATAATTTCCCTATATTTATCAGAAGTTAGCGCGGGTATATCCATTGGTGTTTTTTTACAATTAGTTGTTGTTGGCTCGCTTGTTTCTATAATTGTATCGGTCGCTTTAGTATCCATATCACTTGTGGTTGCTAAATTGCTCAATGAATACGAGAGTCCCGTTCCAACGAGAAGCGATAGATGCTCTGACTGAAAGAGTGATGTTAACCACGGCTCAATGCCACATCTCAGAGAGGAAAGATCAATTTTACTTGGCGACTTACCTGAAGCGAACCAAGAAAGCGCCTTTCCCTCTGTTATTTCGAATCCATCGATCGATCTGTTAAGCACTATGCATTCATCGTCGCGTATTTTTAGGATATTCTCAGCCATTGGTTTAACCTCCTCTTGATTTGCTTCTGCATTTCAGGTTTTTGTTTCCCATTGCTATAACACACAACAGACTATGCTGTGTGTTATAGCAATGATTAAAGCTTGTGTGGATAACCGGTTGTCTTACGACAACTTGCTACAATTACATTTGAACTAGATTGCAGGCTTTATTGACTCAAGGGAATATCCAGACCAGACGCCATCGTGTTTTTTCAAAGCTTAGTGAATACCTAAATGTACCTTAAAGCCGGAAGAAAACTATAGCCATTTTTGTGCTATGGTTAGTCATAGTTCACAATCACTCAGAGGAAAATATTGTATACTTATATTATATGTCCAAAATACAAATAAAACAATATCCTGCTATCGGAAATGCATATATTTATATGAAATATAAAATTATTTGTTGCTATATGCAGAAAACACTTTCTGATAGAATTTTATAAATAGAACGTCTAATGCTACGCTGGACTATAGTTCTTCTTCAAATGCCTATGAACGCTTATTTTATAGCAAACAAGATTAGGAAAGAATTTAGACGCAAGTGTTTAGAAGTAAGCTATTCTATTATTTAGTCTCTCAGGATTTATGGTTTTGATAGTAGATGGGTATCTAATTTCCACAACTAAATACATACTAAAACCCGCATGAATAAAGGCTTTGGGCATAGAAAGCGACGGCTGATATTTGGACATTCCAAAAAGAGTGTTCCAAAACATCAACCGTCGTTCACTTTATTATTTTTTTGATTTATACGATAAATGATTATCTTAATGCTTAAACTTCAATCGTTACCATTCCACCACCCCTGACGGGAGAATTCGCTATTAAAAGAGTCCCTCCATGCTGTTTTACAATAGAAGCGGCAATAAACAGCCCCATTCCGTAATGTAACTTTGAACTGCGGCTGGAATCGCCTTGATAGAATTGCTTCGTTGCATTTTTCAAATTTTCCGAAGAAAATCCTTTTCCGCTATCAGTAATGGTGAATCGAATTTTATCTTTGTTTTTCGATGTGGAAAAACAAATCACTCCGTGCTCTGGAGAATAATCTACCGCATTAGATACGATATTTATAATCGCTCTTTGCATCAATGAAATGTCCAGATGGATAATATCTGGCAAATCTTTTTCGTCAAATTCAGTTTTTAACTGCTTTATTGAGGCAAGAGCATTTATTTGACTGTATATATCATCCAAAAATGCTCTCATATTTACATTTTCCAACTGAAGCGAATAGCCGACTTCCGCTTTGGACAGATCAATAAGCATCTGGACATATTGCTCCATTTGATCTGCGTTCTTCAGAATATAGCTGGTACACTCTTTTTGTTCTTCTGTTTGCTCTGTATCATTCAGCATTTCTGCATTGCCACGGACAACGGTAAGTGGTGTTTTTATATCATGTGCCAATGCAGAAATCTGTATTTTCCGCGTTTGCTCACTTTTCCATTGCTTTTCAAGCGACTGCTGTAATTCGGTTTTCATACTGTCGAGAGACCTCAGGGCAGCGTCTATTTCTTTTATGCCGCTATATTGAATTTCAAACTCAAGGTCTTTATTCTGAATCTTTTCTGTTGCATTTTGCAGGGGCAACAGTTTCAGGCTGATCTTTCTGCCATATAATTTTGAAAGTAGGAAAATCTCTATCAGGAATGCCACAAGAATTACCCAGAAAAGAAGGATTTCCGGTGCGGGCAAATGTTCCCGCAAAAAGTCAGCGGAGAACTGGGACAAGGCTGAATATTCCACAATACAGATCTCATTTTGCCTTTCTATCGGGAAATAACACTTTGCATTCAAACCTGTAATAAGGGATACTCCGGACGTCCTTCTTCCGCTTTGAATCGTTCTCCATGCCATATCTGTTTCAGTCTTGTTCATACTTCCGGATAGGAATACTCCACTGGAGCTTACAACGGCATATTTGCAGGTTTTGGGGATCATTCCGGCAGATACGGTTTTTGCCGATGAAATCATTGCCTTCTGATTTTCTATTTGTGCTTCTACGTCACTGATCGACAGCACAAAGCCGGTTTTCAGAGAAATAGAAAACAAACCTATACCAACAGAAACGATAACTACAAAGCTGACAAAAAGTACAAGCAAATATTGAATAAAAAAGGTTCTTAATCGAACATTCTTACGTCTCAATCCCATTTATATCCGATCCCCCATACCGTTGAAATCGGGGCCATATGATATATGGCCAGTTTTGCCCGAATATTTTTGACGTGCACTGCAATAGTGAAGCTATCGCCTTCTGCATCGTATCCGCAAACAGAATCGTAAATCTGTTCTTTGGAAAATACCTGACCGCGATTTTTTGCCAGGAATTCACAGATACCATATTCTATTTTTGTAAAAAGTATTTTTTGTTCATTGATCGACATTTCTTTTGCAGCAAGATTAAATTCTAAATCGGACACAATCAATATATTCCGTTTTTCACGGGTTTCCCTGCGCAGATGAGCATTTACCCTTGCCCGCAGTTCTCCGGTGCTGAACGGCTTTTTAATGTAATCATCGGCACCGAGACCAAAGCCGTACATCGCATCGGATTCCATCGTTTTAGCGGTAAGAAACAAAATAGGGTAATCCACGACATCTCGCACTCTTTGACAAAAAGCAAATCCATCTATTCCCGGCATCATGACATCCAGTAACAATAAATCAAAACGATTGAGACTGTTTACATCCATCTTGTCAGGCGATTCCACAGTAGATACAAGATGACCGTCTTTTTGCAGTGCCTTTTTTACAAGGACTAAAATATCCGGTTCATCATCAATTACAAGGATTCTTGCCAAGAAAGCTCACTTCCTTCCATAACTCATATAGAGTATAACTACTAATATATTATAAAGCAACTTCTCTATTAAATGGTAGATTACATGCGGAGTGGCTAAGGAGGAAGCACATGTGATTAGCGCTATAATAACGCTTTTATTCCTTTATAACTGCCTTCTTGTACTTTTCATTCACAACAACTGCAATGATTTTACCTGAATTGGTATTTTTAACGCTGTACACCCAGCCGAAATTTAAATCGATTCGTTTTTGATCTGACCCATCTGGAATGATATAAATTTTCATCAATTCTTTTCTATCAAGTATTTTGTTGTTTTCATCAATGGTTACGCGCTGAGAAACCTTTCCGATCGGTTTGTCCAGATCGTCGCCTTTAACGGCGTCTTCCTTAATCTGATATGTCTCACCGTTATAAGAAATTTCTTTAAAATTCTCCTTATTTAGATCATATACCGACAGGGTTTTATCGATTTCAGTATTCTTTTTCGCATTGTTTATCAGCATATCTGCTCGGGAACATCCCAAAACACCGGCACAGCCGACAACTAAAATCAGAATCGTAAGCAAAACAAATTTTCTTTTCTTCATATCAAATACCTCACTTCAATTTATTCGTAAAATTTTCTGCCTTCCCAGTTTCTGAACCAGAAAAGACTTAAAATAAATGCAGCAATCGTTGCGGGTACCGCGATTATCAAACATTTTTGTATTTCTTCGTATCCGATGGTATTTGCCGGATTGAGCCAAATGTATACAAGAGTGTCGCATAGACGCGCGCTCCATGTACATGGTATATAAAACCATTTTCCATCTCCAAGTCCAGTCAGAGCTAAAGCGGAAATCAGGCTTTCCACAATTCCAAGACCTATGGATGCGCCCTTACCATACTGGAGGCTGACAAACAGATGCAGAATATATAAAAAAACACTCCCGGCTATCAGTAAGCCTGCCGCCTTAAAATACATAATTTCAGGGGCCGTTTTAAAGCCGACTGCAAATACACCTATCGCAATAGCAATCGAACAAATTCCCAGCATAAGCATGACAATCAATTTGCTTGAATATGCCGCAGTACGTGATTTTATACCGCACAGCATGGTCTGGAAGTTTCCGGCCTGTCCTTCCTGCTCAATTGCTTTACTGCTGATAAGGCCGATCATCAGCGGAAATGAAATACCGATAACCTCAAAATACCCGCTAATTTTCGCCTCTGTCTTCCACGATGAAACAGAATAATAGGCAATAAACAGGGCCGCTGCAACCAAAGGAATCAGAATGTGTATCCATAGCATAGCGGTATGCCTGAATTTTTGAAAGTCAGAACGAATACAACGTACCAGAGTCGGCATTTCACTTTACCTCCTGTTTGCGAAACCATTTTGCAGTCACAGCAAGCAACAAGAGGAACAGGGCGATAGACAGAGCAATACCGACCGGAATCACGCCAGGATTTAGCAGAACGTCTCCATACGAAGCCAAGGTGCCGTTTGGTAGGACACCGAGCACCGGGCACATCAGCCGCGTCGCCCAGCTATAAGGACAGACCCACCAGAAGGATTCTGTGGCGGCGCAAATATTCAGGACAATCCCGACACCCACGTTGACAAGTACCGTCGGCATAAGGCCGAATCTTTTTGACAGGAACATGCAAAAAGGAATCTGCCAGAGCGAAACCACCATCAGAATCAGTGTCGCCCCCGCCATCTGACCGATGGATATCACAGATGCAGGATTGATAATAAATTTCCCCAAAATCATCCCCGCGAGATGGAGCAGGCAGGCAATTGAAATATAAATGGCAATCAACAGGACTTTGGCAATCCAGATTTTTTGCAGGGAAACCGGCAGCGCAAACACCGACCGGTAACGCAGTTTTTTCTCTTCTGTTTGATTAACCAGCGCTGTGGTGAGCGTAATAAACCCAGGAAGAAGGATGACGTACCACCAGTTATAGCCGTTTTGCACAAGGTACATGCCGGAAATGCCCGCGAGCAACACCATAAGCAGTGGCGCAATGACGACCAGCTTTTTGGCGAAGGTTCTGCTGCATTTCAGATTTTCCGCTTTCAAATAATTCAGCATATCAAGCACCCGCCTTTTTACTGTCTGCCACAACCTGCATAAACAATGATTCCAGATCTTCCCCTGGGTTTATCTGAGCCTCATAGCCTAAAACCCCGTTACTGATGATGCCGATATGGTCGGCAATCAGTTCCACTTCGGAGAGAATATGACTTGACAGAATCACCGTGATGCCCTGTTCAGGAAAAGATCGGATAAGCTCTCTCAAATCCTGAATACCAATCGGGTCAAGGCCGTTGGTTGGTTCGTCCAAAATCAACAGCTTCGGATGATTCAGCAATGCAATTGCAATGCCAAGACGTTGCTTCATGCCCATGGAAAATTGCCCTGCACATTTTTTTTTGGTATTTGTCAAATCAACAGTCTGCAGCACTTCATCTATTCGAGTATCCGGCAGCTCCAAAAGAAGAGTGCGCACTTTAAGATTCTCCCTTGCGGTCAGATTTTCGTAAAGCGGAGGAGATTCAATCAGAGCGCCGATATCAGACAAATCTTTTCTGCTCCATGGATGGCCTTCGAAGACGATTTCTCCCGAGGTCGGATGCAGCATTCCGGTAATCATTTTTAACGTGGTTGATTTTCCCGCTCCGTTCGGCCCCAGCAAACCATAAACGGAATTTTTTGTTATGGATAGTGAAATATTACTGACAGCACTCTGTTTTTTAAAATTTTTGCATAAATTCTTTGTTTGTAAAATATACGAATCCATAGAAATCTTCCTTTCATTTATTTGATACCCACTATAAATAAAAAGTTTAAAGATTCCATAAAGATATAGAAATTCTTCAAAGTTTTCTATTGATTTTCCAACATCAAAGAACATGAGTAGCAAATATCCATTTGTTGTCTCAATAGCTTTAGTTGCTAATCTGTTGCCTATGCCGTGAAACGGCAAAGAGTATGGCCGCAAATATTCTTTTACTGATAATGCCCTTATGGTCGTTCTCAATCAGGTACATCAAGAAGCTCACCATTGTTCTTGATTTTCTTGTGAATCAGACAGTTCACAACGACAAGTTTTCCACCTTCCGACTGCTCCATAGAGAATGGTTCCTTTCCGATTTACATCTTTCTAAGAACCATTATGCTGGATAATTCAACCTTTTATAAAGTAAAAGACATATTTTGTTCCTGTTTAAGCTGTATATCCAGGGCCCCGCTAGTGTAAACCAGAATTTGTTCCAGTTTTTCATGAACCGTTTCTGGCTCAAATTCTTTAAGTCCTAAAGTCTCGCAGATCAGAGAAATCACTTCTGACTCCAGTATAGTGGGGGAATGATGGCATATTTCTTTTCCGTATTCCACACGGTTCGCACAGCGCCAAACGACCTCACCCAAGCCACGTGTGATTCTGCGATAATTGGCGCCACATTCCGCGCAAACTAAAAGACCGCTCAGTACATTCTGTGAATTGTACCGGGTGGCCTTTCTCTGCAAGGAACCCTCGCTGTTAACTTGTGTGTTGCTTCGGGAGTTTTTTTCAAACTGAACGGCTACGAACAACTCCATTGGGATTGCGTAAGGCACATACTTACCGTTACTCAATATTTTATCAATAACTGACCGAGACCATTTTAGATTGCCAGATGGTGCAGTAATCTGATTAGCTTCCAGTTCGGTGGCTATAACACCCAAGCTGGCACCGTCAACGTAACGTTGATAAATTTTTTGTACCACTGCCGCCTGTGCAGCGTTCAATCTGACCATGCCATCGGGCAGCTTTTCAAATGCATAAGGGAGTGTCATATTGATTCCATCCTTTCCGTAAACTTATCTATTATTAGGTTTAAACTTGCAACCAAAACACATAAAATTCTGTATTTGTGGGTTTATGAGTAACGTTGATAGTGTTTCCGTTAAAAAGCAGTAGCTAACAAGCCCTTTTAGGGCATAAAAAGACAAACCTGTCTATAACTAATGTTATAAAAACAGGTTTGTCTTTTTGGTGGACCTGGAGGGATTTGAACCCTTGACCTCTCGGATGCGAACCGAACGCTCTCCCAGCTGAGCTACAGGCCCATATTCATGACAATTTACAGACACGAAAATTACAACGTTGATTATTATAACACGATAAAATCATAATTTCAACTATTTTTTTAATATTGTGCAACTTTACGCGGGAATCATCCTGTGTAATTAAAACGGATTTGTAACTTGAAAAACAGGAACATTATGGTACGATGATATTATATCTGAATTCAAAGGAGGCAGCGACATGATTCTTACCACTACGCCAACCATCGAGGGTAAGCACATAACAGAATACAGGGGCGTCGTTTTCGGCGAAGTCATTGCAGGCGTGAACTTCATGAAAGACCTTGCGGCGGGTCTTTCAAACTTTTTCGGCGGCCGGTCCGGCACTTATGAAGAGGAACTCATCAAAGCCAGAAGCAGCGCCATGATAGAGATGGAGCAGCGCGCCGTGCGTATGGGGGCAGACGCCGTGGTAGGCGTAAATATTGACTATGAAGTGCTCGGCGCCGACAACGGAATGCTGATGGTAACGGTTTCCGGCACGGCAGTCTGTCTGAATCATTGAACCGCGTTATCTGATAGTGCCGTTGCACAATTAATAAATATACTAACCATGCCAGAAAAATGTGGGTCTAATGATGGCACATAAACAATTTTTCCGTAAAGAAGGTGTTGCAAAATGAATGCAAATTCATTTTGCAACACCTTCTTTATTCCTCTCAAATCAAGCATACCCCCACGCGGCGAAACATATATTAAAGCAGAAAACACACAGATAAATTTGCGCTTTTCGCCATGGGGCTTGTTTGTAAAATGGTTGAAACGGTGCAAATTGATTTATGCATCAGCACAGAATGGTGTGCGGACTTTCTAAAAGTTCAGATAGGAAAACCGAAATGGAACCTATCCTTTATAGCCTTATTCCGTTGTTTTTCTTTTTACAAACATAACCTTGGGAAGGGGTGCTCAGTTTGATAATCCATGTAGTGCAGCCGGGGGACAGCGTTTACTCAATAGCAGAACGATACGGCGTTTCCATGCAGAAAATCATTGATGAGAACAGGCTGCAAAATCCGGAACGGCTCGTCGTGGGGCAAACCATTGTCATTACAGGCGATCTGATGACGCATACGGTGACTGCCGGTCAATCGCTTTACAGCATTGCCCGGAGCTACGGTGTGACGGTTTCCAGTTTGCTGCGGCTGAATCCGGACATTTCCGACCCCTCCCGGCTTCAGGTGGGCGAGGTAATCGTCGTTCCGGCGGCGGAGCCGAAACTGGGCACGATTGACGTCAACGGATACGCCTTTCCCAATATTTCCACCGCGACGCTGAATGATACACTCCCGCATTTGACCTTTATCAGTTTGTTCAGTTATCAGGTTCGGCCGGACGGCTCGCTTGCCCCGATTCAGGACAGCAGCATTATTCAGGCGGCGCGGGCACAGAAAGTGTCGCCGCTGATGGTAATTACTAATATTAAGGAAGGCGGAAGCTTTGACAGCGAACTCGCCCACACCATTCTGACCAGTGAACAGCTGCAAAATACTCTGCTCGACAATGTCGTTGCCACGCTGAAAAAGGGATACACCGGGCTTGACATCGACTTTGAATATCTGTATCCGAGCGACAGAGAAAACTATAACCGGTTTATCCGTAAAGCGGTTGACCGGCTGCACCCGCTCGGGTACACAGTGACAACCGCTCTCGCACCCAAAACCAGTGCGGAGCAATCCGGCCTGCTTTATGAAGCACACGATTACGCGGCGCACGGCGCAACGGTCGACCATGTTGTCCTGATGACGTACGAGTGGGGTTACACCTACAGTCCGCCGAGAGCTGTCGCGCCGATTAATCTGGTAGAGCAGGTGCTTCAGTACGCGGTAACGGTTATTCCAAGCCAGAAGATTCTGATGGGGATACCCAACTACGGGTATGACTGGACGCTCCCACACGTACCGGGAACAGCCGCGCGCTCCATTTCCCATACCTCCGCTGTGGAGCTTGCGCTGCGCGTAAACGCGCGGATTGAGTTTGACACCACCGCGCAATCCCCTTATTTCCGCTATTATGACAGTAACCGCAAGCAGCATGAGGTCTGGTTTGAAGACGCGCGCAGCATTGAGGCGAAGCTGCTGCTTGTGCAGAAATACAATCTGGGCGGCGTGAGCTACTGGACGATCAACACTTACTTCCCGCAGAACTGGCTGGTACTGGATTCCCTTTACAATGTGCGCAAAAGGCTGTAGCGCGGCCATGTAAGGCCATCAGACCAACACCGCCGTAAACTGATTCTGCAGGTTTACAAGATGAACGACCTGATAGATACACCCGGCAGCGACCACCAGCAAAACCAGAATTGTAAGCAGCAAGAAGGCATTTACCGCGTCAATCCGTTTCATACATTCACCAACTAACCATTTATTAATTGAAATATATTTTCCATTTTGCAGTATATTATCCGTGCACATAAAACATACCTTCTATGAAGTAATCACGGCGGCTATTGAACAGATTCAAAATGTACCGCCAATGCTGCCGTTATAGTCAGTTCACTTTAGAAAATGTCCAAAAAACGAGCGGAAAATCTTTGATCTATGAATTTTGCGTTTGGAAATTGGTTCTGTTTTCAAATGAACTGACTATATTCCCTCTGTTTTCAATGCCGAGTCCAATATCAGTTTCATTCAGTCCGTCGCAAAAGAAGGTGCTGCGAAATGAATTCGATCATTTCGCAGCACCTTCTTTATCATGCGATGTCTTTGGGTATGATTCAATGGCTCTGCCCTCTTATTTTTACAGAACAGGGCGGCGCAAAATGCAAACTCATTTTGCGCCGCCCTGTTAATTCTATTCAATGTATGATCAGGTTGTAAATCATGAAATAGTGAAGTACGCTGCCGCCTACCACGAAGAAGTGCCAGACATAGTGCAAATGCGGAAAGCGTTTTCCAAGCAGATACAAAACCGCGCCCACCGTATAAAGGATACCGCCGATAAAAAGCAGGCGAAGTGAAGAGGAACCCATCGTCCCTGTCAGCGGTTTCAGGAAGAAAATAATGATCCAGCCCAAACCAATATAGCAGGCAGTCGAAAATTTTCGGGAGCGCTCTAAATTCACTGCGTTCAGCACAATCCCCACAGCGGAAATGGCCCATACCATCCCGAACAGGACCCATCCCGTAACCCCGTCAAAACACAGTAAAGCAACGGGTGTGTAGGTTCCCGCAATTAAGAGAAATACAACGCAGTGATCCAGAATCTGAAATACCTTTTTCCCTTTCACCAGCCCAAGCGCATGATATAAGGTGGAGATCAGGTACAGAAGAATCATGCTCCCACCGTAAATAGAAACACTCGTAACAGTAAGCACGTCCCACGGAGTTTTTAACAGCAGAAGCACCAGACCAAAAATAGAAAGTCCGGTTGCTATTCCGTAAACAATGGAGCTGACAATTTCCTCAGCCAGCGTGTACTGGGGTAAATCAAGCTCTTCGCGGCACAATTCCCGCCACTCTGCTTTGGTCTCTATATATTTGCCCAAGTTTTCACCACTCCTAACAGTTCCATGAAGCAACACATATCTTCGAACACTATCAACACTCATTCAAATCGGATAATAAAGATAGTGTAATTCAGTCACGAAAATTTGTCAAGAATGATTTATGGGGCATCTTATCGAAAACATGGCAAGCCGGGCTGCCTGATTAGGCAGTTAGTTCTTCCAAACCGAACTGCTCCGTACTAATCAGAAGTTCTTCATGCTCATAAATGATATCCACCAAAATTCCAGCTGTATCCTCTACCAGATGCTTACAGCTTTCCATGTGCATCAGGCTCAAAAATTTCTGATTTCTGGTGATAATCTTGCAGCAGAAGGCACCGAACTTCCTGCTGAAACTATCGTACAGTTCCTTGGCCTACCCATCCCTGCAAATAATATTGGGCATCCGTATTATCAGTCGCGCGCCCGGACAATGCACCAACGCAACATTCAGGACGGACGAAACCCGCCTTCCGCTTAAAGCGAAAGACGGGTTTCTCAATGCTATTTAATTAGGTAAGATCAGTGTTCGTGATCATGATGGCAATCGTCGCAATCGCACTCATCTTCGAAGTCAAATTCCAAAGTCTCGCCGCAATTCGGGCAGTCAATCTGACCATCTTCAATGATTTCCTCAGACAGACAAATTGATTCCTGGCAATTGGGGCACGTTACTTCGTAATAGCAGCCGTCCTCGTCTTCATCGTCGTCGTCATCTTCGTCGCTGCAGCAATCACAGTCGTCATCGCATTCGCCGTAAAAATCCTCTTCCAGGGAACCCAAATCCGCATCCACCTCATCGACTTGCTCCGCAACGTCGTTCAGGTCGCTCTGCAGATCGGAAAAGGAAACGGAAAGGTCGTCCAGCAATTCGATAATCGCGTTCAAAACCTTAACTTCCTTTTTACTGCCATCCAATTCAAGGCCTTCGGCTAAGCCGCGGATGTAGGCTACTTTTTCTGTATTAGTCATTGAATACCTCCTACTTTAATCCGATCAGGAAATATGAAGATTACACATAGTATTGGTTATGCGCGCTCCATATATTCGCCTGTACGGGTGTCAATTCTGATTGTTTCGCCTTCGTCAATAAACAAAGGCACTCTGATTTCTGCCCCGGTTTCCAGTTCGGCGGGTTTGGTCGCGTTTGTCGCTGTATCGCCCTTGAAGCCCGGGTCGGTTTTTACAATTTGGAGTTCGACGAAGTTCGGCGGCTCAACCCCGAAAACATTTCCCTTATAGGAAAGCACCTTGCACTCCATATTCTCTTTCACGAACTTGAAATTGTCGCCCAAAACATTCCTGTTGATCGGAATTTGTTCAAACGTCTCATTGTCCATAAAGTAAAAAAGGTCGCCGTCGCTGTAAAGGTACTGCATTTCCTTGCGCTCAATGAACGCGGTCGGATATTTGTCGTTGGGGTTGAATGTTCTTTCCGTCACGGCACCGGTAATTACATTTCTAATTTTGGTGCGGACGAAAGCCGCGCCCTTGCCTGGCTTGACATGCTGAAATTCTATAATGGAAACGACGTTTCCATCCATTTCAAATGTCACGCCATTTCTGAAATCGCCAGCAGATATCATGGTATAATCCTCCAAAAATAAATTCCTAGTATTATCTTATAATATTTTATGAGTTTTTTCAAGAGATTTCTTGTCTACATCAGGTCTTTCAGCGCGGCAAGAGCAAGAAAATAACTTGTTTTGCCGAAACCAGAGATTTGACCGACGCAAACAGCGGAAATCACGCTGGTATGCCGAAATTCCTCGCGTGCATAAATGTTGCTCATATGTGTTTCAATAAACGGAATCCGAACGCTGGAAATCGCGTCGCGCAGCGCGTAGCTGTAATGCGTCAGAGCGCCGGCGTTAATGATTACGCCGTCGTAAACTCCGCGCGCGGACTGGATTTTATCAATCAGGTCACCCTCGTGATTCGACTGAAAAATATCGCACTCGTACCCAAGCTTTCCCGCGGCATCCTGAATCTGGGCGTTAATGCTTTCCGCAGTTTCGTCGCCGTATACACCTTTTTCGCGTATCCCAACAAAATTGAGGTTCGGCCCGAGCAGAATCAAAACTTTTTTGCCCATTCTTCAACATCCTTTATTCAAAGTATTTCCTTCCGCGGCGCGATGATACAATATACCTGCGAAGCGGTTTTTCCAATCTTCGGCGGACGATAAAGGAAGCCGACTCCTCTCCTTTGACCGGTACCAGCAAAATGGATTTCATAAACGCAAGATTTGCACCCAAAACATCGGTAAAAATCTGGTCACCCACAACGACGGCATCACGGGGGCGAACCCCCAGCTCTCTCGCCGCACGGTGGTAACCGAACGGCAGGGGCTTCATCGCCATCGACAGAAAGGGCAGCTCAAACTGCGCGGCAAACGGGGCGACACGCGCGGCATGATTGTTTGAAAGTATAATAATTTTAACGTCTTGCGCACGCATGAACTTTACCCAGTCCAAAGCACCTTCCAACGGAACCTGGGAGCCATTTTCCGCCAACGTATTGTCCACATCCAAAATAAGCGCGCAGGCTTTCATTGAGCGGACCATCTGCGGCGTAATCTCGGTAACCTTGTCAACAGCGGCAGAAGGCAGAAACAACGCCACAGAAGCATCCTCCGTTTCACCGTTTTGCGACACATAAAATCAGGCTAAAAAAGCGGGCTGAAAGCCCGCTTTTCCAATCCGTTTTGTATTGAGTCACTTACTTAAACTTACGTTTACGGGCTGCTTCGGACTTCTTTTTACGCTTTACAGAAGGCTTTTCATAAGCTTCTCTTTTGCGAACCTCAGCAATAACACCCGATCTTGCGCACTGCTTTTTAAATCTTCTAAGAGCACTGTCCAAGGACTCGTTGTCTTTTATTCTAATCTCAGCCATTTATTTTCCCTCCCATCCGCCGCCAGGCAGGGGTATTAGTAAACATATTACATAAAAATAATTATACATATCGCATTGGCATCTGTCAAGACCAAACTCGGAACTTTAGCCGTCGGTATTTCAATTATTTATATTGACATGGGATACATAAGATGGTAATATTATATCCGCAGTTTAAATTTGTGTCAATATATAGGGGTATAGCTCAGTTGGTAGAGCAGTGGTCTCCAAAACCACGTGCCGAGGGTTCAAGTCCTTCTGCCCCTGCCATTTTCAAGCCTGTTGCTAATTTAGCAACAGGCTTTTTCTTATAATTTTTTATCATCTGGGGCTCTTGCACGGTGGGAGCCGCTTCTTTGTGACCTTATTGTGATATTCGCTTTCTTTGCCGCCATATTGACAAGCAATAGAGCACAAACATAATATGTACCAGTCTGCAACGGAGGTGAATTTATGAGTTTATATCGTTGCGCAGACAAAAATGATAGATATTCGTATCGTTCATATATTGAAGAGCAAAAGCGCCGCTGTGATTGCCCGCCATGCTATTTCCCTCCAAAACCGAAAAAGCAGAAACACGTTCACGAAGTCCAGGGCAGCGTTGAAATTGCGGAGCGGAAAGAAGATCCCCATAACCATCGGTTCGCGACCGTAACCGGAGAAGCCATTCCGGTCGGGAAACACGATCATATTCACGAAGTAAAATTCAGAACGGATTTTTATGAAGACCACTTTCATGAATTTAGAGGTAGAACAGGCGGAGCAATTAAGGTGGGAGACAGACATGTCCATTTTCTGGAATCCGTTACTACAGAGGTTGACGGTCACCGGCATGAATTCAGGCTGGCCACTTTCATAAACGACCCCATCGGCGAAGAGACTTAAAGCTGTAGCGGCTGTTGCACAATGGATGAATATATCGACAAGGCCGAAAAATTGCTTGTGGGTTTAATGACGACCTATAAGCAATTTTTCATAAAGAAGGTATTGCAAAATGAATACAAATTCATTTTGCAATACCTTCTTTATTTTTATAGCTACCCATAATTCCTCTCAAAACGCCGCGTAATTCCCCTAAATCAAAGTCTGATAAGTAAAAACACCGCACGGCATCCGTGCGGTGTTTGAAAGCAAAGGAAAATCAAACGGTTGTCCAGCCGCCGTCAACCTGCAGCAACTGACCGGTTGTGTAAGTGGAGGCATCGGAAGCGAAGTAAACCACGGCGCCGTCCAGCTCGCCGTCGCGACCGGGTCTTCCCATCGGGCACAGAGTGCTGATGGCGCTATTTCCCGCTTCGTCCCCAAGAACGCCCGCGGTCATTTCACTCGGGAAGTAAGCCGGGCCAATGGCATTCACGGTAATACCGCATTTCGCCCATTCGTTTGCGAGTGCCTTTGTCATCATCAGGACAGCACCTTTTGTCGTCGCATAAGCGGAAAGCGGTGAGCCCGGCATCGCAACCGTAGAATGAATGGAGCCGATATTGATAATCTTGCCGTAATGCTGCTCTACCATGACGCGGCCTACCTCACGGGCAAAGAAAAAGACGCCGTTAATGTTGGTGTCCATCATTCTGAGCCACATCTCATCGGATGTGTTCTGCGCGGCATCAGCCAGGCCGAGGCCCGCATTGTTTACCAGAATGTCGATTCGGCCGAAATGCTCTTTCACGTCCGTAACGGTCTGAGAGATTTCTTCCGGTTTTGTCACATCACATTTATGTGTATAGCACTGCACGCCCAAAGCTTCGATTTCTTTTTTTACTTGCTCCAGACGGTCTACACGGCGGGCAACGATTGCTATGTTAGCGCCTTCACGCGCCAGAGCGAGCGCAAACTGTCTGCCGAGGCCTGAGGAAGCGCCTGTTACAATAGCGAATTTTCCTGTCAAGTCAAATAATTTGCTCATTTTAATACTCCTATCTGTTTTAATTTTGTTATAATTATAACAATCACTTTGTGAAAACACAATAGATTCGGTCTCGTTTGTAAAAAATAAATTAATTGAGAGAGTTTTTCGATTGCAAGCATATTATTCCCGGTAAATTTAGGCGGCTGTTCTGATTATATAAACCCGTCCCAGTGAAAGTCACAAAAACACAGTACCTCTTTTGCTATAATTCCCTATTGGATTCAACAGGCCGTTGCACTATAATATAGTCAGTTCATTTGAAAACAGAGCCAATCTCCGAGCGTGAAATTCATTTCAAAGATTTTGCGCTTGTTTCTTGGATGTTTTCTAAAGTGAACTGACTATAAAAATAAATAAGAGAGAATGGAGCTGCGATTATGATAGTGAATCCTTATGACGGAATGGGAGTATTTCCGTTTCTTTCTCTTGCGGTTTTTATATTAGTCTCTGTTGTGATTATTATAACCATCGTAAAATCTGTTACTCAATGGAACAAAAACAATCACTCCCCCGTTCTGACTGTTGAGGCACAGGTAGTTGCCAAACGTGTCGACGTCCGGCACCATACGCATCAAGACGGAACAGACAATATGTCGTCCAGCTATACCACTGCCGACACCAGCTACTACGCCACATTTCAAGTGGAAAGCGGTGACCGGCTCGAGTTCCGGATTCAGGCGTCTGAGTATGCAATGCTTGCGGAAGGCGACCGGGGCAGACTGACCTTTCAGGGCACACGCTATCGTCGTTTTGACCGCAGTTTGGAATAGCAGGAGGGTATTATGTTTACAGAAATGAACCGTGAATTGGCGCGTCTTTCTTCAGATACGGAGCGTGCCCGCAAGCTGGAAGCCATGATTTCGGACTTAAAGCGGCAGCTGGAACGACTGAAAAATCAGGAGGCCCTGCTGAGCCAACAATGGGAGAAAGAAAATAAGAATTTTGAAAGAATCAGCGAGTCCGGGCTTTCGTCGTTCATATATACACTGCTCGGCACTCGAGAAGAGCGAATTGATAAGGAGGAGCGGGAAGCGCTTGCCGCAAAGCTAAAGCTGGAACAATGCCGCAGCCAGATAAGAACGATAGAAGATCGCCGTGCGCAAATGGAGCAGGAATACAGCGAGAAAAAGGAAAGCGAATTCAAATATAAGCAGCTCTTACAGAAAAAGAAGGACATGATTTTATCCGAGCACAGCGACCGCGCCGAACAAATTTTCAATCTGCAAAAAGAACTGTCTGCCTGCGAAGCCAGGGCGAAAGAAATCGACGAAGCGATTTTGGCCGGAAACAACGTAATGAATGCCATTCGCCGTATGATCGACCACTTGGATTCCGCTGAGGGCTGGAGTACCTGGGATCTTTTAGGAGGAGGGCTTCTATCCGATTTTGAGAAGCACTCCCATATTGATGAAGCAAACATTTCCTCCGGTGAAGTAAACCGGCTGCTCAGTAATTTTCACAGTGAGCTTGCTGATTTGCAAATCAATACCAATCAGGGGGTAGAAATCGACGATTTTCTGAAATTCACAGACTTCTTCTTTGATGATTTTATTTCCGACTGGATGGTTCGGTCAAAAATTGTTGATTCACTCCGCGATGCACAGGAGCTCAGCAGCCAGGTAAATACATTGCTCAATAAGCTTCACTCCCTCAACGCTGACAACGGGGGCAAAGTTGCGGAGCTTCGGTCAAAAATCGCGTCCATTCTATCAAATGTTTAAAATCGATAAACATTATTATCATTGACATTGATCGCAATATGTTGTATCCTGATTCTGGAAGTATACTTTGGATAGATTTTCCGAATAAGCATAAGGACGGAGTAAAGTACAATGAATAAGATTGAAGTAGTTGGGGAACAACTGGGTCAAAAAGAAATCGACGGTTATGTACAGTATGTCACCGAAAAGAATCCCGGACAGACGCTCAAGTATTTAAGAATTGAAGCGGACGGTGATTTTGTAAACCTGACATATGACTTCGAAGCGGTACCGTTTGAGCGCATCCGCAGAATTACCGGTTACCTTGTCGGCACCACCGACCGTTGGAACAATGCAAAACGTGCGGAGGAAAAAGACAGAGTAAAGCACGGGCTCTCCGCACAATAACAGGGTTTTCATTTCCGGAAAATAAAATTCAGGAGGTTGATTGTATGAATATTCTTGCGTGGATTATCTTAGGCGCACTGGCCGGGTGGATCGCAAGCATGATCATGGGTAAAAACTCCCAAATGGGCGCGGTCGCAAATATTGTTGTCGGCATCATCGGTTCCTTCATCGGAGGATTTGTCGTCAATCTTCTTGGCGGTTCGGGTGTAACCGGTTTTAACCTGTGGAGCTTAATTGTTTCCGTTATCGGAGCCGTGATTCTGCTGTGGATTGTGAATTACTTTCAGAAAAAGGGCCGGTCGTAACATCGTCAGTAAATTTCAACATAAACAAATGCCCGCCGGACTTTGAACTGAACCACAATTAATGGACAGTAAATAAAAAGCCCGTTTTGGAGATGGTATAATAAACTGGACACCGAGATAAGCGCGAAAGGTGGAACCAGTTTATGAAAAGAGCAGTATATGACAAACAATTTAAGATGGCAGCGGTAAAATTAGCACAAACTGAGGATAAATC
>JAEZGM010000039.1 GCA_023416955.1 Bacillota bacterium | reverse complement strand
CGATCACGCCTTCGTCAACGTGTTCGAGTGTATCGCCAGCCTTGCGACATCCGTCAGCGTAACGGTTCAGCTGTTCGCTCGCTCTTTTCAGTTTGTTATCATACTCTGACGAGTCGATTTTCAGTCTTACTATTGAATCGGCCATATCTAATTTTCTTTTTGTTCGGCATAAAAAAGCCCGAATGGTTGCTCTACCATTCGGGAAAGTTTAGGGTTTAGGTTTACTTTTGGATATAAAAATAACGGGACACTCAATGAAGAATGTCCCGTTTTTTTTATTATGTTTTTACCATGTCCATAATAATTCCTGCGCACTTAATAGGTCCTTTGTAAAATCGCTTATTTTTTCTTCCATATCTGATTCTAACATTCGAGGTGTGGTTCCATCGCTGTCCATCAATACACGCGGTTCCCTGGTTGTACTGCTTTTCATGGTGACACATACCTTATAAACCTTACGCCATAATCCATTATATTTTGATATAGTCTTTAAGGAATCATTTATAGATATGCTGAATCTCCATGAATATGAGATATCTGTTGCTACACCTGCTAAACTGTCTATAATATGACTGAATTGGTCTTTTGATATTTTGCCTTCTTGAAAATCTATTTTTGAATGTGCAAGACATGATCTGCAATATATTAATCCGACATCTCCTAATAATGAATCTGTCTCAATAACTTCAATGTTTGCAATATTATCTTTAAGTCCGGGCACTTGCTCCAGAACAAACTGCTCGGCATTACTGCCTCCTTCACCATATTCATATTTAGTTTTGATTTTAGAACATGATACCGATGTGAGTATCAAAATTGTGATAAATACAAATACTTTCTTCATAGTTTATTTGTTTGTTAGATTGTTATAATTAAATTTGCACCCCTTTCACCCCGCAAAATTACGAAAAAACCGTAAATGTTGGGATAAAAGAGGTGTAAATTTATAATCTTTTAAGATTGTGTTTCGTTTTTTATGGCTTCCGCACGGGCATTCTCTTCTCTCATGATGCGCTGCATCTCTTCGATTTCTGCCTTGGTGGGGCCTGTGCCTCCTGTGACGGATTCGGGCAGTTCTTTCTCCCAAGGGAACTTCAAGAGGTCTGTGGGGCGATAGATACCTACCTTTTTCAGGTCGGCCATTGATACGCACATCAGATTGAATGTCTGCCAGCGGGTGGCACTCCATAGGTCGTGATTCCTGACGGAATAGCCACGCACGATGAGCACGATTTCCCAGTACTCTAATTCATAAAGATATTCGAGGCGGTTGTAGCCTATTTCGCCCACGAGCAACTGATAGTTGTCGTGAGCGTTTATGCGTTTTTTGGCTTGTCGTCGTTTTCATCTTCCTCATCGGCTGGTTCATCCTGCTTCACCACCGATGGTATCTCATACCACTTAGCTCGCAGTTCGATGACGGTAGTGATGAGTGTGGTCACCTCCTGCGGTGTGGCATCATACATGATATCGTCGGCAGTGATGGGCGACTCCTCATTCTGTCGGGCATAAGCCGCGATGATGGCAGCGATGGCCAGTTTGATATAGTCGTCGGCCTTGGCACGCTGCTTGACGTTGGTGATGTTGCCCTCGTCATCTCTCTCTACTTCGGGCACGAAAATGTCGGAACTTTGGCCACTCAGTCGTTCGTAGCCTGTTTCTGCTGCGGCACAATAGCGCATCTGCACGTCTTTGCCGCAAATCTGGATGGTTTTTTCTGAGATCATAGTTTCTTTTGTTTTAATTGGGGGTTGTTATGGGTTTTGAGTGAGGTCGCCGGTACCGATGAACTTGGCCTGATAGACCGAATCCTGACGGTCGCCAGCGGTGATGTTGAGGTCGGTCAGTATGGCCCAGCCTCCCATCTGCAAGGCATTGTCCACCTTGGTGCGGTTCTGCGTGCCTGCGGTGGTGGCGGTCTGCGTGAAATACACCCAATAACGCTTGCCGATTTCGAGGTCTTCGAGGTGCAGGGCATTGTCGTAGTCTACAGGCTCGATGATGAGTGCCTCGGCGGTCACGTCCCACTGGATGGCGGTCACCTCGTTCACTACCCAGTCGCCCTCGGTGTCTTTTGTCGACGACTCGCCGACGACCGCTGCAACGTGTGCTGTGCAAGTGGTGGCTGCTGCCAGGCATCCGCACTGGCGGGCGTTGTCGCCTGCCATCACGCGAAGATTCTGTCCTTTGATAGTTGCCATATTCTTGATTGTCTTTTTAAAAATCGGGGCTCCGCATCCTTGCGGCAGCGAAGCCCCTTTGATCAAAGTGCCATTTATTGCGTGGTCCGAAAATGGTTATGAGAGAGCACCCGTACCCGTGAATTGAACGGTCAGGGTGGAGGTCTGTCGGTTCTGGGCGGTCACAGAGAAATCCGTGACGTAGGCAGAGCCGCTCTTCTTGATAGCCGAGTTCTGAGCCGTGCGGTTGTTGGTGCCAGCGGTTGTGTCGAAGGTCAGCGTCACCATCGTCTTGTTGATGATGAGCGACATGAGATCGGTTGGCAGTTCGCCGTTTGTACCGTTGTCGGTCAATGTCACCAGTGAGTCGGTCGAAGCATCCCAACTGAGTCCAGTCACCTCGTTCACCTCGAAGTCGTTGGCATCATCTTTTGTGCTGCTCGATTCGACTTGGGCACTGATGTGGAAGGTGCATGAGGTCGCCATCGCAATACACTTGCCGCCTACCATGACGCGAAGATTTTGTCCTTTAATTGTTTCCATTGTCGTATAAGTGATTTTCGACTTCACACTGGTAACTGATGGTCA
>JAEZGM010000011.1 GCA_023416955.1 Bacillota bacterium | reverse complement strand
CGTTACAGCACCTATACCGTGGACAAGAAAACCGGCGCGAAAATCGAGCAGATGACAATGGAGTTCGTGCATTTCAAAGATAACCCCGAGCCGATCGGCGCAAGGGTCATCGAAGGCTGGGCTCTGTCGGACAGGCCTCTTTCGGAGAAATAAACTCCCCGTGCTCTGTCGCCAACATCCACCCGGACCTCATGATAAAATTGTAAAAGACGCCGTCTTTCAAAAAGGCGGCGCCTTTTGTTTTGTTGCAGACGTTTCCTTTCACCGGAGGAAATCCATATCGGCGAGGAAACACCGCGCGAATTTTTTACCGCCATAAGGCTCGCAGAAATTCGGCGGCGACGGGCTGCCTGCTGCTTTGAAGGACTGAACTTCCTACTTTCTAAAGACATTCCGTATTTTAGGGTGTCATATTCTTTGTCTCTGCGCAACTGAGAAATTCATAAAAAGATCTTTACATTTTAGAAGAATCGGCATACAATTATTATGAACCACAGTTCATAATAATTGTATGCTACATGCGGAGGGAGATTACGGATGCCAAAAATCATTAGCAATGTCGAGCAAACGATTAAAGATTGCGCAAAAGAACTATTTATCCAATCCCGCTATTCTGATGTGGACATGAAAGTGATTTCAGCAAAATCAGGGATAGCAGTCGGCACCATTTATCATTATTTCCATAATAAGGAATGCCTTTATTTGTGTGTTCTAAAGGAAAGCTGGGAAAAAACATTTTCAAAATTAGATGAAATCGATACCGCCGAGATGAATAAAGAAGAAAAACTGAACCGCTTCATTGTTACTCTCTATCTCGACATTAAAAGCAGAAAAGGCCTGGGAAAGATACTGCTCTTCAATGATTTCAAAAAAGAACTGAAAGACAGCACAATTTTGGATCAATTAAAGAAGAGGCTTCTGTCAAGTCTTTCCCGCGTTATTTCTCAATCCAGTCGGGATCTATCTCAAAGGCCCGAATCTGAAATAAGCAAATGGTCGGAAGTTTTGCTGGTTTCCATTCTTGCCATGATCGAATTTCATCCCAACGATGACGGAAACAATATTCGGTTTCTCACAAAACTTTTTGGTTTTCCCGACTATCCGGCGTAACGAACAGAAGTTTGGAGGACTTTCGTTTGACGTATCTTATTTATATTTTCGCAATCCTGATTGGAATTCTGACCGGAGGCATAACCAGCCTTATTGGAGCAAGCGGCGTAATGGTGATCGTTCCGGTTTTGACGATGTTTTTTCACATCAGTGCCCATGTTGCGATTGGAACAAGCCTTTTTGTGGATGTGATTGCCTCCATTGTCGTCTCTTACAATTATTTCAGGAATGGAAACGTAGACATCAAGTCGGGGATTTGGATCGCCGTTTCCTCCATAGCCGGTGCCCAGTTGGGCGCATTTTGGGCCGGCTACATGAAAGAGGGGACCCTTTCGGGACTTTTCGGCATTGTGCTCATTGTTTCCGGCATACACCTGTTTATCAAAAGCAACGCAGAAAAGGCTGAAAAAAGCGGACGGCCTGTCCGGTTCCCCAAAAAATGGCAGCGAATTGCTTTGTCTGTCTTAATCGGAATCGGCATCGGAATTTTAAGCGGGCTATTTGGAGCCGGCGGCGGCGTCATGATACTATTAGCGTTAGTTATCATTATGGCATATCCCATGCACAAGGCTATCGGGACATCCACTCTTATTATGGCTATGACCGCCCTTTCGTCTATGTCGGGTTATGTTGCAAGGGGAAACATTGATTTTCCGTTGGGCTGTCTGCTGGCTGCCGGGGCCGTTATCGGGGGGATTATAGGCGCCAGATTTGCGAATAGGATTTGTGAAAATATTTTACAAAAAATTGTAGGTATTTTCTTTGCAGGACTCGGTGTGGCAATGACTATTTCCTTATTTGCCAAGTAAATTTGTGCATAGAAGGAACGGTCCGCCGTTTCAGAATACGATATACTACCCCAGATAGGACAATGAAAAAAAAGAATTGACAGACAGGTTTCGCCCTGCCCGTCAATTCTACTATGCATAAAAGCGTTTTGACCGACCGCTTATTTCAGCAGCCCCAGTGCCTTCGAAATTTTCTAGACTGACGCCTAAAACATTGACGGTATCCTCTTGAAGATGCCGAGAAACTTGCTGTGCGTATTGCTTTTGCGACTTTTCAGCCTTCCGCGGCAACCTTTTCCCTCCCGCTGTAAACGATGCCGCGCATGGCGTCCACCATGACCGTCGTGCCGTTTTTGAGGATCTTCGTCACGTTCTGGGCCCCGACGATCACCGGCTTGTCGAGGGCCATCCCGCGTGGGAGTTCTTCCCCTCCCGCTCGGTCACGATCGCGCCGGCCTGTTTCAGGTAGGGCATCAGCTCGTTCGTCGTCTCCGCGGTGACGAGGATGTCGCCCTCCTCGAGGTTGTCCCTGATCTCTTTTCCGCTGCTACAGATGCAGACGTTGCCGCACACCGCCTTTCGTGGCGCTCATGCCCGAGAGGGAGATGTTGCCCACGAGCTACACTTTCAGCAGGTTTGTCGTGCCGGACATGCCGAGCGGCGCGCCGGCCGTGATGACCACGAGATCCCCCGTCGGGGACGAGGCCGTATTTCTTCGCTCGGCTGACGATGTGACCGAACAGGCCGTCCGTGTTGTTCTCTTCGTCGATCAGGATCGGAATGACACCCCACGAGAGGTTCATCTGGCGCAGTCATGCAGAATTGGTAGAGCAACTTTCCGCTTTAGGTTTTTATTTGGCCCCCGCCCTGCACCACCCCGATCAAGGTTGATGACCAAAATGAGCGTACTTGCTAACCTAGAATGGAGCTTTCTCCCCCTATACGTAGGCAAGTACTGCGGACCAAAGTCCGGCGGTTCAAGCAGAGCCCTCAAATAAAAAAATATCCAGACCCGCGTGAACAGTGGGTTTGGAGAAATCAAGTGATAAGTCCGGTTATAAAAGATAAGATACAGGATATGATGAACAGTTCTTCCATAAAAAACAGCCTCACAACATTTTAGGCTGCAAGGCTGTTTCTTAATCCATGAAACTGCGTTATAAATCCTGTACGGTCTTTTTCAGTTCCAACACAGAGGAGGGAGCTACTGAAAGTTCATCCACACCGATTCGCAGATAAAAGTCCGTCAGCCTTCTATCTGCGGCGGATTCTCCGCAAATGCCTACCTTGATTCCGGCCTGTTTAGCGCTTTTCACCGTCTTCTCAATCATTTTAAGGACTGCGGGATGCCCCGAATCATATAAGCTGGAGATGGAAGGATTCATGCGGTCAACCGCAAGGGTGTACTGGGTCAGATCGTTTGTCCCGATGCTGAAAAAGTCCACCTCTCTGGCAAGCTCCTCACTTAGCATAACCGCCGCCGGCGTTTCAATCATAATTCCGACTTTTACGTCCGGCGAGAATTCAATTTTCTCCGCCGCCAAATCCTTTTTCACTCGCTCCAGAATTCCTTTCGCTCTCCGCACTTCGTCCGGCGAAATAATCATCGGGAACATAATGGACAAATTGCCAAATGCAGAAGCTCGCATCAGGGCGCGAAGCTGTGTATAAAACAATTCCTTCCGATCCAGGCAGATGCGGATCGCCCGGTATCCCAAAGCGGGGTTTGCTTCTTCGGGAAGATTCAGAAACAGGACCCGCTTATCCGCACCCAAATCGAGTGTGCGGACAATTACGCCTTTTCCCTCCATTCCCTGAAGCACGACTTTATAAGCCTCAAACTGTGCCTCCTCAGAGGGCGGGGAATCGCTTCCAATATAAAGGAATTCACTTCTAAACAAGCCGATCCCATCCGGGCCGTTTTTTAGAACCGCATCCAGATCGGAGGGACTCCCAATATTCGCACAGATGTCGATCTCCGTTCCGTCTTTTGTCCTAGCCCTCGTGTCGGCCAAATTCAGCAGCTCCCGGCGATGCCGAAGAAAATCGTCTCTTTTCACGCGATACTCCTGCAGGACCTTTTCTACGGGATCGACCAGCACTTCACCGCTGGAGCCGTCTACAATAACAAGCGCTCCATCGCTCAAAGACTGAAATTCATCTTTCAAACCAACTACCGACGGAATATCCAACGAGCGGGAAAGGATCGCAGAATGAGCGGTTTTCGAGCCTGCCCTTGTCACAATCGCAAGTACGTTTGCCTGATTCATCCGCACGGTTTCACTGGGCATCAGGTCGTGCGCGGCTACAACGGAGGGGAGGCCGGGCCAGGTGGTTTTCCCTCCCTGGTTCTCTCCCAGACAGCGGATCAACTGATTTGTGATGTCGAGCACATCCGTTTTTCTCGCCCGCATATACTCGTCTTTCATATTGGCGAGTCGCTCAGAAAACTCCTGACCCACCTTACGGATTGCATATTCCGCATTCACTTTTTCTTCCTGAATTACATCTCGGATTGCGTTGGAGAAATCCACATCCTCCAGCATCATCAGGTGGATTTGAAAGATCATCGAATCTTTCTCTCCCACAAGTCGAAGAGATTTCAGATAGATGTCGTTTAAAGTCTTGACGGCTCTTTCTCTGGCCAGTTTCAGCCGGCCAAGCTCCTTTTCAGAATCCAACACCACCTTTTTATCCGCGCCATCCTCTGTTTCTTCCCAAAAGGCCAGCCGACCGATCGCAATCCCTTCAGAAGCACCGATCCCTTTCAGTTTTTTCATTGATTATCCTCACTCAAGAATCTTTGAAATTTAATCATATACTCTCTTCATTATAAATTGACTCTTATGAATTCTTCTAGCGCCTGAGTGGCAGGAACCTCGTCCTCTCCTGAGACAAGTATGGTAATGGAGTCGCCCTTTTTGATTCCCAACCCCATAACAGCGAAAATGCGCTTGAGATCCGCACTTCTAGCCCCGTCGTGAATGCGGATGTCTGACGAATATTTTTGTGCTACCCGCACCAACAGACCTGCCGGACGAGCATGGATACCACTTTCATCCTGAATAACGTAATCGAACCGTTTCATTGAATATTTTCCTTTCTTTTAGCGCTGCGTTTTTTGTCTGCAATCATGCCGGAGAGTAGCGATGAATGTACCCTGTGGAGAAAAGGAAAGGATTCATCTGTTTAGCCGATCGGATTTCTCTGTTCAAGCTTCAGAAGCTATGCTCCCGTTCTACTGGATCAAGGGCTTCCAATTTTCGCTTCTCTCTTCCGGTGATATTCCATGATGCAGGTTTGCTGCGCCTTGGCGACAAGCCCCGTGTGGATGATAAGAGGGCCGTCGCATTCCGTCAGGTCGGTTACCAGGATAATAATGTCTGTTTCATACCCATTTTGCTTTAGAAAGGGAAGGTCCACCGTGCAAAGTGGGGTCCCCACTTTTACTTCCTCATCAATTTGCACGTGATTTTGGAATCCCCTCCCATTAAGAGCCACTGTATCAATACCAATATGGACCAGAATTTCCAAGCCGTCCGTCGTCTGCAGCCCGTAGGCATGAAACGTATCCACGATACTGATGATCCTGCCATTCACCGGTGAAACAATGATACCAGATTCTGGTTTGATCGCCACGCCATCCCCCAGCATCTTTTGTGCGAATACATCATCATTGACTTCGGTTATAGGAATGACCTGCCCGTTTTGTACAGCAAAAATTTTTCCCGTGTCGTCATGATTCTCTTTCGTTATTTGTTTTTTTAACTTGAATAGCATGAAATACTTCCTTTTGATAATTGCCGATGCTGATTCCACAGCAACAGTCATTCCGCACAAATATTCATAAAATTGTAACGAGAGTGAAAGACAAAATCGATTATAAGCCTCTCCGTTGCCCTGAATCACTTTTTGACGCCAATAGAGGTTTTCAGCTCTGAACTCTCCGCCTACTAGGCCCAACCAGATCCCACAGCGCGCAGCCAAACAGCACAACACCATTAAGCTCTTCGTTCCCTCACGATTTACTTTCCTGTTAATGCTGCTTCCCGGTTCAATAGGAATGGACGGCAGTAAGCGGTTGCATTACTTGTTGGAAGAATCTCGTCTGAAATATGAATTCCTAGTTCTTCCTGAATGTAGACTCTACGCTTCTGGATGCGATTCCATATTTCTGGATATTCCTTTTTGATTTCTTCTCGCAACCCCTCATCAGCCAAGAGAACTCCACTTTCACAACTGATTCCCCCATATCCCGGAACGGATGGAATAATATCAATCTGGAACAGCATTCCACTCTTTAAAACTTCCACAGAACCAGGGTATACCGGAGAAGCAAGCCATTCTTCATCGGCACATAAGTGTCCCGGATTTAATGACCATCCGTACTGCGCTTTTGGCAGTGCTCCTTCAATCCTGTCGTATAATTCTTTTCCGGCCATGCCAATGTGAATCATTTCCAGCCAAATCTTCACGGCAGAGAAATAAGGAATTGCAACTTTTTCCAAATAGTCTTTCTCCCCTTCCGGCAATTCCTCTGCGCAGGATACGGCATATCCGCTACGGCTTTGTAACCCGCCTTTGAATCCTGTCGTAATCGAAATACGATCTCCTCTTTTAATTACTTTATTGCTTGGGTACATGTTGGCTTTTTCAAAACGTTCCCCTGTCGCCATGATTGTTACAACATTATGCCGCTGTCCAAATGCAGCTAACTTTTCTGCCACCTGCATTTCTGTTTTTCCTACATCAAGCTCTTCCATGGCCTCTAAGATGCAGTTCCCCGCAAGTGCCGCCCCAAATTCATAGTGTGCGAACTCATTGGCATTGTTCGTCGTGCGTAGGCCGTTTTCTCCAATGAATAAGTATGCAGCATTAGAAATTTTCGCTTGCTTGCATATATTCTTGATTGCTTCTACGATAAAGTAAGGAATATCATATAGTGCAGCGTTATCATCAAATTTGCTGGTGAAATTCTTCCATCCAACCAGACCGATTTTTTTTGCTTTGCTCAATCCACACTGCGCTAAAATTCCAGCGACACTTTTCTCTGTTTTCATCGGCTGGTTCGGCAATGAAAAATGCGGCATATGTACAGCTGTGACCTCGATTCTCGATTTTACAGCCTTGTTTAAGTTTTCATTCCCCAACACCATATAAGCTTGACCAGAAGAATGAAGCACTAATAAAGCTTCTTCAAAACGAGGTAAGAAACCGCACAAGTATTCAAAATTGCTTCCATGCTCCAAATCAGCATAGACGACAATTGTTTCATAGCCTTCTTTCCTCATCTTTGCCAACAGCTTCTCTTTTCTTTCCTGCATAGTTTCATCGCTTACTGTCACGGGTACAAGATCTTGTTCTAATTTTGGTGTTTTTATTTCTTTTAACTGAATCAATCTATATGATCCTCCTACAATTAAGATTTTCAGACGATATTTGCTTAGTATACTGGAACCTTATTATGCGCCATCTAGGACCTGACGGGGGATATAGATGAAGCGGTCTGGGTAAACATGGGTTTATGCCGACATTGGAAAATGAATTAAAGGCGTTCTTAAATATCATCAATAGGGAACATGGGGCGCATAATGCGTTTGAATGGAAGTTTTGATGTATCCTGCAACGTCGCCCCCTGGGTCAGTGACATAACGCTTAATTTCCCCTCCGCCTTTAATTCGGGGAAAATATATCCCTGTTTGACAACAATGATATCATAGTCTTCATAGTGGAGGCCGGCGGCATTGAACTGGTGTAATTCCACAAAAGGATGACTGTTTTCCGAAACGATAATGTCGATTGACCTATCTTTGACGCTAACGGTAATGCAATTTCCGTAATTTTTTTCCTCTACGTAAGCGTAGCCGGCCAAATATCCTTTTGCTTTGACTATAACGTCCAAATCCACTTTTGCAGACAGCTCATCAAAATTCACCCCCAGAGAAATTGATGTTTTCTCTCCAACTTCACATCCGGTCAACTCCGCTAACGTTTCTGTATCATTGATGCTGGCAAACAAAAATTTCTTGTAATTCTCACTGTCAAGTGCCAACACCTGACGCAATAAAAAGGTATTGCATCCCATAGTACCGGATGTTACATTATCTCCCGAATCAGTGATGAACACGGGTTTTCCTTCAAATTCCATTGCCGTTTTCAGCGCTTCTGCCGGCTGCGCAGTTAAGCCGGTATAGTGGAATTCATGACGTTTATCCCATACATACTCTGCCAATTGGTCCGCGATTTCATTCGCATATTCCTGGTCGGCTTCCGTTGCTGGAACGACAACAATGCCGCACCCTGCAACATCGCAATCATGACGGATGTATCCTACGTGCCAGGAACAGCTCAGGATTCTTGGATCTTTTTCTAATTTATCCAGATATTGATTGATGGATCTTACCGGTTCATCAGCGGAGACGCTCTGCTCACCGCCGAGAATCATCGGTAATTTACGATATACCGGCGTGATATTTTGGCGATTCTTCAGCAGGGCAACCAACTTTTCACAAACAATCTCAATTGTTTCCATCATATCTGTATGCGGAGAATTGCGATAAGCGCGAATCAGTGTTGTGCTCTCTACATATTCTTTAGAGAGGTTACCGTGAGGATCACAAACCACCGCAATTGGCAAGTAAGGACCAACCAGCCTACGAACCATCTTCAAAATGTGGTGATCACCTGAGCCGCCTTCCAAGTCCGCGACTTCACTTGCTCCATGCAAGTGAAGAAATATTCCATCGATTTCATGAATGTGTTTTTTGACATCATCCAAAATTCTCTTTTCAATATAGTAAAATGCGGTTTTCTCTAGAACGCCGCCGGCTCCCGCGTTTGCATAAATGGAGGGGATAATTTCAACTCCTGCTTTCGCAAACACCTCTTTACATTTCATTTCTCGAATGCAATCTTCCCCGAATAAAAGATTAAAATTCTCCAGATTGCTCTTATACGGAATGTTTGCATTGGATTCGAGAACAAACCGCGCAATTAATACTTTCATGACATTTCACCTCATAGACAGTGTTAGAATGATTTCATCCTATCTGTTTTATCTTTCATGATAGCTTTTCAAAGAAACATCGATGTTCCCATCAAAAGCAATTAGGGCATGACTTTCGCTTTTTTGACTTCTTTTGTTCCATTTGGTTCTGTTTTAAAGAGAATAATCTTGCTTGCGACAAAAGAAACGACAACTGAAACAACCGCCACTATCAAGGCTAGAACCAGGTTTCCCAAATGGCCTTCCTTATCAATAAAGAACAAAAGCGTTAATAAGCCCGGGCATCCCCCCATAATATAGCTCTTTAATCCGAAGATGCCGGCAACTAAACCACCACTTACAGCTCCGATTGCAGTGCCGATCAATATTTTGGGCCTCATGATCAGGGAACCATAGAACGCAGGCTCTGTAACTCCACAAAGTGCTGTCATCCCGAAAGAAGCGATCATGCCCTTCTTACTTTTATCATTTTTAATTGTAGTAGCTACCGCTAACGCACTTCCGCCGACACACAAGTTAGAGATGAATCCCATGACCATGATGACCGGGTCATATCCGACCGCTGCAATGCTGTTGAATCCAATCGGCGTCGTAGCTTTGTCCAGCCCTAACATAACCATATAGGGGTAAACCGCAGCGAAGATTGGCATGGCCACTCCGCCAATCGCCTTCATTAATCCTGTAATTCCATTTCCTACATATCCACTTAAAATCGTTCCGATGGGCCCTAAAGCAAGCAATGTTATGGGGGCCACAATGATCATTGTGCATAACGGTTTCAAAAAATATCTTACTGCTTCTGGAATAACCTTCCCGAAGAATTTGTCCACAAAATACATGAACCCGACGCCAAGCATAATAGGCAACACACTGCTTCCATACTTTACCATTGGAATCCCGATTCCCAAAAAGCTTAATCCTTTTATGCCGCTAATACTTGGGCTGACCAGCAGCGCGCCCAGAAGAGCTCCCATAATCGGTTCCATTTTCAACCGTTTTGCCATCATAAATCCTATGTACACCGGGAAATAAGTAAAGGCAGCGCTGAAAATCGCAGTCATAATTACCGCAGTGCCAGAATTCATATTAACTTTTAAGTAGTTGACCAGCAAGTTTTTGATTGCAAGAATCAGTCCGCCTGTAATCAATGCGGGAACAATTGGCATGAAAATTGCAGCCATGAAGTTGCCAAACTTATTTACATAGTACATCGCCGTTTTTGCTTCCGGTTCTTCTTCTGAAACTTGCTCCTGACTATTCTGTCCTTCTTTCCACCCTGATACATCTAAGAAGTCGTTATATGCTTCGTTGACATCAGGGCCAATGATAATCTGGACCTGTCCGGCTTTGCTGACAACGCCCACGACATTTTCAATTCCTTTCAAGGCCTCCTCATCTACAAATTTCTTATTATTGTAGTGCAACCGGAGTCTAGTGGCGCAGCGTTCAACCTGATTTAAGTTTTTGATACCGCCGACGTGTTCCAATACCTGCTTTGACATCTCGACATATTTCATTTTATTTTTCCTCCCCACTATTTTTCACTGAAATTTATCAGTGTGTTACCGAAATTCAACTATGCCAGACGGGCTTCTAGATTTCCCTCTTCGCCGCTATAAAATCCTTATACCAGTAATAACTTTCTTTGGGAATACGATTATTGTTATTTTCAAAATCCACCCGAACAAGACCGTATCTCTTTTCGTAGCCGTTAATCCAGCTATAGAGATCCATTGTCGACCACATGTAATAACCCTGAACGTTAACTCCTTCTTCTCTTGCTTTCAACATGTAATGAATAAATTCCTCACATATTTTTATTCTTTCAGTATCTTTTACATAGCCGTTATCGTCGGGAATCTCGTATTGGCCATGCCCGTTTTCTGTAATATAAACCAATATGTCCCCGTATCTTTCTTTAATTTCCATCAGGCAATCATACATACATCTTGGATAAATTTCTCTTCCCCAGAGATTACGCCTTACATTAGGATCAAAAGAAGTTCCAAACATATTCTTGATACGAATGCCCTCTTTGCACGCTGAATCTTTCCCCACATTATTGTGAAATATCTCTGTTCCTCCCTGGGAGTAATCTGTTACATATTGTCGGTTGTAAACATTCAGTCCGATATAGTCTATTTTGCCTTGTTCAAATACGGGAAGGTCTTCTTCATGAAGAAAAGATGCATCTACACCGTTATCTTTTAATACTTCATCCAGTTTATCAGGCAGCCTGCCCAGCAAGGCAGTATCCAAAACCATTCGATTGTAAAATATATCTGCCCTTAATCTTACGGATTCTTTTTCTTTGGTATGAGGGTCTAATTCCACGTTTCCATTGTCATGAACGATACCAATGATTCCGTCCATTCCCAGTGCTTTATAGCTTTGAACTGCTTTCGCACTTCCAAGCATCAGATTGTAAAGAACTCTCCAAAAGCGGTCGAAATCAGCCCTAACGTTTGGGGGATAGTTTCCTACTACATAACTGCAATAAGCATAATACCTCGGTTCATTGATGGTGGACCAGATCTTGACCCGATCCCCAAAATTTTTAAAGCATACTTTTGCATACTCATGAAAAGCATCCACAACTTTTTTATTCTCCCATCCACCTATTTTAGCCATTTCATTTGGGAGATCATAATGGAATAGGGTTATATTGGGAGTAATTCCTTGTTGAAGGCAATAATTAATTACATTATTATAAAACTCAATGCCCTTAGGATTGATCTCCCCTATTCCTTTTGGCATTATTCTGGCCCATGAAATCGAGAATCTATAAGTATTTTGATTGCCTTTTGCCAAGAAATCGATATCTTCTTCATATCTGTGATAAAAATCACTGGCGACGTCGCCATCTTCATGATGAATATTTAGTGGGCTTTCATGATTGAAAACATCCCATTCATTGAAACCCTTTCCATCTTCGTTCCATGCCCCCTCACATTGATAGGCTGCTGTTGCGGACCCCCATAAGAATTCTTTACTGCTCCTCATAATTCCGTATATACCTCCCTTAAATATTAAGTACAAACACATTACAAAAATGGAATCACGTGCCTACTCCATAGGTTTTAAATTTGGGACACGCCTTAAAACAGAAAATAGTCTTCCGCCGTCCAGCCTTTGCTGAACGAACCATTACGATCCCGTTTACTCGGAATTAAGGGGGCCGAGTGATGCGTGAGATATGAACAGTTAAGTATAGAAGCTCTTCCCTGCCGAGATCGTATTGGTATTCTTCTAAGATCATCTTCCGGATTTTTTCGGCACACTGAAGTGCATCCTGATGCTTGCATTTGATGGCCTCAAGCAAATCGTCGTCCTCATCCTTATAATGTCCACCCATCAGAAGACGTTGTGCAAAAAATTTAAGATGGTTGATAAAGCGGGAGTAGTTTAAGGACGACTCATCAAACTCCATGTGAAAATATTCTTTTACAATCGTGCAGACCTCCTGTATGATCTGGGTCATACTATAGGTGTTTTTCATCTGCCCGTTCAATTCGGCATTGATAAAATGCATGGTGATAAAAGCTGCTTCGTCTTCTATGAATTTAATGCCGGTTTCCTTCAGAACGATTTGGTTCGCCTTCAGCCCAACAGCAAATTCATCAGGATAAAAGCGTCTGATGTCCCATAGAAGCGGATTTTCCAGAATCACGTTCTCTTTGTATCTGAAAATCGCGGTGGAGATGTGATCGGGGAGCGTCACATAGATGCAGTCGTTTAATTTCTTCTTTAGGTGTATCTTCGCATAATCAATCACTCGTTCGGACAAAAGCATGTGCTCCATGGGAATCTCGGCAAGCATCATCTGAAATTTGGAAGAGATGCTTTGGTCCAACAGGGTGTAGATTTTATCAATCTGACGCGGATCAATTTCATCACCAGGTTTTTTGCGAAAACCGATACCGCTGCCCATCGCGACGATTTCTTGTCCTTTGGTATTCCGTGTAACGATTGTGTTATTATTCAATATTTTCTTAATCGTCATACAGATTCCACGCCTTCAAATTAGTTAGAAAATAAAAAGGCAAGACCACTTTTTCCAAGTGGTCTTGCCTGCATTACCAGTCACAATCCGTTTGTTAACTTTTTATACATTTAACTATAATCTTTTCGCTTCAGCATATCAATAGACAATAATCATAAATAAAATATAATAATTTTATTTATATTATCTAAATTTTACGCTAGTCACTGCAAGCTGTAATCTAATATGCCCCTTCATCTGAATTTCTATCCGCGGGGAAAATAATACTGCCTTGTCTTCAAGCCTCGTCGATCTCGAGCACCGCCCAGCCGCAGGAGGCTTCCCCGCGGAGGTTCACGCCTTCCGCGAACGCCGTCGCGATCCCGGTGACCATATTCGCGCCGCTTCCGTTTGTGATATGGCGCACGCCGTTCGCGTCGAAAATCTTCGAGATCATCGCCGTGGTGGTGGTCTTCCCGTTCGTGCCCGTCACCGCAATCACGCGGAAGCGGGAAGAGAGCTTGGGCAGGTCCGCGGGTCGATCAGCATCGCCGCTTTCCCCGGCAGGCTGGTCCCTGCGCGGCCAAAGCGACGCAGAATCCGCTTGGCCCCTTTGGCGGCGAAAACAGCCGCCATGCCCCTCAAATCCGTCTTGTTATTCCTGCCGGACATTCAACCGCACTTCTTTTCACGCCCAAGGCCCCCGCAAGAAACCTGTTTCATCGGGGATGGATCCGTTTTCAGGCCCGCTTGCCCCGGAGCGGTTTCATTTTTTTCGCTTGCTTCGACGTGCCCAAAGCCTTTTGGCGGGCCGGACGGACGGGCGTCTTGGCCTTGATCAGAACAATCCGCCCTGCCTGTTTCGACGGAACGACGATTCTTTTGATCTTTCCCGGAGCGGCGGCCTTCGGCGCGCCGCGGTTCAGATAGGTCAGGATCTCGTTTGCCAGATCCTTCGTCACTTTTTCCGCCACCGCCGTATTGCAGTGGGTGACGTTATCGTAAAAATACCGGCGCGGCAGGTCCCGCTCCCCGATTTTGGTGATTACGGGCGCCTTCAGCCTGCCGGAGAGATAATTCTGCACGTCGTTGAAGTGACCCTGCCCCGCGGCGAGCGATTCATCGAGGAACGGCGGGAAGGAGGTCAGAAAGGTCGCGCCCTTTTTCACGCAGAAAAGGTCGTAATCGTTCAGAAGGCGGATCAACTAAGGGCTGTAATCCCTCCGGGCGGACCAAGCAAGAAACCCGCATAAGTGCTGAAATTCAGCATTCATGCTGGTTTTCTCGTGTTTTAACAATCTAAATAGTTGAACTATTTTATGCTATCTTAGACTTAAAAACAGCCATTTTAATAAAAATGTAACACGAAATTCGGTCAAAGATTGTAGTGCTGGGGAAACTGTTCTCTGTATACGATATGGAACTGGGCAAGTTCTACAACATGCTTGTTGTGGACGATTGGGCCGCAATTCGTTACAGCACCTATACCGTGGACAAGAAAACCGGCGCGAAAATCGAGCAGATGACAATGGAGTTCGTGCATTTCAAAGATAACCCCGAGCCGATCGGCGCAA
>JAEZGM010000010.1 GCA_023416955.1 Bacillota bacterium | reverse complement strand
TACACCAGCGGAATTTCGGAGGCGTTTTTATCAGCAGCAGGCGGCGTAGCCAGCAATTGCGTAATATTCTTTGATTTCAGCCGATTGCACTACTTCTTTGTCTCCGAAAAATCGAGAAAGGTTCACGCAAACGATCTTGGACATAAGGATTCCCATGGTTGCGTGCATCTTTCGGTGAAAGATTCTTAGTGGGTATATGACAATAGTCCCAACGAGACAACGGTGGTAATCGATTGATGGGAACAGGTAGAAATGTAAAGTCATCCCTTTGTTTTACAGGTCGGCGGCTTTTATAACTCATTTTATATTTAATTTATGCTTGACTCTAAAAAGAAAATTGTGATATTATTTATTTAATCGAGTAGCTTTAATGCGTAAGTCCGGATAATGGGCTTACGTATTTTTTTTTCAAAAAATATGTAGCATTCCTATGAATTCTTTGCGGGGTCCATCGTACGATTATTGTTTAGAACAATTTTAAGAAACAGCTGGCCGTTGATTCTCATAAAGAGATCAATCAAGAGTTGAGACAAGGAGTACAAGCATACAATGAGTGACGATGTAAACAAAAAGCAACCTAAACTTTGGACCAAAGATTTTGCGTTTGTCATTGTTATCAATTTTTTGGTTTTTGTGAACCACATGATGCTCTTATCGACATTTCCATTTTATATTCAGACCCTTGGCGGTTCGGTGGCAACCGCCGGATTGGCCGCTACTGTGTTTTCGCTGGTAGCGGTGATATGTAGGCCTTTTATTGGGTACATGTTAAATAACGGGAAGAGAAAGGTCATTCTTATGACAGGTATCGTTGGGATGGCTTTGATGCCTTTGGGATATATGGCAATTCCTGTTTTATCTTTCGTTTTTATAGCAAGAATGATACACGGTGCATCGCTGGCATGTTCCAATACGACAAGCAGTACGATCGCCACCGACATCATTCCAAAAGAAAGATTTGCTGAAGGTATGGGTATGTTTGGCGTGAGTACCGCTTTAGCTACCGCATGTGCTCCGGCTTTGGGCCTTCTATTGATGAACCATGCAGGATATAAGGTGCTGTTTCTATCGGCAACAGGCTGCATCCTCATTGCTCTCATTCTTTTCCTGCTGCTTAAAGTGCCCAGGATTTCAGTGGAGAAAGTCCCTTTTAGCTTTAAGGCGCTGATTGATAAGGACGCGCTTCCGGCTTCCGCCATTATGTTGGCCTTTCTACTGACTTTCGGAGCTTTGGAGAATTTTACTGCTCTGTTTGCGAGCGAGAACAGACTCCCAAGCGGCGGTATATTTTTTACTATCATGGCCTGCATGCTTTTTGTGTCGAGGGCTACGGTTGGTAAAGTGGCAGATAAAAGGGGCGAGGGTATTTTTGTCTATACATGTAACGCTTCCATGTTGATTGCGTTTTTACTCATGGCTTTCGTACCCAATACGGTAACGTTCCTTATAGCTGCTGTCTTTGCCGGATATGGATTTGGCGGCTTGGAACCGGCGCTTCAATCAATGGCTGTTCATATTGCACCGCCGGAGAGACGTGGTTCGGCTAATTCCACTTTTTTGTGTGCTTACGATATTGGTATCGGTCTTGGCGGCGGAATTGCCGGCTACTTAATTTCAAGTATGGGATTTAATTTGATGTTTGCAATCCTTTCTCTTGCAAATATAGTTTCCGTCATCCTGTACGTGGGATGGGGACGAAAGCATCCATCGTCTTTCTCCTATGCAAAAAATCATTAAAATTGAGGCTGTTTTAGGACTTGACAGAAGTTGGAAAGCCCGGGGCCTTGTTCGCCACGGCCCCGGGCCGCATGACCCGCATATTTAGAATAGCTGTTTCTGCTCCAAGGAGCTGGGGTTGCTGAAATAAGCGGTCGGTCAAAAGGGATTCGGCCGTATACGGCGCCCTCCTTTTAACGATTTGGAAGGGAGATTGTAAATGTGCTGCCTTCATTCACGACACTGTTTACTTCAATTTTTCCGCCGCACAATTCCACAATTCGTTTCACGATTGATAGCCCCAGTCCAAGGCCCTTGCCTGAATGAGAGGGATCCCCCTGATAGTACTTCACAAAAATCCGGGCCTCCTCTTTTTCGCTCATTCCCCTGCCGGTATCGGATATTGCAAATTTGATAAAGCTGCCTTCCCGTTTTAAAGAAATGGTGATCTCCCCGTGCTCCGGCGTGAATTTTATCGCATTTGACAGCAGATTGATCCATACGTGCTGCATCAGATTGGCATCTCCGTTGTATTGAATCTGCTCCAACTCAGCGGTAACCTCTATATTTTTTTTATTCCATTCGTTTGACAGCAGGATAGCGCACTGCTTGATCTGTTCATCGAGAGAATAGGGCTTCCTGTCCACGACAAACTGCTGGGATTCCAATTTTGACAGCAGCAGTGAATGATTCGACAATGCCGCAAGGCGCCCGGACTCGTCGGCTATAATCCGAAGATACTTCCTTCGGTCCTCCTCGGAAACATTTTCTTCCAGCAAAAGGGATGCGAAACCGTTGATGGAGGTGATCGGCGTCTTGAATTCATGGGAAAAGCTGTTGATAAAATCGTTGCGCAGCGTCTGGACGCTTTGCAGTTCTTTCACCATCTTATTGAAATTAACAAACACATTGGTTAATGGGCCTGCCTCCCCGGGATCCAGTTGGATCTCGAAATTTCCCGCGGCGACCTTCTCAATTCCTTTTACCAACCTGGATAAATATTGATAGGCTTTCCGGCTGGATAAATATGAAATTGCTCCCATAACAAGTCCCATAGGGAAAAACATCCCGATTGCGCGAATCGGGTCATAATTTCTATTTCCCATTAAAATAGAATTATCGTAAAAATCGACGGCGGCATAGATGCACACAGAGGCTATCATCACTGCAATTGTCTGAATAATAAACCAACGAAATATTCTGTTTGTCTTATTTGTCCTGTGACGATTCATTTCCGTTTCCTCCCCGGATCTCCGCTTTATACCCCAAGCCTTTAACGGTTATGATTTGAAATTCATCAATCTCCTGAAATTTATTTCTCAGCCTGCTGATATGCGTCTTGACGGTATCTTCCCCGCTTCCGGAATCGTAGCCCCAAATATCGTCCAGCAGTTGATTTTTGGTAAATATATGCCCAGGGTAGGAAAGCAGCTTATACAATAAATCAAATTCCTTCTTGGGCAGCTCTGTTACCAGATCCCCGCTTGTCACGGTATATGTCGATAGATCCACGGTCACATTGCCGACCACAATTTTATTTTCGCTCGCGATCCGCGCACGGCGCAAAAGCGCCTCGATACGCCATTGCAGCTCCTCATAATTGACCGGCTTCGTCATATAGTCGTCCGTCCCGGAGGAAAATCCCGTCCGCTTATCGTCAAAGGACTGCTTCGCGGTCAGCATAAGCACGGGCAAAGTAAATTCGTTTTTCCTGACCGTCTGCACCAATTGGAAACCGTCCATACGCGGCATCATGATATCTGCAATCAGCAGATCGATTTTCTGCGATTCGATGATATTCAATGCCTCCAGCCCATCCTCTGCGCAGACGACCGTATACTTTGACTTCAATCTGGCTGTGACAAGCAGGCGAATATTTTCATCGTCCTCAGCAATCAGAACGGTGGCCATCGATTTTCCCCCCAGCTACAAATTTTTCTAAACCTAATTATATCCTCGAAATTTTTTATTTTCAAATATTATAACCCCAATGTAAACTTATCGTGAACATGAAAGGGCAGCCTGTTCAGATCTAAATAGAGCTATGGTAGACGAATCCGGCGCACAATCCACCGACATGCAGTCCCCAAAGGACGTACATACACTCAGCGCCAAATGTGAAGGATGAAGAGAAGGCGGGAAGATGGGTGGCCGTGGCCGACGATCTTTGGTTCGGCTGCTGCTGCGAAGCGTGCGGCGGCAACTGCCGCAATACGGATTTTTAACTTGTCCCGAAAGTTTACGCACAGTTTACGGTGCAACAGTAATTTGATAGCAGCATCGAAATTGAAAGGGTCTGAGATCCGGAAAACAGAATTTATCCGTATCCGACGCTGCCGGGGACCCGGCAGCAATGAAAGGGAAATAGGAACCACGCCAATACATACCATGCTGTATCGCTCAAAAAATTCCAATTTCAGTGGAGGTAATTAAAGTGGGAAAATTCGATGGGAAAGTAGTTCTTGTTACTGGCGGCTCGAGAGGCATGGGCGCAGCCCACGCAAGAGCCTTTGTGGAAGAAGGGGCTAAAGTCGCCATTACAGATATTCTCGCCGAAGAGGGAAAAAAATTATCTGCGGAACTCGGTGGAAACGCAAAGTTCTATCGGCACGATGTTACCGTGCGTGAAGAGTGGGAAGCCATCGTGCCCGACGTCGAAAAGAAATTCGGCCCGATTAACATATTGGTGAACAATGCAGGCGTCTCCGTGCAGAAGCCGATCTTGGACATGTCGGAGGAAGAGTACCGCAGAATCATCGATATTAATCAGGTATCCGTATTCCTGGGCATGAAAACAGTGTTGCCTTCGATGCTGAAGACAAGGGACGGTTCCATTATCAATATATCTTCTTTGGCGGGATACCGCGGTACAAGCTATGGCTCGGTCGCCTACTCCGCCTCGAAGTTTGCAGTCCGCGGCATGACGAAAGCGGTTGCCCTCGAGATGGCGGCCAAAGGCATCCGGGTAAATTCCGTTCATCCCGGACTGATCCTGACCCCTATGACCGTACAGAAAGGCTCGGAAGAAATTATCGACCATCTAAGCAAGTCAATACCCATGCAGCGGGCGGCAAAGCCGGAAGAAGTGACAAGGGCTGTATTGTTTCTTGCAAGTTCAGACGCCAGCTTTATAACCGGTTCCGAATTCGTTGTTGACGGCGGGCAACTGGCGGAACTTTGATCCTGATGAATTTTCCTTCCTGTCGATAAGCATGGTTTAGCGGTAACTCAAGTGATAGGTGAACAGTAATATTTAAGTTTACGTTGAGTTTACTTCACAAATCTATACTGCATTATAGTTTACAAAAGATAAGTAGACAAATTAAACTGAAAAGGAAGGGTTACAAAATGAGCAGAAAATTGACACTGGAGGAACGGATAGCCCTGCATCGCCGGATGGCCGAAAGCTACCATGCCGCCTACCTCGAAAAAACCGTTAAAGACGGCGCAACCTATGATGAATGGAAATTCGCCGATGATGCCCTGTACTGGTCTCCCTATTTCGGAGATAATGTCATCAACCTGCGCACAAATCCCATCTCCGTCAAGACCTCCGCAACGATGGAAGCGAGAGCGTATTCCGTAACATTTCCCGACTGGGCTCCGTTGGATTTTAAATGCTGGCCGTCCGACAATGGCTTCGCGATGCAGACCCATTTCGGGGGCCACAAAAAAGGCGGCACTTTCATGGGCTTCTATGCCTATGGATTCGTTGAAACAAACGAGGAGGGTCTGATCACACACTGGGAAACTCACGTCAGCCCGGAATATAATGATTTTCTCGACGCTGCCATCGGCGTACACGGTCCGTTTAAGCAAGGCCCGGAGCCGTATATGGAGGCTCTCTCCCGGAAGCTGAAAGAGGCCGGCGTGACCTTGCCGACAGGCAGATAACTCAGTGTTTTCAAAAGCAGGAAGGATGAATGTTCAAATGAGTAAAAGTTTTCAGGAAAGAATCAAGGAACGTTTGGAGAACGGCTTCAAAAATTGGAACGGCGGTTACGACAACTGGTTGGAATGGTGTCATACCCTGTACGAGCCGGATGCCCATTACAACGTCTATGGCCAGCACTGGACTCTGCAGGAGTATAAAGACGCCATGGGGAAACTGTTTTCTGTGTACGACATGGAACTGGGCAAGTTCTACAACATGCTCGTTGTGGACGATTGGGCCGCAATTCGTTACAGCACCTATACCGTGGACAAGAAAACCGGCGCGAAAATCGAGCAGATGACAATGGAGTTCGTGCATTTCAAAGATAACCCCGAGCCGATCGGCGCAA
>JAEZGM010000016.1 GCA_023416955.1 Bacillota bacterium | reverse complement strand
CATCGTGTAGACTGCTGAAATAATTCCTGTTATGAGTGATAGCCATTCAAGAATTTCTTTCAGTTGTTTCAACCGACGCTTTCGGGCTTTTTGTTTGCCCCTCATCGGTTTACCTCCTTTCTGTATTCATTATAGCATATACGTACGTATATGTCAATACATTTTCCATAATTATTAAAAATATTTTCTAGGCTCTGGCTGAAAAGTCAGGGCTTTTCTTATGCCTGAAAGCAGGTGCTGGCATGAAGTACCATTACATTCCCCAATATGACGAGTCCACATTTAACCGCATTGCGGAAGACACGGATCCGGTTCTGCTTGAGAGACGAAAGCGGAAGGCGAGTGCCAATATTGTCCATCAAAGAGCTGCAATCCTGTGCCAGTTATCTGACCTGAGATACAGACCACACAGGACGCAGAAAGATGAGCAGCGTATGCGGGAACTGCAAGATGAGGCGAAGAGGCTCACATTAGAGATAAGGCAACTGAGCAGACTGACAAAAATATTGATACGGCATACCCCCGGGGGATAGGTTCTGCGCTTTATCTAAGTGAAGTGCGCATGCCGATGGCCCGCGAATTAACTAGGTAAAAAATAATTTTTCCGAATTTCCTTCCTCAAGTCGTAGAAAGAAGAAATTTTTCGGACGGAATAATAGCTACGATGCCGCGCCAAGTCTGATCCTTCGAGGCTTTTCAATTTTTCAAATAATAGTTCCAATATAAAACAAATCGGGAAATCTTGCCTAATTTAAATTTCTTCTCTGAGGTGGTGAAAAACGAATGAAAACGTAAGCAGTGCGGAGCTCGCAAAGGTGCTTAAAATCTCGGCTCGTCGGGTGAATCAACTTGTCAAGGAAAATGTGCTTTCAAGAGAAAAAAACGGGAAATTTGATCTGGCAGATTCCTGCGAGAGCTATTATGCATGGAAATTTCGGTCGGATGGAGAGATCAATTACGATGAGGAGCATGCGCTCCTCGAAAAAGCAAAACGGGAAAAAGCCGAAATTGACCTGCAGGAGAGAAAGGAAACTCTTCTGCGATCCAAAGATGTCGAACATATTGTTGACGGAATGATCCTTACCTGCAAAGCTAAATTGCTCGCAATACCGACGAAGGCGGCTCCGAAGATTATTGGCAAGTCGGAAATACCGGCCATTGTTGAAGTCATGCGCGATGAAATATATGAGGCGTTGAACGAGTTAAAGGAGATTCCAGCGGAACAAGTGGAAGAGGCTGCTGACGATGAAGTCGATAACTGATTTTTATAACGAGTCAATTAAAAAATGCTGGGAACCGCCTCCGCGGCTGACCGTTTCACAATGGGCCGACAGCAAGCGGATGCTTTCAAAAGAAGGGTCCGCTGAACCTGGGCAGTGGCATACAGACCGTGCGCCATATCAGCGGGAGATTATGGACGCTGTCACACAGCCTGATATTGAAAAGGTCGTCGTGATGTCGTCTTCGCAGGTCGGGAAGTCGGAAATTCTAAATAATATTATCGGATATTTCATCGATTTGGATCCGTGCCCGATGCTCTTAATTGAACCGACCGATATGATGGCTGAAGATTACTCCAAACGGCGGATTGCACCGCTGATCCGTGACACTCCGTGCCTTGCTGATAAGGTGTCGGATTCGAGAGCCAAAGATACCAACAATACAATCTTGATGAAATCTTTCCCAGGCGGTTCGCTTGGCATGGTTGGCGCCAATTCGCCTTCCGGCCTTGCAAGCCGCCCAATCAGAATTCTCCTCTGCGATGAAGTCGACCGGTACCCGCCCAGCGCGGGAACCGAGGGCGACCCGGTGAAGTTGGCGGAAAAGCGGACGATTACTTTCTGGAACCGCAAAGAAGTGTTCGTAAGTTCCCCGGGAATCAAAGGGGCTTCGCGAATCGAAGATGAATTTCTTTTGGGAACTCAAGAGCAATGGAGGCTTCAATGCCCGAGCTGTGGAGAATATGTTTTTCCGAATCTCTTTGACATGATTTATGAGTCTGGAAAGGACGACAAGGGCAATTACAGTGTGCACAACATTTTTTTTCGATGCCCAAACTGTAAAAAAGACTTCGACGAAAGAACGTGGAAAGCACAGCCGGGGAACTGGGTGGCTACGAACCCGGGCGCAAAGGGAACGCGCAGCTTCCACATGAATGCTTTCGTTTCCCCATGGTATTCGTGGCAAAAAATCATCGAAGAATATCTCACTACCAAGGACGACCCGGAACAGTTCATCGTTTTTACAAATACGGTATTGGGTGAGACATTTGAGGTAAAAGGCGAAATTGAAAACGATGAATTTCTGCTGGACCGGTGCGAAGATTATGGCAGCGCAGATTTGCCGGACGGGGTTCTTTTTCTCACAGCGGCCGTCGATGTACAAGACAGTTGGCTCGAATATGAGATTGTAGGGTGGGGAAAAGAAGAAGAAAGTTGGGGTATCAAGCACGGTCAGATTCCAGGTTCCCCAACAAAACCGGAAGTGTGGGAACATCTCAGCGAAATCTTGTTTGCCACTTATTATTTTGTCGATGGAATCGGGCAGAAAATTTCCTGTACATTCGTCGACTCCGGCTACTGCACTTCGGAAGTTTACGATTACTGCAAAGCCAACCGGTCAAAAAACGTTTTTGCAATCAAAGGCCAAGGCGGGAATGGGTATCCTCTCATATACAAAATAGCAAAAACGAGGGAGAAGCACAATATTCTCATTATTCTCGGCGTGGATGACGGAAAGGCTGCTGTTATGGATAGTCTGAAAGTAAAGCGGCCGGGGCCTTTTTTCTGCCATTTCCCGAAGCGGACCGATTATGATGCGCCATATTTCAAGGGCCTCATTTCCGAAAGGCGAGTCGTTAGAAAACAAAGCGGAATCACATCTCTTTGCTGGGAAAAGGTTTCGCCGTCCGCACGAAATGAACCTTTTGATATTCGAAATTACGCACATGCGGCATTTAAGCTTGCAAACCCAAATTTGAACAATTTTGAGCTCTATCTTAAGCGGACTCGCGGCGAACCAGTCAGCGAACCGGTAAAGCAGCAGCCGGATAACCGGCCGCGAGTCATTCATAACAGATACTTGTAGGAGGAATTCTATGACATTTGGTGGAACAGCGGCGGAAGCGCTGCAGATAAAGCGACAGGAACTCGATAGCTATCTCAAGGCTGAGCAGGCTTTTGCCTCCGGCGCGCAGAGCTATAAAATCGGCAGTCGGGAAATCAGCAGAATGGATCCTCAGAAAATCCATGCGATTATCAGTCAGCTTATGGCTGAAATTGCTATGCTGCGGAACAACGGACAGAGGCAGAGCTTTTCGGTGATTCCGCGCGATATTTAAGGGGGGTGATAGTATTTCCAGACACAATAGAAGAAAACCAAGCTCGCGCGCGCAGCCCACAGCGGCTCTAAAAACATCATATAAGGACAGCGGATATTCCGAAAGCGGTGCAAGCTATACCAAGCGGTCCATGAAAGGATGGCTTGCTGACAGCCGGTCGCCGGTCGAAGATATCGATATGAACCTTTTCACGCTCCGCCAGCGCAGCCGGTCCCTTTATATGGGATCGCCACTAGCACGGTCGGCAATAGACACCAATCTTATCAACGTTGTCGGCCCTGGTCTTAAATGCAAGCCGCGGCCGGATGCAGCATTCCTTGGAATGGAAGGCCAGGCAGCAAAAGAGTGGGGAGAGCACGTACTTCGTGAATTCCATCTTTGGGCGAATTCCAAGTTCAGCGATGTTACGCGAATCAACAATTTTGACGAAAATCAGGGACTGCTTCTGACGTCATGGCTTCTGAATGGTGACGGAATTGCCCTAATTGACAGTGCGCCGCCAACTCCATATATGCCATATAGCCTGAGAATCCATATTATCGAGTCAGACAGGATTGCCAACCCAGACACAACGGCTTTTTCGGGGTTGGAAGGTCAGGTTTGGTATAACATGCAGAATGGGAATCGGGTGTACAACGGTGTGGAGATCGACAATTCTGGTGCCATTGTGGCCTATCATGTCTGCAATTTTTATCCGAACAGTTTTGTCCCGAGCATGCAGCCAAGAAAGTGGACCCGTGTCCAGGCATACGACGAAAAAACAGGCATGCCAAATATTCTTCATGTGATGTACAGTGAGCGCGCGGAGCAATACCGCGGTGTACCGCTGCTTGCCCCAGTCATCGAATCCGTGAAACAACTTACGCGGTATATCGACGCCGAAACCATAGCGGCTGTTATCAACGGATTCTTCACAGCATTTATCAAGAGTGACGTGCCGGAAGACGGCAACCCAGTACATACGTCGATTCCAGACAGCGAGCGCGTCGATCAATCTGATGAGGGCTATGAATTGGGGCCCGGAACGATAAACCGGTTGCTGCCAGGCGAAGAAGTCGAATTCGGCGATCCAAAGCGCCCGAGTCAGAACTTCGATGCTTTCGTAACCTCTATGGCGCGGTATATCGGTGCTGCAGTCGGCGTGCCGTATGAATTGCTTCTGAAATCATTCAACGCCAGTTATTCTGCCAGTCGTGCGAGCCTGCTGGAAGCGTGGAAAGGCTTCAAAACACGCCGGTCATGGTTTGCAAAAGATTTTTGCCAGCCGGTTTATGAATTATGGCTTGCCGAAGCAGTTGCCAGAGGGCGTGTAAGCGCTACTGGCTTTTTTGATGATCCGGTAATTCGAAATGCCTGGTCGAAAGCCGAGTGGAACGGGCCGTCGCAGGGACAGCTCGATCCGCTGAAAGAGGTTATGGCGGCCGAACACATGGTTAAGAATGGCTTCTCAACGTACGAAAGGGAGACCACAGAACTTGCTGGAGGCGACTGGGCAGCGAATGCCGAAGAAAATTCCAGAAACGCCAAGATACTTGGCAACACGAATAATACGTTTAACCCGGCAGCGACGACTGCAATCTCTAAAAAGTCTGAAACGGATGAGGCACCAAGCCAAAATCCGCAGACTCAAAATCAAAAAGAAGGAGGAAAAGAACCATGAAGAAAAAATTCTGGCAATTCAAAGACCTTGCCGATGGAAACGCAGAACTCCTTTTATATGGCGAGATTATGTCGGAACACAGCTGGTGGGATGATGGGGACGATAATGTCTATCTCAAAGATTTTATCCAGGACCTCGAGTCGCTTGGAAATGTTCCGCAGATAACCTTGCGTATCAACAGCGTGGGAGGAGATATTTTCGCGGCTATTGCAATTTATTCACAGCTGAAGATGAACAGTGCCCGTGTTGTCGCCATCGTCGACGGACTTGCCGCATCGGCCGCTACACTTCCCCTGATGGCAGCAGATGACATTCAGATTCCGGATGGGGCAATCATTATGATTCATGACCCGCTTGCAGTAATGATGGGGGAATACAATTCCGCCGATCTCGCAAAGCAACAGGACGTGTTGGAAACCATCAAGCAGAGCATTATTTCAATCTATTCGGCCCGCACCGGCCTCGATGAGGACACAATTTCGGGAATGATGAGCGGGGAAACGTGGATGCAGGCAGATGAAGCCATTGAGAACGGCTTTGCGGATACAAAAATTGAAGAGAAGATTGATTCCAAAATCGACATGAAAGGACGGAAACTGTATATGAATTCAGTTACTCATGATCTTTCCGGCTACAAAACGATGCCGGAGCTTCAGCATGTTGCGAACATTCAGAACGCCATTACTGAAGCAAATAAGGACAGCAGCTTTGTCACGCGCTTCGTCGCATCGGCAAAAAGCGCCTTAAGAAAAGGTAAACGAATCGAAAACACAGCGGCCAAAGGTGACGATTCGGACGATGATCCGGATGAGGACCCAGACGAGCCGGATGACGAACCCGAGGACAAGAAGACAGCAAAAGACAAAACGCATGCGGTATTTGTAGATGAGGCTGCCGGTGAAATTGGCAAAGATGTCCACCTAAAAGATGTTGCCGCTTTCAAAAATCTTTGCCCAAATTTCTTCAACCGAGTCGTGAATGATGCCCGGACGGAGGAACGTCAACGCATTCAAGCGATTGATGCGCTGGCCGGCCAGGTCGATCCCAAACTGCTTAATGACGCCAAATTCGGTGACAAACCGATGACGGCCATGGAGCTTTCCTATGAGTCCATGAAAAGCTCCAGCGCAAAAGGCACGGCATATCTGGCTGCGCGTCAGCAGGCGGCGACAGGTTCCGGCGTTGAAGATGTCGGTGCCGCGCCCGGGCAAATGTCCGAAGAGAGTGAAACGCGTCAGCAGGTAGAATACGGCAACATGATTGCCGGTTATGCCAATAAAAAAATCAACCCAAACTTTCACGGAAAAGAGGTCAATCAGTAATGTCAGAGCTTTTTCAGCAGATTGGGCAATTCAACTTCGACAATCTCGTTTCGGGTGAGAAATTCCCGATTGAGAAAAAGGGCGTGACTCTTGTGGCAGGGCAGGGCGTCCTGAAAAGAGGCACACTGCTCGGCGTTATCACTACTTCCGGCCTTGCGGTGCTTTGCGACAGCACGAAAACCGACGGAAGCCAGATTCCCAAGTATATTCTCTCTGCAGATACTGATACCGGTGCATCCGGCGCGACGACAAACGTCCCAGCGGTTGCTTACCAGAGCGGCGAATTCAATCCCGCTGCGATTACCACTGCTGCCGGGCAGAACATCAGCGCATTCGCGGATCAGCTCCGCGAATACAACATTATCCTGAAGGATACCATTCCGTATCCTACCAACTAATTTAGAGGAGGAAAAGAATATGGCAAATCAGATTCCTATGTATGAGACCCGGACCCTGCTGGAAGCAATTAAGCGCATGATGCCCGCGCGGACATTCCTCAGGGATACCTTTTTTAATGAGGTACAGACCTTTGTAACCGAGAACGTGGACGTCGATTTTCAGAAAGAAAAGCGCCGCGTAGCGCCGTTTGTTGTGCATGGTGGCTTTACAATGGACCGGCAAGGGTTCGTGACGCGAAACTATAAGCCTCCGTTGGTTGCGCCGCAGCGTAAACTTACCGTTGAAGACATCAACACCCGCTCCATGGGTGAGAATATCTACAGCCAGCGGACACCGGAACAGCGTCAGGCGGAACGCATCGCAGACGACCTGGCATTCTTTGAGACGGCTATTACCCGCCGCGAGGAAATTATGTGCAGGGATATTTTAACTACCGGAAAATGCACAATCAAAGGGTACGTCGACGATGACCAAAAGAATATCGTCCAGGACGAAATCAATTATGGCTTCAACCAGTTTGTTACGCTGAGCGGCGCCGATCTTTGGTCTGCCCCTACAGCACATCCCTATGAAGATTTGAAAGCATGGCGTATGCAGGTCCTTAAAAATTCCGGATTTGCCCCGAACATCGCGATTATGTCCGGAAATGTGGTTGAAAAATTCATCCTTGCAGAAGAAATCAAGAGCATCTTGAACCGGAACATTGTGCTAGGTACGCTGCAGCCAACGACTGACGGCTATCAGTCACGCCTTGGATTCGGAATTTCTGTTCCGCTGGCTGATTATGATGGTCAGGTTACATTCGTGGGCACTCTTCCGGGGCTCGGCCTTGAAATCTACCAGTACGATGAATGGTACGATGACGAAAACGGTGTGACTCAGCCGATGATTCCGGATAACCTCGTTATCCTCGGAAAGAAAAACATGGGCAAACGCCTGTACGGTGCCGTCACGCAAATGGAGCAGGATGAACAGTTCCACACTTACGAAGGGCAGCGTGTCCCGAAGGTTTGGGCGAACATCAACTCCGATGTAAGGATGATTCGCACGTCGGCTCGTCCGCTTCCGGCACCGGACGTTATCGAAGACTGGCTTGTCGCCACGGTCATGTAAGGAGGATTTGAGATGCTGATTGTTGCAAAGGGAATCGTCGTTCATAACGGAAAAGAATATCACAGTGGCGAATTAATCAATGATACCACGGACAAACAGTGCGACCGCCTGGTTTCTCTCGGCGTTTGTAAATACATTCCAGACCAGTCGGCTGCTGCTGCGGGTGCAGAGCCGGACGCTCCTGCAGGCAAGAACATTCCGGCCAGTACCGGAGACGCGGAGAAACAGTCCGACACTGGAGCATTGCACTTGGATGTAGATCCTGCTTCGGCCATCCAGACTGGCAAAAAGAAATAATGGACAGCCCATTTCAGCAGCAGATGTCCGCAGACCTTGATGAAGCATTCTTTGACACAAATATTTTCGCGGAAAAACACAATATTGATGGCCAAGACTACGACTGCATCATTGACACGGACGTCTCCCAATCGCTCACGCCCGCTACGGACCGCCGCGAGGGAACTTATACGGACAAAATAACGTTGTTTGTCCGGCAGAAAGACTTGCCCGGAGAACCGACGTATGACCAGATGATTACGGTTGACAACGTCCAATACCGCATCATTAACGTCAATACGTTCGGCGGAATGTATGAAATTACGCTGGAGGAGATTGCATGATCAGCATTTCGGTTAAAGGCGAGAACGCCGTCAGAGAAGCACTTCGAGGTTCACCGAAAAAGGTGAACCTCGTACTGTCCAGGGCGGTAAATCGAACGGTAACCAATGTCAAATCCAATATTTCGAAGCAGGTGCGGGCGGAATATGTCATAAAGGCTTCGGACGTGAAGAACTCTCTCCACATCACTAAGGCAACAGCATCCAGACCCTGCGCAGTTGTTAGATCCGCAGGCAAAAAAATAGACCTGACGAAATTTCGCATCAGTCCAAAGGAACCAAGCCCCCAAAACCCGCCGCGGGGCGGATATAAGGTGCAGATTAAAAAAGGTGAAGGGCTGAAAGCCGTAGACCGCGGGTTCTTGGCATACGCAAAGGGGTCAATCGGATTTTTCCAGCGAATTGGAAGCAGTAGAGAACCAATCAAGCGCCTCATGGGTCCGTCCATCCCAGAGATGATTAATCATCCGAAGATTATCGATTACGTCGAAGAGCAGGCCGGGAATATGCTTGAAAGCCGTTTGGCGCATGAGCTTGAAAGGGTAATGGGGGCGAAAGCAGTATGACGCCGCTTGATTTGCAAAAAGCTGTCATCGTTGAGGTGGAGAATCTTTTTCGTGGAAAGCAGTTTTTCCAGCCTAGGAAAAAAATCACCGATTCGAAAGTGCTTGTGCCTCTCAATATCTATCCTCAGGCCCTTCCAATGGAGGAAGGATATGCATTCAACAAATATGTTCCTTATCTGACAGTCCAGCTCAAGAGTGCAAAGCAGGAAGAGGAAGCGGAGCCGAGTGAAGCTACCTTATTTCTGAACCTTTGCATTTTTGATGATGACAAATCGAATCAGGGGCATGTGACGGCGGTGGACATGATTGAAAAAATACGCCAGGACTTTTTCAAAAAGCGAATCATCGGCGGAAAGTATTCGATTAAGCTGCCGTTCGAGTATGAGCTAAACGACCAGGAAATCTATCCCTATTATGTGGCAGTTGCGGAAACACACTGGAATTTGCCGCTGATACTGCCAGAAGATCCTAATTTATAAAGGAGGTAAAGATAATGGTTAATTATCAGCATGGTATTTATGGCAAGCAAGAACCAACGGTTACCCAAATCGAAAATTCAGCCAAATCCGGAATCCAAGCCGTCATAGGTACCGCACCAATCAATCTGCTGGATAACCCAGCAGCTGCTGTAAATACACCGATTTTGCTGAATAACATCCGCGAAGTAAATGGGAAATTAGGATACAGCTCAGATGTTGATGAGTTTTCTTTAATGCAAGCTGTGCATTCATCATTTGAGGTATTTAAAGTAGCCCCGATTGTTGTAATCAATGTGCTGGACCCTAAAAAACATGCCACTGATGAAAGTATAAGCTGTGAGTTGCCAGTAGCCGGAATCAGCATTACCAAAGAAGGAATTTTACTGCCAAGCATTAAGGTAACCTCAGAAGACGGTACGGTTACATATGCTCTTGAAACGGACTATTCTGTTGCCTTCAATGAAGATGGTACAGCCTTCATAGCACCTGTTGCGACGGGGGCTGCAACTGGAAAAGAAGTGAAAATCGGATATTCACGGCTCGATTCGTCGAAAGTCACTGACGAAGATATCATTGCGGGAATTCAGATGGTCGACCGCATTTTCCCATTGCTGCAGGTTATCCCTGAAACTCTTTTGGCACCGGGGTATTCTCAGCAAAAAGACGTTGCTGCGGCGCTTGTCACAGCGGCGCAGAGCGTCAGCACAGTATTTAAGGCGACGGTCCTTGCTGACATTGACAGCACAGCCAGCAAGACCATTCCGGCGGCAATCAGCGCGAAAACGTCTCAGGGGCTGAATGCAAGAGACATTATTCCATGTTTCCCAGAAGTACTGACGACAGGGGGAAAGACCGTCTGGATGTCGGCGCAGCTTGGCGCATTGATGGAATCAACAGATAGTGCCAATGAAAGTACGGCATTTGTCTCCCCATCAAACAAAGACTTTAAGATTGCAGCAGCGGTTCTTGCCGATGGGACTCCGGTTTCGTTTACACTGGAAGAAGCCAACCGGTTAAATGGGGAAGGAATTTTTACCGCAATTAATTTTCTCGGGTGGAAGAGCTGGGGCAATAACACCGGGATTTACTCCTTTTCCGAAGAGCAGAAGGGGAAAAACTTTGATGAACGCGACCGTTTTATCAGTATCAAACGGTCCTTCGACTGGCAGAATAATACATTCATTTGTCGGTACTTTAAGGAAATTGATGATCCACTGAACTTAAAAATAACACAGGCGCTCGTTACCGACGAAAACCAGTTTTACAATGCCTTTATTGCCGAAGGAAAGGTAGCTGGAATGAGCATTACCTTTAATGAAAGTGATAATCCGACGGATCAGATTTTAGCCGGAAAAATTATTTTCAAGCAAAGACTTGCGCCTTACACGCCGCTTGAAGCGATTGAGAACGATATGCAGTTTGACCCGAAATTCATTGAAAAGGCCTTTTTAGGAGGCGATAATTCATGAACGCAGTCCCTCAATTTTTACAAAATTTCAATATCTACTGCGCTGGGAATAAACTTGTTGGCGTAAACGGTGATGTAACGCTGCCAAAATTTGATAATATTGGCGACACAATCTCCGGTGCAGGAATCCTTGGCGAATTTGAAACGCCAGTCCCTGGCGCATTTAAAAGTCAGCAGCTTGAAGTTGGGTTCCGTGTAATCGACAAAACAATGTTTGAAATGGCTGCACAAGAGCAGTCGCTCCTAACATTTCGGGGCTCTCAGCAAATTAACGATTATGCAAACGGTGGAATCATTAGTCAGGCTGTCCGCATCGAAAGCAAAGGCGCCTGTAAAGGAATTGAGCTAGGGAAGGCCGCCCCTGGAAAAGTAACAGACAGCAAATATACGCAAGAAGTCCTTTTTATTGCCGTCTATATCGATGGCAAGGAAGAGTTATATCTTGACAAACTCAACTACATTTATAGGCTCAATGGAAAAGATATGCTGGCCGGGATTCGGTCGAATATTTAAGGAGGACAACCGCAAATGAGTGAGAAACTTTTGAAGGCTGATACGGCCACAGCTATAGACAACACGGCTAAAACGGACGATGCGCTTGTTATCAAGCTGCATCGCCCTTATCAGTTTGAAGGAAAAGAATATGAGCAAATCAACCTGCAGGGCCTGAACAATTTGACCTGCAATGATGTCATCAAGATGTCAAAGGATTTTAACCGAATCACAGGCGGCTCCGATGATATGATGGCAGCCATTGTTCCCGAAAGCAGCCTGGAATATGTGACTTTTGTCGCGTCGAGGGCGACAGGACTGCCGATTGAATTTTTTCAGCAGCTTCCGGCGTTTGAGTCTGGAAAACTCAGGGTAGCAATTATTCATTTTTTTCATCCGTCGGACTGACTGGCCTATCGCGCTACGACTTAGAGAAAACCTTTATTTATCTGAGCATCAGTACCCGCACGGGGATTGGATTTTTCCGGGATTTAGCAATCGGAGAGCTCGGCGAATACGAAAGCGCGGCAAACGAAGTCATTGAAGAAATAATCAGCAAAGCGGGGGAGACCAGTGGCAAATAGTTATGAGCTTTTATTAAAAATCGGTGGTCAGCTGGAAAACAGTTTTGGCAAATCCATAAATGGTGCCACAAAATCGCTTTCTGGCATTGGCAAGGCTGCTAGCAGAGCCAAAAACGTTCTTGTCGGTGCACTTGGTGCCGCCGGTGTTGGCCTTTCCCTTAAAACTCTGATTGATTCCGGTGGTGAGGCCGAGAAGGCTACTGCGCAAATGAACGCAGTTCTGAAATCTACCCATGGAATAGCTGGAATGACAACAAAGCAACTGGAAAATTTAGCCGACGCTCAGCAGGGAGTAACGGAATACAGCGAAAATACTACCGAGCAGGCCGAAAACTTGATGCTTACTTTCACAAAAATCGGGAAAAGTGTATTTCCAGACTCAATTTCAGCAGCAGAAGATATGGCAACAGCCCTTCACACCGACGTGAACTCTTCTGTTATGCTGGTTGGTAAGGCACTTGGGAACCTTTCGATAAATAGTAAGGGTGTAGTTCAAGGCCTTACGGCGCTCAAAAAGAGCGGCGTTAACTTCACGGATGAAGAAAACAAGCAGATTGCTACCATGCTGAAACACAATAATGTTGCAGGTGCGCAAAAGTTAGTTATCAAAGAACTCGAAACCGAATTCGGAGGAAGTGCAAAGGCAGCAGGACAGACAGTAAGCGGCCAAATGTCAATCATAAAAAATACTATTCATAGTACCTTGGAAAAAGTTGGCCTGATGATATTACCAACTGTCAGAGCACTTCTGCCGCAGGTAACGGGTATGCTGAAGCAGGCTGCAGCAAACTTGGCTGCGCATCAAGAGGACATCAAACGGGGACTTGCACAGTTTGCTGCAGGTGCTACAACCATTTTTACGAAAGTTATCCCGGCAATTTCTGCGGCAATCAGCAGAATAGTACCCATAATATCCGGCGCGGTAAAAAGCACCCTACCAATCTTGAAGGATGCTTTTAATTTTGTAATTTCCCATAAAAGCCTTGTAATCGGAGCGATTGTCGGGATTGGTTCGGCAATGGCAACCTTCAAGACAGCTGCAGCAGTCGGTGGGGCATTTTCTAAAATAGGAAAAGCAGTGAAAAATGCTAAAAGGATTCAAGTAGGAGTCGATGGCGTCAAAAAAAGCCTTACCGGCTTGAAACTTGGGGGAAAGGTTTTTGAAAACTTATTTCATTTTCCGCCTCAGCTTTTGCTCATAGCTGCCGCAATTGCTGCAATCGCCGCCCTTGCCTTCCTAATTGTAAAAAATTGGGGACCGATCAGTAAATTCTTCCAAGACATTTGGAACAGCATAAAAAACACATTTTCAGGGGTAGGATCTTGGTTTAAAAATACTTTTGAGGGTGCACAAAAGGCCGTGACCGGTGCATGGAATGGCATTACCGGATGGTTCTCGAATTTATGGAACAAAATAAAAGCGGGGGCAGTCAATGGGCTTAACGGGATAAAATCCGGCATAAGCAGTGCCATGACGGGAGTCAAATCTGTATTATCAGCGGCATGGAATGCAATTACTAAAGTGGTTATGGCGATTATTCAGCCATTTGTAAGAGGGATCCTTGACTTTTGGCGTGCCATTCAACCGGGTATCTCACAGATTATGAATGGCCTAAAAAACATATTTGGTGGGGCCTGGATAGCAATTAAAAATATTGTGCTTGCTCCAGTGCTAGTAATTTGTGATATTTTGTCTGGCAATTTCGGAAAAATTCCGGGTGATATGGCAAAAATCTGGAATAACGTCCGGAACGGCGCTTCGCAAGCCTGGAACGGGTTACGCCAATTTTTTAGTGGAATCCTCAGCGCTATCGTCGGAATATTCACGACGGCTTGGAACCATATCACAACGAATGTAACCATAATATGGAATGCAATCAAAGCGTTCCTGACGACAACATGGAATAACATTGTAAATACAGCAAAATCTATTTGGGATGCAATCCCCGCATTCTTTTCTAACCTTTGGAATGGGGTGCTGAACATTGCGAATACAATAGGTTCGGCGCTTAGCTCCTTCTTTACAAGCTTATGGAATGGAATCAAAAATACAGCAATCAATGTATGGAATGGCCTGATGTCTTTCTTTTCGAGTCTTCCCGGAAAATTTGTTGGATTTATGTCCGGAATCGGTAATGCGATTATCCATGGATTCGATGGGGCGGTGAATTTCATCAAGAATTTGCCGGCTCAGATGCTCCAATGGGGCAAGGACATGATCGACGGTCTGATTAACGGTATCAAGGGCGCAATCGGCGGGATCGGAAAAGCGGCAGGAAATGTTGCTAATACCATTCGCTCGTTTCTACACTTTTCCGTACCTGATACTGGCCCGCTGAAAGACGCTGCGAGTTATGGCCCGGATTTTATGAAGCTGTATTCCAGCGGCATTACAAAAAACATTCCGGCTCTGAAAAAGGCAGCGCATGCGGCGGCTGGAGGCGTAAACGCTGGGATTGGCAAGACACCGATTTCCACAACCGCATTATCTACAGTTGGAGGAGGAAATGCATCGGGAGGCCAGCCGATCGCGCTCAACATCAAATATGCCCCGCGAATCATCATCCAAGGCGATGCATCGAAAGGCGATGTAACGCAGGCATTTGACGAAGGGCAGCGAAAATTTGATGAATACATGAGAAAATGGTGCTCTGAAATCAAACGCCGCACTGGAAAGGACCCAATTTTCGGATGAATACTTATACAACGGTACTCGGTGACACCTGGGACTTGATAGCGCTGAAAGCTTACGGAAACATAAAGTACGTTGATACGCTGATAGCAGCGAATCAGGACGAAGAACTTCTGTCAACAGTTATCTTCGAAGCCGGAACGACAATTAATGTACCGGATTTGTTGCCGGAGCAGCAGAGCGGCGATAGCCTGCCTCCATGGAGGTCATCCTCATGAGACATATCGGTGTGGACCTTATCTATCGTGGCAAAAATATCACGCGAAGCATAAAAAACGACCTTATCAGTTTTTCTTATGATGAAAAGGCTGCCGGAAGTTCCGACAGCCTTTCCCTCACCCTTGCAAATAAATCACTGAAATGGTTCAATAGCTGGTTCCCGGAGACCGGGGATCAAATTAAAGCAAAAATTCTGACGTATGACTGGAGCAAACCGGACGAAATTAAGGCGCTGGATTGTGGAAGCATGGTTGTAGACGAACCTGAGTTTACCGGACCACCGAATACGTTTACGCTTAAGGCACTTTCGGTTCCAGCCGCCGCCGGATACAGTGATACTACAGCAGATCACACCTGGGCGAAAATCTCCATGAAACAGCTTGGCCAGTCCATAGCAAAAAAATACGGGCTATCATTCCTTTACGATGCACCGTTAGGCTTTGTAATTTCTTCGCTCAAACAATCAAATCAGACAGATTCGGATTTTCTAATTGACACGGCGTCAAAATATAATTTATCCGTTAAGATATTTTCAAACCGGCTCGTTATTTACAGCAAAGCAGCCTACGAAAAGCGGGCATCGGTCGCAACGTACACTCTCGGAAAATCCAATATTTCCAATTATCAGTTCTATGCGCCGACGGTAGGTACCGGATACTCCATGGTTACTGAAACTTATCAGCCGCCGAACAGCAAAAAACAGCTATCTTATACCTTCCGAATTCCAGGAACGTCTGGTGGAAAAGCACTGACGATGAATGAAAGCGCTGACAATCTCGCACAGGCGGAGATGATTGCGAAGGCGAAGCTTAGGGAAAGTAACGAACAGATGTATCACGGGACGTTGACAGTGGCGCTTAACTTGCAGCTTGCCGCAGCCTGTGTTATCAAACTTGCCGGATTTGGTAAGTTTAATGGCAACTACTTCATTGACTCCGCTACTCATACCGGTGGAACTCAGGCAGGGCAAACAGAAATTGGAATTCATAAATGCTTGGAAGGCGGGTATTGATGAAAACTCAGGCGGTTTTACAGACAGGGACAGTTCAATCGGTAAATTATGCATCCGGAACGGTCAACGTAACCTTCACCGACATTTCGGATAGCAGCGAAAATAACCTGCAAATGTTTGGGCCAATCTACAAGATGCCGGAAATTGGTGATATTGTGGCCTGCCTTTTCCTTGACAATAATCCGACGCGCGGATTCTGCCTTGGAAAACCATTCTCTGAAGATTCACCGCCGGTTGTATTTGGTGAAGGAGTCTTTTACCTTGATCTCTTCGGAGAAGGGTTTATTCAATATGATTGTTCATCAAAAACGCTTACGCTTCACGCCGATCACATTGTCACCGAGCAGAAAGGAAGCAACTGATGGGAAGTCTGGTTGCATATTGGGGCCATGAGTGGTTCCGAGTAACACCATGGTTCACTTTTACATTTAACGACTTCGAGCGTGATTCGGGCGGTCGGTATAACTACCTGGAACGCATCGGAATGAAACCTCTGACTGATTATGCAGGCCCAGGGCTGGATGAAATAACATTTACAGCAATTCTGGAAAAATCACTTGGGTTGAACCCACGTGCCGTTGTCGATTGGTGGAACAGGTTGTCCAATGCCGGAAAAGCGGATGTGCTGGTCGTTGGGAACAAGATGATCGGTAAAAATAAATGGACATTAAAGTCTGTAAAGGAACACTGGAACAATATTGACGGAAAAGGCAACGTAATTTCCGGTACGATGGATTTATCTTTTGAGGAGTATATGGATTCATGATTGAATTAGGAAAGCTGGTAACGACAGGAGACATCGATCCTGCGGTTTTACGTCGGATTAGCCGGGTTCTGTCTACAATAAAGGGAACGGTGCCATTTGACCGTAATTCCGGAGTGGATTTGAGTTCTATTGATAGCGTTCAGGATGCAGTCGGCGGCCTCCTGATGGTTGAGTATTGCCGATGTATGCTGCAGCATTTTCCAGATTACAAGATTACGGACATTTCCTTCCAAGTAGACGGAGGAAAAGTTACGCCAACGGTGGTGATAGGTTATGCCTGATTTTTTGCAGATTCAGCAGTTTCCGGACCTCAATTTTGTAGATACTTCGGCTGATTCTATTCTTTCAGATGAAATATCGACCTATGAAAATACATACAAGGCACTGACAGGGAAAAATATCACGGTTCAACCGGGAGACGATGCCTATATTCTGCTTCACGCACAAGCCCTCAGGACCTTTTCCATCCTCCAATCACTCAACTATACCGCGCGCCAGAATTTTCTGAAATATGCAAAGGGAAATAATCTTGACAATCTCGCGGCGAATACGGGGTGCACTCGATCACAGTCTACAGCGGCAGTGACAACAATACGGTTTTCTCTCGGAAAAGCACAGACGGTGGATATTATCATTCCGCAGGGGACGCGAGCGACGCCTGGAAACGGTCTCTATTTTGCAACGGATGAAGAAGTAAGACTTCCGGCCGGAAATACGGCCGTGATGGCCTCAGCCACATGCCAGATGATGGGCTCTGTGGGAAATGGTTATGTCCCGGGGCAAATCAATACTCTCGTTGATCCCGTATCGTTTATTTCGTCCGTTGCTAACACCGATACCAGCGAGGGCGGAAGTGATACGGAAGATGACCTGTCCCTTGCAGAGAGGACATTCAACTCGCCGGAAAGCTTTTCGGTTGCAGGGCCTGCGGGCGCTTATGACTTTTTTGCGCGTAAATTCAGCCCGGCAGTGATTGATACGAAAGTCACCTCTCCAAGTCCGGGGGAAGTAAATATGCGGATTCTTCTTGCCGGTGGCATTTTGCCAAATGAAGCATTCCTAAATGATTTACAGGCTTATCTTGGGGACGATGCCAGACGGCCGCTCACGGATCACTTTTCAGTAGCAGCACCGGATGCTGTGAATTACGACGTGAAGTTCACTTATTATATTGATTCGGCGGATGCAGGAAATGTGCAGGATATTCAGACCGCGGTTACGGCCGCCGTAAGCGGCTACATTCTATGGCAAAAAAGCAAAATCGGCAGGGATATTGTTCCCGATCGGCTGACGGCTGCGGTTATTCAGGCAGGGGCGAAACGGGTCATTATGACCGCGCCAGTGTTTACACAGGTTGCGGAGACTTCTGTTGCCATCGCGGGAACGCCAGCGGTAACGTACGGGGGGATCGACAATGTATAGAAGCATTTACAATATCGGGCTTGCCGAATTGATGCCTCCTGGGATGACAGAAGACCCGAAAATCAGGGCAGAGTGTGCGGCTCTGGATGCGGCACATAATCTTGTCATACAGGCAATCCAAAGCGTTTTCATCCTTACAGAAGCCGATCGGCAGAATGATAGCGTGACCGATATGCTTGCTCTCCAGCAGCATGTCGATTATTATAATCAAGCTCTACCACTTGAGACGCGCCGGAAACTTGTCAAGAACAGCGGGCACATCCACCGAATTAAGGGGACGCCGGCGGCAGTTGAAGAGGTGGCGCGGATTGTTTTTGGCTCTGCAACCGTGCAGGAATGGTTTGATTATGGCGGGAAGCCATTCTGCTTTCGTGTTTTAATCAACGAATTTCCCAACTCCGACAAGCAGATGGAGGAAGTACGCCGAGCAATTGTGAGCGCACAAAATGCCAGGAGCCATCTTGATGATGTGATTATTATTGCGTCGATAGCGACGGCGACAGCCTACCTCGCGGGCGTGGTTCAGATGTCGGTTAATTTTACTTTAGCGCAGGACAAAGTGTAAGGGGGCGGCAATTTTGGCAAATGGATTTGGATCAATCATATTTACGGATGACGGCCGGAACCTCCTCGCAAAAGCGCAGACAGGGATTCAGCTGAAATTTACACGGATTGCGGTCGGTGACGGAATGCTCAACGGACAGGATGCCACAAAGTTCAAACATCTTCTCAATGAGGTGCTAAACCTGAATATTTCAGAAATCATTTTCAGCGGATCCGGGCAGGCAGTCATTGAAAGTACGCTAAGCAACGATTCTCTAGCAAAAGGATTTTACTGGCGCGAAATTGGCATTTTTGCTGAAGACCCGCAGCTCGGCGAAATCCTCTATGGTTATGCCAATGCAAATGATGGGGAAATTTATGTTCCTGACAAAGCGACAAATCTTTATTCTACCCAGTTGAATCTGAATATCTGTATTGCAAATGCATCAAATGTTACTGCTATAATCGACAACAGCCTGGTATATGCAACAAAACAGGATATTGCAGACATCAAAAGCGGAAAAATTATTGCCGGGATAGCAACAAAAGTCCCCAATGCGCTTACATTTTCAGGAGGATCAACTGCTTCTTTTGATGGAAGCGCGCCAGTTACTGTGAAAATCCCTACGAAACCTGATGATATAGGGGCGGCCACATCGGCGCAAGGAGAAAAAGCAGATACCGCAGTTCAATCTTCCAAAATAGGGCAGGCAGACGGTGTTGCTTCTCTGGGCGCAGACGGTAAGATTCCAAAGTCGCAGCTGCCTGCAACAGGCGGTTATGTGAGGCAGGCCGCCGCCCCAACCGATACCAGTTTGCTGTGGATGGACAGCGGAAACGGTGACATCGTGAAATATTATAACGGCACAGCTTGGGCGCCTGTACCGGCAACATGGGGGTGATAATTTGACAGCCGATGAAATTAATGCAATTAAGAAAAAAGTGAAAGCCGAAATGCAGCGCCGGCATGGAACCGGAAGTATGGTGGCCTATGCGGGGACAGACTGGGATTTTTCAGTACAGCCCGCGTCGGGTGGAAAAGTTCTGACCGAACACGGTCATAAAGTGATTGCCCCAATTATTGCGGTCAAGCCGCAAGGGAATCTTGTTGATGCTGCCGCCGGTGCAAAAATCCCGTCTGATTTCAATACGGCAAACCTGAATAAAATTGTGGACGCCTATGCTGCCGAAGCAACAACGACTCCACACAGCAGTTGCCAAGCATCATGCAGCGGGCTTTGCGTTAGTGGATGCTATTCAGGATGCTCAGGATGTACTGGATGCAGCGGATCTTGTCATGGTGATTGCGTGAATTTTTGCCTTGGCGATTGTCTGAGCGACTGTGGAAAAAATTGTGGTACGCAATGTACGGCGATGTGCACATCCTGCCAAAAAAGCTGCGAAGGAAGCTGTTCTAAAGTCTGCGTACATTCCTGCTTTGGTACCTGTGTGAATTCCTGTTTTGGTGCCTGTGTGCATGTTGCAAGTGCTTGATAAAGGAGAAAAATTATGACAAAAATTAAAATTGCAAAAGAGCAGTCCAATTACATTGAAGCTCTCCAGTACAATCTGGAGCGTACCAAAGAAATTATGGCCTATATGCTATCTCATGATTACGACACTCATACGAAGGCCTTTGAGGAATGGGACAAAGATAACCAGAAGGATTATGTTGCCTACCAGACGGCTAAAGGGGAGTTGGAAAAAGAATATATTGCCCCTTGCCCGGAATTTAGGGGAAAGAAGACAAACTGGAACCTTGACTTTGAAACGTCTACTTTGACCGTGGAGGCTGCCGATGCAAAAACGGATTGAACAGTTTCCGGATTATTACAACCGGTTATTCCCACAGCCATACAATGGAAATATCCACGAAAAACGGCTGTCGCGGTCTGTGACGTTTCAGGTGACGGACGCCTGTAACCTCAAATGTTCATACTGTTATCAGATAAACAAAGGGCACCATGTGATGCCCTTTTCTGTTGCAAAAAAATTTGTGGATTATTTGCTGAATACCGATGAATCGAACCCGTACATCAATCCGACCATCAGTCCTGCAATTATCCTGGAATTTATCGGTGGGGAACCACTGCTGGAAATTAAACTTATCGACCGAATTGTTGACTATTTTCTTGACCAGGCCATCCGAAAGCATCATCCGTGGGCCAAAGCCTATATGATTTCTATCTGCTCTAACGGTGTTCTGTACTTCGAACCCGAATTCCAAAACTTCATTCGGAAACACCGGTCACACTTGTCGTTTTCCATCAGTATTGACGGCAACAAAAAGCTGCATGATGCCTGCCGGGTATTCCCAGACGGTTCGGGCAGTTACGATATTGCCATAAAGGGCGTTAAACATTATCGTGAGCATTGGCACGGCGATATGGGAAGCAAAATGACGCTGGCGCCGGGGAACATTGCCTATACTTATGAAGCACTCCGGAATTTAGTGGAACTCGGATACACTCAGATCTTTGCAAACTGTGTGTATGAAAAAGGCTGGGAGCTAAAGCACGCAACGACTTTGTATTTTCAACTGAAAAAATTGGCCGACTATCTAATTAAATCTGGTAAGTACCGTGACGTGTATATTTCCATGTTTGATGATTTTATTGGAAAGCCGATACCCCCAGCGGAAAACCAGAACTGGTGCGGCGGAACCGGCTATATGTTGGCCGTCGATTACAAGGGCGACATTTTCCCATGCCTACGTTACATGGAGTCTTCTCTTGGAAAATCTGTTCCGCCACTGATTATCGGCAATGTAGACCGCGGCATCATGTCATTACCGCAGGAGTGCCACTGCGTCGAGTGCTTGAAAAAAATAAACCGCCGCACGCAGTCCACGGACGAATGTTTCTACTGTCCGATTGCACAAGGGTGTAGCTGGTGCAGCGCCTACAACTATCAGTGCTTCGGCACGGCCAACAAACGTGCCACCTATATTTGCATCATGCACCAGGCGCGGGTATTGGCGAACATTTATTACTGGAACCGCATTTACCAGCTAACCGGAAGCCAGAAGCAATTCGCTGACCATGTGCCCGATGAATGGGCGCTGAAAATAATCAGCAAGGATGAGTTCTCTATGCTGAAAAATCTTGAAAAGAGGTAATTTTATGTTCACTGTAAAATTGAAAGACGGCACAACATTTTCGGCCACGGCCATTGAAGAGAGTTACCGACCGGAATATAACGGCCAGGCGCACGTTTCGCTGACGATTCAAAATAGTGACGCGGGCAAGAACATTGACCTGAATACGCTGAAATCAAAATTGACGGCAGAAGTGCTCAGCAGCATTCAGGTGTATACTTCGGCTGATGCAAAAGACCCGGTGAAAACCTATACCGGTTATCAATATGTCCGTTATTTAACCAATCGTCTGCAGCCCGATGGGAAGACGTTACTGGATATGA
>JAEZGM010000003.1 GCA_023416955.1 Bacillota bacterium | reverse complement strand
ATAGAATACGATCCAAACAGAACTGCTAACATAGCTTTATTACACTATGCAGATGGTGAAAAAGCTTATATATTAGCTCCAGTTGGATTAGAAGTTGGAACTACAGTATTATCAGGACCAACAGCTGACATAAAGCCAGGAAATGCTATGGCATTAAAAGATATGCCAGTAGGTACAGTAGTACACAACATAGAATTAAAGCCAGGTAAAGGAGCTCAATTAGTAAGATCTGCTGGGGCTTCTGCTCAATTAATGGCTAAAGAAGGAAAGAAAGCTTTATTAAGATTACCATCAGGAGAAATGAGATTCGTTTCTATAGATTGTAAAGCTACTATAGGACAAGTTGGTAACATAGAACACAGTAACGTTGTTATAGGTAAAGCTGGTAGAAAGAGACATATGGGTATAAGACCTACTGTTAGAGGATCTGTAATGAACCCTTGTGACCATCCACACGGTGGTGGGGAAGGTAGAACTTCAATAGGTAGACCTTCACCAGTTACTCCATGGGGTAAACCAGCTCTTGGATACAAAACTAGAAAGAAAAACAAAGCTTCTGATAAGTTAATAGTATCAAGAAGAACTAAGTAATAGATTTACTTTTTGCCCGGAAAGGAGGAAATTAAATGTCAAGATCAACTAAAAAAGGACCTTTTGTCCACGCAAGACTTTTAAAGAAAATAGAAGAAATGAACGCTAACGGAAATAAAGAAGTTATAAAGACTTGGTCAAGATCTTCAACTATATTCCCACAAATGGTAGAACATACTATAGCTGTTCATGATGGAAGAAGACATGTGCCTGTATATATAACAGAAGACATGGTTGGACATAAATTAGGTGAATTCGTTCCTACAAGAACTTTCAAAGGACACAAGGACGACGAAAAATCTAATAAGAGAAAATAATAAATTTCTGACTAAGGAAGGAGGAATAGCAAATGGAAGCAAAAGCTACTGCTAAATATGTACGTGTATCACCAAGAAAAGCAGGACAAATCTGTGACCTTGTTAGAGGAAAAAATGTTGATGAAGCATTAGCAATATTAAAGTTCACTCCAAGAGGAGCGGCTGAAATAATAGCTAAGGTTGTAAAGTCTGCTAAAGCGAACGCTGAAAACAATCATGAAATGGATGCTGATAAATTATACGTTGCATCAATAGTTGCAAACCAAGGACCTACAATGAAGAGATTCATGCCTAGAGCTATGGGTAGAGCAACAATGATAAGAAAGAGAACTTCTCACATAGAGGTTGTTCTTTAGGAAAGAAAATAATTAATAGATAGGAGGGATAATAATGGGTCAAAAGGTTAATCCACACGGACTAAGAGTCGGTGTTATAAAAGATTGGGACTCAAGATGGTTCACAACTGATAAGAAAGAATTCGGAAACTTATTATTAGAAGACCATAATGTACGTAATTTCTTAAAGAAAAGATTATACTCAGCTGGAGTTGCTAAGATAGAAATAGAAAGATCAGCTAACAAATTAAAATTAGACTTACACGTTGCTAAGCCAGGTGTAGTTATAGGAAAAGCTGGTGCTGGAATAGATGCATTAAAAGCTGAATTAGAAAAAATGACTAAGAAAACTGTAATAGTTAACATAGTTGAAGTAAGAAACCCTGATAAGGATGCTCAATTAGTAGCAGAAAATATAGCGTTAGCTATAGAAAGAAGGGTTGCATTCAGAAGAGCTATGAAGCAAGCTATACAAAGAGCTATGAAGTCAGGAGTTAAAGGTATAAAAGTATCTGCTTCTGGTAGATTAGGTGGAGCTGAAATGGCTAGAACTGAAGGATACAGCGAAGGAAATGTTCCTTTACAAACATTAAGAGCTGATATAAACTATGGTTTCGCTGAGGCTAACACTACTTACGGTAAAACTGGTATAAAAGTTTGGATATGTAACGGAGAAGTTTTACCAACTAAGAATGGTGTAAACCCAAGAGAAGAAAGAAGAAACGATAGAAGAGATAACAAGAGAAACGATAGAAGAGATAACAGAAGAAATAACAGAAGAGGAAATGATAATAGAGGACAAAGACCTCAAGGACAAAGACCTCAAGGATCAAGACCTCAAAGAACTGAAAACAAAGGAAACTAATATTAATAAGGTTCGAGGAAGGAGGAAATACTCATGTTAATGCCAAAGAGAGTAAAACGTCGTAGAGTTCATAGAGGAAGTTTAGCTGGTAAGGCTCACAAAGGTAACAAAGTTACTTACGGAGAGTTCGGATTAGTTGCTTTAGAACCATCTTGGATAACTTCTAACCAAATAGAAGCTGCCAGAATAGCTATGACTAGATATATAAAAAGAGGGGGAAAGGTTTGGATAAAAATATTCCCTCATAAACCAGTAACAAGAAAACCTGCAGAAACTCGTATGGGTGCTGGTAAAGGTTCACCAGAATACTGGGTAGCAGTTGTTAAACCAGGAAGAGTAATGTTCGAATTAGCAGGTGTTCCTGAAGAGAAAGCTAGAGAAGCAATGAGACTTGCGATGCACAAGCTTCCAGTTAAATGTAAGTTTGTAAAGCGTGAAGATTTAGAAGTAAAGGGTGGTGAATAGGATGAAAGCTAAAGAATTAAGAGATTTAACAGGCGAAGAGCTAATGAATAAGTTAAATGACTTCAAAAGTGAATTATTTAGCTTAAGATTCCAATTAGCTACTGGTCAATTAGAAAACACAGCAAGAATTAAGTTTGTTAAAAAAGATATAGCTAGAGTTAAAACTATCCTTGCTGAAAGAAAGTTAAACGAAACTAGAGCTTAATTTGGAGAGGAGGCTTTTTAAACATGGAAAGAGGAAGAAGAAAAGTTAGAATAGGCCGTGTTGTAAGTAACAAAATGGATAAAACTATAGTAGTTGCTGTTGAAGATTTCGTACGTCATGAGTTATATAACAAGCCTGTTAAGAGAACTAAAAAGTTCAAGGCTCACGATGAAAACAATGTATGTCAAATCGGCGATAGAGTTAAGATAATGGAAACTAGACCTTTATCAAAAGATAAGAGAATCAGACTAGTTGAAGTTGTTGAGAAAGTTAAGTAGTTTTTTGGAAAAGGAGGGATTACGATATGATACAACAAGA
>JAEZGM010000040.1 GCA_023416955.1 Bacillota bacterium | reverse complement strand
GGAAGGTCCAGGAAAATCATATGTCGCGCCCGGTTGAGTTCGTCTTAACCGGGCGCGACGCTATATATTATTGATTTTAGTATTAAATTTCCATCTTATCGGAAAGGCTGCGCATGGCAAGAATCGTGCGTTCAATGAGTTCGTCCAGCGTCCAGCCAAGCATCTCCGCACCGTTTGTGATGACCTCGCGCGAACAGCCCGCGGCAAAATTCTGTGCCTTGAATTTCTTTTTCACGGATTTGAGCTCGAGGTCGGATACGCTTTTAGAGGGGCGCATCAGCGCGACGGCGCCGATTAATCCCGTCAGCTCGTCCACCGCGTAAAGTACCTTCTCCATGATATGCTCCGGCTTAATATCGACTGTAATGCCGTACCCGTGGCTGGCAGTCGCGCGGACAATGCGTTCATCAATGCCCTTTTCCCGCATAATCTCCTGACTTTTCAGGCAGTGCTGCTCCGGGTAACGCTCAAAATCAAGGTCATGCAGCAGCCCGACCACCTTCCAGAATTCCACGTTTTCCGGGTCATATTCCTGCGCGAAATACCCCATCGTGCCGGAAACAATTTTCGCGTGCTTTAAGTGGAATTCGTCCTGATTGTACTCTTCCAAAAGCTGCTGCGCCTGCTCCATCGTTGGTACATAACTCATACTGTTCCCTCTTTTCCTGCATTCACTGATTATTATCCAGTATAACGCGGAAAAGACACATTGTCCATTATTTTTATGCAAACATATCTGATTAATATTATGTTATTTATTTAGCGCGTAAGCTTCGATTGCGATTGCGACGCCGTCCTCGTCATTGGCTGCGGTTACCCGCTTTGCCGCCGCTTTTGCCGCATCCGTACCATTGGCGGGCGCAAACGACCAGTCGGCGTATTTCAGCATTTCAATATCGTTGCCGTTGTCCCCGAAAGCCATGACCTCCTGCGGCGCAATATCCAGGGAATCGCAGAGGCGTTTCAGCGCGGAACCTTTATTTGCGTGAATTTCATTGATTTCGATATTATCCGGAATGGATGAGGTCAGCACGACTTCGCCCAGATCGGTAAGCTGTTTCCACAGGCCTTCCCTTCGCTCCGGATCCACAAAAGAGAGGTTGATTTTTTCAATCCGGTCGCCGTGCTCTCTGATATGCTCCGGCAGGCTGTCAACCAAGATATGAAAGTCCAGCAAAAGATTTCGGCGGAAGACCGGAATATGGTCGGTCAAAGCGGAATTCAAGGACTGCTTTTCCGCAATGATTTTCCCATTTTGAAATATTTCAATCAGCGTGTTCTCCGGTTTCAGTTCGTGCAGCAGTTCCATCGTTTTATCCTGCGTCAGGTAGCTGGAATGCATCACATCGCCGGATTGAAGGTCATAAATAATTGCCCCGTTGGAAGCGACCGCATAGCGGATTCCCCCGATTCCCATAACGGAGGGCGGAAGCAGGCATTCCAGCCGCCCCGTTGCCGGTACAACAAGAATTCCTCGCGAAATCGCGCTGCGAAGAGCTTTTTCGGTTCTTGGTGAAATGGATTCATGGTCATTCTGCAGCGTTGTTCCGTCCATATCCAACGCAATTAAACGGATGCTCATAAATGATCTCCTTTATCAAAATAATATCTCCCAGTATGTTCTTATAATACAATCATTTTAATACAATCATTTCCTGCTAAAAGCAGAAATCTATAGTCAGTTAACTTTAGAAAACATCCAAGAAACAAGCGCAAAATCTTTGAACTATGGATTTTCCGCTTTGCTGACTATATTATCAGTATACCCTGAATCCGGTTTTTTTGCAAAAATAATTGGCGCGTTCACTGATAGAATTCCTCAGTGCACGCGCCGTTCTTTTCGTATAATATTAACGATTGTATTGGATTTAGGAGGTGTTTATTTGATATACGGCAGCAGGTACCCGTAGCCTTCCTGTTCCATTTCCGCCTCCGGAACAAAGCGCAGAGCTGCACTGTTGATGCAGTAGCGTAGCCCGCCAAGCTCCTTCGGGCCGTCAGGAAACACATGACCCAAATGCGCGTTGCCCATGCGGCTGCGTACTTCCACACGGCTCATCCCGTGAGAATGGTCGCCTTTTTCATGCAGAACATTCGGGTCAACCGGCTTCGAAAAGCTCGGCCAACCGCAGCCGGATTCGAATTTATCGGTGGAAAGGAACAAGGGTTCTCTTGTGGTAATATCCACATAAATTCCGCGCTCGTAACGGTTCCAGAATTCATTTTCAAACGGTGCTTCCGTCGCGCTGTTCTGGGTTACATCGTACTGTTCTTTCGTCAGCTTTTCTTTCAGTTCGTCCCGTTCCGGCAGGGAATAAGAGGTCGGGTCGACAACCGCTTGTGCGGCCCTTCGGAATTTGTCGCTTCCGATATGGCAGTAGCCGCCGGGATTTTTATCGAGATATTTCTGATGGTATTCTTCCGCCGAATAAAAATTATCCAGCGGCTTTACCTCAATGGCAACCGGCTTGTCGAGCCGCTTCTGCAATTTCTGAATGGAAGTGTGAATCACTCCTTCATCCGCCGGGTCAACATAGTAAATACCGGTACGGTACTGCGTGCCGGTGTCACCGCCCTGCCGGTTCACAGAAGTCGGATCCACCGCGTCATAGTAGAGCTCCAGCAAAAACGGCAGCGGCAGTTTTTCCGCGTCATACACCACATGAACCGTTTCCGCGTGACCGGTATCGTTGTGGCACACTTCCTCATAGCTTGGATTTTCCGTGCGCCCGTTCGCGTAGCCGACATCGGTGGATATTACGCCCCGAATCTGCCTGATATATTTTTCCGCACCCCAAAAGCAGCCGCCCGCTAAATATATTTCCGCCATTTGAATTCCTCCTGTTATCAATCTGAATGTTTGCCGCGGTACTCCCAGCCATCTTATTCCATATTTTTTCCATTATATTACGAATCCGATTCCCCCGCAAGCGCCCGGTAAGTCTACTGACCCGTCTTCGGCTTATGCAGCGGCAGAACCACCTGAAACACGGAACCTTTTCCCAGCTCGCTCTGTGCTGAAATGCTGCCATGGTGCATTTCAACAATGGCTTTTACAATTGTCAGCCCGATTCCCGCTCCGCCGGAACGGCTGCTGCGCGAACGATCGGTGCGGTAAAACCGCTCAAAAATATAGGGCAAGTCTTCCTGTGCGATTCCCGTTCCCGTGTCCGAAACCTCAATCACCGCGGATTGCCCTTTTCGCGTCAGGTTCACCGTTACACTGCCCTTTTCCGGCGTGTATTTCAGCGCGTTGGAAATCAAATTCATAAAAAGGCGGCTGATTTTATCGGCGTCGGCCTGCACCTCAATGTTTTCGCCGAAAACCGTCATCCGAATTTCCTTCTTCATGATATCCGCTTCGAAATTGCGCACTGCCCTGTCGGCCTGCTCCCGCAAGTTCACATCGGAAATTTGCAGTACGGAGTTCTCGTCCTCCAACTGTGCAAGCCGCTCCAAATCCGACACCAGACGGTTCAACCGCAGTATTTCTTCGTGGCAGCTTTCAAAACGTTCCTTGTCAGGTTCCCAAATACCGTCAATCAGCGCTTCCAAATTTCCCTGCAGCGCCGCAAGCGGCGTGCGCAGCTCGTGCGCGATATCGGTGGTCAGGCGCCTGCGCAAAACCTCCTGATTTTGCAGTTCCTCGGAAAGGCTGTTGATGGAGGTAGTCAGCCGGTCGAGCTCGAGCGTATTGGAGCCCGCCGAAATTTTGTTGTTATAGTTGCCCTTTGCAATATTTTCGGCCGCACCGGTCGCCCGCGCAATGGGATTGCTGATGCGGCTCGCCATATAAATACCGAGAAACACGGCAACCAGCAGCGAGCCCAGCCCAACACCCATCAACACGCGGTTCAGCGTGGTGATAAATTCGGCGTCGTTGGAGCTGTAATAGAAGGGCCCATAGTAGCCAACCGCAACCGTGCCGACATTCTGCGCTCCGGCAAGGAGCGGATAGGACTTTTCTTCGTATCCTCCTTTGAAGTTCGGGGAACGGCTTTGCATTTCCGCCGCCATATTAGCGAGCATCTGCTGGCAGAAACCGCCGTTGTGAACGGTCGCGTCCCACAGGGTCGCGCCGGAGGGATCGTATATTTTTACAATCACCCCGCGTTCCAGCGCACTGACGCCAACCGTTTCCAACGCCTGCTCGCGTCTCTGCCCGCTCGCAGTATGAAGCATCTGCTGGGCAATTTGAGTCGCGATTTCTTTATTTTTGGTCTCCTGCTGGCGAATCATGTACTGCTCAAACTGACTGCGCAGAAAGAAATTTGAAATCAGGCTGATAGACGCGACCAGCAGCAGCGCCATAACCGCATACGACGCGGAAAGCTTATATTTCAAAGAGTATTTTTTCATTTTCATAACGGTTCACCCTCTAGTCCTTGTTTGAAAATTGGCAGATTGTAAATTTTGAACAAGGACTATGTTATCGCGTGCCGCCGAAAGAATACCCCACGCCGTGCACCGTAAGGATATATCGGGGGTTTCTCGTATCATCCTCTATTTTCTGCCGGATATTTTTAATATGCGTATCAATGACGCGGTCAAACCCATCAAACGCTTCTCCCAGCGCATGGGAAATCAGCTCATCCCTTGTAAAAACGCGTGTGGGGTAGCTCGCCATGGTAAACAGAATCGCATATTCGTTTGGAGTCAGAGGCGCGCGCTCCCCTTTCTTGCGCGCCTCGTGGCGCTCCGCGTCAATGACCAAATCGCCGCCGTTGAACACAAGCGCGTTGGAAAGCGGTACCGCCTCCGCGGATACCCGGCGCAGGATTGCTTCTATTTTCGCCATTAAGAGGCGAGGGCTGAACGGTTTTGTCATATAATCGTCCGCACCGATGCCAAGACCCTCCAGCATGTTTTCTTCGCCCGTTTTCGCGGTCAGCATGATAATAGGAACTCTGGACTTCCTGCGAATTGCATGGCAGACCTCTTCCCCGGAAAGGCCGGGCAGCATCAAATCGAGCACCACCAGCGCGGGGCAGCACTGCTCAAACAGCTTCAGCGCTTCCGGTCCGTCACCCGCACAAGCAGCCTGATAACCGCTTTTTTCCAGATAAGACTTAACAATTTCTATGATTTTCGGCTCATCGTCCACCACGAGCACCGTTTTCTTTTCTATGCCGGGTTCCCCCTTACGCCAATTTTTCTTGTTGACCTTATTCTACATCAATTACTGTGGTTTTAAAAGTATAGTCAGTTAACTTTAGAAAACATCCAAGAAACAAGCGCAAAATCTTTATGCTCTGTCGAATTAAGATCATATTAAATTGCCCCGTCAGTCGGAATCGAATGACGGGGCGGGGCTTAATTGAAGAAACAGTCACAGTTCCATCTCATCAGGACCGCGGCACACAGCAGCTTGGCTGCTGCGGAACCGCCGCCGGCGCGGCTGCCTGCGCGGATTTCGCCGCCGCGAGCGACGCGTCGTCGTCCACTACGGTAATGGTGCTTCGGATCATGCCCATCCAGCAGGAATACGGAACGGTTCCGCTCTGCGTCGGCGTAAATTCAATCACATTGTCGCCGGGAACCAGCTTTTTCTGGATGTTGTAGGCCGGAATGGTCACGGGATTATTGCAGCCGTTCAAATCCGCGTCGGTAACATGTACCGTCCATTTGACGGGCACGCCTTTTTTCACGGTAATCGGCACATAGTAACCGTTATCGAAGGAAGTGGTGATCTCCTGCGTGCCGCCGTTCACAACGGCGGCATTTCCGGTTGTAGCGGCGGAAGCCGTACCGATTTGTACCCCGGACAGCGTCATTCCTCTGCTTACCATCAGCACGCCGAGCAGCATGACCAGAACCGCGCTGACGCGCATCATCTTATGCGTAAATTTCCCGCTTAGGAATGAGCTGACCGCGCCGAACGTAAACATTAGCGGCACAGTGCCCAGGCTGAACATCAGCATGGAAAACGCGCCCGCGTAAAAGCTACCGGTGCCTAGCGCGTAAAGCTGCATTGCCTGCAGCGGGCCGCAGGGCATCAAGCCGTTCAGCAGTCCGACGACGAACGGCCCCCGGTTTGTTTTTCCGGAATATAGTTTCTTTCCGATGAATTTCGGCATACGGATATTGATTTTGCGCAGCCACGGAAAAACGTTCAGCATATTCAGGCCCATGATCAGCATAAACACGCCGGCAAAGACGGTAACAACAGCCTTCGCCGTGCTGGAAAAACTGACTACCGACCCCAGCGCGCCCACAATGCCGCCGATCACGGTGTAGGAAATAACGCGCCCCGCGTTATATAGCAGGCTCGGCATAACCCGCTGCTTTACCGAAGGGTTTGCTTCCCCGGACTGGTAAGAAACGCACTGAGAAAGGTTAATGCCCCCGCACATGGCAAGACAGTGAATCGAAGTAAACAGGCCGACCACGAAAAGCAGGCCGTAGCTCATATTCTGGCTGATTTCCGGAATATTGTTGATGAACCCGAACCCGACGGTATTTTGTATCAAAAAATAAATTGCCGCTATAATCAGCACAATACCGACTACACTGGGGCCGTCCTGCTTGGGCTTTTCATTCTTCGCCTTAACGGTCTGCGCCGGTTCCGACGCCTTCGTGCCAACCGTATAGTCCAAATCCCGTATAACATTGCAGATGGTTTCCCTGTCAATCACGGCAGCGTCGTAGACAACGCGCACCTGCCCTTTTGAAAAGCTTGCGGAAACCTCCAGAATTCCGGCCATGTCATTTAATGCTTTCTCTATGCGCAGTTCACAGGCCGAACAGCTCATACCCCCTACCGAAAGAATTTCCTCGGTGATCTTCTGTTGCATTGGAGTCCCTCTATTCATTCATGAAGTCAGTAAATAAGGCCCAAATACGAGTCAAGTCGCGATTCCACAGTGGAAGATTGAAATTGAATTATGACTTTTTCCAGTTATCAAAAATATTTTTTGTCTGGTCAAAAAAGTCTTTTTTGAGCGTAATGGTGGTGTCCGTTTCCGTTTTATACTCTTTTGTGATTCCGACAGGATTGCAGCCGCCGCGCTGCTGCTCAACCTGATCGGCGGAAAAACGATTGCCGCAGTTCTGGCAGACAAGCGTGTCGCCCTCCAGCTTGTAATACCCCCGGCCGGAGTCGTAGCATACCTGGCAGGTGTTAAAGGCCGTGCGCACGGTGCCGTCGGAAGCCTTTACCGCCAGCACCTCCATATTCGTGCTTCCGTCTTGATACGGAAAAAACGTCGCCGTCGCTGTAATTTTACTCTTGTCAATAACCATGTCACCGGACACATTGACCGCACTCGCGCTTTGCGCCGCACCTGCACTCTGCGCCTGCCCGCCCGCCGAAAGCGACTTCACCGTAATGAGCCCCGCCGCGGCAACCACAACAACAGCCGCTGCAATGAGTATCGTTTTGTTTTTCTTTAAATTCATCTCATTCACTCCTCTTGCGGTTATCATACCAAAGCTATGTGGAGAAGTTATGAAGAAAATTTTTTATGACCCTCGGGCGGCTATTTTAACGAGCCGCTGTGAATAGTTTTATTTTACATAATTAACAACCATTTACATATAAGTGCAAAAAGGTTATAATTTTATAGTATTTTAAAACAATTTTAAAATACTCTTTGCATCTTTTCGGAGGAGAAATCATGAAGCTTAAGAAACAGAACATTGCTGCCTTTTCAATTAGAGCTGCTATATTTATGATTCTTTTTGCTACAGCAGGCTGCGGCGTGGCCGACAGAAAAGGGGCGGTAAATTCCAACGCCAATTCAGCAGCAGCTGACAGTTCGGCTTCCAGTATTTCCGTGCCGGGCAGCGAAGCCAGTTCAAGCGCTTTAGCTTCGGCGGCAAGCTCAAAATCCGACTCCGCTGGAGAGGAAGTGCAAAAGAAGAAGGGCTTTATTCGGGCATTTAATGAGGAAACAGGAATACTTACGCTGGATCCGATCGAATGGCTTACACTTCAAGATAAAGACCGGCTGCGGGAATTAGGAATTTCAGAAGATAATTTTCCAAATGGATTTTATATTTATAACCCATCTCAGCAGACGGAAAATTTAATGCTTTCCAGCCAGACGAAAATTTACTTGCTTTCAGGGACACCTGGCGAAGGTGTTCTTACAGACCGTGCTGGTCTTACCGAACGACTAAAGAAAGCTGTGAACAATCCTTATGAATTGCAAATACAGAATGGAACGGTTATTCAGGTGGATGAATGTTACCTTCCATAGGGCGGTGTGCAAATAAAACTTCATTTAAAAAATGATGGTGTTTATAATTGTTTGTAACAATTTTCTCATTACTTCCCAGAAAAATCATCTATAGGTCTAATGATGACTTACAAGAAATCTTTCCATAACGAAGGTGCCGCGAAATGAGAACTCATTCCGCGGCACCTTCGTTTATATAATGGAAGTGGCTTATAATCCAAATGTCAGATAATATCATACAGCTTTTGCATACTGCCGATTTCGTAGGTTGGCCGGATTCCTTTGGTATTGCGGTTGTGAGCCGGATTGTACCAGCAGGTATCAATGCCGAAATTAATTCCTCCCTGAATATCGGAGGTAAGGCTGTCGCCCACCATCAATATTTTACGCTTATCCGCGTTCTGCAAGTGGCGGCAGGCAAGCTCGAAGATGGCAGGGTTCGGCTTTGACACACCTACTTCCTCTGAAATGATAATATCATCGAAGTACTCCCCGATTTCCGATTTGCGTATCCTGCGATTCTGCACAAGGGCAAGGCCGTTCGTAAGCAGGACGAGCCTGCGGCTTTGATGCAGGCGCTCAATCAGCTCCGCACTGCCTTCATATAAAAAAGAGGTATCGGCCAGCTGTTCCTCATAGGTGCGCGCAAATTCCTCCGCGTCGAAATCCAATTGCAGCTGTTTGAGAAATCTTCTGAAGCGCTCCGATTTCAGCGCTTCCTGCGTGATTTTCCCCAATTCAAGTTCTTTCCAGATTGCATCGTTGATTTCCTGATAGGCGCCCAAATGAACTTGTTCGTCGTACTGTATTCCATAAGAAAGCATGGTGCGCTCAAACGCGGTGCGCTCCGATTTTTCAAAGTCAAATAAAGTCTGATCGGCGTCAAAAAACAATGTTTCGTATTTCATTTCAATAATTCCTTTTCCGTTCTGGTTAGTTCTCTTCGCTGTTCTGAATCCTATGTTCTGAAGCACCCTGCTCCGTTTCCTTGCCTTGCTTCCGTGTCAGGTATTTATCAAGCATGACGCCGGCGAGCACTAGAAGTACGCCAAGCACCTTCAATGGAGCAACACTTTTTGTTACGATGGACTCGATAGCGAGTCCCGCGCCCAACTGACCAATTAATATTACGACAGTGGAAAAAGTCACTTTATTCTTTGACATTCCGATCATGACCAGAACCATAGAGACAAGGCCGAAGACTCCGCCGAAGAAATATTCCGGCGGAATCGTCTTCAGATACGCAATATCCGTCAGCGCTTTTCCTCCCATCAGAAAAGCCAGCAAAAGAGAAATCAGAGAAGCGCCGAAATAGTTGATTAAGGTTCCGTTCGCGGTGCCCAGCGACTTTGTCGCCTGTAAATTCATCATTTTATTGATTACGCCTACAATTCCGTTTAGCAAAGCCAGCGCGGCGAAAAATAACATCAAATCACTCCTTTACGCGTAAACCATCAGCAGCAGCCCGGCGAGCATCACCCCGTAAGCGGGGATGCGTTTCCGGCTGAATTTAAAAACCTTGGTGTTGAACAGGCCGAAATGGTCAATCAGGGCGGCAACCGCCATTTGCCCCGTTACCGATAGAGCCATTGTCAGCGTCGCGCCGAGATTTTTCGCGCAGATGCTCCCCGTGGCAACCAGCGCCACACCCAGCACACCGACTAAATAAACGTAGGGAGGCGCTCCCTTCAGCTGAATCTTCTCTTTCCGGAATTTAATGTATAAAACCAGCATAACCGCGCCAATCAGGTGGACAATCAGGCTGATTTCCGCTATATTTAGATAAGAGGCCAGCAGGCCGTTTACACTTGTCATCAGCCCCAGAAGAATTCCGCCCAAAAGCAAAACAAAAAAGCTCATAATACACTCCTCTAATATAGTAATGCGAATACTTTCTCGGCAGTCCTTACTTTCTGCTTTCATTATGGCATAAATTAAACGGGGCTCTCTATGACATACGTCATAGGCGGCAAATATTTTTTATTTTTTATAGTCAGTTCCCTTTAGAAAACATCCAAGAAAATGGAGATTGGTTCTGTTTTCAAATGAACTGACTATATCAACCGTAGGAGGGTGAATTTTCTGCTATGAAAATGCTTGAAACGACTAATATTCATAATATACAACAAAAAATTGAATCGGTAAAGGCTTTGCTGTCGCAGGAGGTTTACCGGCGAATGAGCCTGTGCCTTTTTCATCCGGGAGAATACCTGTACACGGAGGGTGCCCGCTCAGACAGAATTTCCATCTTATTGGACGGCAGGTGCAAGGTTTTTAAGACCATGGAAAACGGGAAATCCATTCTCCTGTGCTATTATGAAGATATTCAAATTTTGGGGGAATTCGAGCTTTTCGGCGACCCGGCGGCAAAAACGACCGTGCAGGCGCTGAAAGATACCTATTGCCTGTCCGTATCGGTGACGGAAAACAGGAACCTGCTTTTAGCAGACAATCAATTTCTGCAGTTTGTCTGCCGGCAAACCTGCGCGAAGGCGGACCGCAATAGCAGGAGCGCCGGCATTAATTTGCTGTACCCACTGGAGCAGCGTTTGGCCGGGTATATCCTGCTGATGCAGGAAAACAACATTTTTACGGAAAACCACACTTTGCTTGCGGAATATTTAGGATGCAGCCACAGGCATCTTCTGCGCACATTTGCATCGCTTTGCGAAAAGAAGCTGCTTGAGAAAAAAGAAACCACCTATTATATTACAGACCAGCGAGGGTTGGAAATTCTCGCTGGAAATATTTATCAGAATTGACTGTACGGATTTCGTTTTTCCGGATTTTATTTGTAATAAATAAAATTACGCCGGACAAAGCCAGCCCCAATTTTTACCGGGACGGGCCAGGCTTTGTATTTGGAGGACAAAACCTAATATATTGCCGATGGTTTCCGATATATAATTGAGGTATAATTAAATCGGAACTCATTATTGGGGGATTATTATAAATGAAAGCAAATATAAAGAAACAGAATAACAGTCAAAAAACTTTCGGCGAGAATGGACTTCGGCTCAGTATTGGCATGATCGTGAAGAATGAGGCGAAAACGCTAGACAGATGCTTGAAATCACTGCAGCCTCTTCTCTCCGCCGTGCCCAGCGAGCTGATTATTACCGACACCGGCAGTACCGACGAAACAGTTGAAATCGCGAAGAAATATACGGATCATATCATTTCCTTTGAATGGTGCAATGACTTTTCCGCCGCGCGCAACACCGGACTGGACGCCGCACGCGGAGAGTGGTTTATGTTTCTCGACGCGGATGAGTGGTTTGAAGACGTTACAGAACTGATTGAATTCTTTAACAGCGGAGAATACGACGAATACGGTTCGGGTTCTTTTATTGTTCGGAACTATCAGGACGTAGACGGGACTTCTTACCTTGACTTTCACGCTTCGCGGATGTACCGCCGGTATCCGGGCATGCGTTTTACCGGGATTGTCCACGAAAACATTCCGGGAATGAAGCCATATAAATATTTGGAAGCCTATGTGCATCATTACGGATACCTTCATCAGACAAGGGAATCTATGCTGCGCAAATTCCAAAGAAATTCTGAATTATTGAAGAAACAGATAGAGGAAGAACCCTCCAATTTGAAAGCGTATTTTCAGCTCGCGAATGAGTATTTAGTGGCTAAAGAATACAATCAGGCGATTGAGACCGCAAAAGCTGGGTTACAGATCGAGCAAAAATGTCCGAATGAGATGTGGCGCGCAATTCTTCATTGCTGGCTGGAAAAATCATATTTCTCCATTGAAGATAATAAAAGCATTCTAAAGGATACCGATGATCTGGTCAACGCAGGAGGGAAAGAACAAATTCCGCTTTTGGACTGTTTCTATTACGGAATCAACGCGGCGGCAAAGCTGAAAGACTATTCCAAAGTAATTGAATTTGGCGAAAAATATCTGGGGATTTACAAAAAGTACCACGCAAAAAAACTGGACATGACCGCGCTGATGATGGGTTGGTACAGCTTCACAGAAGCGAAAGACAAGAATGAGGTACTGGGTGTGATGGCGCAATGCTGCGTGGAACTGGATGACCGTGAAAACGCAGCCCGCTATGTGAAACAGCTTGATTTGTCGCTTCCCGGAGCTGTAGCAAAAGCGCACTCAGTTTATGCCGCCTTATGTGACCGGTTTAATGACTGGTCTTTACTGCCGGAGCTTCTTCAGGATGTACTTGCTCTGCATGATCAAGAGCAAATGGATATTTTTGTCGCCTACATGGAAACTTATGTCAACGCACACCCGATTATCACGGATCGTTTGCTTGAGGCTTTCCTGAAAACGAATGCGGATCATGATTACACAAGGCTGTGGCAGCTGCGTTCTTATGAAAAAGCAGGAGATCATCACTCCTCCCAGCCAATTTTAAATGCATTTTCCCAGAGTGACGAAAAGCGGAAATATTTTTTTTCCGACATTTTGTATTATGCTATGCTGGAAGGGCTGGATATTGAGCGCTGTTTGTTGCAGTTTAACGCGGATGAACTGCTGGCGGCGGCGGCAAATATTCAGAAACAGCATTCTGAGTTTACGGAAGACCTCGTGCAATATGTCAGCGCCGCTAAACCCGAACAGTCCGTGCTTGAACTGCGCTGGGTCATCTGCCTGTTGGATAGAATGATTCTTGAAAAGGCAAAATCGAAAGAGGCAGAGCAGTGCGCTGAACTGCTCCGCCAATATACAGTCGCCGCAAAAAAGCACATGGAAGCTGTATACCAAAAAGATTTCTTGCGGGATAATTTATCGCTTTTGCCCGGTGACTGCCGTTTCGCTTACTGGGCGGAACAGGCATTATCGGCGAAACAAAAGGGCGACGGCGCTTCCTATTTGAGGAACTTGAATACCGCGCTGAAAAACTACCCCGTCATGAAAGATCCGATTAAACTGTTACTGAAACATTTTGAAGACGAGGATCGGCAGAATCAGGCCAATACCGAAGAGTTTGCCGCACTGGCCAAAGAAATGAAAAAACGCATACGGGCCCTGATCAATCAGGGCAGCCTGCAGGAAGCGGGTGCGCTGACTGATCAGCTTGCCGAGCTGCTGCCGGGTGACAAGGAAATCCTGCAGTTACAGCAGCAGATCAAAGCTGTTCCAACGCTTCAGGAAATCGCCGCGGGATTCCCGCAATAATTCTATAGCTAATTTAAAGTATAGTTACATAAAATAGCCGGACTGTTGCACGATCAATAGATATACGAACCTGACCAAAAAAATTGCTTGTGGGTCTGATGATCCACAAGCAATTTTTTAAAAGGAGGCATTACGCTAAATTGATTCCTGCTGCAAAAGCGGAATATGTACGACAACTCCAACCTTGTCCGCCCAGTCCAACAGAAGATTTGTAGAGTTACGGGTAACTTCCGCATCCTCCCGTATCACCACGACATCTTCCTGAATTCCGGCAATGTCGCCTTTCATAACCGTCATGTTCTTTTCGATCACATCTAAACGGTGCTCGACCGCATCAAAACGCGCGTCGATATGCTTGTTGTTTTCCGTGACTTCTTCTTTTACAATCAGCCGTATTGCGTTTAAAAGCTCCTGATTGCCGTCCATTGCGCCACTCCCCTTAACGGATTACACTAATTGCAATTATAGCTTGCCGCCGTCTATATTGCAAGAAAAATTATGGTGCATAAATTATTTCAAAGCAAGAGCCGCCGGAAAATTTTCCGACGGCTGCTTTAAATTATTCCAATGCTTAACTCAAGCCTGAAGCCGCACTGGGATAAGTATAATTGTACTTGTTGTATCGTACCGCACTGTAATCGCCGTAGTTATAGACGTTAACTTCACCGAGGCGCCGGTAAAATAATCCGGCATAAAATTTTCCGCCCGCCTGATTCCACCGTATGAGGTCGGAACCGAATGCATTGGCATTCGTATAGTTCAAATCATGAACCAGTGACGCGGAATTCGAAAGACTAACGTAACCGGAATTCAGCCAACCCTGTGTTCCGTCACTGAGCGTAACCTGATACCATCCGGCACGGGTATTGCTGAAATCACTGCCGATCACGGTCACTGAGGCGCCTTTATTCACCGAACAGATTTGGGAACCGCTGCCCCCCGGTGCATTATACAATGTGGTGTTTTTTGTCACGCCAGCGGCCATTCCTCCGGAAAAGTCCGGAGGTACCACCGCGTTCTTCATAATATTGATAAAATCCGACTCTGTGGTTGTGGAGTTGAAATATCCGGCACCCACATTGTACGCAAAGCTGATCAGGCAATCCGCCTGATTCTGATTCATCAGGAAATTATTATTGCGGATCATTTTATTCAGTTCCGATGTATAGGAAGAATTGTTGATTTTATTCACCAACATCGACCAGGCTTCGGTTTCGGTCATATCGTTGTAGAAAATTGCATTGGCGCCGAATGTACAGCCATACCCGATGGTCGGAACCTGATTCGCGGTCAGCATATCCGCATAGACGGTTGCGCGGTAGCCTTCCCACTTGCCAATCAGAGAGATCATCTGGTCGCTGGCTCTGCGGTCTTCACTGGTTGTTGTCGTAAAATCCTGCTGCACGGAAACATAAGCGTTTGTTGTGTAGCCTGTCCCGCTCATACTGCCGTTTACGGAAGAATATGTTGTAAAGCTGTATGTTCCGGCCGCGCTGAACGAAGTCGTCGCCTTCCATATTCTGACGTTGGTGTTAAGCACCGATTCCGTTGTAAACGAAGCAGAAGATACGGTGCTGGTTGACCCGTCGGGCGCTGTAACAACAAACTGCACCCCGTCACGCGTAGTGTCGGTTACCGCGGTCAACGTAACAGCCGCGCCGGTACTGGCTATATTTGGCGAAGCATAGGCCGTTTTCACCGGTTCCGCATCTGTTACGTTTACGGTGCATGTCGCTTGATAAACGCCGGAAGAGGCTGTAATCACCGCAGTACCCTTGGACACCGCGTAAACATACCCATTGGAAACCGTTGCAATGGAAATATCGCTGCTCTTCCAGGTGATCGCCGAGTCACTTGGCGTAACCGTTCCTTTGATATAAAGCGTTTTTCCCATCGGAACAGTCTGCAGTGTAGTGGACAGCGAAAGCGCACTGGTATTGCTGGAATTGGCGGGATCGTCGGAATAGCGGATTTTCACGAATTCAGCGCTGACGTATCCGACCACGCCGCCGGAAGTCTGTACCTTCACCCACGCGGCATTGGAAGTATCCAGAACCGTCAGGCTGGTTCCTCTTGAAAGATTCGCCAGTATATTGCCGGAAGTGTTGGGCTGATCCCTCATGCGCAGCACATCCGCGGTGACCGTGACACCTGTAACGGTGTGAGTGCCGGTGTTCCCGCTGTCGGGCTGACCGGAAGAATCCGGCACGGACGGCTGCGCCGGGGTGCCACCGCCCGTACCCGGTGTAGAACCGGTGTTCGTCTGGCTGATGGTCAGAAATTCCTTTGAACAGTATCCTTCCTTTGCATCGGATGTTTTTATTTTCGCCCACGTCGCGTTGGAATTATCCGTAACGGTCACCTTCGTACCCTTAGGAAGCGTCGTAACAATATTGTAGCTCGTTCCGGCGCCGCTGCGTACGTTCAGCGAAGCTGTTGTTACGCCGCTCAGACCCGTTTGAGAAGGCGTAGACGGTGTTGAAGGAGTGGACGGAGTAGAGGGAGTAGACGGTGTTGTGCTGGGAGGCGTTGTGGAGGGCTGTGAGGCGGATATTTTCAGATACTGTTTACTGCAGTACCCCTGTTTTCCGTCCGCTGTCTGCACCTTGGCCCACTGCGCGTTGGAATTATCCAATACTTTTAAAGTAAGGCCCTTGCTTAAAGTCGTAACGACTTTGTAATTGGTGCCCGCGCCCTCACGCATGTTGAGATAATCCGTTGTAACCGCCGTAGCCGCGGCCGTGCCGGCGGTTGAACCCGAAGTGCCGGTGCCGGAAGAAGACGAGCCTGTGCCGGTCGCGGAAAATTTCAGGAACTCTTTGCTGCAATACCCGGTTTTACCGTCGGAAGTTCTCACCTTTGTCCACTGCGCGTTGGAATTGCCAACCACCGTAACAGAGGTTCCGTTTTTGAGCGTGCTTACAATGGAATACGAAGTACCCGCTCCGCTGCGCATATTGAGGTTGGAAGTCGTTACCGCGGTTGCGGCGGCAGAAGAAGGACCGGAAGACGCAGAGGGCAAAGTTACCGAAAAAGTCAGGTATTGTTTGCTGCAATACCCGGTTTGTCCGCCTGAAGTCTGCACCTTGGCCCATTCGGCGTTTGTATTGTCAAGAACCGTCACTTTAATGCCCTTGCTCAGTGTCTGTATCACACGGTTTCCTGTTCCCGCTCCGCTGCGCAGGTTGAGATAATCCGTCGTCGTTGCCGTGGAAGCCGCAAATGCGGGCTGAATCGGCAGAACGGAAATCGATACCGCCGCAGCGCATAAACAGGAAAATGCCCCTGATAAAATTCGTTTCTTTCGCTTCAATTTATTTCACTCCAATATTCGTTTGCTGCATACCATCAAACCGAAAATTTTTGCAGCCGCGCTCCGGCACGCAAAACCAAGTATTTAATAAATACCCTGGATCACAATTCCATTAAATTTTAATATTTAATTCATTATACGTTAAAAAATGGCATTTTTCAACCAAAAACGCCATTTGTAATTTATTGTCAATTATTGCGTCTGCAAAGCGGTGAGGAAGATTAAATTTTTTTGGGTTTTTCAAAAAATTCATACAATATTCATTGACAAATATTGTATGGAATGATACTCTTTAATTAAAGTTAGCAGTGGCTTACTCAAGTGGCCGCTGATTAAAGCAAATCTAAAGACTTAATGGTCGTTTACTGAATGAATTTCCAACTTGTTTACAACCGATACTATATCTGCTGTCATCATACCGGAAATGGAGTGGGCGGAAAGAACATTCCTCTGTTTCAGTCTGAATTCTGAAATTAATACCATAAATTAACTAGAGAAGGTGCTTGTTATGTCAGATTTAAGAATTAAAAATGTAATTGGAAGAGAAATCCTGGATTCGAGAGGCAATCCGACCGTAGAGGCCGAGGTGACCCTAGAAAACGGCTCAGTCGGCCGCGGCGCGGCGCCGAGCGGCGCTTCCACCGGCTCTTTCGAAGCGCTGGAACTGCGCGACGGGGATGCATCCCGGTACGGCGGAAAAGGTGTTTCCAAAGCGGTCAACAACATCAATACAACCATTGCGGCGGCAATTAAGGGGCTGGACGCTTCCGACACGGGCGCAATTGACCGCAAACTGTTGGAAACTGACGGTACAAAGGAGAAATCGGCACTGGGTGCAAACGCGATTCTGGCAGTTTCCCTGGCATCCGCGCGGGCGGCTGCGAATGCACTCGGACTTCCGCTTTACCGTTTTATCGGCGGCGCCAACGCCAATACCCTGCCTGTACCGATGATGAATATTTTGAACGGGGGCGCTCACGCGGCGAACAACATTGATATTCAGGAATTCATGATTATGCCGGTCGGCGCGCCTTCCTTTAAGGAAGCTCTCCGCTGGTGCGCAGAGGTCTTCCACGGCTTGGCGTCGATTTTGAAGAAGAGAGGACTTTCAACCGCGGTCGGCGACGAGGGCGGTTACGCGCCGAATCTTGAGACCGACGAGGAAGCCATTGAACTGATACTCGAAGCGGTCACAAAATCCGGGCATAAACCGGGCGAGGATTTTGTCATTGCAATTGACGCGGCCTCCAGCGAATGGAAAACCGAGGACGGTTATCTTCTGCCGAAGCATCAGAAACACTACACAAGCGACGAGCTGATTGCATTTTGGAAATCGCTGGTTGAAAAGTACCCGATCCGTTCCATTGAGGACCCTCTTGGTGAAGAAGACTGGCAGGGCTGGGAAAAGATTACCCGCGAGCTTGGCGGCAAAGTGCAGCTTGTCGGCGATGATCTGTTTGTAACGAACACCGAGCGCCTGCAGAAGGGTATCAACCTGCACTGCGGCAATTCAATTCTGATTAAGCTGAATCAGATCGGTTCTCTCACGGAAACTTTGGAAGCGATCAAGATGGCGCATAAGGCCGGATTCACCGCAATCGTATCGCACCGTTCCGGTGAAACGGAGGATACCACCATTGCGGATTTGGCTGTTGCACTGAACGCGGGCCAGATTAAAACCGGTGCGCCGAGCCGCAGCGAACGTGTTGCCAAGTATAATCAGCTATTGCGCATTGAAGAAAACTTGGGCAGCAGCGCGACTTTTCCGGGCATAAAATGCTTCCATTGATTTCTATTTTATGATCCAATAAAAGGCAGACGGAAAGAACGATAGGCCTCCCTCTCCGCTTACGGCGGAGAGGGAGGCCTATCAAATTTGATCTTCTTTTCTTATTGGGTGTCAGCATCGTACAGCAGCAAAACACACCGTCCTGTAATTGAGGCGGTGTGCTTTTGCTGCTGTACAGTTATGGACTGTGGGGCAAGCTGCTTTATTTGTGTTTCGGCTTCCCCGGCGGGATGGCGGGAGGAAAAAACGAATCCGGATTCCTTTTGAATTTCGCCACCATGTCTTCCGGTGTCTCCTCCTTTTTTTTCATTTCCGGCCTCATCCAAAATGGGAGTGGGTTTTGTTCCTGCTCTAAGCAGTTGTGTACTTTCATTTCCATAAAAATCCCTCGAATTCTATAGATTCATTATAGTTTATTCGGGGGAAAAGAAAATTGCTAAAAAAAGCGGGGCGCTGCCCGCGCAGCTGCTCCGCCGACGATTATTCTTTTAATCTGTAGCGCTCAATTGTGTCCCGAAGATCATCTTCCGGGGAATTGATGCTGCTGTTGATGATGGCCTTTTGCGTCTCCTCCGGCAGTGCGAAAAAGTAACCCTCCAGATCGGGTTCCCTCTCGAACAGCAAACCGAATGCCGCCGGCACTCCCATCATATAAAGATTATCCATTTTATCACCTCGGCCTTAGTATGCACAAAAATTGCAAAATTACGTCGGGACACACGATTTATTTGCCGAGGCTTCTATAGGCTTGTTTGTAAAAAGAAAAGCAACGGAATAAAACCCATAAACGCAAGTTTTTATTTCTATTTTTCTATTTAACTCAAAATGAATTCGCTTGATTGTCCTATCTATGCTAATATTTTTGTAATTTGCACAATCCTTCTCATTTTACAAACAAGCCCTAAGTAAACGATGATTAAGTCGTCAGATAATCAACGGCTACTTAATGACACTACTGAAAATATGGTGCTGCAAAATGAATGAAAACTCATTTTACAGCACCATTATTTACAGGCACTTTCCATATTAAGATTCAGAACTGCGATTTTCCTGCGCCCATACGCTGCACAACGCGCTCGAAAAACTGCTGGTAAGACAAACTGCCATTTAACAGTTTCAGCTGCTCATCGTCCGACAGCGACAGAAAAAACCGTTTTACCGGCACATCTTTTTCGGCAAGCGATGTAGGAAACGGAAACTCATCAAAGCCTGTATAATCCATGGCAATCACCTCTTGCAAATAGTGTATGATAAATTACCAATTATATACATCTTTTATTGAAATCGGGACGTCGCCCTCTTGAGGCTTTCCTGCACTTCGTCCCACGCACTGTCCACGCCCTTTTTTACATCTTCCCATGCGGAGCCTGATGTATTTTTCAGCTGCTCCAGTTGTTGTTGCACGTTGCCCATCTGTACGCGGAGCATTACATTGTTTTTGTTGTACTCTTCGCGAGCCTCCCCGGCGAGGCTTTTGGCATTTCCGGTCATCTCGTCAATTTTTCTGCCGAGCGTGCTTAGCTGCTCTTCCATTCTTCCCTGGTAATCTTGACGTTCCATAGCGCTCCTCCTTTTATCTGCAAGTATTTTGAATCTAAGGCAAATATGCAGACTTTCGTTGCTTTTCCGATTTGCATACTCGTTCTAGCTTTTCCCTTCCTTTAAAAAATAATCTCGAAAAACGTTGAAAATTCTTTTTCATCCTAGCGCACATTGTTATGATTGTGTTATAATTTTATGAAATGCAATTTTTTATGAATACAGGAGGCAACTATGAATTGCTCGCCCTTTGTGATTGGCGTCGCAGGCGGCACGGGTTCCGGAAAAACCACACTGGCTACGAAGCTGCAGGAATCCGTTACAGGTGATTCCGTCATTTTATCGCATGATTTTTACTACCGCGCAAATCAGGAAATCCCTTTCGAAGAACGGGTGAAGCTGAACTACGATCACCCGAACGCATTTGATACCCACCTGATGATTGAGGACATTAAGAAGCTGAAAAACGGACTTGCCATTGATCACCCGCAATATTCTTTCGTGACACACACCCGGGTCAGCGACACCGTGCATGTTGAACCGGCTCCGGTAATTATTGTGGAAGGTATCTTGATTTTTGAAAACCGTGAACTGCTTGATTTGATGGATATTAAGGTGTTCGTTGACGCCGACGCGGATATCCGGCTGATTCGCAGGTTGACACGCGACGTAAAAGAGCGCGGACGAAGCCTGGACTCCGTCATCAATCAATATACCAACACTGTAAAGCCAATGCATGAGCAGTTTGTGGAACCCAGCAAAAAGAATGCAGACATTATTATTCCGCAGGGCGGTGAAAACCGGGTCGCTCTGCATATGCTGATTGACCGGATTAACGCACTCACGAACCAAACAACGCAGAATGCCCTGGGTGAACGATGATTAAGTCGTCGGATAATCAGCGGTCCCTGGGTCTTGTATCTAAAATTTGAACTCTAAGTAGATTCACTTGATTACATCGTTCCATGCTAATATTTTAGCAATTTGCGTAATCTTCAGCATTTTACAAACAAGCCCTTGCATAATTTCCGAAGCTGTGGAAATATGACTAATAAGCGCAATATATTGTTCAATATTTTATTGATTTATCTAATTTTTTCGCATTCGATAAAACCACTTTCTTTTCGACTTTTTTCGCTATTGCAATTTTTTTCATTTTCAAATACACTATGCACGAAGGCAAGAAAGAAAGTTGAACTATAAAAGGATGTTGGTAAAATGCAATCAATTCGAATGAACTTAAAAACCTTATTGGACAAACTATTGGAGATGGACCGCAATAAATCGGAATATGTGGAACTGCGGCTTGTACCCAGTCAAATTGACGATGGCCGAAGGCAACCTGCGTTTCTTCACCTCGACGGAATTTCCAAAAACGGTACGCATTATGATTATGAAAGTATTGACGAACTATCAATAGAGGAATATCTCACAATACATAAGTCCGCGTAACTGAACTGATAAAGGCTAAAGAAGGAATCCGGCCGGAGGCCGGGTTCCTTTTTTGCTGCTGCCTATTATAAGTCAGTTACTTTGGAAGACATTCAAGAAACAAGTGCAAAACCTTTGATCTGTGAATTTTACGCTTGGGGATTGGTTCTGTTTTCAAATTCACTGACTATTTTCCGCTTGTTCCGCCGCCTTCTCTTCTATCAGTTTTAAATTGCTTTTCAGCCGCTCGTTCTGCGCACTGAAAGAAAGCGCCGCACGCGCGTGTACAAGCGCGCGGTCGTACATGCCGAGCCAGTAACTGGCGATTGCGCAAAGATCGTCCGGTGTTTCGTCCCAGGCATACCCCATATTTACATATACCGATGATTTTTTTGTGATTCGGAGCGCCTGCTCCGTCATACAAAAGCATACGGGCCAATCGCTGAGCTGATAGGCCATTTGCGCAAATTCCACATAAGGGTCGCGCATAACGGGCATTTCCGCAATGGCGCGGTAATACCAGCTATAGGCCTGCGCGGGCTGCGACAGCATGTAAAACGACTTTGCAATCCACCGCATGGCGGCGCACCGCTCCTCCTTCCAGGTGGCGGACGGAAGCACAAGGTAACGCTGCAGCACTGAAATGCATTCGTTCCATTTTTCGCGGTACATGTATTCCCTGCCAAGATAATATGCCATACGGTCATCCTGCGGATTTTCCTCGCAGGCAAGCTCAAGAAGCGGCAAATATGAACCCCTTGACTTATAAGGGTCCGGGTAATGATCCAGTATCAAGCCTTCAATGAAAACCTGAATTTCCGGCCCGTTTCCGCAGTAGTCCAGACATTCGTGAATCGGGTAGCGCCAGCGGTAGCTGCCGCGCTCATGAACTTTAAAATAGGTAAACTGCACGTCGGGTGAGCCGTCTTCCTTGTGGCTCCAGTTATACAGGTAGTGCCCCATTTTGACACCGGGCTCCCACGCTTTTTCAATGCGGGCCCGCCAGCCCGGCTGCAGCACTTCGTCCAAATCGGTGCAGACACAGATTTCCATATCCTCCGGAACATGGCCTAAAGAAAGATTTCTTGCAAGGTCAAATCGCCACGGTTTCACTTCCTCACGGTATACGACGGCACCACGTTCCCTCAGCCTTTCCACGGTGGAATCCGTCGAACCCGTGTCCGTTACAACGATTAAATCCGCCTCTTTCATAGAGTCCATCCAGCGGTCTACGAATTGCTCCTCGTTTTTGGTGATTGCGTAAACACAGATTTTATATTTACTCATGCTTGGCACCTCGTCAGCCATTTGTATGGGAAAGCGCTGCAGTAATCAATTCCAGATTGGATTGCAGGCGAGGGTCATTTGGGGCCATGTCCAGTGCCTGCCGTGCGTATTCACGGGACTGCTCATAAAGACCAAGGCGATAACAGGCTATGGCACCGTAATCATACAGCGGGTATTCCCAGCACTGCGGTTCCATCAGATAGCTTCCGCTCTTTTCCCTGATTTTCATACCCTCGGTCGCCATCAGGTAGCAAAGCGGCCAATCACTTTCCAAATACGCCAGTTCGGCAAACTGAAGGTACGGTTCCCGGATTGCGGGGCACTCCGCTACTGCGCGGTAAAGCCAAATTCGGGCGCTGCTTAGGTCACCTTTATTCTGGAAGCATTTCGCGATAAAGCGCATAGCCGCGCAGCGTTCCTCATTCCAGCGGGCGGAGGGTATTTTTAAATATTCGCTTAATGTTTGAATACACTCGTCATATCGATTATAATACATATATTCCCTGCCAAGCCAGAAAATTACCCGGTCGTCTTCCGGATTTTCCTGTGCGGAGAGCTCCAGAAGAGGAAGGTACTGACTTCTCGGTTTGGAATTGTCGGGGTGATGATTCAACACCAGTCCGTTTACCCACACCGTCTGATCAGGGTCTTCCCCGCTGTATTCCAAGATTTCGTGTACGGGGTGGACCCAGCGGAAACCTTTTCTCCGGTGGATCTTTTCCATGGGGAATTGCTTCTCATATGACCCGTCCGGATGATAACTCCACGTAAAAAGGTACCTGGCGCGGGTGTAACGGGGCTGCCAGGCTTCCTCCAGTTTATTCCGCCAGCCGGGTTCAAAAATTTCGTCGAGGTCATTGGAAACACAAATATCCATATCTTCGGGGATATGGTCCATTGCCGTATTTCTTGCCGTGTCGAAACGCCACGGCTTGATTTGCTCCTCAAATACGACCGCTCCTTTGGCGCGTAATTTTTCTACGGTACGGTCTGTTGAACCCGTATCCGTTACAACGATCAGGTCGGCTTCCCGTACCGCATCCATCCAGCGGTCGACAAACTGTTCTTCATTTTTGGTAATCGCGTAAACGCAGATTCTGTATTTGCCCAAATTCTCACCATCTTCTCCCGGTTGCGGATACCCGCAAAGCACCGTGTAGCGTACTATGTTCTCTAATATAGTATGTTTTCACGTGGAATCAGTGAAAAAAACGCGCTGTGCCTGCATACACTACCTTCAGCGGGAATTAAAAGGCAGATTGAACAATGCCAGTCATGATAAAATATCTATTTTTACTGGAGTGATCCTGATAATTCTGGTCCAATTATCCATACCAAACGGTACTGAAATGTTCTATAATATAGCTTACTGTAAACAGCATTTTATATGTAAGAGGTAACAAATGAATTTTCATCATATCTTCAACATCTATAAGCAGGATTGGAAACGTATTGCCAAAAACCCGGTGGCAATTATTATCATTGTCGGCATCAGTGTGATTCCGTCCCTTTACGCTTGGGTGAATATCAAGGCTTGCTGGAATGTCTACGAGAACACCAGCGACATTCCCGTTGCGGTGGTCAATAATGATAAGTCCGTTACATTTGACGGCAAACACCTGAACATCGGAGATAATGTGGTTGAGCAACTGAAAAAGAACGACAAGATCAAATGGGAATTTGTCGATTCCAAACAGGCGGATCTGGGTTTGGCTGACAGCACCTATTACGCGGCTATCGAGATTCCCGAGGATTTCTCAGCGAAATTTCTGACTGTACTGACCGATCACCCGCAAAAACCGCAGATTATCTATAAAGCAGATACCAAGGTGAACCCGGTAGCGGGAAAGATTACGGAAACCGCAAAAAACAGTCTGGTTCAGGAAATCACTTCAAACTTTGTTTCAACTGTCAATTCCACTGTTTTTTCTTCGTTGAATACCGTTGGCAAGGACGCGGACAAAAACAGGGACAATATCCTTCAAATCAAGGATTCCATTGTTAAGATTAACAGCGGAATGGGCGCCGTTACGGACTCGCTGCAAACCATCCACACCGGTTCAGACAATCTTAGCCAGCTGCTCACCAGCGTAAATGCCGCGCTGCCCACAATTCAGAGCGGACTGCAGGTAGTTGCGCAGAATAATATTGACAGGCAGAAGGCAATCACTTCCACGCAAAGCGCGCTGAATAGTTCCATCCACAATGTAGATGTCAATCTCGACTATGTACAAACGTCGAACAGCCGTATTCAGGGGTTGTTTGCGGATTTGAACGAAGCAGCAGCTCAGGGAAACCAGACAACAGTGAATTCTCTTCTCCCCGGGATCAACACGGAGCTTGATTCGATGGACAGCGCCATCGACGCAACCATTGCGTATTTGAAGCAATGCCAATCGCTGGATTTTAACGATGACATTGACAGCGTCATTCAGTCTTTGCAAAAGCTGCGAAAATCGCTGCTTGACCTTGAAACCCAGCTGAAACAATTTCAGCTGCTTTTGAGACAGACCCCGACAGATGTGAAACGGATATACGCTGACCTAGCGACCGCCATTACTGACCTTCAAACAATCAATGACTTAGTACAAAGTACTGCTGACCAGCTGACAGAACTGAACAGTACGCTGAACGACCCCAACATTGCACAGCTGATCACCGCTTTGAACACTTTGCACGGAGATTTGGATAATCTGATTGCACAGTTGAAAAAAGTACAGGGATCAGAAGATTCGGTACTTGCCGCAATCGACTCACTTGATAAAACCATTACAAATGTCAATAAGTCGATTGACGCGATAATCCCGAAAATCGACGCCGCGATTACTTTCCTGCAGTCTACCGAAAAAGACGACAGTGCAAAAAAAGAACAGCTCGCGAATATCATCAAATCACTTCAAAAGACCAAACCGTATATTCAGGACGAGAAAGCACAGTTCAGCACAATTCAGCAGCAGCTGAACGATACGAATGCCATCGGAAAAAACATTGCCGATTCAGTAAACAAGGACGCCGCTCAGATAAGCACCCAGCTGATTTCCGCGCAAAAGCTGTATAATTCCGGTGTGAAGGATGACCTGAATAAGATTGCCGACAGCCTGACTGTTTCGGCAAAGGACGCCGCGGATCTGATACAAACTGCGCAGGGCTTGAACAGTGATCTGGAACACATGGTAAGCACCGCACAAAACGGCAGTGAATTCGCTTCTAATTTTTCAGCCGACCTGAACAAACGGCTGCTTGAGTTCAAGGACGTGATCAGCCTGCTCAGCGACAAAATGCAGCTGGTGGGCAACAACGATATTGCGCAGATTATCAGTATTCTGCAAAGTAATCCCGAGTTCATGGGCAGCCTGATTTCCAATCCCTTTGACCTGAAAACCGAATCCATTAACGCGATTCCCAACTACGGCTCCAGCATGGCGCCAATTTACACGACTCTTGCGCTTTGGGTGGGCTGCCTTATTCTGAACTCTATTTTTAAAACCCGCGTCGGATACTTCAAAGAATTGGAGACATATTCTGTTCGTGAAAAGCATTTCGGCAAGATGTTGCTCTTTGTAACGCTTGCAGTAGCACAGGGGTTGATTGCGTCGCTGGGCGATTTGTTCATTCTGCAGATTTACCGGGTGAACGGATTTCTATTTGTCACATTCTGTGTGATGTCCTCCCTGGTATTTTCCATCATTACCTATACGCTGGTAAGCACACTTGGAAATGTAGGCAAAGCGGTCTCCATCATTTACATGATTCTGCAGCTAGCCGGCAGCGGAGGAACGTACCCGATTCAGGTTGACCCGCCTGTATTTAAAATTTTGCAGCCGCTCTTCCCGTTTACTTATACTGTCGGCGGCTTGAGGGAGGCCATTGCCGGGCCCCTTGTGACAAGCGTAGTGCAGGACTTTGTCGGCCTGACCCTGTTTGCAATTGTGTTTTTGCTGTTCGGATATTTCAGGGTAGAGCCGCTGCGCAAACGGATTCACACATTCGAGAAGCAATTTAAAGAATCCGGTCTTGGGGAATGAAAGGAGGAAATGGTATGAGGCAGAAATTGCTGCGCGCACTGCGTGCTGTCGGGGCAAAAATCCGCAGCGGATGGCTTTACAGATTGAAGCCGGTTTTTCAGGTCTTTTTTAAAGATCTGAAAACCATCACGCACAATATTTCAGCGCTGATTGTGGTGCTCGGCCTTGCCTTCCTGCCGTCACTGTACGCCTGGATTAATATTTATGCCTGCTGGGATCCATATTCCAACACCGGAAATTTACCCGTGGCTATTATTAACAATGACGAAGGCGCCGTATTTAACGGTGAAGCGGTCAATGTAGGCAACAGCGTGATCGAAGAACTCAAGAAAAACAAGTCCATCGGCTGGGACTTTGTTGACGAGTGGCAGGGCAATTACGGCTTAAATGAAGGCAAATACTACGCGCTCATTGAAATTCCGCGCAACTTTTCCTCCGGCCTGATCAGCCTGACGACCACCACTCCTCAGAGGCCGGTCATTACTTACCGCGTAAACGAAAAGCTGAACGCGATCGCCGCGAAAATTACCAATGTGGCCAAGGATAAGCTGATCAGCAACATTCAGAGCAATTTTGTGAAAACGGTAAATGAAAAGGCCATTACGATGCTGAAATCCGGCGCTGAGAAAGCAAAGTTTGACAAGTCACAGCTGACTGAGCTGAAATCAACCCTGACAGAAGCAAACGGCAGCATCTCACAATTAAAACAATATATCGGTGAAGCAAACACCGATTCGAAGAATTTTCAGCGGTATCTGAATACGACAAATTCCATGCTGCCTAAAGTAACGGAACAGATTGACAGTCTGGAAAAAATGACGCAGGCGGGAAAATCCCTGACTTTGCGCACACAGCAAACGGTCCAGACGATTACATCCGATTTAAATAGCGATATGGTTCAACTGCAAGCGCTGAACAGCCAGAATCAGGCACTGATTTCCAAACTGCGGGAAATGAACGCCAACACGATTGACACCGATGTGATCGGCATCATGAAGCAAACCGTCAATATCTGCTCTTCCATCCACACCATGCTCAATGCCGACATGAAGAATATCAAGACACTCAATAATACCTATCAGCTCAGTTCGCTGACTTTCCTGTATGACAGCATGAAATACATGGATAAATTAGTGCTTAACGAAAAGAATACACTGACTGATCTCATCCCACTGATAAGCTCCGGAAGCGCTTCGAAGGATCAAATAGATACCGCTCTTTCCGATATCTCCAAGCTCAGCAGTGAAATTTCCACACAGGTGCAGACGGTAACCAATTCGTTTTACACACAGGGCTCTCCGACGCTGAACACAATGGTCAATAATTTGACCACACAGTTGGACGACACAAACGATGTCCTTGAGCTGACGAAATCCGCTATCCCCCAGTTAAACGCACTGGCGGTTTTTGGCAGCGCAAGCAGCCAACTTTCCGTACAGCAGGCAAACAAGCTGAATGATCTGCTTACAACACTTCAAACAAACCTGAATCAGCTTTCCGATAAAATGAACAGTTTTTCAGAAAGCGGAGTCGACAACCTTCTGAATATCGTTGAGAACAACCCTTCCGCGGTAGCTGATTTTATTTCTTCACCGCTGGACGTAAAGGAAGTGGACGTTTACGAAGGAGGTACGTTCGGCGTCGGACTTACGCCCTTCTACACGGTACTTGCCATCTGGGTGGGAGCGCTGCTTGCGTGCGCGTTGCTGTCTGTTGAATGTGAAAACACCATCGGCGGAATACGGCTCAACCTGAGACAAAAGCACTTTGGCAAAATGCAGCTGTTCCTGCTTATTTCTTTTGTACAGTCGACCATCATCACGCTGGGCGATGTCTTTATTCTTGGCGTAAAACCGGTGGACTTCGGGCTGATGATGGTATTCAGCATTCTCTGCTCGCTGACTTTTACGATCATGATTTTTACGCTTGTCTCTCTTTTCGGCAATGTCGGGAAGGCAATTGCCGTGGTCGTCATGGTATTTCAGATTGCGGGAGCCGGGGGTATCTACCCGATTCAGACAAACCCCAAAATCTTTGGTGCTATGGAACCGTTATGGCCGTTTACTTATGCGATCAACGGCTTCCGTGAAGCGATTGCCGGGCCGGAGTGGGGCAGCGTGTACCATAACATTTATGCATTGCTCGCGTTTGCCGGCGTTTATTTGCTTTTGGCTGCACTGAAAAAACCGTTTCACCGGCTGAATATGATGTTTGAGCATAAGTTCAAAGAAGCGGACTTATAAGTTCGAATTTGGTTTATTTACATTTCAATTATACAGAATAACGAACAAGGGTGCTGCAAAATGAGTTTTCATTCATTTTGCAGCACCCTTGTTCGTTTGACTGAAATTGCGTTTTGTCAGGGCTTATTTGTAAAATGGTAAGGATTGTGAGAATTACTAAAATATTAGCATGAACCGATGCAATCAAGCGGATCTGTTTTGAACTTAAAAAGTCGGGTAAACAGCGGGAAGACTGGCTATAAAACTCTTCATCGATTCTGTCAAATATTTATTCCGGTGATAAATCACCTTAAACTGCCTTTTAAACTCAATCCCCTTTATGCCTGTCTGGCATAGTGTGCCTGATCGGACTTCATTTGAGACCGCACGCTCGGAAATGACGGACACTCCCAGTCCCTCCGATACCGCCATTTTGATTGTATCAGCATTATTGCAGGTCCACGTCACCTTCCATGACAAATGATTGGCTGCCATTTTATCTTCGAACGTTTTTCGGGTTCCGCTGCCCTTTTCTCGGACAATAAATTCCTCCTGCTCCAGCTCTTTCGGCTCTGTTTCGCTGCACAAGGCAAAGCGGTGGGTCGGCGCGCAGATCAGCACCAATTCATCGTCCATAAATGCCTGGTTTACAAGTTCCGGCGACGCGGTTTCGCCCTCAACGAGACCAAAGTCAATTTGATCTATTAAAATCAGCTTCTCAATTTGCTCCGTATTATCTTCATGAACCGTAACCTCGGTTTCTGGATTCTCTTTTTTAAAATTGGAAACAAGCCGGGGCAGCACATGCGTCCCTACGGTGAGACTCGCACCGATACGGATGGAAGCGTTTTGGTGCAGCGTCTTCATGTCATTTTCCACTTCTGTGTTCATGCGGATGATGTGGCGCGCATAGCTCAGCAACTTTTGACCGGCCTGTGTCAGGTACAGCTTTCTGGAAAGCCGCTCGAAAAGCCGAACATTATAATGGCTTTCCAGTTCAGAAATAGTCTGGCTGACGGCGGATTGCGAGATGAACAGGCTTTCCGCCGCGGAGGTCATATTCATCGTATCACACACGGCCACAAATATTTTATAATGCCTTAATGTCATTGAGCTTCCCACCTTCTATAATAGTTTACTTATAATATAAATCAAATAATAATATTTTACTTATTCAAAGTCAAGGCGTATCATATAGTCAGTTCATTTGAAAACAAAGCCAATCTCCAAGCGTAAAATCCATAAATCAAAGACTTTGCGCTTGTTTCTTGGATGTTTTCTAAAGCGAATTGACTATGTCAGTTCATTTGAAAACAAAGCCAATCTCCATTTTCTTGGATGTTTTCAGTAAACTGACTATCAAGAACAAAAGGAGGAGATGTTTTGAAAACACTCGTCAATAAATTACCGGGCATCGCGCTTGCGGCTGTGATCGCGGTTCCCGCATGGTTCATCGGGAAGGCGGTCCCCATTGTAGGAAGCCCTGTACTTGGAATATTATTCGGTATGATTCTGGCTTTTTGGAAAAGGCCCTCTTATTTCAGCGACGGCATCAGCTACACTTCGAAAAAACTTCTGCAATATTCTATTATTCTTTTGGGCTTTGACATGAATCTTTTCAACGTGTTTAAAGTCGGTAAACAAACACTGGTATTAATGGCGTTTACGCTGACGGCAGCCTTTGTAACCGCTTTTGTCGCGGGAAAGCTCCTGAAGCTGGACGGAAACACCAAGACATTGATCGGCGTGGGCTCCGCAATATGCGGCGGGTCGGCAATTGCGGCAACGGCACCGGTAATCCACGCCGACGACGATGAGGTTGCGCAGTCCATTTCAACCATATTCCTTTATAACGTCATCGCAGCTTTCCTGTTCCCCTTTCTTGGGCATGTTATGGGCATGAGCGACCAGAGCTTTGGCCTGTGGGCGGGAACCGCAGTGAACGATACTTCCTCTGTAGTAGCGGCTGGCTATTCTTTCAGCAATGCGGCGGGAAATCTTGCTGTAATCGTAAAGCTCACAAGAACGTTGATGATTGTTCCCGTAACGCTCGTTCTGGCGCTGTACACCTCGAAAAAGAACGCGGGGAAGCAAAAAGGCAGCTACAATATTGCAAAGATATTTCCGTGGTTTGTTCTCGGATTCGTGGCAGCTTCTGTGATCAACACATTCGTGGCACTGCCGGCAGGAATGAGCGGATTTCTTTCACAGGCGGGAAAATTCGTAATTGTAGTGGCGATGGCAGCTATCGGGCTGAATACTAATTTAGTTAAACTCGTAAAGAGCGGCGGAAAACCTATTTTACTCGGTTTTATTTGCTGGGCTGTGCTGGCACTTACCTCACTGGGAGTTCAGCGTCTGATTCTTCATGTATAGGATTCAATATATAAACGAAAAACCCGAGCGATGCCGCAAAAAAGCTGCCTCGTTCGGGTTTTCCTATGTAAACATATTCAGTTCGTTTGACAACAGAACCAATCTCGATTTTCTTGGATGTTTTCTAAAGTGAGCTGACCGTACATATTTCTGCGGATTCCCGCTGTCTTTCGCATTGAATATTTGTAAAGCGGACATCAGCTTGTTTCAGTGATAGATCCCGTTACGGTATTCATTGGGCGACACCTGCTTGTATTTTTTAAAAATATGAGAAAAGTGTGTAACATCGTTAAAACCGAGCATTTCCGATATTTCGTGAATTTTCAGGGAAGGATCCCGCAGCAGCTTTTCCGCTTTTTCGACCCGGGTTTGGTTTAGCAAGTCGCTAAAGCTTTTTCCTGTGAATTTATTCAGCAACTTACTCAAATACCACTGGCTGACATAGGTTCTCTCCGCAAGCTCCGTCAGCGTCAGCTTCTCGGCATAATGCACTTCGATGTACTTCAAGGCGCTTCGAACAATAAAGCTGCTTGCCGCACTGCTTTCCTGCGTGTCCTCTTCCGTCTTTTCTTCCTCTTCGGTCGATTTGACGCGCAGCTTGCCGAGGTTCTCTGTCATTACCTTGAGTGCCTCTTCCAGCTCGCTCATCTTGGACGGCTTCAGTAAAAATCTTGTAACGCCCAAATGAATCGCGCGTTTTGCGTACTCAAAGTCGCGGTAACCGGTGAGCACGGTAATCTGAAGTTCAGGAAATTCCCCTTTCAGTCCGGCCAGCATGGTAAGGCCATCCATCTCCGGCATTTTGATGTCCGTAAATAAAATATCGGGGCACTTTTCACGGATCACCCTGGCGCCTAACCTTGCGTCGGAAGCGGTACCGACAACCTCGCAGCCGTACTTGCTCCAATCCACGACCTTTTTCAGGCCCTCTACAATAATGTCTTCATCATCCACTATGATTACTTTATACATAAGCAGTCCTCCGGAAGAACTTCCTGAAATTTATCCCCACAATGCCAACTCTGGCCCACACCCGTAGGTTTGAGCCTATTATACCACAAACAAATCAGCGCAGGTATATCTTTTGCTAAGCATCAAAATATACCTGCGCTGATTTTATGACTTTCAGCCTTTCACTGCCCCAACCGTCAGACCTTTAATGATGTTTTTCTGCAGGAAAATATAAACGATCAGCACCGGCACAACGACCAGAACAACCGCAGCAGCCATCAATCCATAATTGACGCCGGCAATCGACGTAATTTCGTTGAGCAGACGCGTAATGGTAAACGCGTCCTTGTATCGCAGGAAAAACATCTGCGTGAAGAGGTCGTTATATGACCAAAGGAAAGTAAAAATAGCGACGGTCGCAAACGACGGTTTCGCCACCGGTATGATTACTTTGAAAAAGATCTGATAAATGTTACAGCCTTCCAGATACGCCGCTTCCTCCAAATCAACAGGAAGGCCGCGGATAAAGCCCATCAGGACGACGATGGCGAACGAAAGGTTGCCCGCTATCTGCGGCAGAATGACGCTCAACTGAGAAAGGCTGACGCTCTGAGTGTTCACAATGTGCCAGCTGAACATCATGCGGAAGACCGGAATAATCGTGGAAAACACCGGGAACATCATGCTGGCGACAATCAGCGCCTGCAGGAACGAACGGCCTTTGAACCGGTAGCGTGCCATTCCATAAGCCGCAAAGCCTGCCAGCAGAATAACCACAATCGTCACTACACCGGAGATAATCAGGCTGTTTTTATACGCGCCTAAAATATCCACACGGTCGAAAGCGGTTTTATAATTGTCCAGCGTAAAGCTGCGGCCAAATGGAATAGAAAAAGAATCAGAACGGATTTCGCCCTTGAGCTTAAACGAATTTTGAATCACCCAGATAAACGGATATATGGTAGAAAGGGCCCAGAGGGACAAAATAAGATAAGTAAATATTTTACCCGGTTTGATTTGCCTGCGCGCCGCGCTCTTTTTCAACGGCAGCGCTGTTTCTTCCATATTCATTTTTAATAACCATCCTTTCCCTGTGGGCTTGAAAACGTGTTTTTCAAACTTACCCCTCCCCCTTAATAATCTTTTTCCTTGAAGACCCGACTGGCAACCTGTGAAATCACCACGCCGAGCACGACGATCACAATGGCGATGGTGGAACCATAGTCCACGTCGCCCATGGTAAACGTCTGGTTATACATATAGGTTCCGGTCAGCCAGGATTTATCGAGCGGCATTCCGGCGCCCATCATAATCCACGGCAGGTCAAAGACCTTTAGAGCGCCTGTAATGGCGAGTGTAAGGCAGGTGCACAGGACATTGTGCAGGAGCGGCATGGTGATGTAGCGCACGCGTTTAAACCCGCCTGCACCATCTATTTCAGCCGCCTCGTAAATATCCGGTGAAATATTGTTCAGTCCGGTTACGATGATGACAAAATAAAACCCGACATACTGCCACATCACGGGAAACATCATAGTGAAAAGGTAATGCGTCTCATCTTTCCAGTCGATCATATCGGTCATACCGAACTTCATCAGCAGTTGGTTGACCATTCCGCCGTCATATAGAAATATCAGATTGAACAAAAGCCCGAGCGCCGTGGCTGATATAACGATTGGAAAAAAGTACACGGTACGAAAAAACTGCGTGCCCTTTTTAATGTTGTCAATCAGGAGCGCAAGGAGCAGCGCGATGCCAACCTGAAAAATAATTGTCAGAACCATAAGAATAAGGGTATTCCCCACTGCCGTCGCCATAATGGGGTCCTGAAAAAGCTGCACGTAATTCGTATACCACGGTTGATTCAATCCTTCCGCCGCGGTGCCGAGCCCAGTAATATTGCTGAAGCTGTTGTAAATATTCATGACGAACGGATAATACAGGAACAATGTCATGAACAGGAACGCCGGAATCAAAAACACCAGCAAGGGGGTTTTCTTTTTGAAAATCATAGAATTCATTGCATTATCGCCCTCTTTTATAAAGAGCCGGAAAGCATCCTCTCCGGCTCCTTATGACATTCACTTGAAAATTGATATGAAATTAACCCTTGATTGCAAGGCACTTATCAATTGCTTTTTCCGCTGTCGTTTTACCCGTTACAATGTTTTTCACATCGGCAAAAAGCGCGGTACGGGCGGTTTGGTTCAATCCGTCCTGTGCGGCGGGAGCAATGCCGGTGGCGCCCTTTGTCATTGCCAGAGCTGCCAGCATAAGGGAATCCGCATTACTCGGCGCTGTTGTTCCATTTTTCAGTGCAGTAACGGCAGTCGCGCCGAATTTGGAAACGACGTCATCCGTCGTCATCGCTTTTACAAAATCAACGCAGGCTTTCTGCTTTGCCGGATCGTCCCATGCTTTTTTCGTTATGTAATAGCCCATGGATATACCGCCAATAATATCAGTCGATTTTCTCTGATTTGCGCCCGGAACATAGGTAACAGTAAAATCATCAATGCTCTTAGCGTTTTGCTGGAACCAACCGATTTTCCAGGAACCGTCAATGGCAAACGCCGCTTTGTTGTCGGCCATCAGCTGGAAGGTTTCGGCGTCGGTCGCGGTATTGGTATTCTTCGGGAAATATCCTTTTTCGTATAGCGTCTTCATATCGTTCAAGCCGGATGTCCATGCCTTGCCTGCTTCATCGGAGGAGGAAGCAGGAATGGTCGCGTGCGTCTTTACCGTGTCGTGGTTGAAAATGGAGAATTCAAACCAATAGTGCGGAACTTCCTGCAGAGAAGCGGCAATTGGCGTATAGCCCTTCGCTTTAATGGCTTCGCAGTCCTTCAGGAACTGATCCCAGGTGTAATTCGCGCCGGGAACCTCCACGCCGCAATCCTTTAAGACTTTCTTGTTGACATAAAGGCCTTCCCAGTAGCCGTTGACCGGTACGGAGTAGTTCTTTCCGTCCGCCGGGGAAGCTCCCAGCCATTCATCCTTCATGTTGCTGGCATAATCGGGATACGTCTTGCGGATTTCGTCAATGCTGACTACCTTGCCGCCCTGAACAAGTTTGTTTGCGTCAACACCGTTGAAATAGAAAAGGACATCCGGTTCGGCGCCCGTTTCAAAGTCGGCCATGATTTTGGACTTCCACTCTTCGTTGGAAGTTCCGGAAGCGTCCTTTACAGTGTTTCCGGTTGCCGATTCATAAGCTTTGTACGCGGCTTCATAATTTGCCCTGTTGCCGTCGTCTCCGCCGTAAGATGTAACGACCGTAATTTCAACCGGCTTTGCCGCTTCGGAAGACGCCGGTGCCTGAGAGCTTTCCGCCTGGGATGATGGCGCGGCCTGCGAAGAAGCATTGGATGTGCTCTGACATCCGAACATTGCGCCGCAGAGTGCCATTGCAAGTACAAACGCAACTGCCTTTTTCATAATGTGTAACCTCCATCATTTTTGATACGCCATGAATCGATTCTGTAGCTATAATCATACGCTTCATACCTTGAAAACATAATAAACAGTCTTGCCATTTGTTGTATATTATTGTTTGGTTTCGTCAATAGGAATAATGATTCGCGAAACTGCGTGCCCTTTCCTGTTCATTTTAATTGAAAGGCCACTGCTTTCTCCGTAAATGATTTTTAACCTTTGGTTCACATTACGGATTCCCAAATTATTTGAATTTTCTCGCGCTGCGTCGTAATCGTCCGAAAGCAGCCGTTCAATTCGGGTCTCGTCCTCCGCTGTCATGATCCCGTCGTTCTCCACCTCAAAAACAAGATTCTGCTTTTCCCGTAAAATGCGAATTACTATTTCGCCCTTCTGCTGCGGCTGAATCCCGTGCTCCACCGCGTTTTCAATAATCGGCTGCATGACAAGTCGCGGCACATAGTAATCCAGAAGTGAGGAATCTATTTCCTTTTTGACTGTAAGCCGTTTCCCCAGCCGCTCCGAAATAATGTAAAGATAAGCGTCCACATACATCATTTCCTCCGAAAGATGTACGGTCGGCCTTCCTTTGCGATCCATGGCAGCATCCAGCATGGTGGAAAGCGCCTCGATCATCATGGACACCTTGACATTGTCGGAAAGTCTTGCCTCCCAGTTGATGATTTCAAGCGTGTTATTCAGAAAATGCGGATTAATCTGTGACTGAAGCGCCATAATACGCGCATCGCGCAGTGCGAGCTCTTCTTTGTAAATACGTTCAAACTGGTTCTTGAGCTTGTCGGACATGCTGTTGAACGCGTCCGTCAGGTACTGAAATTCCGTACTGGGAAACCGGTCGCTGATCTGCACGCCAAAATTTCCCTCCTCAATATTTTTCGCTTCCACAATCAGCCGGCTGATCGGTCTTGACACATTGCGGGTAAAAAACCAGATCACGACCGCAAGAAGGGGAATGATCAGAATCAGCATCCAGATGAGCGTCGTTTTAAAGCCCGAAAGTTCCTTTACAAGGGGCGCGCTGTCCACCTTGACCATATAATAGAATCGGCAGGCATCCGCCTGTCTCATTCCGTAAAGATAGGTGCTGCCTTCTCGCTCCAGCAGGGACTGACTGTTCGGTGTAAACGCGATATTAAAATCAGCCGGGTCCAGCTGAGTGCCGTTCAGCACAACAGCGCTCGTGTTCAGCCAGATCGTGGTATCTGTTTCCCAAACAACGTTTTTAATTCCCGCGAACATATTTGAGGTATTCAGCTGCATGGTCAGAACCGCGTAAGGCCTGTAGTCGCTGCCAAGAATATTGCGCACCATATAGACCCGCCCCTGCACGTTCAAAAAACCGATGTCGGTGCCCAGTGTCTTTGACAGATTTTGCACCATCTTATGTACATTATCCCGATATTCCCGAACACCGAAATAGGTCGCGTTATAGGTCTCATTATAGGTATAATAAATATTTTCGGGGTTGTCGCAGAAGTACAGTGTGGTGATGAGAAACTTATCGTCATATTTATACTGCTGCGCCAGAAAAGCGGTCACCTGATCGTATAACGCGTTTTCGTCCCTCATCTGGCGGTAATCGCTGTAAGCGTTCCGGATTGTGGGGTTATAGGAAGCGTAGCGTGAAGCGGAAACCGCTGAATTGATTTGATTGACCGCAGTACTGACCGAATTGCCCGCAGACGAATTAATGGTATTTTTAATCTGGTCATTAATATTATTGGAGATATAATACCCAGTTACCAGACTGACGATGGTAATAGGCAATATCCAACAGGCAACAACGATGCCGATCAACCCCCACTTGAGGGATATATTCCGAAAACAACTTAATGGTTTCCATTTCACTGCCGCCACTCTCCCACTCCGAATTTCCGTTACAGATCATATATTCTCTGATTATAGCATAAGTTCCAGAAAAATCCACCGAATTTCTTCGCATACTCACGTGCGCATATGGCAAAAGGCAGCCGCACAAGCGGCCGCCTTTTGCCATGGAGGAGATTTATGAAAGAGCGATAAACTGCTTCAGCAGCATGCTTGCAGCCTGTGCTTCTTCCAGCGTCGGCATTTCGCAGAAAATGCGCAGCAAAGGCTCTGTTCCGGAAAATCGGGCAATAATCCAACCGCCGTTTTTAAAATAAACCTTGCACCCGTCCATATAGGAAACCTTCTCGATTTCGTAAGGAAATTCGGGCAAAAGCTTATCTTCCAGCAATATTCCTGTAATGCGTTCCTTATCCTGCTGCGTAAAACGGAAATCAGATTCGTCCATTTCACAGGCACCGTACTTGGCTGTAATTTCCCCGTAAATTTCCGAAAGACTGCGTCCGGTGGTCGCCAGCATTTCCACCAACAGCGCGGCGGCGTATATCCCGTCCTTGCCCTGAATATGCCCACGGACGGTCAGTCCGCCCGAGGATTCCCCGCCGATGATTGCGTTGGTTTCCGCCATTTTGGAGGAAACGTATTTAAATCCAACCGGAACTTCATAGCAGGTTTCGCCGAAATCCTCCGCAATACGGTCGAGCAAGTGTGTGGTCGCCAAATTGCGCACCGCGGCGCCATGCCATCCTCTGAATTTTATCAGGTAATAATAGAGCAGAACCAGAATTTTATTCGGATGCAAAAATTCGCCCCTATCGTCGATCACACCGAGCCGGTCGGCATCGCCGTCCGTGGCGATACCGATATCGCAGTGCTTCTCTTCCACATAGGTGATCAAACTGGAAAGCGTCTTGCTGTTCGGCGCGGGCAGCCTGCCACCGAACAATGCATCGCGGCGCTCGTGTATCACGTCCACGTCGCAGCGCGCGGTTAAAAGGATCGTTTGAAGCGCCGTTTTACTGACGCCGTACATCGGGTCGAGCGCGATTTTCAGGTTCCGGCTACGGATTGCGTCCATATTGATGGAACGGATAATACTGTCGATATATTGATTCATCGGATCAATGCTCTGAATCAATCCGCTGCGAATTCCATCTTCAAACGGTACGGCTTTGATTTCAGCTGGGTCGATGCTTTTGATGTATTGCTCCAGTTCGCCGGTCAGAATTTCGTCGGCGTCACGCCCGCCCTTCATAAACACTTTAACTCCGTTGTAAACCGCGGGGTTATGGCTTGCCGTGACTGCCATGCCATAGGGCAGATCATAATATTTTACCGCAAACATAATCAGCGGGGTCGGCGCTTCGCGGTTAATGACACGGCAGAAGATTCCCATACCCGCCATCACCTCGGCGGCCCAGTGAGCCGCCTCCTCCGACAAAAATCGGCGGTCATACCCAATGACAAACCCGTTTGCCGTTTTTTCTTCATCCGACATTTTTTCAGCGATTGCGGCAGTCAGCAATTGAACATTTGCTTTGGTAAATTCGTCGCCGATAATCGCGCGCCAACCGCCCGTTCCAAATTTTATCATATCTTCACCACATTTCTCCGCACACAACTGCGCTTTGCACGGTAAGCGGCCAAAATTACCCCATTGTCACCTGTACAAGGTGCTCCGTCCCCGCGGGCTGCACCGGTACGGAACCCTGCCCGGAATAATCCTGCCCGTCCATTATGATTTTTGTTACGCCTTTGCTGACCCCGTCCGGGTTTTCCACATGAATCTGATAGGTCGCGCCGCGCCACACACGCTTCACGTCAAATTCCTTCCAATCTTCCGGAATGCAGGGGTCAACGATCAGACTGTCAAAATCAGGCTGAACCCCCAGCAGGTAACGGGTCGCCGCAAAATACGCCCAGCCGCCGGAACCGGTCATAAACGGGTGCCGGGCACGCCCGAACGCGGTATGATCCTTTCCCATTACAAATTGGCAGTAAGAATACGGCTCGGACTGGCGAACCTCAATTTCATCATTCTGATTGTACGGGAGCAAGGCGTTGTAAAATTTCATGGCCCGGTCACCGCGCCCCAGCTTTGCTTCCGCGCACCACGCCCACGGATTCGGGTGGCTGAAAACCGCGCCGTTTTCTTTTACGCCCGGGTATACACGGGTTACAAATCCGATTTCATCGTCTATTTTTGTGTAGGAAGGTGCGTTCAGCATCAGTCCATATTGGGTGTAAAGATACTCGTCAACCGAATCCATCGCTTTCCTGCCCTGTTCCTCCCCGGCTACGCCGGAGAAAACAGCCCAGGTGTTGGACTCCATATGAACGCGCCCTTCTTCGTCCTGCTGTGTTCCGATTTTCCTGCCGCTCGCGGTAATGCCGCGAATATACCATTCGCCGTCCCACAAAACGTCATTACATGCCTTGCGGACTTTCTCCGCCATTGCTTTGTACTTCGCGACTTCCGCCGTTTTGCCGGAGAATTCAGAAAGCGCGATAAAATGCCCGAGCGCCCAATAATGCAGGAACGATACCATTGCGCTTTCCCCTCCGCCCAGATTCAGGCAGTCGTTCCAGTCCGCGCGCAGGCCTTTGCAAATTCCGCTTGCGCCAACCTGACGGTCGGAAAAATCCAGAATCCGCTTCATATGTTCATAGACGGTATCCTCGCCTCCGTCGGCGTAGGTGACGATTTCGTCAAGCAGACTGATTTCGCCGGTTTCCTTGATGTATTCGCTGATTGAAGCGACCAGCCACAGCGCGTCGTCGGAGCAGGCATCCTTGATGCCGTGCACCATTTCTTCACGGCTCGGGGTCGGAATCACCGTCGGCGATTTATAAGTCAAATCCTTCTTTTGCAGCTCCGGGTCAAACCATTCCGGCTGGAACAGGTGCAGTCCGTAGCCCTCTGTTGTGAGCCCGCGCAGCAGCTCGATAATACGCCTGCGGCATTTTTCCGGATTGGAGTGCGGAATGGTCATCGCGTCCTGAGAGGTATCGCGGAAACCGAGCCCCGTTCTACCCCCCACCTCGATAAAGGACGCAAAACGGGAAAACATGATATTGACTTCCGCCTGATACAGGTTCCAGATATTCAGCGATGTATTCATGCCCGGATTCGGCGTATGTACCTGCAGCCGCCCGCACTTTTCGTCCCAAAACGCCGCCAGCTTCTGAAATTCAGCGTCAATATTACGGAAATCGGAATATTTCGCACGGAATGGAAGCGCGGCTTCGCGCCTGCCCTCGCCGAGCAAAAATGCGAAGCGGAGTTCTTCGCCGGGCTGCAAAATGATTTTTTTCTGAAGGGCTGCGCACTGGTTGCCCGTTTTTTCAAAGCTGCCGGTGCACTCCCCCGTTTCCACCGCGATCGGGTTGCTCTCGTCGCGGTAGGTTCCCAGAAAACGGTCGCGCAGGCAGTCAAAGCCGTCGGGCGCAAACGTGGAGGTAAACCACTGGTAGCCGTCCTCCTCATAATAGAGGTCATTTTCAATGATTCCGTCCGCATAGCTGGAACCGGCGGCATACAGGCTCATCTGGAAATTCTGATTATCCATGTCGATCTGATGGAAGGAAAACTCCAGATACGAATACACGCTCAGGCGGCGCGGCGTTTTTCCGTTGTTTTTCAAAAGCACGTCCCACAGCTCAACCGCTTCATTCAGTGGAATAAAAACCGTTTGCGAAGCCGCTATATTCTGATAATCACAGCTGAATTTAGAGTAGGAAAGACCGTGGCGGCACTCGTATTTTGCTTTGGATAAATCTTTCGCAACCGGCTGCCAAGAAATGCTCCAATATTCGCCCGTATCGTCGTCGCGCAGGTAAACATAGTGCCCCGGCCGCTCAACCGGCGCGTTCTGCCGGAAGCGCGTAATCCGGTGGTACTGCGGCGATTTATAAAAGACATAGCCGCCCGCCGTCTGGCTTAAAACAGCGCACATATCATTCACGCCGATATAATTTGTCCACGGTACCGGGGTATTTACCCGGTCAATGACATATTCCCTGTGCTCGTCGTCAAAGTAGCCGTATCTCATTCATTCTATTCCCCTTCGACTATAATCTGTGTTCATTATAGAGCAAGCATTCGGAGGAATGAATAGTTGATATTGCACTTCCTTGTATATTCTTGCGGTAGTTTCAAAAATAAATTAATATTATTAAAAATTCTTATAAAATAAACAAGACAGAAGCCGCGCGCCCCAAGGAGCACACGGCTTCTGTTCTGTAATTCATAAACTCAGGAAAGACGGGTTTTGAAATCCTCATAGCCGAAACGACGCACAAGCTCGTCGGTTCCGTCCAACCGGCGAAGAACGATGTCTGGCAGACGCATGCCGTTAAACGTGTTGTTTTTCACCATGGAGTAAATCGCCATGTCGCAGAACACCACGCGGTCGCCGGCCCTCAGCGGTGCGTCAAACGAGTAATCCCCGATGACGTCGCCCGCAAGGCAGGTCGGCCCGCCAAGCCGCACCGTGTAAGCGCGTTCGCCCGGCTGCCCCGCGCCGATGATATTGGGGCGGTAGGGCATTTCCAGCACGTCGGGCATATGGCACGCGGCGGAGGTATCCAGAATCGCCAAATCCATTCCGTTATGCAGGGTGTCGAGCACCGTAGAAACCAAAAAGCCCGCGTTAAGCGCAACGGCCTCCCCAGGCTCAAGGTAGACCTCCACACCGTATGTTTCGCGCAGGCGCAGAACCGTTTTCACCAGCAGGTCGATGTCGTAATCGACACGGGTAATGTGGTGCCCGCCGCCGAGGTTCAGCCATTTTAATTCATGCAGGTATTTTCCGAATTTCCGCTCGAATGCTTCCGCCGTTTCGGCAAGCGCGTCCGCGTTCTGCTCGCAGAGCGTGTGAAAATGCAAACCGGACAAGCCGTTCAGCTGCTCCGGGGCAAAATCCGCCGCCGGCACGCCCAGCCGCGAGCAAGGCGCGCACGGGTCGTAAATCGCGTGCCCCTCCTGTGTTGAATGCTCCGGGTTCACGCGCAGGCCGCACTGCTTTCCCGCTTTCAATGCGCGGGGGGCAAAACGCCGCCACTGGGAAATGCTGTTGAATATAATATGGTCGGATGCGGCGAGGATTTCTTCAAACTCGTCCTCACGGAACGCGGGGCTGAACGTGTGCACTTCCCCGCCGAATTCCTCGCGCCCCAGCTTTGCTTCGTAAAGCCCGCTGGCCGCCGTACCGCAAAGCTGCCGCTTCAGCAGCGGATACACGCGGAACATGGAAAATGCTTTCTGCGCCAGCAAAATTTTCGCGCCGCTGCGCTTTTGCACGGATTCCAGCAGCTCCAGATTTTTCAGCAGCAGGGCTTCGTCCACCACATAGCACGGCGTTCTTAGGGAATCAAAGTTTTTCGGCATCTCACGGCACCAGCACCGGGGAAAAGTCCTCTTCCCACGGCAGTCCCCACTGATTCAGCGCGTCCATAAACGGATCGGGGTCAAACTCCTCTATATTGAACACACCGGGCTTCGACCAGGTGCCGTTCATCACGAGCATCGCACCGATCATGGCGGGCACGCCGGTGGTATAGCTGATGGCCTGGCTGCCGACCTCGCGGTAGCATTCCTGATGGTCGCAGATATTATAAAGATAGTAATCTTTTTCTTTTCCGTCCTTTACGCCGCGGAAAATACAGCCGATGTTGGTCTTGCCGACGGTGCGCGGCCCCAGCGAAGCCGGGTCGGGCAGAACGGCCTTCAAAAACTGAAGCGGCACAATTTCCATACCGTTGTAGTTGATCGGCTCGATGCTGGTCATGCCCACGTCTTCCAGACAGCGCAGGTGATTGAGGTAGCTCTGCCCAAACGTCATGAAGAAGCGAATCCGCTTGATTCCCTTGATGTTCAGCGCAAGGCTTTCCAGCTCCTCATGATGCAGCAGGTACATATCCTTTTTACCGACGCTCTTAAAATCATACTCGCGCTTGATTTCCATCGGCTCGGTTTCGACCCAGTGCCCGTTTTCCCAGTAGCTGCCCTTTGCGGAAACCTCGCGGATATTGATTTCGGGATTGAAGTTCGTGGCAAACGGATAGCCGTGGTCGCCGCCGTTGCAGTCCAGAATATCAATTTCATGAATTTCATCAAACTGATGCTTCATGGCGTAAGCGGAAAACACGCCGGTCACGCCGGGGTCAAACCCGCTGCCCAAAAGCGCCGTAATACCGGCTTCCTTAAACTTTTCGCGGTACTCCCACTGCCATTTATACTCGAACTTCGCGGTGTCCTCCGGCTCGTAGTTCGCGGTGTCGACATAGCTGGTCTTTGTGGCAAGACACGCGTCCATGATATGAAGATCCTGATACGGCAGCGCCAGATTCAAAACAACGTCCGGCTTTACGCTTTCGATGAGTGCGATCAGTTCGTTCACATCGTCCGCGTTCACCTGCGCCGTTGTGATTTTGGTCTTGACATTGGAGCCGGCAAGCTTCGCCGCAAGCGCGTCGCATTTTGACTTAGTACGGCTGGCAATGCAGATTTCGGTAAACGCCACGGAATTCTGGCAGCACTTCTGAATGGCTACACCGGCGACGCCGCCGCAGCCGATAATTAACGCTTTTCCCATGTTGATTTCCTCCTTGTTATTCAGGTTTCTTTTTATTTGAAAGTTCCAGCAGCAGCTCGCGCAACAGCTTGCACGCCACAACGGTGGACACGCCGCTTTGGTCGAGCGCGGGACTTAATTCCACTAAATCACAGCCAATGAGGTTGCAGCCCTGCGCCACCGTGCGCATTGCCGCCATCAGCTCTAAGAATGATACGCCGCCCGGCTCCGGCGTGCCCGTACCGGGGAATATGGAGGGGTCCATGACATCAAGGTCGACCGTGAAATAAACCGGCTGACCGGAAAGGGAGCGGACGGTTTCCTCCAGCCCGTCAAAGTTGAACCGGTGCATGGAAGTGTGTTCTTTCGCCCACTCGAATTCCTCTTTTAATCCCGAACGGATACCAAACTGACGAATGCGACCGTCGCCCAGCAAGTCCCAGCAGCGGCGCAGCACGGTCGCGTGGGAAAGGCGCGCGCCGAGGTAATCCTCCCGCAAATCGGTGTGCGCGTCAAAATGAATAATATTTAGATTCGGGTATTTTTTTATGGCTTCGCGAACAACGCCCAGCGTGACCAGATGCTCCCCGCCGAGCAGCACCGGCAGCTTGCCGTCCTGAAAAATCTCACGGCTGACCCGCTCAATTTCTGCCAAAGCAAGCGTGCTGTCGCCGATGCACAGCTCGGGGTCACCCGCGTCGAATACGGCGCAGTCCTCCAAATCCGCGTCCAGATACGGACTGTAGGTTTCGAGTCCGAAGGAGGCTTCACGCATTGCGCGGCTGGCAAAGCGGGTGCCCGGACGGAAGCTTGCCGTGGAGTCAAACGGCGCGCCGAACAGAACGATTTCAGCTTCTTCATAGGAAGCGTCGCAGCCCATAAATCCGGTAAGATTACTGTTCAACATCTTTCATCAGCTCCTCTACATAAGTCGGCAGCGCAAACGAAGCGCGGTGCAGATTCGTATTGTAATAACGCGTAACCAGATGCAAGGACTTCCATGCCTGTGCCTGCATATCCCGAATCGGGTGCAGGCCTTTGGATGCAAAACCAAACATCCAGTGACCGGAGGGGTACGACGGAATATGTGCCTGATACAGGCGGCAAACCGGGAAGGTGGCCGCAATGCGCTGATGCGCGCGCTGCATCGCTTTCGCGTCGTCCTCGTAAAACGGGCTTTCATTCTGGTTCACCATGATGCCGTCGTCTTTCAGCGCCTTGTAGCAGTGCCCGTAGAACTCGCGGGTAAAAAGCCCCTCGCCCGGCCCGAACGGGTCGGTGGAGTCCACCAGAATCAGGTCGTACTCGTTTTCACAGCCGCGCACAAAGCGCAGGCCGTCCTGAAAATGCATGGTCACACGCGGGTCAGTCAGCGCCGACGAAATGGCGGGCAGGTACTTCATGCAGAGTTCCACGACCCGCCGGTCAATTTCCACAAGGTCAATGTGCTTCACGGAAGGATAACGGCAAAGCTCGCGCACCGCGCCGCCGTCGCCCCCGCCGATGACCAGCACGCGTTCGGCTTTCGGGTTAACCGCCATCGGCACATGTACCATCATTTCATGGTAAATAAACTCATCCTTTTCGGTGCACATCATGTACCCGTCCAGCGTAAGGAATTTTCCGAATTCCTCGCTGTCAAAGATTTCGATGCGCTGAAAATCGCTCTGTTCACAGCAAAGCTGGCGCTTGACTTCAATCGAAAGCCCCACGCGCGGCGTGTGCATCTCCGTAAATGTTAAAGACATTTTATACTCCTTTAGGTCTTGTTAACAAGGTCAACAAGACCTTATTACATTGAGCCGCTGAATGTTCAAATCCTCCGGCCCGGTCAGCGAACAGCCTTTTTCACCGGCATAGCGGATATAATCCAGAATATCCTTCGTAATGCGCTCGCCCGGCGCAAGAATCGGAATTCCGGGCGGGTAGCACATGACGAACTCGCTGCAGATTTCCCCGCAGGTCTGCTCGATCGGCAAGCTGACCTTCGGCGCGTAAAACGCTTCCTGCGGTGAAATTTCAACCTGCGGCGCAATGTATTCCTGCTTCATCAGGTTGGCCTTGTCGCGTTTGTAGCGGCGGCGGATATCAGCCAGCGCGCTGACAAGGCGTTCGATGTCGCGTTCACGGTCGCCGACGGACACATATGCCAGAATATTGCCGAGGTCACCAAACTCCGTCTGAATGTCGTACTCATCGCGCAGAATATCGTAAACCTCGATTCCGGCAAGGCCGGCGCCCAGCGTGTTCACGCTCAGCTTGGTTTCGTCGAAGTCGAAAACGGTGTCGCCGTTGACAAGCTCCCGCCCGTAGGCGTAATAGTCGCCGATGCGGTTGATCTCCTCACGGGCATAGGCCGTCAGGCTCTGTACATGGTCAAAAATATCTTCGCCGCGCAGGGCGAGATTCCTTCTGGAAATGTCGAGGCTGGAAAGCAGCAGGTAGCTTCCGCTGGTCGTCTGGGTCAGGTTGATGACCTGACGGACATAATTGGAATTTACATTCGGCCCCGCCAGCAGCAGGCTGCTCTGGGTCAACGAACCGCCGGACTTATGCATGCTGACCGCGGCCATGTCGGCCCCCGCTCGCATGGCGGAAAGCGGCAGATTTTTTCCGAAATAAAAATGCGTACCGTGTGCTTCGTCCGCAAGCAGTAGCATACCGTGGTCGTGGGCAATTTTTGTAATTTCGGAAATATTGGAGCAGATGCCGTAATAGGTCGGGTTATTGACCAGAATGGCCTTTGCGTCGGGGTGGGCGGCGACCGCTCTTTGAACGCCCGCCAGACTCATTCCGAGCGAAATGCCAAGGCGCTCGTCCGTTTCGGGGTTCACATAAATCGGAACCGCACCGCACAAAATCATCGCGTTAATGACGCTGCGGTGCACATTGCGCGGCAGAATGAGTTTGTCCCCCCTGCCGCAGGCGGTCAGCACCATACTCTGCACGCCGGAGGTCGTTCCCCCCACCATAAAAAACGCGTGCGCAGCGCCGAAGGCTTCGGCGGCAAGCTCCTCGGCTTCTTTAATCACGCTGACCGGGTGGCAGAGGTTGTCGAGCGGTTTCATGCTGTTTACGTCCACACTCAAACAGTCCTTGCCGAGAAACGCCGTCAGCTCGGGGTTGCCCTTTCCCCGCTTGTGACCGGGAACGTCAAACGGGACGACCCGCATGGCTTTAAATTCTTCAAGCGCTTCCATCAGGGGAGCGCGGGATTGGTTCAGTTTCTCCAATGCGCAGTAATCCTCTTTTCCTGAAAATGACGGATTCAATAAATGTTCCGTCCGCTGAAAATTTCAAGCATTTCCCTGTGCAGGCTTTCCATAATGGAAAGGCGCACACGCGGCGAAAGCTCGTAAATATCCGTATTGAAAAGATAGTTTTGCAGATTCAGTTCCTTCAGCATCATTTTGCTGTGGAACAGATTCGCTTCATACACATTGATGTCGATCGCATCATACTTATGAAGGATATCCGGGTCAATAAAATCCTGAATCGACGTGATTTTCTGATCCATGAATACCTTCTGCCCGTCCATATTGCGGGTGAACCCGCGTACACGGTAATCGACCGTAATAATATCGGAGTCAAAGCTGCCGATGAGGTAATCCAGCGTGTGCAGCGGCGTAATGTGCCCGCAAGTTGCGATGTCGATATCGACCCTAAAGGTCGCGATACAGGTTTCGGGGTGGTACTCGGGAAATGTATGCACCGTAATATGGCTCTTGTCAAGGTGCGCCAGAATCGTGTCGTCGGTGGGAGCCTGAACCGGTTCCTCCGCTAAAAGCAGAGTCACGCTGGCGCCCTGCGGGTCATAGTCCTGCTTGCTCACGTTCAGCACCTGCGCGCCGATCATATCGGCGAGATGATGCATGATACTGGTCAGTCTGTCCGAATTATACTGTTCGTCAATATAGGCGATATACTCCCGCTGCTCACGCTCCGTTTTTGCGTAGCAGACATCATAAATATTAAAGCTGAGGGATTTTGTCAGGTTGTTGAATCCGTACAGCTTCAGTTTGTTCTCCATGCCGCCGTCTCCCTATCATTAAAAATACAATACAAAAAGCCCGAATGCGCGGCTGTACAAACATTACAGCAACACACTCGGGCAATACAATCAAATGGACTGTTATCCAGCGCCTGGCGACCCCCAAGGAAGGGTACAAAACGCATTTTCAGCATTTGAGGTGATCAGAGTCTATATAGCAAGGAATTACTTTTACTACTCTTATTGACCGTTATAAGTGTTTGCGCAAGTGAATGCACATGGCTGAAATGCAGCCAACCCATAAAGTTCCGAACCCGATGGCTCGATCAATAAGGCAACAAAGTTGCCAATTTCGGCTTTTGACCCGGCTGTCCGTCTGGCCTTAATCCCTCAATAGAGCGGATGGTCAAAAAATTCACTGCTAAGAAGAACTGTTCTCCTCTTCGCTATTGCATTATAAAAGATATTTCAATAATTTGCAATAGTTTTTTCTGCCAATTGTAGAAATTTGTCTGGGTGCGCTTTGGAAAAAGGCTTCCGGGACGCGCAAAACCCGAAAACAATCCCTTTAATTTCCATTGATTTGCTTTTCTATCTGATCCGCCAAATCGTTCAGGTAAACCCAGCGATCCATTTTTTCGCTGAGCTCCGCCTCCAGCGCTTCCTTCTTTGCGATCAGTTCCGGCAGCGCAGCGTAGTTACTGGCCTGCTGAACCGTTTCCTCGCCGACCGCAGAAATTTCCTGTTCAAGCCCGGCGATCACGCCGTCAATCTCATTGAATTCACGCTGTTCCTTGAACGTGAATTTCAATTTATCGGATTTATTGCGGTAGCTGTTCTTCGGCTTTTGAGGCGCTTCCTTTCCCTCCTGCGGTGCATTCTGCTTTCGCTCCGCCATATAGTCCGTATAACCGCCCAAATAATCGCGGATGTTGCCGTCCTGCTCAAAGGAAAAGATATGCTCCGCGACTTTGTCCAGAAAATAGCGGTCGTGCGACACGACAATCACCGCGCCGGAAAAGCCCTGAAGATAATCCTCAAGAATGGTGAGCGTTTGAATGTCGAGATCGTTGGTGGGTTCGTCGAACAGCAGTACATTGGGCGCCTGCATCAGAATTCCGAGCAGATACAGGCGGCGGCGTTCCCCGCCGGAAAGCCTGCCGATGGCGGAATACTGCAAATCGGAGGTAAACAGAAACTTTTCAAGCATCTGGGAGGCTGTCAGCGTTCCCTCCGGCGTTTCTACCTCCGCCGAGATATCCTTAATGTAGTCGATGGTGCGCAGGGACGTGTCCATTTCCTCGCACTCCTGTGAGAAATAGCCGATGCGCACGGTTTCCCCGATGGTGACCGTTCCACCGTCCGCCTGAACCGTTCCCATAATGATCTTTAAAAACGTGGATTTCCCGCAGCCGTTTGCGCCGATAATGCCAATGCGGTCGCCGCGCAGCAGATTATAAGAAAAGTCACGAATCAGAACCCTTTCGCCGTAGCGCTTGGAGATGCCGTCAATCTCGATAATCTTTTTGCCCAGCCTTGTGCTCATCGAGCTCATTTTCAGCTTTTCCTGCTCTGCCTGCACCGATTGGCTGCTCATTTCCTCAAAGCGCTCCACACGGAATCTTTGCTTGGTGCCGCGCGCGCGTGCGCCGCGCTGAATCCATTCCAGTTCCTTTTTTAAAAGAGCCTGCCGTTTGCGTTCACTCGCAGCGACCATTTCTTCCCGCTCTGTTTTTAACTCAAGGTATTTCGTGTAGTTCGCCGGGTAGGAATACAGATTGCCGTCCTGAAGCTCTACAATTTTATTTGTAACACGGTCAAGAAAATAGCGGTCGTGCGTCACCATCAGAATGGCGCCGGTGTAGCGCGCCAAATAGCCCTCAAGCCAGTCAACCATATCATTGTCCATGTGGTTGGTCGGCTCGTCCAGTACTAGCACATCCGAGGGGGCGGCAAGTACGCTCGCGAGCGATACGCGCTTTTTCTGCCCGCCGGACAAATGGCCGACCGGCTCGTCAAAATCGCTGATGCCCAGCTTTGTCAGAATCGACTTGCACTCATACTCCTTGGATTCACGCTGCTGCCGGGAAATGCCCCGCATCGCCTGCTGCAGCACGGTAGCGCCCTCTTCAAACACCGGGTTCTGCGGAAGGTAGCCCACCTGTACGCCGCCGGATTTGGTAACGGAGCCGCTGTCGGGTGTTTCCACCCCCGCAATGATTTTCAGCAGCGTGGATTTGCCGGTTCCGTTCACGCCGATCAATCCGATTTTATCGCCGGTATTAATACCCAGCACAACATCATTCAGCAGTATTTTTTCACTGTAGCTTTTTTTAATTTTTTCCGCGGTTAATAACAGCACTGTGTAATCCTCTTCTTTATTTCATTATTCATTATCATCTATTTAATATATTATACAATTAACTTACGAACCGCGTCAAATAGGAAAGAAGCGGAGCCATATGAAAATCTGCCTGACGAAGGACATTCATCAGGCAGATTTTCATAAAGCGGTATATGTCAAAGTGTAGGGACAAGCAAAGACTTAAGTAACCGCTGATTAAAGCAATTCTGAAGCCGCTCAGTCCAGTATTTTCGCGGCTTCGAATTGCTGTCTGACGACTTAATCATCGTTTACTTAAGAAATAGATGCCTTGTAAATTTCCTCAATAGAGACGGACAGCATGGCGTCGAATTCCGCGTCCGACTGTTGGTCGGTCAAGCCCTGTGACAGAGCACGGGAAAAGCTGGCAATCAGCCCGTTATTGCGCGCAAGCTTTTCATTGGCTTCGCTCTGTGAGTATCCGCCGGAAAGCGCCACCACACGAAGGACATGATAATCTTCCATCAAATCGCGGTAGAAATTATCTTCAGTCGGAATGGAGAGCTTGAGCATTACTTTCACGTCTTTGTCCAGAAGTGCCAGTTGCTTTTTGATTTCCTCTTTTAACAGGCTTTCCGATTGTACCTTATCCGCACTGTGAATGTCGACCTCCGGCTCAATAATCGGAACCAGACCGGCAGCTGCAATTTGTTTGCCAATTTCGAACTGCTGCGCAACCACCTTCTGAATGCCTTCCGGATTGGCCTGCTGAATCACGGAACGCATTTTTGTACCGAAAATATTCCGTTCAACCGCGCGCTTTAAAAGGCTGTCCAAATCGGGAATGGGTTTCATCAGCTGAACGCCGTTTTCAAATGCTGCAAGGCCCTTGTCAACCTTCAGGAAAGGAACGACGCCCTTCTGCTTCCAAAGGTAGTCCGCGGTATATTCCCCATCAATTTTACGGTCCATGGTATTTTCGAAAAGAATCGCTCCGAGAATATGCTCTGAACTGAACGCGGAGCTCTTAATAATGCGCGTTCTCATCTTGTGCACCAAAGCAAACATTTCCTCTTCGTTTGCATAGCGGTCCTCGGAAATGCCATACTGCGCGAGCGCTTTCGGGGTGCTGCCGCCGCTCTGGTCCAGCGCCGCGATAAATCCCTTTCCCGTGTGAATTCGGTTTATTTGTTCCTGATTCATAAAATGACCTCCATACTCTATTTTTTCAAATCCAAACCAAAGCTACGGTTTGACTGTTGTCTTTTGTTATGTGATTATTATAGCGCATTAATTAATTGAATACAATATAATTTTAAAAAATTCATAAATATTTAAATATTAAAAACACAGGAGCACCTGAGATTCAGATGCTCCTGCGAATATGAAAGCAAAACATGCTTAATGCCTAATCAAGCAACGTTTAACCGAAGATTTCTTTCAGCTCCGCACGGCTCTGCTCGTCGGTGAAAGCCATAATATCGTCGCCCTCCAGAATCTGGGTATGGCCTTTCGGAATCAGAATTGAACCGTCACGCGCAATCGCGATCAGCACCGTGCTTTTCGGAACGGGCAGATCTTTCAGCAGTTGGTTCGTCGCCTTGGCGTCGGCCTGTACCTTCATCTGTATAATCGAGTAGTTGCCGCGCCCGAGCTTCAGAAGCGTGAACATATCCTTCATGTTCATTTCCTCAACCACAAAGTGCGCCATCAAATCCGCCTGATTCACGCCGATGTCCACACCCATGCCGCTGTTGAACAACCACGCGTTTTTCGGGTTGTTGACCCTTGCCACCACGCGCTGCACGCCGAATTCCATTTTGGCGAGAGTGGATACCACCAGATTGATTTCATCCGCACCGGTAACGGCAGCCACCACGTTTGCGGTATCAATCCCGGCGCTTTCAAGCACTTCGGGGTCTGATCCGTTGCCAAAGATCAGAATATCGCGGGGCAGCTCCTCCTCCAGTTTATTAAAAACCTTTTCGCGGTGCTCAATCACCTTGACTTCGTGCCCATTGGAATGCAGCAGATTGGCAAGGTGGGAGCCAACCTGTCCTCCGCCTATAATAATCACCTTCATCGTCAATCCCCCTTACAGCAAACCGAGCATCGATTTCAGCTTATGCGACGCAGAAGCAATGACTGAAATGTACAAAATGTCGTCCGCTTCAAGAATAGTACCTCGTGTCGGAATAAATGTCTTACTGTGGCGGCTGATTGCGGCAACATGGATTTCGCCGATTGCCGTCAATTCATTGACCGTATGCCCCACCACCTGGGACGGAACCTCAATACGAACCAGATTCACCGTTCCGTTTCCCATTTCATACACGCTGTCAAGCTGGTGGTAAGTCAAAAGCTCCGTCGCTCTTTCAATACCCCAAGCTGTCGTGGAAATGGTCTGGATACCAATTCTGCGGTACAGATCCGCTTTTGTCGCATCGTAAAGGCGCGCGATCACACGGGGAACGCGGTAAATATTTTTTGCAATCCGCGCAATTACAACGTTGGCCTCATCACTGGCTGTACAGGATATGACAGCGTCAACCTGATCAATTTTTGCTTTGTTCAACACATCTCTGTCAAAACCGATTCCGGTTACCTTCAAGCCGTTAAATTTAGGACCAAGGCCCTTAAAGGCTTCCGGGTCGGAATCGATTACGGTGACCTGATGCCCCTTTTTTACAAAATTAAGAGCAATCCCCGTTCCCATTCTTCCTAAACCGACTATGATCACTTTCATACCGTTCACCTCTCAGTTTATTATTTTACTCTATTGGAATTTATCCTGCGGGCCACTGCTTTTCTGATTTCTTCAATCAGCAGGATCAAAAACGGCCATACACACAGCAACAGAATGTCCTTACCGCCAAGCGCGGCCGTATGGAATACGAACTGCAGCGGCGGTAAAAAGATCAGTGCAAAAATCAGCAGAATCTCGAACACAATTCCGATGTTAACCTGCTTATTGGCGAACAAACCGACTTTAAAAACGGACTGCTTTTCCGTTCGGCAGTTGAACACCGCTCCGATCTGGCAGAAAACAATGGCAGCGAGCGACATGGTGGTCGCTTTAAAATAAACGGGGTCTGCGCCGTTTGCGAGCGGGACGGACGGCCAGCCGTTCAGTATATTTACAAAGAAATAAGAGAAAGCGGAAGCCAGAGAACCCAGCAAGCCGTACCACAGGAACGCTTTGGCAATCAATTTTTTCGACAGTAAAGGTTCTTTCTGATTGCGAGGCGGCTGATCCATAACGCCCTTTTCCGGTCGCTCGGTGCCCAGTCCGAGCGCAGGCAGCATATCGGTGCCAAGGTCAATGGTCAGAATCTGCATGACTGTCAGCGGCAGCGGAATGGCTCCGCGTGAGAACAGGAACATGGCGGAAGGAACCGCCTCCGGCATATTGGAGTTTAATATATAAAGCAGGAACTTGCGGATATTGCTATACACCGCGCGTCCTTCTTCAATCGCATGGACAATGGACGCAAAGTTGTCGTCCGTCAGAATCATATCTGCGGCTTCTTTGGCGACGTCGGTTCCGGCAATGCCCATTGCAACACCGATATCCGCTTTCTTCAGCGCCGGGGAATCGTTCACACCGTCACCGGTAACCGCGACGACCTCGCCCATCTCCTGCAGGTTGGAAACCACGCGAAGCTTCTGCTCCGGCGCCACACGGGCAAAGATGATTTCATCCTTCAGGTATTCTTTCAGCTGATCGTCCGAAAGCTCTTCCAGTTCCAGACCGGAAACAACGCGGGGGTTCGGGCCGGACACAATGCCGATGCGCTTTGCGATGCTTTCGGCGGTCAGGCCGTAGTCGCCGGTAATCATGATAATCCGGATACCCGCACGGCGGCATTCTTCGACAGCTGCCGCAACCTCAGGCCGCGGCGGATCCGCCATAACAACCAGACCGACAAACACAAGGTTCTGTTCAATTATTTCGGGTGTATAGGCGCTCATTGAGCGCGGAATATCGTCTTCCGGGTGCAGCAGACGGTAAGCAACCGCCAGCACGCGGAGCCCGTCACGCGCGTAATTGTCGTTTGCGTCCATGATGTTCTGACGCATTTCATCGGTCATCGGCTGCACTTCACCGTTTACACGGATATACTGGCTGAGCTTCATGACCTCTTTCGGGGCGCCTTTTACATAAGCGATGCGATCGGTTCCCTCAATCGGGCTTTCAAGATGATGCACTGTTGTCATTCTCTTGCGGCGTGACTCAAACGGAAGCTCTCTCAGACGGGGCTTTAACTCCATCTGTTTCTGCACATCAATACCCGCCTTTTTCGCGACGACGCCAAGGCATGCCTCAGTCGGGTCGCCAAGCACCGTATAGCGGGCAGATTCCTCACTCGGAGGAAGCAGCCTTGCATTGCTGCACAGCGCCGCACCGGTCAGCAGAAGACGTAAATCCGGATTTTCGTTGGCCGTTACTTTTTTTCCTTTTTCCAGCACATCACCCTTTGGCTCATAGCCAACACCAGTGACCTCAAACTCCTTTTCGGCAAGCCACAAATGGCTGACCGTCATTTCGTTCTGCGTAAGCGTACCGGTCTTATCCGTACAAATGACGGAAGTACTTCCCAGCGTTTCTACGGAAGAAAGTTTTTTAACGAGCGCGTTGCGCTTCGACATCCGCTGAACGGCCATCGCAAGGGAAAGCGTGACGGTGGGCAGCAAGCCCTCCGGAATAAAAGCGACAATCATGCCCAAAGCAAAAATAAAAGAAGATGCAACGGGCTGGTCTACCAAAAAATACGCCGCTACAAAAAACAAAACGCCGAAGGTAATCGCAATCACGGAAATTTGTTTCGTTAAGCGGTTCAGTTCCTTCTGGAGGGGGCTTTCCTCTTTTGCCATGTTCTGTGTAAGCCCGGCAATTTTACCGAATTCCGTTTTCATACCGATTTCGACTACAACTGCTTTTCCGTTTCCTTCGGATACAGCCGTTCCGGCAAAGATCAGATTCGGCATTTCCGCCTTAGTAAGGTCATCCTTTAATACGGCGTCCTTCGTCTTTCGGACGGGGTTGGATTCGCCGGTCAGCGTCGACTGGTTTACCTGCAGGTCACTGCTTTCAACCAAACGCGCGTCGGCGGAGATTTTATCCCCTTCTTCCAGTAAGATAATATCGCCGATAACCAAATCTTCCGCCAGTATTTTCTGCTCTTCCCCGTCACGAATTACACGGGCGTAGGAAGGAAGCATATTTCTGAGCGCGTCCGTCGCTTTTCCGGCGCGGTGCTCCTGCCAAAAGCTGAACACACCGTTGATCACATTCACGAGCCAAATGGCAATACCCAGTTCGGGCATACCCGCTACCAGTGCGACAGCGCCGCCAACCCACAGTAGGATTGCCATCAAATGCGTAAAATTACCGAGAAAAACAAGCAGAACATTTTCTTTTTTCTTCTCGTCTATTAAGTTTTTGCCCTGTTCCTTTTGATTCGCTTCAGCCTGCGCCTGTGTCAGTCCTTTTTGGGTCGACGCCAGTGCCTTGTAAACCTCATCAACAGGAAGTTTATGAATGTCCTCTTTTCCGCTTGGTGAATTTTCCATAGTGTCCAATTCTCCGTCAGTCCCTCTTTCTACAAACAATATCCCAAACCTCAATGCTCATAGAGCTCAACCCGCCTTTAACATTCCCGCGGGACGCAATTTTGGCCTCTTATTCCAATATTCCCTATTTGCAGAGATTCATTATATACTTTTAAACGTACATGTCAATATATTATTTGTATAACCCGATGAGGCGGCTGGCCCGCCTTTTTGAGTAAAAAAGCCAATATTATGGCAAGAATTCAGTTAAACGCCAAAAGATATCATTTATTTCGTTTTCAGCATGCAAATACAAATCTTTTGAGTCGATTCCGTGCGCTTTCCGATGGATCAATTAAATTGCCGCTTTCTACAGTACTTTTGAATGCGGTAAGCCGTCTTGGCAGGGTAAGAGTAACTCCGTAATAATTGAATTCACATCTCATTGAATGGGATCACAGATACCAGCTAACCGAACAAAACGATGAATTTTCCACTGTCATGCCATGCGACTCCCATTTTGGAGGCAGTCCGTCACCTCCCTGATTTTTCCCCATGCCCAAATCAGCTGGTCATGGTTCGGGTACTGCCTGTAGTCGCATTCCAGGGCACATACCAGGAACAGATACAAATCATACCATTTAACGCGTTCCTGCTGTACCGGCGTGAGAGAAGTTACACCGTATCCCTTGAGGAAATTTTCATTTTGATTATAGGAGCGAAAGCCTACCTCCATCAATTCGTCGGCCCAAAGGCACCGTTCAAGATCAATGATACCAGTAATTTCCCCATCCTGCGTAAAAATATTTCCCGCCCATAAATCCCAGTGTACAAGTTTGGGAACGGTTACCTCTTCAAAAATACTGCGGCAGCCGGCGAGCAGGCCCAAAATTTCATCATAATCCACGCCAATATCAATTTTGAAGGCTTTGGCATCATTCAGTACATCATGAATAATACCTGAAAAGACCTCGAACCAATTGCTGCCCTGCCTGTCTTCCTGCGCGAAATAGCCGAAACGGCTGCCGGTAATCCGGTTGATTTCAGCATTGATTTTCCCTGCCTGTAAATCTATTTCAGCCTTTGCTTCTTCACTGAGTTCCGCAGAAATTGAATTCAGACTGCGCCCGTTTATTTTCGACATAAAGAAATAGTCCGAGCTGCATACTGAACGGCTGTTATCATAGTACAGTACATCCGCAACAGGAACTTTCGTCCTGCTTTTGACCAGCCGCATGCATTCTACTTCCGCCCACATGATATTTTTTTCGTGAGTCATAACGGGTGACTCTTTCGGGGGCGCAATTTTAAGGATTATTTCATCACCGCCCGACAAAGCGACATTATATGCAACATTGAAAAAGCCTTCCGTCAGTTCAGTGATTTTCCTCGCGTATGAACCCGGGAACGCATTTTGAACCATAGTCTGAATGCAGGCCTCCGACTGCCTGTTTTTCGTTGCAGTTTCCATTTTAAACTTCCTCTTCGGCCAAGCCTTATTTATAGACTAAAGTTGAAATAGACAATGCTCTTGATTTTTTAAACAAGGCTTTGGGAATGCAGCAGCGCGTCGAATTCCGGGAGATACTTTTTCAGGCTGACAGGCCGTCCTTCCCGATTGCTGAAACAGTGCCTGCTTTCCCCGACCGCCCTTATTTCTCCGCTGTTCTTGTCGATAATCCGGTACGAAAGCGTAAGCCTTACTCCTTTATACTCTTTGACCTTCACCGTGATACAGACGGTGTCATCAAAACGCACCATACCTTTATACTCACAGCTTACGGCAAGAACGGGGCTCATCATTCCGCTTTCCTCCATTGCACGGTATCCCCAGCCAAGCTGATCCATGAAGTCCAGCCTTGCCTCTTCCATCCATCGAATGTAATTCGAATGATGAATAATTCCCATCTGATCCGTTTCGTAATATTTTGCCCGGTGCTCATACGGTGCCATTCCATCACGCTCCGTTCCCTAATTTATTAGGGCTTGTTTGTAAAATGGTAAATATCGTGCGAATCTACTAATATACCAGCATAGAATAGTGCAATCGAGTGAATATGCTAAGAGCTTGGATAGAAAAACCGGAATAAAAACTTACATATATGGGTTTTATTCCGTTGTTTTTCTTTTTACAAACAAGACCTAGGGAAACACCATAATTATCCTATATTTAAATTATAGCGAAATTTTCTCACGCGGTCAAGCCGTACGCTTTTCAAAAAACTTACAGTTGAAGCGCCACTGTGCAAAGCGGCTGATAAGCAGCCAACGAGTCAATACCACCCGTAAAACGGGTGGCTTGCACGAGCCCTAAAAGGGCATAGGATTGCCAGCGCCTAAAAGACGCTGGCTTTCACTTTGTTCAAGCCGTAGTGGACTGACTACCGGCTAACCCTT
>JAEZGM010000038.1 GCA_023416955.1 Bacillota bacterium | reverse complement strand
AAGGGTTAGCCGGTAGTCAGTCCACTACGGCTTGAACAAAGTGAAAGCCAGCGTCTTTTAGGCGCTGGCAATCCTATGCCCTTTTAGGGCTCGTGCAAGCCACCCGTTTTACGGGTGGTATTGACTTTCCGTACTTATATTTCAAAATGGTAGACAAAAAGAAATATGAGCCTTTTTAGTATTATTTCTGATCGGCGAGAATCACTTTATGGAAAACCTTTTTTCCTTTTTTAATGATGACTTCCTTTTTCTGAAAATCCGCCAAGGGTAGTTTGGCGGCAACGGAAGTGACCTTTTCATCGTTGATCGTAATTCCGCCCTGCTCGATCAAGCGCCGGCCTTCGCCCTTTGAGGGGACAAGCTTGGTTTTCACCAGAATATCCAGAACGGCGATTTCCCCATCGGTAAAATCACCGGAATTGATTTCACTGGAAGGCATGTGTTCTGTGCTTGCGCCGATCCCAAACAGGGCTCTGGCGCCCTCCTGCGCTTTCTTTGCTTCTTCTTCGCCGTGAATCAGTTTTGTCACTTCGAAAGCAAGGATTTCTTTTGCTTTGTTCAGTTCGCCGCCCTCCAGCTTCGCCAACTCGTTGATTTCCTCCATCGGCAGGAAAGTCAGGAATTTCAAGCATTTAATCACATCGGCATCGGCGGTGTTGCGCCAGTACTGGTAGAAATCAAACGGGCTGGTTTTGTCGGGGTCAAGCCAAACAGCTCCCTTTTCCGTCTTGCCCATTTTTTTGCCATCGCTGTTTGTCAGCAGCGCGAATGTCATGCCGTAAGCGTTCTTGCTATCCTTACGGCGCAAAAGCTCCACGCCGCCGATGATATTGCTCCACTGGTCATCGCCACCCAATTCCATTACGCAGTCGTACCGGTGGTTCAGTTCAAGGAAGTCGTAGCTTTGCATAATCATGTAATTCAGCTCAAAGAATGACAGGCCGCGTTCCAGCCGCTGCTTGTAGCATTCAGCCGCCAACATTCTGTTTACGGAAAAATGAACGCCGACATCGCGCAGGAACTGAACATAATTCAGATTCATCAGCCAATCCGCGTTGTTTGCCATAATGGCCTTTCCGTCCGAAAAATCAATCAGGCTCGACATTTGCTTTTGGAAGCAGGCAATATTGTGGTTGATCTCCTCGGGCGTCAGCATTTTGCGCATGTCGCTCTTTCCGGAAGGGTCGCCGATCATGCCGGTGCCGCCGCCAAATAAGGCAATCGGCACATGCCCCGCACGCTGCATATGCGCCATGACCATAATCTGCAGGAAATGGCCGACATGCAGGCTGTCGGCAGTCGGGTCAAAACCGATGTAGAATTTGATTTTGTGGTTGTTTAAAAGATCTTTAATCTTTTCCTCATCGGTCATTTGGGCAATCAGGCCCCGGGAACTGAGTTCTTCGTACACTCCCATAATAATTTCCTCCTGTTTTTCGGGGGCATAAAAAACACCCCCTGCATTTTTTGCAGAGGGCGGAAAATCCGCGGTACCACCTCATTCACCGCACCCTCGCGGATACGGCCTCACGGGTACAAACATACCCATGTGCTATAACGTGCACACACGGCCGCGCCTAATAGAAAAACGTTCAGTGGGCAACTCCGGGATGTATTTCGACCGACCGCCGCTCCTGCTTACACCAAACGCAGGCTCTCTTTACCGGCTGAATCTGTCTACTTCTTCCCTTCACAGCTATTACAAGAATTATAATCATTTTTTGTAATGTTGTCAAGCGTGATTATCGTGATGCGCCATATCCAGCATTTCAGCCGCGTTCTGCAGCATCAGCGGAGTAATCTGCGCACCGCCCATGATACGCGCCAATTCCTGCTTTCTACCCTCGTAATCCAACTCGGTCACATCGGTAAATGTTTTATTCTCCCGCACATGCTTTTTAATTAAATACTGTGTATCCCCCAACGCGGCAATCTGGGCAAGGTGCGTTACACAGATGACCTGTCTGTTTCCGGCAACCTCTTTCAGTTTCAGCCCGACCTTTTGGGCGGCACTTCCGCTGATTCCGGTATCGACCTCGTCAAATATAAGCGTGTCAATATTATCTTTGTCAGCCAAAACCGTCTTAATTGCAAGCATCATACGCGACAGCTCGCCGCCGGACGCTATTTTAGCAATCGGCTTCGCCGGTTCACCGGGATTCGTTGAAATATAGAACTCCATTTTGTCGCATCCCAGCGGGTTCAGTTCAACCGATTCCCGACGTACTTCAAAATCGACATTGGGCATATCCAAAAATTGCAGTTCCCGCTTCACTTTTTCCGTAAAAGCGCCTGCTGTCTGACCGCGCAATTCGGAAATATGATTTGCCAGCGTCTGCGCCTGTAGCTGCGCCGCCCCATATTCCTTTGTAAGCCGGGCAATATTTTCATCGGAAAGCTGGATATCTTCCAGCTCTTCTTTGGATTTTTCCAGAAACGCCAGCATCTGTTCAACAGTTCCGCCGTATTTTAAACTCAAGCGGTAAATCAGGTCAAGCCGTACTTCCAGTATTTCCAGCTCCTGTGGGTCATATTCGGTACCGGAAGAAAGTGCGCGAAGTTCCTCTGAGCAATCCTCCAGATCGTATTCTATATTTTTGATTCTTCCCGCCAGCTCACTTAACTCCGGCATATAGCGCTCCGCTTCGTTTAACACGGCGAAAGCGGAAGAAAGAGCGGACAACGCGCCCGCCGTTTCCTCATCGCCGTCAAGCGCGGATTTTGCGGAAGTGAGCGCCGCGGCGATTTTCTCACTGTTCAGGAACATGGTTCGCCGCCGGTTCAGCTCCTCCTGTTCCCCTTCATGAAAATCAGCCGCTTCGAGCTCGTTTATCTGGTATGTAAGCAGGTCGATTCGACGGGCTTTTTGCTGCTCGTCTATTTGAAAAGAGGAAAGCTTCTGCTGAATATGACGCATATGGTCATAGGCTTCACGGTACTGCTCAAGCATGCCTTGCGGCAGGCCCATCCGGTCAATATAGTGAATATGCAAATCCGGGGAAAGAAGATCATAACTCTCGTGCTGACCGTGAATATTAATCAGGGAAGAGCCAACTTCCCTCAAAATGGATACAGCGGCAGGCCGGCCGTTAATGCGGCAGGCAGCTTTTCCGTCCGGGTTAATTTCTCTCTGTATCATTACCGTACCGTCTTCCTCGGGAGCAAAGCCGAATGCTCCCAGCTTTTCACAGGCAACCGGTTCCGGATTCGTAAAGACCGCGCTGACAAAGGCAGTCCGCGCACCGGTTCGCACCAGTTCGCGCGAGGTACGTTCGCCTAAAACAGCATGAATGGAATCAATCAAAATGGATTTTCCCGCACCGGTCTCACCGGTCAAGACATTAAATCCATCATGAAAGTCAATGACAGCCTTTTCAATCACAGCAATGTTTTCAATATACAGTTGAGAAAGCATAAAAATCACCCAACCATTTTTTTCAATTCGGAAGTCAGACGCTCAGCGTCCGTTTCTGTTCTGCAGGCCACAAAGATCGTGTCGTCTCCCGACAGCGTTCCGACTACCCCCTCCCAATGCATGGAGTCCATCGAAGCACAAACAGCATTGGCCATGCCGGTGAGGCACTTTAATATCACCAGATTACAGGCGAAATCAATTGAAACCGCGGAATCAACAAGGAGCGATCGAAATTTTGAAGAATAATCTTTCGCATTATCCTTCCCAACAGAATATTTGTATTTCCCGTCGCCGGTCAGCGTCTTAATCAGCCTGAGCTCCTTAATATCCCTTGATACGGTGGCCTGTGTCACATCAAAGCCGTCCTGCTTCAGCAGCCGCAGCAGTTCTTCCTGCGTGTCAATGGGATATTCGCTGATCAGTTCCAGTATTTTTGCGTGTCGTCGTGTTTTCAATTCAGTTTCTCCCCTCGGCAAGTTTGTCGTTCACGATCTGATAAAAATTGTCCTGCTTTAATTTTATAATTCTTGCCGTCTGATCGGAACGGCAAATGTCTATATTTTGATGATCGCTGATCTGTATGACGTGATCGCCGTCTAAGGTCAGGTAAATCTGACTGTCATAACTGCTGGAAGCCTGAATGCTGAGCCGCGCTTCCGAATCAAAAACAACCGGTCTTGTCATTAATGAGTGGGGGCAAATCGGAGTAAGCAGCAGGCACTTCAAGCTGGGTTCGACTACCGGTCCTCCGGCGGATAAGGAATAGGCGGTAGAACCGGTCGGGGTCGCGACAATCAATCCATCCGCGCGGTAGTTTCCGACATTGGTTCCGTTAAAGTTCACCTTAAAATCAAGGATATTGGAAAGCGCGCCGCGCATCAGCACCGCATCATTCAATGCCTGGTACAAAACCGGTTTCCCTTCCTGCTCAAAACGCACATCAAGCATCATTCTGTTTTCAATGATGTAGTCGCCTTCCGCCAACTTCCAAAGCATGTCCAGCTCATTCGTTTCCAGACCGGCAACAAATCCGAGACGACCCACATTAATTCCCAGAATTGGCTTTTCCTCTGCGGCGGCGTGGCGCGCACAGTGAATAATGGTGCCGTCTCCTCCTACTGCAATAACAAGGTCACAATCCTGTATCATACAACCGGAATCTTCAAAAAAAACGACATTTCTCTGTGGGAAGTACTCCCGTAAGGTAGATTGCATCAGTACCTGAGCACCAAATTCATGCAGCTTTGCAATAACCTGTTCCGTATGATACTGCGCATTCGTTTTGCTCAAATTAGGCATAACCGCTATTTTCAAATTATTCACCGCCACTTAACTGATTGTGCGATTCCTCGACCAAGGCACCGATATCCAGCGCTGTACTTTCTGGATTTTCCGATTTCTGCAGGTAAATCAAGTACTCAATGTTCCCCTCCGGACCTTTTACAGGGGAATAAGTCAAACCCAGTACGGAAAATCCGTTTTCCAGGACGAAATGTACAATTTTCTCAATGACCTCAACATGAACCGCCTTGTCGCGCACAACGCCTTTTTTTCCGACTTTTCCGCGCCCCGCTTCAAACTGAGGTTTAATCAAACACACAGCCTGTGCATTTTCAGCCATGAAATTCCGTGCAACCGGAAGTACCAGACAAAGAGAAATAAAAGAAACATCCACGCTGAAAAAATCAATCTCATCGGGAACCTGTTCCTTCGTCAAATAGCGGACATTCGTCCTTTCCAAATTGACGACCCGCTCATCGGTACGCAGCTTCCACGCAAGCTGACCGTATCCGACATCGATGGAGTAGACTTTTTTCGCGCCGTTCTGCAGCATACAGTCGGTGAAACCGCCGGTTGAAGCGCCGATATCCATCGTAATTTTCTGATTCAACTCAATCGGAAATACCGACATCGCTTTTTCCAGCTTCAAGCCCCCACGGCTGACATAGCGAAGCCCTTCCCCACGGACTTCGATTTTCGCTTTTTCAGAAAGCATCGTTCCGGGTTTGTCCGATTTTTGATTGTCAACATAAACATTGCCCATCATGATAATCGCTTTGGCCTTTTCCCTGCTCTCCGCCAGCCCGCGCTCAAAAATCAGGCAATCCAGTCTTTTCTTTTCTGTCACTTTCCGCACTCCGATATGATAAAATCAGCCATGCCCTGCTCATCCAAACCAAGCGCTTCCAGAGACTGAAGCATAGTGGCATGGGGTACAAAATTTTGAATTCCGCGTAAAAAATATTTCCCGATAAACCCGGCTTCACAAAGCAGATGATGATAATGCTCGCCAACACCGCCCTGTTCAATCGCTTCTTCAAAGAAAAAGACGCTTTTTGCACCCAAAACATTCGAAACCGCAACTTTATCAATCGGCTTAATTCGATTAAGCTTTACGATTCGAGCCTGAATTCCCTTTTCTTTCAGAAGAGAAAGGGCTTTGCATGCAAATGAAAACAGCCTGCCGTAAGTAACAAGAACCAAATCCGCGTTTTCCGCTCCGTAAAGGCCATAAGCATTACAGGAACTTTGAAAGTCATAAGGACGGAACAGCTGCTTTCCGCGCGGATAACGAACTGCCGCCGCACCCTTGCAGTGATAGAGTGCCTGATCAAACGCAGTATAGAGCTCCTCATAGTAGGATGGAGCATACACAGATATATTAGGGATCGCGTTAAGGAAAGCAGTGTCGAATATACCTTGATGCGTTTCTCCGTCTTCTCCTACGATTCCAGCGCGGTCGATTGCAAAAACGACCTTGACGCGCTGCAGCGCAACGTCATGAATAATCTGGTCAAAACCGCGCTGCAAAAAGGAAGAATAGACAGCAAACACTGGAAGCATACCACCGGCAGCAAGTCCGCCGGCAAAAGTAACGGCGTGTTCTTCCGCGATGCCTGTGTCAAAAAAACGCTCCGGATACTGCTTCGCAAATCCGGTTAAACAGGTGCCAAGCTGCATTGCGGCTGTAATTGCGCAAATTTTGTCGTCGCCGGAGGCAAGCGAACAAATGCAGCTTCCGAATACACTGGAAAAGTTCTCGCCGGAAGCCTCGCTTTTCCCTGTTTTAATATCGAAGCAGGAAACGCCGTGGAACACGCCCGGATTCTGTTCAGCAAAAGAATAGCCCTTGCCCTTTTGTGTGAGCACATGCAGCAGAATCGGGTGATCGATATTTTTTGTATTTTCAAGCACATCCACAAGCTGTTCCAAGTTATGACCATCGAATGGGCCGTAATAGTAAAAACCCATATCTTCAAAGATTGTATTGTCATACATTGCCTGCTTCAATGCGGCTTTTGATTTCGAAATAAAATGATGAATCGGTGTTCCAACCAGAGGAATATGATCCACAAAGTTCTCAAGGTTTCCCTTTACCCGGAAATATCCGGGTTTTGTACGGATATGCGCCAAATAACGCGCCATCGAACCCACATTGCGGGAAATGGACATTTTATTGTCATTTAAAATGACTACAAAGTTTTTTGGAAAACGACCCGCGTTGTTCAGTCCTTCGTAAGCAAGACCGCCGGTCAGCGCACCGTCGCCAATGACGGCAACCACTCGACCCGGCTCGTGTTGAATCAGCTTTGCATTCGCGAGTCCGAGTGCCGCTGAAATAGAGGTACTGCTGTGACCTGTAATAAAGGGATCGTAACTGCTTTCCCTCGGATTTGGGTAACCGGAAAGACCGTCTTTTGTACGGATCGTGGAAATTTGATCGCGTCTGCCTGTCAATATTTTATGCGTATATGACTGATGGCCGACATCCCATACAATTTTATCGTCCGCAGAAGAAAAAACCTTATGCAGCGCAACAGTTAATTCCACCACGCCAAGATTGGAGGCAAGATGTCCTCCGTTATTGGATACTGTTTCTATAATTAAATTTCTTATTTCACCGCAAAGCGCTTCCAGCTGCGCCGGAGTAAGCGCTTGCAGATCTTTCGGAGATTCTATTTTATTTAAAAGGTTTTCCATTTATTGACCTCAATGACCGCGTACTGCAAAATGAATGGCCTATCCTGATACACCGTTTTGCAATTTTGCCGCCGTAACCGTATTTTTCAGCAGCATTGCAATTGTCATAGGCCCTACCCCTCCGGGAACCGGAGTGATGCAGGCGGCAACTTTTTCAACAGAGGTAAACTCTACGTCGCCGCACAGCTTACCGTCCTGATTTCGGTTTATGCCGACATCGATTACAACGGCACCGTCCTTTACCATATCGGCTGTTACAAAGTTCGGTTTACCAACTGCGGCAATCAAAATATCGGCATTCCTGCATATTTCTTTCAAATTCTTTGTTTTGCTGTGACAGATTGTAACCGTACCATCCTGCTGAAGCAGCAGCATCGCCATCGGCTTCCCGACAATATTGCTGCGGCCCAGCACAACACAGTGTTTCCCACTGATATCGATTTGCTCGTGACGCAGCAGTTCAATCACGCCCGCAGGAGTACAGGGCAGAAAATGATAGTCGCCTATCATAATTCTGCCCACGTTTGAAGGATGAAATGCGTCCACGTCTTTTTGGGGGTCAATCGCTTCCACAACGGCTTTTTCGTCTAAGCCCTTCGGAAGCGGGGACTGTATCAAAATCCCGTGAATTTTCTTTTTGTGGTTCAGCTGCGCAACAAGTTCGAGCAGTTCCTGCTGTGTAACGGAAGCCGGAAGCGCGTACTCTTCCGAATAAATTCCCGCTTGTGCGCAGGCTTTCTTTTTATTGTTCACATAAGTTCTTGATGCGGGATCATCGCCGGCAATCACAACCGCGAGCCCGGGCGTAATACCCTTTTGGAACAGACTATTCACTTCAAGAGCAATTTCGGCTCTTATTTGCGTGGCAACCGCTTTGCCATCAATCAGTTTGGCCATTTTTCATTCTCCAGATTGCTGATCTTTCTCTTTGGAAGGTTCCGACTCTGTTTGCTCGGATTGTTCCTGCTCTACGGCGGCAGATTCAGCAACATTGTCGCTCTCTTCCTGATCCGCGTCATTTTCCTCGTTCGTTTGGTCAGCGTCAGTTTCGTCAAAAATCGTGCTCTTTCCGTCGTCAATCAGTTCTTCCGGGATCTCGTCCACCACATCGTTGAGCACCATGATCTTTTTAGAACCACAGCCTGAAAGTGCAGTCCTGTTGCGGAATACGATCAGCAGAACGACCGAAGCCACGACTGTGAGCGCAGCAACAAACTGAGAAATACGAATCGGAAGCATCGGCATAATCAGGCTGTCCGTTCTCAAACCCTCAATGAAGAAGCGGCCGATACCATACCATACGAGGTACAGAAGGAACACTTGTCCGTCATATCTTCTGAATTTTCTGCTGAAAATATGTAGCAAAACAAAGCCCAGCAGGCACCAGAGGGACTCATAAAGAAAACACGGGTGAACAGGTCCGCTTGCTACTCTGGAAGTGGCTTCACTGGTCATGCCCCATGGCAGATTAGTCTCTACGCCGAAGGCTTCCTGATTGACAAAATTGCCCCAGCGACCAATGGTTTGCCCGATTAAAAATCCGAGAGAAGCCAGATCAAGGACTGCTGCAACGCTGATTTTACGGAATTTTGCCACCAGCGCTCCGCAGATCAGGCCGCCGATAATGCCGCCATAAATTCCCAGCCCGCCTTCCCAGATATAAAGCGCACTGATCGGGTTTTTGATGTACTGATCACCGGTGTAAAACAGCACATAATACGCTCTTGCACCGATAATGCCGCCAATAATACCCACTATGACCGTGTCAAGCAGCTTGTCGTCGTCTACTTTAAATTTTTTGCAGCTTGACATGACATACAGAAAAGCAAGAAGAAATCCGGCGGCTATAATTACGCCGTACCACTTGACCGACATGCTGCCAATGGAAAAAGCATCAGGGCTGATTGTTACATTAATGCCAAGCCCCGGGAATTGAACATGATACATATTCTCCACCATTTCTCCGCGCGCAGAAATAAATCTCAAACCGGCGAATAGCCGCGCGGGGCGCTCGCCGGTATTATTGCTGTTTCAAAACAGGAGATTATTCTAACGGTTTGATGATGGATAACGCGGAAGCTTCGGGAATCAGCTGCATACTCAAACGCTCCTGAACAGAATGAATATCGGCAGCCGCGACACAGTCGATGTAATCATACAGATTGCGGTCGGCAAATGTATCCGACACCAGCGCATTGGCAAGATAATCCACACTGTTAAAGGAAGAAATGATTCTGCCGTATACCGCTTTTTTCGAACGTTCAAAGGCCGCTGGGTCAAGTCCGTTTTTGCGGACAGCAGCGATTTCCTTCTTAATCTCCTCCGCTACCGCATCGGGATTTTTGGATTCACCGGAAAAAATAACCGAAGCGTAACCGGGTCCTTCAAAATACTCATAGGAGAAAGAGGACTCGTTAATGAGGCCCGCGTCAAGCAGGCGGCGGAACAGCGGGGAAGCATCGGAAGCAATTGTATTTAACAGAATTTCCGTTTCCGCGATTTCCTTGACCGTTACACGGCGTTTTCCAGCTGTTTCCTTAAAGCCAAATTCAAACAGCGGAACGGCGACGGAAAGCTTTTGTTCCACTCTGCTTTGCAGAACCGTAGCCGGCTCTTCTTCAAAAATCCGGTCAACATGAATGGGCTCCGAGGGCTTCAGCAATTTGTCGCAAAGAGCCAAAACCTTGTCCACTTCCACGTTTCCCGCCACGGCCAGCGTCATGTTGCTTAAATTATAAAAGGTATGATAGCAGCTGTAAAGCAGCTCCGGCGTAATTTTCGCAATGCTTTCCACAGTGCCGGCAATATCAATTTTCACGGGGTGTGTGTGGTACAGCGCACCCAGCAGATTAAACATGACGCGCCACTGCGGGTCGTCGTCGTACATACGGATTTCCTGCCCGATAATCCCCTGCTCCTTCTGCACCGTCTGCTCCGTAAAATAGGGTGACTGCACAAAATCAAGCAAAATTTCCAGCGATTCATAAACATTGTCGGAACAGGAAAATAAATAGCAGGTCATATCGAAGGAAGTATAAGCGTTCGCGGAAGCGCCGGTCTTTGCATAGCGCAGAAATGCGTCGCCGTCCTCGCTTTCAAACAGCTTATGCTCCAGATAATGCGCGATTCCCGCCGGAACCTTATTTACTTCCCCGTTTTCCGAGGAACGGAAACACATATCAATGGAGCCGTATTTTGTTCCGAACACGGCATAAGTGGAATTATTGTTTTCTTTCGGATATATAAATATTTTCAGTCCGGACTCATGGTGAACCTCATAGTATTGATCTCCGATACGGTCGCTCTTTACAACCTTAATTTCACTGTTCATTCCACATCTTCCCCGCTTCCTACCAGACGATACACTGTGTCGAGTGTTACATTATTGGCCGCGTCAATCACATCCTGCCGCGAAACACCCTGTATTTCCTCCGCGGCGTCTTCCGGGCGTTTAATGTCGCCGGTGAATGTCTGTGACAGGTACCAGGCCTCCATCGCCCCAAGCGAATCGCACACAGTACGGTAGCCGTTGCAAAGGGCCAGCTTAGCGGTGGCAATTTCATCGTCGTCGAAATGCCCGGCCTTGACTTCTTCCAGCTGGGCCAAAATCTCCTGCTTCGCGCGTTCAACATTTTTCGTTTCCACGCCGCTCTGTACCAGCATAATCCCTTTCATGGAATTATACTGTGCGCTGCAGTAGTAGCAAAGGCTCAGCTTTTCACGCACATTCAAAAACAGCTTGGAATTCGGCGTTCCGCCGAAAAGAGCCGTCATCAGCTTCACCGCGGAAGTTTTTTTATCCGGGGCGGAAACGGCGGTGCGAAAGCCGAGCACAAGCTTGGATTGCGCAACGTCCATTTTCTCAGTGATATCCTTGACCTGTGCAGCAGTCTTTACATTTTCCGTCGGGCAATCAACTGCAGAGCCGGTTCTGACTCTTGCAAACGCCTGGTGAAAGCCTTTATACGCGGATTCCGGGTCACAATCCCCCAACACCATAATTTCTACTCTGGCGTTATCAATCAGGTACTGCCACGCCTCAGTCAACTGGCTTCGCTGCAATGCGGCGATTTCTTCCTTGGAACCGTAGCGTTTCAGTCCGTAGGGTTCGCCGGCGCACATAATTTCTTCGCAGCGAAGCCGCGCGTAGGCACGCTTATCGTTATATTCCGATTCAATCATTTCAATAGTCTGCCGCTGCTCCTGCTTAAAACCATCCTCCGGGAACATTCCGTTTTCAAACGGCGGATCAAAAATGATGCTGCAAAGAAGCCTGGAAAGTTCCGCTGAAATGCGTTCTCCGCCCAGTGCATATTGATCCGCAATTCCGGTAGCGTAAACGGACAGCATTTGCACATCGCCAAGTTTTTGTACATCGGCAGCGATTTGCGCGCCGTAAAGCTCTTCCAGACGCTCGCCCAGCTTCGTAAAATCAGGATATTCCCGGCTGGCGCGGCTTAACAAAAAAGGAAGCATTGCGTTTTCCGCCGTCTTTTCCTTTTGCAGAGGCAGCATAAAATTAACAGAAACGCGTACCGTTTTGAACTTGGTGTCTTTAATAATCCGAAAATTGACACCCTCGCATACGGAACGCTGTTCAATATCGACCATATATTTTCATCTCCAAATAATTCTCTGATAAAATCAGGATTTATTATAACATAATGCATTGCCGCGAGCTTATTTTAAACTGCGGATTCCCCTACATCTCCTGCCTATCATGTTTCAATGTTCTCCCAGCCGTCGGAAGCTCTGCTTCCGCTTACGGCGTGAGGTTATTCAAACAGGATGCACTATCGGAATTCGTACTAAATACCCGAAATTTCTTTCCTGCTCCGGCTTATCCTGCTTCAATGTTCTCCCAGCCGTCGGAAGCTCTGCTTCCGCTCACGGCGTGAGGTTATTATATCACAATCGTTGGATTTAGAAAAGAAATTTTATTCTTAAATGTTTATGAACTAAAAAAAACAAGGTGCTTTTATGCTGTAATTTCAGCATGGTTTTACATATTGCAGAACATTTCGAACACTGTTATAATGTTAGAGTCTTATTTACAGAATTCAAGGTCTGGTCTGTTTCGACTAAAATTGTGGTCGGATTCGTCAGGCACAATTTTATCTTTTACAAACAAGATCCGGGTAACCGCTGATTATCTGACGACTTAATCATCGTTTACCTAAGAATTAAGTCAATTGCCATCGGTGAAAGCCGATGGTTTAAATTTGTGTAAAGCTTTCCTGATTTTATGGAATACCGAACCAAATTTCACCGGTGCAGCCCGGAACTGACTTGAATTGAGAGAGGTGCGCTGGTTGAAAGTAAAAAACACAGAATTCTTCGCAGAAATTGGTCTTATTTTGATTACACTGATTTGGGGGTTTTCATTCGTTGTATTGAAAACCATCACTTCTGCCATTCCGACAAACTACATCATCGCAATCCGCTTTGGCATGGCGGCACTCGTAATGCTGATTTTGTTTTTCCCCCGTATAAAAAAGCTGGATCTGCAATCCATCAAGGCGGGAACCATTCTGGCTGTTATCCTTTATGCTTCCTATTACTTTCAGACATTTGGGCTGAAGTATACAACCGTGGGGAACAATGCGTTTTTAACTTCTGTTTACGTTGTGCTTGTCCCCTTTCTGTACTGGGTAGTAAAAAGAGAAAAACCGGATTCATATAACATTATTTCCGCTCTGATATGCATGACCGGAATTGGCCTTTTGACTTTAAGCAGCCACCTTTCCGTAAATCTGGGAGATATTTTTACTTTGATCAGCGGATTGGCATTCGGTTTCCACATTGTTTTCACAGGTATTTTATCCCGAAAAAATGACCCTATTCTGTTGACGTTCACACAGTTCACTGTAACCGCGCTGATTTCATTTGCCGTTGCGCTCTGCACAGAAACTCTTCCGACCAAGTTTGAAACAGTGACAGTGCTGTCGCTGCTGTACGTCGGTATATTCAGTTCAATGATTGCCATGCTGATTCAGACAATCTGTCAAAAATATGTTTCGCCTTCCAGAGCGTCCCTGATTATGTCAATGGAATCGTTGTTCGGTACTGTATTCGGCATTATATTATTGCACGAACGGCCAACGCCCAAAACATTTATCGGTTTCTTCCTGATCTTTGCCGCGGTGATCATTTCGGAAACCAAACTGAATTTTATTAAATTTCATAAAAGTAGCGAAAAGGAACCCGTTCCCAAGGAATGCATTCCATTGAATACACAAAAAGAGGAGCTCTAAGCTCCTCTTTTATGTTTCCCGGCAAACTCACTTCGCATATATTTTTTCAGAAACGAATACTAATAGGAAGATATCCAAATCACGGCTCCGACTGAATACGAAGTATCGGCTTACAATGAAGATAAAAATCCCTTCAACGCGTTTGCAATACTGTCGGAGGCAGTGACAACCGCCCAAATTATCGCCGCAAAAACGACTGCGGAAACGATTCTGACAACAGTTCGTTTCACAGGGCTTAACTCGGCTTCTTCGTCCTCTTCCGTGTTTTCTTCCTCCACGGCGTTTTGCTGTTCCATAATGCCAATACCGTCAAGAACCTCTCGCGCACGCGTCAGATCGCCGTAAGCCACATACAGGTTTGTGTTTATGTTATAGCTTCGCCCTAAAATGACGGACGGCGGGCCGCCGAGACCCTGAACGCGTTTCTCAAGAGGGATACCGGCATCCGAAAAGGCGGCTTCAATCGCCGCTGTTTTTCCTTCGTCGGCAGTCATCAGCAAAACGGGATCCGTCTGTTCCGGCTGGCGGATTTTTTTACTGCCGCAAAACGGGCAGGAGGATTCATCGTTACAAAGCGACTGACAGTTGGGACAATAAAGCATATTTTCACTTCCGTTTATATGAATATTACTTCAACACCATTTTTATCGATAATAATTTGTTTTATCATACCACATTTATGTCCCGGATTACAACTCAGCGCGTCAAAAATAAATCGGCTGAAGCTGCTTCCCCTCCAGTGCGGTCAGCGCAGCGGGCAAAATTTTCGTAAAATCCGCGTTGACTGAGAACGGCTTCTTTACCGGGTCATCCTGCTGCATCGGCACGAAATAAACGTTTTTGCTGTTCAGCAGCCGGCCAATGTTCTGGGCGGAGCCGGAAAGCGCGTCATTGGTAGCCGCCGCAAGCAGTACCGGGCGTTCAATGCGCAGTGTAGACTTCACCGCCATCGTGACGGAAGTATCTGTGATTCCGTTTGCCAGCTTTGCGAGCGTATTCCCCGTGCAGGGTGCAACGATCATCAAATCCACCATTTTTTTAGGGCCGATCGGTTCGGCTTCCACGATATTTTTAATAATTTTCCTGCCGCAAATTGTTTCCACCTGCTCAATGAAGCTGCTTGCCGTGCCGAAACGGGTATCTGTTGAATATGCGGTTTGTGACATAATCGGCAGCACCTGATACCCGGCATCCACAATGTTCTTCATTTGAACAATCACCTTAGAAAATGTGCAAAATGAGCCGCACATGGCAAATCCAAATGTAATGTTCTCCATCCCTGTTCACTCCTCCATGATATGATAAATTGTATTCTTTATAATTTCTCCGGCGCTCTTCGGCGCAATTTTACCGGGCAGGGACAGCGCGTGTATCGCTTTGATGCCCAGTTTCGACGCCGTTTCGAAATCGACGCCTCCCGGCATAGAAGAAAGGTCTATCATCAGTGCGTTGGAATGAATCTTGGAAAGAACACGGCGATTAAAAATCATCGCGGGAGCCGTATTGAAGATAATATCATACTGTTCCCGTTCACATACCTCTTCCGCTTTAACCGCGGTATATCCGTAGGATTTAATCCATGCAAAATCCGAAGATTTCCGACAGCTTACCGTCACATTGGCTCCTAATCCACGCAGCATCCATGACAGCATTTTTCCGATTCTGCCGAAGCCGACGACAAGGCATTTGCTTCCGTTAATGGCTCCGGGGTATTCGTGCATCGCGATTTCAATTGCGCCTTCCGCTGTAAGAACCGCGTTGTAAACAGCAAATTCCTCCATCGTATAATAGTCATAGGTTTCGATGGAACCCCATATTTCACTGGTTTGGTACAGCTTCCCCATCATTCCGCCAAATACCTGCTTATTTCTCATCAGTTCCGCAAAGTCGTCATCCAATAAAATTTTTCCTTCGCCGTATACGGTGTTCAGTGTTGTTCCGTCCGCCGTGACCGGAAGCGGAAGAATGATATTTGCGCTTTTTTGTACCGCTTCCTCCAGTGTAACCTTTTGAACATTTTCTTTAAATTCAATATAGTCAAACCCGGTGGCATAAACATTGTAACCGTCCAGCGCAATGGATTCGGCAAGCGCCACCTGCCTTTTATCTCCGCCTAAAACGCCAAAGCTGTTCATATCTATCATTGTCGAGGCCTCCAAAATGTTCTCACATCATATTATGGAAGCAATAAAGTTTATGTGATTCCCCATGGATTGTTTGTAAAATGGTAAGGACTGCGCAAATTACTAAAATATCAGCATAAAAATCTATTTTGAGTTCAGATTTTACAAACAAGACCTTGCGAAATGAAAAAGTTATTTCATGAATAAACTTGCATATCTTAATAAATGTGTTTATTATAATGAAATGTGGCTGTATAATATAATACAAGCATAAACTATTACTATCTATGAATAGGAGTTCATCAGTTATGGAGTCTTCCGACGTGTTATCATCAATTAAAAAAATACATTTCGTGGGCATTGGCGGTTCAGGAATGTGCCCGCTGGCTGAAATACTGCATAAAAGAGGCTATGAGCTGACCGGTTCCGACAATAATGAATCGGAAACGCTGGATCGCATCCGCTCTTACGGAATCCCGGTAACCATGGGACACAAACCGGAGAATGTGGACGGTGCCGAACTGGTAGTGTATACCGCCGCCGTAAAGGCCGACAACCCGGAGCTGGTCGCCGCGAAGGAAAAGGGAATTCCGGCAGTGGAGCGTTCCGTCATGCTCGGAATGGTTACCCGCCGCTACAAAAACTCTATCGCAGTTTCGGGCACACACGGAAAAACCACGACAACGGCAATGATTACGCAGGTGCTGATTAACGCTGGTGTGGATCCCTCCGCCGTAATCGGCGGGAAGCTGCCCTTCATCAACGGGAACGGCAGGGCCGGCGGCAGCGATACCATCGTATGTGAGGCCTGCGAATATGTTGATACATTTTTACAGCTGACGCCTGCTGTCTCTGTCATATTGAACGTCGACGCGGATCATCTGGACTATTTCGGCACACTGGAAAATATTATCCGTTCATTCCGTCAGTTTGCGGAGCAGACCACTGACCTGCTGGTCGTCAACGGCGACGATGAAAATTCCATGAAAGCGGTTCAGGGACTGAAAACTCCAGTTGTGACCTTCGGCTTCAATCCGTCAAACGACTATTACGCGGATAATGTCTTGGGAACCAAACAGGCAAGGGAATTTTTCAGTATTATGAAACACGGGAAGAAAATCGCGGACGTTACGCTGAGCGTTCCCGGCCGTCATAATATTTACAACGCTTTGGCTGCGTTTGCTGTCGCGGATTCCATGAATATAGACGCCGAGAGCATTGTGAGCAGCCTGCATCAGTTTACCGGTGTTCATCGCCGCTTTGAAATTCTAGGCAATTTTAATGGCATTACGGTTGCGGATGATTTTGCGCATCACCCTACTGAGCTAACCGCAACGCTCACTGCCGCGAAACAGATGGGCTTCCGGCGGGTATGGGCTGTTTTTCAACCGCATACTTATTCCAGAACCTATCTTCTGCTGGATGAATTTGCAAAGGCACTCTCCATTGCCGACCACGTAGTTCTGTCGGAAATCCTTGCAGTCCGCGAAGAAAATACCTACAATATTTATGCAAAAGACCTTGCGGATAAAATTCCGGGCAGCGTATGGTTTAAGACCTTCGAAGAGATCAGCAATTATGTAACCGCCCGTGCCGAATCAGGGGATTTGATTTTGACTCTGGGTGGCGGCGATGTTTATAAATGTGCGCATGAAATCGTGGAAAAATATCAGGGCAAATAATCCGGAAATTTACGCAAAAAGCGGGTCGGCAATACGCCAACCCGCTTTTGTCATATTCGGTTCATTTTTTCAACATCTTTTTCAAATACTGTCCTGTGTAGGATTCCGGCACCTTGGCCACCTGCTCAGGCGTCCCTTTGGCAATAACCATTCCGCCGCCGCTGCCGCCTTCCGGCCCAAGGTCAATGAGATAGTCCGCGGTTTTGATCATGTCCAGATTATGCTCGATGACCAGAACCGAGTTCCCGCTGTCAACAAGCTTTTGCAGCACACCGATCAGCATATGCACGTCGGCAATATGCAGACCGGTAGTCGGTTCATCGAGAATATAAATGGTCTTCCCCGTGCTGCGCTTGGAAAGCTCCGTAGCAAGCTTCACGCGCTGCGCTTCTCCGCCCGAAAGTGTCGTCGCAGGCTGACCGATTTTAATGTAACCCAGACCTACGTCCTGCAAGGTCTGCAGCTTGCGCGCAATACGCGGAAGGCTTGAAAAGAACGAAAGGCCTTCTTCTACTGTCATCTCGAGCACATCGTAGATATTCTTCCCTTTGTACTTGATTTCCAGCGTTTCGCGGTTGTATCGCTTTCCTTTGCATACGTCGCAGGGTACATAGACGTCGGGAAGGAAGTGCATTTCAATTTTTAAAATTCCGTCGCCCTCGCACGCTTCACAGCGCCCGCCTTTTACATTGAACGAAAAGCGCCCGGAAGTAAACCCGCGCAGCTTCGCTTCCTGTGTGGAGGCAAACAGTTCGCGGATATCGGTAAACACTCCGGTATATGTCGCCGGGTTTGAGCGCGGCGTGCGCCCGATCGGCGACTGGTCAATCTGGATCACTTTATCCAGATATTCCAGTCCCTTTATCTCCTTAAATGCTCCGGGGCGGGATTTTGCGCCGTTTAACTCCGCAGCAAGGTGCTTATACAGAATTTCGTTAATCAGCGAGGATTTACCCGAACCGGAAACACCGGTTACACAGACGAACTCACCCAGCGGAATATCAACATTGATATTCCGCAGATTATTCTGCGAGGCACCGACAATTTTCAACTTCTTGCCGTTTCCTTTTCTGCGTATTTCCGGTATTTCTACCTTTTTCGCGCCGCTCAGATACTGCCCCGTAATGGATTCCTTACATTTCAGAATGTCCTCCACTTTGCCGTTAAACACGACATTTCCGCCGTGAATACCGGCGCCCGGGCCGATGTCGACAATATGGTCGGCGGCACGCATGGTATCCTCATCGTGTTCTACGACGATTACGGTGTTGCCGAGATCACGCAGATGCTTCAGCGTGGCGAGCAGTTTGTCGTTGTCGCGCTGATGCAGGCCGATACTGGGTTCGTCAAGAATATACAGAACGCCCATCAGAGAAGAGCCAATCTGCGTCGCAAGACGAATACGCTGGCTTTCGCCGCCGGACAGCGTACCCGAAGCGCGCGAGAGAGTGAGGTACTCAAGCCCTACGCTTTGCAGAAAGCCCAGCCGGCTTTTGATCTCTTTCAGAATGGAATGCGCAATTAATGTATCCCGCTCGTTCAGCTGCAGGCTCTCTACAAATTCAAGCGCCTGTGAAATGGATTTGTCGCAGAACTCGCTGATGTTGATTCCCCCGACCGTTACGGCAAGGCTGATCGGAGAGAGCCGCTTGCCATGACAGGCATCACAGGGAATCGCGCTCATGTACCCCTCAATTTCCTCTTTAATCCAGCTGCTCTGCGTTTCACGAAAACGGCGCTCCAAATTATTCACGATACCCTCAAACTCAGTCTTATAGGTACCGCTGCCGTATTCATTGTGTCGCTCCACCGTAATCTTCTCGCCTTTTGTACCGTAAAGGAGAATATCAATAATCTCAGGAGAAAGCTTGCCCAAAGGAGTGTCCAGTGAAAAGTGGTAATGCTTCGCCAGCGCGACCATATACATGGAAGCAATTGTACTTCCCTCCATCGCCCAGCCGCTTGCCTTCAGACCGCCTTTGTTAATGGAAAGGAATTTATCCGGTATGATCAAATCCGGGTCTATTTTCATGAACACACCAAGCCCCGTGCACTTTGGGCATGCACCGAACGGATTGTTGAACGAGAACATGCGGGGGGTCAGCTCTTCCACGCCGATTCCGTGTTCCGGGCAGGCGTAGCTTTGGGAAAAAGTAAGGTCTTCCCCATCTGCCACGCTGACAATAATCAATCCGCCGGAAAGGCCGGAAGCGGTTTCAATGGAATCCGCCAGCCTGGAATGAATGGACGGATTGATGACCAACCTGTCCACAACAATTTCGATGGTGTGTTTCTTGTTCTTCTCCAGCGAAATGCTCTCACTTAAATCATAAAGATTGCCGTCGACGCGCGCGCGTACAAAACCGCTTTTTCGCGCGGAGTCCAGTTCCTTGACGTGCTCCCCTTTTCTGCCCCGCACAACGGGCGCCAGAATCTGCACCTTTGTGCCCTCCGGTAAAGTGAGCACCCGGTCAACAATCTGATCAATAGTCTGCTGCGTAATTTCCCTGCCGCAGACCGGGCAGTGCGGTACGCCGATTCGGGCATATAACAAACGCAGGTAATCGTAAATTTCCGTTACCGTACCGACCGTGGAACGCGGATTTTTCGACGTAGTCTTTTGATCAATGGAAATTGCGGGTGACAATCCATCAATATAATCAACGTCCGGTTTTTCCATCTGCCCCAGAAACTGGCGCGCGTAGGAGGACAACGACTCCACATAGCGCCGCTGGCCCTCCGCATAGATCGTGTCAAACGCAAGAGAAGATTTACCGGAGCCGGAAAGGCCCGTAAAAACGATAAGTTCATCGCGCGGGATTTCAATATCAATATTATTTAAATTGTGCTCCCTTGCCCCTTTGACAAAAATATTCTTTGCTGTCATGATTTCCTCCGTAGAAAACAAATATCATTTCTGACCGCTGAGCTGTTTGATTTTGTCGCGCAGATAGGCCGCGTGCTCAAATTCAAGCAGTTTCGCAGCCGCTTTCATTTCTTTTGTAAGCTGTTCGATCATCTGCTTACGCTCAATGGCTGTAAGCCGCTTCTGCTTCTTGCCCTTATCGTCATCCTTATGAGTGGATATTTCAAGGATTTCAGACACTTTTTTGACAATCGTCTGCGGCACAATTCCGTGCTCTGCGTTATACGCCATCTGAATCGCGCGGCGGCGCTCCGTTTCACGGAGTGCTCTTTCCATAGACGGCGTAACTGAGTCGCCGTACATGATGACCTGTCCCTTTGCGTTACGCGCCGCGCGGCCGATTGTCTGAATCAATGACCGCTCCGAACGCAGGAAGCCTTCTTTGTCCGCGTCCAGAATCGCCACGAGCGAAACCTCCGGAATGTCCAATCCTTCGCGCAGCAGATTGATGCCGACCAAAACATCAAACTCGCCGAGCCGCAGGTCACGGATAATTTCCATGCGTTCCACCGTGTCAATATCATGGTGCATGTAACGAACACGGATCCCCATCCCTTCCAGGTAGGAAGTAAGGTCTTCCGCCATTTTCTTCGTTAGCGTCGTAACCAGCACGCGCTCTTTTTCCGCTGTTCGCAAGTTGATTTCTGAAATCAAGTCGTCAATTTGACCGTCGGTCGGCTTGACCACAATTTCCGGGTCGACAAGGCCGGTCGGGCGAATCACCTGCTCCACAATCTGCGCCGATTTTTCTTTTTCAAGGTCGCCGGGCGTCGCGCTCACAAATACCGCCTGATTTACATGCTCATAAAATTCATCGAAATTCAGCGGACGGTTGTCAAACGCGGATGGCAGCCGGAAGCCGAAGTCGATCAGCGACTGCTTCCGCGCGCGGTCGCCCGCGTACATGGAGCGAACCTGCGGCAGCGTAACATGGGACTCATCCACAAACAGCAGAAAATCCTTCGGAAAATAATCCAGCAAGGTAAACGGGGAACTTCCCGGCGCACGGCCGGACATAACACGCGAATAGTTCTCAATACCCTTACAGAATCCGATTTCCTGCAGCATTTCCATATCATACTGGGTACGTTCCTGAATCCGCTGCGCTTCAATCAGCTTTCCTTCGCTTTTAAACAGACGGACGCGCTCTTCCATCTCCTGCTGAATTTCACCCAGCGCGCGCTGCATTTTTTCGTGCGGAACAATATAATGCGACGCCGGGTAAATCGCAACATGCTTTATCTCCGCTTTTAATTCACCGGTCAGCACATTGATTTCGGTGATTCTGTCAATTTCGTCGCCGAAAAATTCCACGCGGACTGCGGTATCATTTGACTGAGCGGGGAAAATTTCAACAACGTCCCCACGGACGCGAAATTTGTTACGGACAAAATTGATATCATTCCGCTCATACTGTATTTCCACCAGCTTGCGCAGCAGCTCGTCCCTGTTTTTCTGCATCCCAGGACGAAGTGAAATGACCATCGTTCGGTAGTCAATTGGGTCGCCCAGGCTGTAAATACACGAGACGCTTGCAACGATGATGACGTCGCGGCGTTCGGACAGCGCTGAGGTGGCGGAGTGCCTCAACTTATCGATCTCGTCGTTGATGGCGGAGTCCTTCTCAATGTAGGTATCCGTGGTCGCAATATAGGCCTCAGGCTGATAATAGTCGTAATAGCTTACGAAATACTCCACGGAATTTTCCGGAAAAAACTCGCGAAATTCCGAGCAAAGCTGCGCTGCCAGCGTTTTGTTGTGCGCCAGTACCAGCGTGGGCCGGTTCATCTGCGCGATGACGTTTGCCATCGTAAATGTTTTGCCGGAACCCGTTACGCCGAGCAGCGTCTGTTCCCGGTATCCTTTTTCCAGCCCTTCGACCAACCCCTGAATCGCCTTTGGCTGATCGCCGGTCGGCTGATATTGTGAAACCAATTTAAAATCCATAGTCATTCCGTGTCCTTCCGGGGATCAAATAAGTCCGGCATTATTTCCGTATTTGCGACGGAAAAATAATCGTTGTCGCTCACAATAATATGGTCAAGCATCCGTACTTCCACCGTCTGAAGCGCGTTAAACACCCAACGCGTCGTATCCAAGTCCTGTTTTGACGGCAAACAGTTTCCACTTGGGTGATTGTGTGCGAGAATCGCATATACCGCGTTGTACTGTACCGCCTGACGCACAATTTTCTTAATATAAATATTGGCCGCAATCGCCGAACCCTCATTGATTACGTCACAGTAAAGCAACCGGCTTTTGCTGTCCATCAGCATCAGAACTACGGCTTCATTCTGTCGTCCCATGAATTTTCCGATCAAAATTTTTGCTGCTTCCTCCGTGCCGAATATCCTTTTCTTATCGTTATTCAGGTTATCCTGATACCGCCGGCAAATCTCGGGAATCAATTTGATGAGCGTTGCGGCTGACTTGCCCACCCCGCTGACTTTCGTCAGCTCTTCAATCGGCGCGTCAAATACAGCGGAAAGTGAACCGAACTGATTAATAAGAGCATGGCCGATTGCATTGGTATCTTTCAGCGGAATTCCAAAATACAAGAGCAGCTCCAGCACCTCATGGGGTTCGAAACGGTCAAGCCCTTCCGCTAAAAACTTGTTTTTAATTCGTTCCCTGTGGCCGCTGTGAACGGAGGGTTCAGCCTTTTTTCCTTTCGGCGGATAATCGTCCTTTGTATCCAATGCGGCCTCTCCTTCACATTTTTATCGGCTATATCTTTCGGCTTCCCGGCTTTACCGGAGCCGTCGCTCCTGCCTTGCAGAGCGGGCAGTCTTCCGGTTCCCACGACTCTACTTCGACAGAAATAACAGCTTTAAACGGTACGCCGAAATCAATTTTTCCGCCGGTACGGTCAACGACGGAACCCACACCCACGACTTCCCCACCCGCGGCTTTGACGAGCTCAATGACTTCGCACACCGAGCCGCCGGTGGTAATCACATCTTCCACAACCAACACACGGTCGCCGGGGTTTACGGCAAAGCCGCGGCGAAGCACCATGTGCCCTGTTTCATCACGTTCAGTAAAGAAATTTTCACAGTGCAGGGTGCGGCTTACTTCATAGGCCATTTGCACCGCGCCCATCGCCGGGCCGATTACAATCTGAATGCCGTCGTTTTGAAACTGCTCTGCAAGCGCACCGCAGAGCTCCTCACTGTATTTCGTATTGCGGAATATTTTAGCACACTGCAAATATTTGTTGCTGTGCCTTCCGGATGTCAGCTTAAAATGGCCCTCTAAAAGGACGCCGGCCTCTTTTAGTATGTCCATAACTCTTTCCTGTGTGATCATTCCCGTTCTCCTTTTTCCGTTTGCATTATTAGTTTTATTATATACTAAAATATTTTGTTTGCAAAGTATTTTCGGCTTTCGCCGCAGCGGAATCCATGATATACTTTATAGGCATATTCTGCGGCGAACGCAGAAATCTCACTGTAATTCGGGAGCATCTGTGATTTATGAAAGAAATTGTAATCGGCAAAAATGATTCCGGGCAGCGGCTCGACAAATTTCTTACCAAGACCTACCGCAATCTGCCGCAGTCCATGATGTATAAGGCAATCCGCAAAAAAGATATCAAATGCAACGGAAAGCGCTGCGAAATTTCTACCCGGCTGGAAACCGGGGACGTGCTCACAATGTACCTGAAGGATGAATTTTTCCAACAGGAACAGAAAGAATATGATTTTCTGAAAGCGCCGGATAAGCTGAACATTATTTATGAAGATCAAAACATTATGATTCTCGATAAAAAACCGGGGTTGATCGTTCACCCCGACGAGCAATATCATTTTGATTCCCTGATTGCGCGCGTACAGCATTATCTACACAGCAAAGGGGAATACCGCCCCGAAGATGAGGCTTCCTTCGCCCCCGCGCTGATCAACCGGATTGACCGCAATACGGGCGGCATTGTAATGGCGGCGAAAAATGCGGAAACGCTGCGCATCATGAATGAAAAGGTGAAACGGCGTGAGCTTCAAAAGATGTACCTTTGCATTGTGCACGGGATTCTGAAAAAGAAAGAAGCCACCCTTGAAGACTTTTTGGAAAAAAACGAAAATCAAAATAAGGTCTATATTCTGAACCGCCCCACGGACGATTCCAAAACGATCCGCACAAAATACCGTGTTCTGGCAGAGCACGGGCAGTACAGCCTTTTGGAAGTGGAGCTTCTGACCGGGCGCACCCACCAGATTCGCGCGCACCTTGCTTCCATCGGCCACCCGCTTGCGGGCGACGGAAAATACGGAACCAATGCCATAAACAAGGCGAGCGGTTTTAAGTATCAGGCGCTGTACTCCTACCAATTGAAGTTTACCTTTACAACAGACGCGGGGATTCTGAATTACTTGAATGGTAAAGAATTTGAAGCGCAGGACATCTGGTTTCTCAATGAATTTGAGAAGCTTTGATATTGCGCATAAACGGAGGGAAGGCCCGGAAGGCGAGTTTACGCCGACCGAGCCTTTCTTTACGCGCGAATATCCGCTATATGTTAAGGAAGACAAAAGCAACTCAGCTGTTTTTATCCACCTGGTGAAAAGTCTTTAAATTGCCGGTTTTTTCACTGCGTTTGTCCAGTTCGGCTTTAACCTCGTGCAGCGAAATGCCTTCGTTGACCATCAGCACGGTCAGGTGATAGAGCAGGTCGGAAATTTCAAGCACCGTTTCGGCGTTGTCTCCGTTTTTCGCCGCGATAATCACTTCGCTGCACTCTTCCCCGCATTTTTTCAGAATCTTGTCGAGCCCTTTTTCAAACAGATAACAGGTATAAGAGCCTTCTTCGTGATTCCGCTTTCTGCTTAATACGATATTGTAAAGCGCCTGCATAGATTCATCCATTGATATCCCTCCATATCTCATTAAAAAAGCAGCTATGCGCGCCGGTGTGGCACGCCGCCCCAGTCTGATGTACTGTAATCAGCAGGGTATCATCGTCACAGTCGCCTTTGATGCTGACAATTTTCTGCAAGTGACCCGAAGTCGCGCCTTTATTCCACAGTTCCTGACGGGAACGGCTGTAAAACCAGGTATAGCCGGTCTCCATTGTCTTTCGCAGTGACTCCCGGTTCATATAGGCGAGCATCAGCACTTCTCCGGTCCCGTATTCCTGAACAATCGCGGGGAGCAACTCCCCTTTTTGAAAGAATTTATCTATAAAGGCGTTTTGCTTTACACCATTTAATCCTTCCATTTTATGCTCCTTTTGTCATTGGAATTGCTGACTTCAAATCAAGATCTCCGGTGTATACCGCCTTACCGCAAATCGCGCCGTAAAGGCCTAAACGCAGCAAATTCGCGATATCTTTCAGATTGCTGACCCCACCGCTTGCGATAACATTACTGGATACCGCCTGATTCAGCGTATTCAGCATTTCCAGATTCGGCCCGGTCAATGTACCGTCCCGGGAAATATCTGTAAAGATAATATACTTTACTCCGTATTCTTCCATCTTTTTTGCTAGTTCAATGTAGTTTACTGCAGAGGTCTCCGTCCAACCCTGCGCGGCAACATTCCCGTCCCTTGCGTCAATACCGACGGCAATTCGGTCACCGTACCGCCTTACCGCAGTTTGCACCAAATTCGGATTGCTGAGTGCGGCGGAGCCAAGGATCACTCTCGATATGCCATTTTCAAGATAGAACGCAACCGTTTCAAGGTTTCGGATTCCACCGCCGATTTCCACTTTCAGAGGCGTGTTCTTCAATACATCGAAAATCACGCCACTGTTCTCCGGCTGCGCGGACTTCGCGCCGTTTAGGTCAACCATATGAATCCATTCGGCGCCCGCAGCCTGAAATTGCTTTGCGGTTTCGACCGCGCTTTCCGCTACTTTATGCGCGGTAGCGTAGTCCCCTTTTACAAGGCGCACGCATTCGCCGTCTTTCAAATCAATTGCCGGTAAAATAATCATCTGAATGTCTCCCGCTCAAAGTGTACCTTTTGTGGAAAGTACGCCTTCTTCCGTTTGCGTCACCGCGATACGCATCGCGTGGGCGACGGCCTTAAAAATTGCTTCAATTTCATGATGGGCATTCATGCCGTATTCCAGACGGATATGCAGCGTAATTCCGGCATTCATGGCAAAAGCGCGAAAAAATTCCTCCGTCATACAGGTATCGAAATCCCCGACGCACTCCTGCTGAAAGGATGCCTGAAATACCAGAAATGGCCTGCCGCTGATATCGACACTGGCAAACGCGAGCGCTTCGTCCATCGGGATGTAAAAACTGCCGTAACGGGCAATGGCGGATTTATCACCCAGTGCCTGTGCGAACGATTTGCCCAGCACGATTCCCACGTCCTCCACGGTGTGGTGGCAGTCAACCCAAAGATCGCCCTGCGCTTCTATTTTCAGCCCGAAACCACCGTGTACGGCAAAAGCATTCAGCATATGGTCGAAAAAACCCACTCCGGTGGAAACAGCAGCTTCCCCGCCGTCCAGCGAAAGCTCAAGCTTTATATCCGTTTCTTTTGTTTTACGATTCTGAACAGATGTTCTCAACACAAACACTTCCTCATTAATTAGGTAACCGCTGATTAAAGCAATTCTGAAGCCGCTCAGTCCATTATTTTCGCGGCTTCGAACTGCTGTCTGGCGACTTAATCATCGTTTACCTATAAAATTGCCTGTCGAAAAGCCAGAAGAAGCTCTCGGTTCTCCTCGGGGGTTCCCGCTGTAATCCGAAGAAAATCCCCCATGAAACGCACCGCAATGCCGCTGTTCAACAATCTTTGATAGATTTCCTTGGCGTTTTCCAGTTGAACCAGCACAAAATTTGTAACGGTCGGATAAACAATCATTTTATTCGGATACTCGGATTCCATTTGCTTCATGCCATTGTATAGTTCATCCCGTGATTTCAGCACTTCCGTAAGCCCGCTTTCAAGAATCTGACGCTCACCCAAGACGGCTGCGCCGATTGCCTGCGTCAGCGAATTCACATTGTAAGGGGATTTCACAGCTTTTAGCGCATTCGTCAGCGTAGGATTGGCAACTGCAAAACCGAGACGGATTGCAGCCATGCCGAATGCTTTCGAACAGGTGCGCAAAATCATCAGATTGTCGTATTGCTCCACCTCCGGCAGCAGCGACTGATCCCAAAAATCCATGTAGGCTTCGTCCAGCACAACAAGCGCCTTTACGGAGCGAATAAGCCGCCGGACCTCTTCCTTTTTTAACCCGAGTGAAGTAGGATTGCACGGATTGGAAAAAACAATCATTTTGGCGTCGTGCTCGTTGGCGTCCGCAATCAGTTTATCCACGTCTATGGTCAAATCCGGATTCTTGGGATGAACAACACAGTTGCATTCGGAAACAGAGGCATAAAAACGATACATGGAAAAGTCTGGGGAAACGGTGAGCATGGTCTCCCCCTTCATGAGAAACGCGTTGCAAATGACGGAAATCAATTCATCGGAACCGTTACCCGCCGTAACAGCAGCCGGATTCAGTCCGTAATACCCGGCAAATCGTGCACAAAGCTCCTCTGCTTTGGAATCTGGGTAGCGGTTATACGAAACCTGTTTCACGACTTCCTGTATTCTTTCCTGAAGAACATCCGGCAACGGCATAAAGGATTCGTTGGCATCCAACCGAATATGATACGTCCCAGAAATCGGTTCGTACGGTGTTAAATCCCTGATTTTATCATTCAAGCGATATGCCATGATTTAACCCCTCACTTTAATGGAATTTGCGTGGGCGGTCAGTCCCTCTGTTTCCGCCAGCTTGATAATGTCCTGCTGCGCCAGCGCGAGCGCCTGTTTCGTATAATAAATAAAACTGGATTTTTTCACAAAGCTGTCCACGGAAAGCGGGGAAAAGAAACGCGCCGTGCCGCTGGTCGGCAGCACATGATTCGGCCCCGCAAAGTAATCGCCCAGCGGTTCCGGCGAATAGTTTCCAAGAAATACGGAGCCCGCGTTATCAATTTTACCGATGAATTCCATAGGGTTCGCTGCACAGATTTCCAGATGCTCCGGTGCCAGTTCGTTCGCGAAATTCACGGCTTCTTCCATATCGCTGCACACGATAACTGCGCCGAACCGGTCAAGCGATTGGTGAATAATTTCTTTTCTTGACAGGGATTCAATCTGCTCATAAATCTGCTGCACCGTTTGCTCCGCAATTATTTCGGACGTTGTCAGCAAAATGGCGGAGGCCAGCACGTCGTGTTCTGCCTGTGACATTAAATCGGCTGCCAGAAATTTCGGTTTTGCCGTTTCATCAGCAAGAATCAGAATTTCGCTCGGCCCCGCAATCATATCAATGTCGACCGTTCCGAAAAGATGTTTTTTTGCTGTCGCGACGTAAATATTCCCGGGCCCCACAATTTTGTCCACCTTTGGAATAGTTTCCGTACCGAAAGCAAGCGCCGCGACCGCCTGTGCGCCGCCCACCAGAAAGACCCTGTCAACGCCCGCCGTAAGCGCGGCAGCCATAATGTCAGGATTCGGCCTGCCGTCTTTGCCGGGGGGCGTTACCATAATCAGCTCCCCGACCCCGGCGATTTTCGCCGGAATGGCGTTCATTAATACGGAGGAAGGGTATGCCGCCGTGCCGCCGGGCACATAAATCCCCACTTTCGCCAGACCGCGCACACGCTGCCCCATCAGAACTCCGTTTGCCTGTGTGTTCAGCCAGCTTTGCTGCTTTTGGCGCTGGTGGAAATCGGTAATATTCTCTGCCGCGCGCTGCAAAGCGGACAAAAATTCCGGGTCACATTGCTCCGTCAGAGATTCCATCTCCTGACGGCTGATTTCCGTATGTTCCGGTGCAGTGCCGTCAAACCGAAGTGTAAATTCTTTCACGGCTTGGTCGCCTCTTTGCCGAACCGCTTCAATAATTTCAGCGACGGCGGAATCCACCGCGCTGTTTGCGTTTTCCGTGCGCAGTTTCAGCTGAGCGATAAAATCGCGGCCGAGCGTTCCGCCTTTTTTTATGATAGGAATCATATTAACCCTCCTTCTTCGCGCGTTCCAACTGCCCGACAAGCGTTTCAATCTCCGCTTTGCGAAGCTTCATACTGGCCGCGTTTACAATCAGCCTGGCCGAAATGGGACAGATTGTTTCAATGACCTCTAAGCCGTTTTCACGGAGCGTGGTTCCGGTCTCCATAATATCGACAATCGCATCGGAAAGGCCCAGAAGCGGGGCCAGTTCTACGGAACCCTCAATCTTGATTACCCGTACGTCCATTGCCTTCTGCTCAAAGTAATTCCGGGTAACATTCGGGTATTTGGAGGCGATTGTTTTCGCGGCGTATCCGCTAAAAAAATTCTTCTCCTTCGGCCCGGCAAGTACAAAGTGGCACTTGCCAAAGCCCAAGTCGAGCACTTCATAAAACCCGCTGCCATTTTCCATGATGGTGTCTTTGCCGACGACCCCTAAATCGCATACGCCGTGTTCTACGTACGTTACCACGTCCGCCGCTTTTGCAAGAACAACTTCAAACCGGTGATCCGAGACCGGAAGAATCAGCTTTCTTCCCTTTTCCCTGACTGCCGTACAGTCACAGCCGATCGCTTCCAGCAATTCGACGGTGCTTTGCTCTAGCCTTCCCTTTGTGAGCGCGATTCTAAGCGGTCTCATATCATTCTTCCTCCGGCTTTACAGTTGTTGTGGTTTCGCCGACGAAAACAACGGAGCTGATGCCGCATGTTTTTGCGTAGGCGAGCGCGTCCTCCCGCGTCTCAAAAACGCTGGACTCGCACGGAATTCCCTTCCGTGAAAGTTTGGACGCATAATGCAGCGCCTCGATTTCGTGCCCGGGTTCGCCGTGAACCAATATTTCAGCCGGCTTTATGCGCGGAGTACTGCTGCCCGCCGCCATAACCCTGGCAATGGCATCCACATTGCAGGCAAAGCCGATGGCCGGCATGGGAAGGTCAAATAGGCTGAGCAGGTTGTCGTAACGCCCGCCGAGCAAAACAGCGTCGCCGACTTCCGGTACATAAGCGCTGAAAACAATATCCGTATAATAATCGTTTCGCTGCACCAATCCCAGGTCGACAATGACCCTGTCGTTCAGCCCCAGTTCTGCCAATGAACGGTAAAGCTCATGCAGGTAGTCCAGCGTTTTCAGTGATTTTTCATCACTGCACAGCGGAATTGCCTGAGTAAAAATCTCCTCCCCGCCGAAAAGGCGCGGAAGTCTGCGGATAGCCCTTGCCGCCTGTGTATCCGGTAGGGCACTCAATATCATATCCAGTGCCGCGTAATTTTTAGACTCTATCGCCTGCCGAATATCCTCGCGGGTATCGTCCGAGACGGAGAGCTGTTCGGCAAGTGCCCGGAAAAAGCCCGCGTGCCCCAATTCCAGCCGGAAGTCCGGCATACACTGTTCCAACGCTTCAACCGCTGTAACGATGACCTCCAGATCAGCGCGAAGCCCCGAAGCGCCAATTAGTTCTATGCCAGTCTGTACGGTTTCGTCGCTGCGCCCGGTCAACCCGGGATTGTTGCGGTAAACCGGCTGCGTATAGAATAAACGAACCGGTTTCGGCTGATTCTGCAGCCGTGTCGCGGTAAGTCTGGCAATCGGCATCGTTGAATCCGGCCGAACCACAACCAGACGCCCCCGGCGGTCCGTCGTCTTATACATGATTTCCTGCCCGATACCGGAAACCTCGGGATGAAAAACATCGTAAAATTCAAGTCCCGGTGTGACTACCTCGTGATAACCCCGGGATAAAAAAACATCTGTAAGCTTTTTCTCGACATGGCGGCGTGCAAGGCAATCCTCGAACAAAAGATCCTGCGTACCCTCCGGTGTTATTTTATTATATTTTTTCATCGCTTCCGCGTTCTCCTGACTGCGTTTTACTTTAGTATGCTAATATAATATCACACTAAACTACACTTTGTCAATCAAAATAATGTCATTTGGCTGCTGGCCGGCAGTCCCGCCAGCACACCTGCAGCTGATAATGTTTCGATTACCGATTTTGACACTTTGGAGCGCGTCTGAACATCGTCAATAGAAATATACGTTCCTTCGTCCTTTGCGGCAGCAAGGCTGTTTGCTGCGGATTCGCCCACACCGGACAGAGACGAGAATGGCAGGCGGATTTTTCCGTCCTCCACCAGGTACTTTCTGGCGTCGGAACGGAACAGGTCAACAGGAAGCACTTCTATTTTGCGCGCCAGCATTTCATTGGCAATCTGGAAGGTTGCGTATTCCGATTCCTCTTTTGCGCTTGCTTCCTTGCCTTTCATTGTGATTTCATTCATGCGGCGGCGCACCGCGTCGCGCCCCCGCAGCACGGCTGCGCCGTCAAAGTCCTCTCCGCGCACGGTAAAATAGGCGGCATAATATTCAACCGGTTTATGTACCTTGTACCAGCCAAGCCGCAGTGTCGAAATCATATAGGCCGCGGCATGCGCTTTCGGGAACATATATTTGATTTTCATACAGGAATCAATGTACCATTGAGGCACATTATGCTCTTTCATCGCGTTGATATGCTCTTCCGTCAGCAGTGTTTTTGCCTTACCCTTACGCACGATCTCCATGATCTTAAAAGCCATTTTGGGTTCGAGGCCCTTCAGCAGCAGATAAGTCATAATACTGTCACGCGTTCCGATAACCTCTGAAATCGTGCACTGCCCGCTTTTAATCAAATCCTGTGCGTTGCCCAGCCAGACATCCGTTCCGTGTGACAGGCCGGAAAGCTGCAGCAAATCGGAAAATGTTTTCGGCTGGGAATCCATCAGCATCTGGCGCACGAAACTGGTGCCGACTTCCGGCAGGGAGAAGGTTCCGGTCGGCGAATCGATGTCCTCCGGTGTCACACCCAGCGCGTCGGTGGAAGTGAACAGAGACATTACATCGGGGTCGCTCATGGAAACCTCCATCACGGGAATGCCGGTATAGTCCTCCAGATAACGGTAAATGGTCGGCACATCATGGCCGAGCTCGTCCAGCTTGCAGATGGTGTCATGAATGGAATGGAAGTCGAAATGCGTTGTAATGTTGTCGGAATTCTGGTCATTTGCCGGGTGCTGCACCGGGCAGAAATCATAAATATCCATGCCTTTCGGCACAACGACCATGCCGCCGGGGTGCTGACCGGTGGTGCGCTTGATACCGGTACAGCCGGTCGCAAGGCGCAGTTCTTCCGCACGGTGCATAACCATGCCTTTGCCCTCCGCATATTTCTTTACAAAGCCGATGGCGGTTTTGTCCGCTACCGTAGCGATGGTCCCGGCTTTGAAAACATTGTCTTTTCCGAACAGTGTTTCTGTATAGCGGTGGGCGCTGGACTGATATTCGCCGGAAAAATTCAGGTCGATATCGGGCGTCTTATCACCATCAAAGCCAAGAAAGGTCTCAAACGGAATGGTGTGCCCGTCGCGGTTGTAATCGGCGCCGCACGCCGGGCATTTTTTCGGCGGAAGGTCAAAGCCGCTGCCGTAGCTGCCGTCGGTAATAAATTCGCTGTGTTTACAGTTCGGGCAGACATAGTGCGGTTCGAGCGGATTCACTTCGGAAATACCGGACATGTTCGCGACGAACGACGAGCCGACGGAACCGCGCGAGCCGACAAGGTAACCATGCTCCACCGAATCGGCAACCAGCTTTTGGGCAGTCATGTACAGAATGGAAAATCCGTGCTTTGTAATGGATCCCAGCTCGCGGTCAAGGCGCTTCTGTACAATTTCGGGCAGCGGGTCGCCGTATATTTCTTTCGCGCGGCTCCATGTGATTGATGTAAGCTGCTCTTCCGCACCTTCGATGAAAGGAGGGAACGTACCTTCGGGAATCGGGCGCACTTCCTCCGTCATATCCGCAATCAGATTGGTGTTCTTAACCACAACCTCATAGGCTTTTTCTTTTCCGAGGTATTCAAATTCCTTCAGCATTTCCTCCGTGGTGCGAAGGTAAAGCGGCGCCTGATTGTCCGTATCGGTAAAGCCCTGCCCCGCCATCAAAATTCTGCGGTAATCCCCATCCTTCGGGTCCATAAAATGGACGTCACAGGTTGCAACCACGGGCTTATTCAATTTTTCGCCAAGCCGAATGATCGTACGGTTGAACTCTTTCAGCTTTTCCTCGTTTGGAACCGCTCCGTCGCGCACCATGAATTCATTGTTTCCCAGCGGCTGAATCTCAAGGTAATCGTAAAAATTCGCGATTTCGCAGAGTGTTTCCCACGGCTGAGCCGATACAATTGCGCGGTACAACTCACCCGCTTCACAGGCGCTGCCAATCAACAATCCCTCGCGGTACTTCATCAGTTCGCTTTTGGGTATGCGCGGATTGCGGTAAAAATACTCCAGATGTGCCTTGGAAATCAATCTATACAGATTTTTCAGGCCGGTCTGATTCTTCACCAGAATAATCTGATGATAGGATCTCATTTTTTTCGGGTCACCGCCGGCGAGTGAGGAGTTAATGTCCATCACCGTTTTCGCCTGCATATCCTCCTGAAGCCGGTTCACCAGATTAATAAAAATTTTACCCAGAACCGTGGCGTCGTCACTGGCACGGTGATGATTGAACGGATCCAGCTTTAAATATTTTGCAACCGTGTCCAGCTTACAGTTCTTAATGTCTTTCAGCATGGAACGGCACATCGGAACCGTATCGATATAGGTATAATCAAAATCCATGCCGTTTCGCTTTGCTGCAACCCGGATAAAGGAAGTATCAAACTCCGCGTTATGGGCAAGCAGAACCGTATTTTTGCCGCAGAACTGATAAAAGGACGCAATTGCTTCCTTTTCGGAGGGCGCCCCGCGCACCATTTCATCAGTAATCCCGGTCAGCTCCGTAATTTTGGACGGAATCGGGCGCTCCGGGTCTACGAACGTATCAAAGCTTTCTACGATTTCGCCGTTTCGGATTCGTACCGCGCCGATTTCCGTAATGCGGTCATTATTGGGGCTTAACCCCGTTGTTTCAATATCGAAAGAAATGAATTCTCCGTTCAGCGGTTCATCGGATTCCCCTTTGACGGCGGGAACCAGGTCGTTTACGAAATATGCCTCCACCCCGTAAATAACCTTAATCTCTTTGCCCTTCTTTTTCAGGCTTTCCGCAGTATTCATCGCTTCCGGAAACGCCTGTGCCACACCGTGGTCGGTAATCGCAATTGCCCGGTGTCCCCAGTCGGCAGCACGCGTAATCAGGTCGGCGGCAGAATTAACGCCGTCCATACTTGACATGGTCGTATGCAGATGAAGCTCCACACGCTTTACATCTGCCTTGTCAACCACCTTTACCTGCTCCGCCGTACTGATACTTTTGGGGCGAAGCACGATTTCATGATCGTATTTGTCATATTCCACATCGCCGCGCACCACGATGCTCATGCCCTGCTTCAGCGTATCCAGCGCTTTGCACTGCGCGGTCATTTCGATGATTTTCAACGTCATGGAGCCGGTGTAATCGGTGATATTGATCGAATAAATCTTACGCTGCTGATCGCGCGTCAGCTTGTCTGTAATAGAGAAAATCTCGCCCCAGATTGTGACGCTTCCGATATCCGGTGTCACCCTGCTGATCGGAATCGGCTTCGATTTGGAGGCGCGCCCGTAAAGATCGCGGATGCTCTCCGGAATAATGGTTGGCATCAACATGTCGCCGCTTCGTACGCTGATGGTCTTCGGCGCGTACTGGCGGTTCAGGCTCGTCTCATAACCTTCTACCTCTTCCACGATCGCTTCGCGCTGTTTCTTTTCCTGTACCTTCTGCTGTTTTTCTATGTAAACCGTGCTGTTACTGTCAATAGACAGCACGCCGTCAAATTCCACTTTAAGCCGGATGCCGAACTCTTCCTGAATCATTTTTGAAATTGTATGATCCACACGGCGGGACTGCAATAAATCCTGTCCGCCATGTGTCAGCGTAATGATCAGGGTATCGTTCTCCATTCGTGCGGCGGAATCCGTGAGAGTACCGTTAATGCTGGCTTCCCGCCGTTTCAGCTCCAATACCAGATTGGGGTAATATTCCACACAGAAGCTTTCGGATGGGAATTTGGGAAGAATATTTGCCTTGGCAAGCTTCAGGTCTTTACAGGATACAATCTTATTTTCCACATCATAAAGCACGCGGCGTTCCACCAAAGATGGAAACGCCACTTCCGCGGTAATAATTCGATTGTTGCTGTCAATTTGCAGCTGTGAAATCAGGCCACCCCTCACCGCGTCGGGAAGCCTGTCCGTCTCTATGTAGCTGCCGAAAAATTCACCAAATGTTTTCACGGGGTATTCATCCTTTACAGTTTGTCAATCTCTTCCATTAAACAATCTACCAATTCGTCCTCGGGAACTTTTCGAACAATTTCCCCTTTTTTAAAGATCAGTCCCACACTGTCGCCGCCGGCAATCCCTATATCGGCCTCGCGGGCCTCGCCCGGGCCGTTTACCGCGCAGCCCATTACAGCTACCTTAATATTTTTCGGGTTTCCGGCAAGACGCCGTTCCACTTCATTGGCAATGCCGATTAAATCAATCCGCGTTCTTCCACAGGTCGGGCAGGAAACAAACTGAATTCCTGTCTGCTGCAGATTCAGCGCTTTTAAAATGTCGTACCCTGCCGCCACTTCGCAGACAGGGTCGGCGGTCAGCGATACCCGTATGGTATCGCCAATGCCGCGCTGCAAAAGGGAACCGATGCCGATTGCGGACTTCAACAGTCCCATTCGTTCGGTACCGGCCTCCGTAACACCAAGATGCAGCGGATAATCACATCGCTGCGCGGCAAGCTCGTAGGCACATATCATCGTGTCCACATCGGAGGATTTAATGGATATGACGATATCATGAAAGTCATATTTTTCAAGCAGCGAAGCGTGGTACATTGCGCTTTCCACAAGCGCTTCCGGGGTCGGGCCACCGTATTTCGCCAAAATTTCCTTTTCCAGTGACCCGGAATTCACCCCGATGCGAATGGGGATATTTTTAGCCCGGCAGGCATCGGCAACCGCCTTCACTCTGGATTCGGAGCCGATGTTGCCGGGATTAATCCGAATTTTATCAATTCCCGCGGCCACGGACTCCAGCGCAAGACGATAGTCAAAATGAATATCGGCAACCAACGGAATTTTCACCGCACCTTTTATGGCCGGAATCAGCTTCACCGCTTCCATATTGGGGATAGCGGCACGAATAATCTCACAGCCCGCCTGTTCCAGCTCCACAGCCTGCCTGACACTGCCTTCCAAATCGGTTGACGGTACATTCAGCATGGACTGAACCGTTACCTTTGCTCCGCCGCCGATCGGCACACCGCCCGCGTAAACTGTCCTTGATTTTCTCATTATGACCCCAGTCCTTTTCCTGTTACCAACCTTAAAATATCACTGTAGGTGACGAGCACCATAAAACCGATCAGCACAAAGAACCCTGCCGCGTTCACCCAGCCCTCGTACTTCGGGTTAACCGGCTTACGGCGGATTCCCTCCACAATCAGAAATACCAGTCTGCCGCCGTCAAGCGCCGGGAACGGCAGAAGATTTACAACGCCCAGGTTGACGGTGATCATCATCATCATCATTAGAATATTGTTGAGCGCGGCAACAAAGCTCTGCTGAAGACCGATACTCGCAGCTTCACCAATCGCATTAGCGGCCCCAACAGGGCCCGCAATGTCATTCATGCTAAATTTTCCGCTCACGAGCCCTACCAGGCTGAACCAGACAATGCGCACGGTTGAGACGGTATCCTGCCCAGACTTTACAATCAGCGTTCCCACATTCTTCGGAACCGCTTCCACATAGAAATCGAGCGCGAGGATTTTCTTGCCGTCTGTTGTTTTCGTGTTGAACTTTACATCCTTAAATTCCATCGGTTTCCCGTTACGAATAATCTGGAGGTCAACTTTATTCGGGTTGGCCGTGGAAAGGGCAAAGCTAAGGTCACGGTCACCGTAAATCCGGTAGCCGTCAACGCTGGTAAACGTATCACCTACCTGTAAGCCCGCAGCCTGCGTGGCGGCTCCATCATTGAATTTCGCAATCGTGGTGGAGTTGAACGCAGGCTGCTGTACCAGAATGATCATCATCAATATTAAGCCGAGAAGAACATTCATAACGGCGCCCATTACGACAACAAGAACACGCTTCCAAATAGGCTTTTTATTGAACGCGCGCTCGTCCTCGCTGTCTTCGTCTTCCCCTTCCATTGCGCAGTAGCCGCCGATTGGGAAAGCACGGAGAGTATACTGCGTTTCACCTTTTGTAAAGTGGAAAAGCGCAGGGCCCATACCGATTGCAAACTCATTCACACGAATTCCGGACAGCTTTGCGGTAAAGAAATGGCCGAATTCATGAATAAAAATAATAAATCCAAACAGAAGAATAGCAATGATTGCTAAAACTACATTAATAATTTAAATCACCTCATCATTCCGGCCAACCGCATGACAGTGTCACGCGCGATTTGGTCGGTATTTAGTATATCATCAACGGACGCAACGACTGCATCCGGTTGATTTTCCATTGCGGTTCGAACCAGCCTGCCGATATCGGTAAACGAAATTTTATTTTCCAAAAACAACTTTACCGCGGCTTCGTTCGCGCCGTTTGCCGCCGCAGGCGCCAAGCCGCCGCGCCGGATTGCTTCTTTACAAACGGCAAGACACTCGAATGTTTTTTCGTCAGGTTCATAAAAAGATAAGTTTCCGTACTGCGTAAGACTCAACTGCTTTACCGGGGAGGGCATCCTTTCCGGCCATGTCAGCGCGTATTGAATGGGAATTCTCATGTCCGGCACACCAAGCTGGGCAATCACAGAATTGTCCTGATATTCTATCATAGAGTGCACGACGCTTTCGCGGTGCACGACAACGTCAATGTTTGACGGGTCAACATCGAACAGCCAGCGAGCCTCCATAATTTCAAGCCCTTTGTTCATCATGGTCGCGGAGTCAATCGTAACCTTTGCGCCCATGTTCCAGTTCGGGTGCCTGAGAGCCTGTTCCGGTGTGACACATTCCAGCTCCTCACGGGTTTTGCCGAAGAAAGGCCCGCCGGAAGCCGTCAGAATAATACGCTTGAGCGCTCCTTTACCCGGGCAGCCCTGCAGGCATTGGAAAACAGCGGAGTGTTCGCTGTCCACCGGCAAAATGTTTACGCCGTATTCCTTTGCAGCATGCATTACCAGTGCTCCGCCGGCCACCAGTGTTTCTTTGTTTGCCAGCGCAACATCTTTTTTTGCGTGAATGGCTGCCAGCGTCGGCTTCAATCCGACCATGCCGACGACAGAGTTTAATACGGCATCGGCAGCCTGATAAGCTGCGGCTTCGCACAGGCCATCCATGCCCTGCACAATCTTCACCGGCATGTCTGAGACGGCCAGCTTCAGATTTTTTGCCGCATTTAAGTCAAAAACCGCAACGAGTTGCGGTTTGAACTCCCTGATTTGGTTTTCCAGCAGGGCAATATTGGAATTTGCAGCCAATGCACAAACACGCAGATTCAAACCGCGGACAACGTCCAAAGTCTGTGTACCGATAGAGCCTGTGGAACCTAATATGGAAATAGATCTCTTCATTATTATTCACCATTTATTCGAATTATTGCAGGTATGTGTCATTTTATTACAATCGGCATAACCTGAACAAGCAAATATACAAACGGAGCGGTAAAAATAACGCTGTCAAACCGGTCGAGTATACCGCCGTGCCCCGGAATCATTTCACTGAAATCTTTAATATGACAGCTGCGTTTAATCAACGAAAAACTCAAGTCACCCAGAATAGCCGTTCCCGTCCCGCAAACAGCAATGATTAAGAGGGAGATAAAGGATACGGTCACGCTCCGCTGATAATAGACGATTTCAAATAAGTAACCGAAAAGAAGCATCGCGGCAATATTCAGCACAAAACCGCCGATGACTCCCTCGACTGTTTTTTTAGGGCTGATATTGGGACACAGCTTATGCTTTCCGAACAGAGTGCCAAAAAGCCATGCGCCGGTATCCGCAATCCAGGCAGAAGCAATTGCAATAATTACGTAAAACATACCGTGCGCGCCACCGCTGCTGCGAATTTCAATAATTGTCTGCAGCGCAGTAGGAATCATCAACGCCATGCTGTAGATCACGCCAAGCTCACGGAATGTGACAAGCTTATGGTAGACGATCAGCGCACCGAACATAACAACCGTATAAGCAAAGTATGCGGTTTGCAGCATAAGAAGCTGTTCAATAAACGGAAGCGCAATAGAAAAAACAAGACTTGGTACCAGCAAAATATAGTTTTTCGACAGTCCAAGCGCCGAGATAATTTCGTATACAGACAATGCGGATATTAAGGCAATTGCAATATTCAGCGCAAGCGGAAAACTGCCGTTAAAAATAACGACGGCTACAAAAAAAAGAATGATTGTAATTGCCGAGGTAATCCGATTTTTCAATTAAATTCCTCCAAAGCGCCTGTTCCGGCCGGCATACGCTTCAAGAGCCCGATCCAAATCACCGGGTTTGAAATCCGGCCACAGGATGTCCAGAAATACATATTCGGAGTACGCAGCCTGCCACAATAGAAAATTTGACGTCCGATTTTCCCCGCTCGGCCGAATAATCAAATCCGGATCCGGCTGACCTGCGGTATAAAGCTTACCCGCCAGTGATTCCTCTGTAACTTGTTCGGGACTCAGAAGACCATTCTTCACATCCTGAGCAAGCAATGCCGCTGCTCTGGCCAACTCAGCCCGTCCGCCGTAATTCAGAGCAATATTCAGAACCATGCCGGTATGACTCTTTGAAGTCTCCTCCGTGTCCCTAATCAGTCTTTGTAAACTTTCCGGGAAAGCGGTCGTGTCGCCTATAAAGCGAACCAGAATATTCTCGTTAAAGAAGTCGCGCAGTGCCTCTTCCAAATATTGCTGAAAAAGCTTAATCAGCATTCCGACTTCATAACGGGGACGCTTCCAATTTTCCGTAGAAAATGCATAGATCGTCAGGTATTGTATTCCGATGGAACTGCAATACCTGACGATTGTTTTAAACACATCGGCTCCCGCCTTGTGCCCGGCAGTACGCGGCAAGCCGCGCTTTTCGGCCCAACGGCCGTTGCCGTCCATAATAATGCCCAAATGCGTAGGCAATAAGCTTTCTTCCATTATTAATTCCTATATTTCCATGATTTCCTTTTGTTTTTTATCAAAAAGGCCATCAATTTCTTTACAGTATTTATCGGTCAGATCCTGTGTTTTCTTTTCCGCTTGCTTTAGATCATCTTCAGTTAATTCCGAGTTTTTCTTCATTGTTTTCAGTTTATCCATTGCATCACGGCGAATATTGCGGATCGCGATTTTTGCTTCTTCTGCAAGCTTATTAATATCTTTTACCAATTCACGGCGACGATCCTCCGTAAGCTGAGGAAATGTCAATCTTATTACCTTACCGTCGCTCTGCGGGTTAATGCCAATGTCAGAAGTCTGGATGGCTTTTTCAATCGCATGGCAGACAGACATATCCCACGGCTGAATTGTCAGTACTCTTGCTTCGGAAACGGACACTGCAGCAAGCTGGTTAATGGAGGTAGGCGTACCATAGTAATCGACCTTTACCTTATCCAGAATGGCGGGATTTGCTCTACCAGCGCGTATGGCGGAGAATTCCTCCGCCAGCGCACCCACGCTTTTTTTCATACGCTCTTCGGCGTGTTCAAATACTTCTTTCATTCCTGCTCCTCCTTCACAATCGTTCCGATGGACTCCCCACAAATGGCTTTCTTGATATTCTCCGGCTCACCAATGCTAAAGACCAAAATCGGGATATTATTGTCCTTGCACATAGTAGCAGCGGTGCTGTCCATAACCTGCAGGTTTTTGTTCAGCACATCCATAAACGACAGCGTGTCAAATTTTACAGCATCCTTATTTTTCTTGGGGTCACTGTCGTAGACACCGTCAACCATTGTTGCCTTCAGGATAATATCCGCATCAATTTCCGCCGCACGCAGCGCCGCCGCGGTATCGGTCGAAAAAAACGGATTTCCGGTTCCGCAGCCAAATACAACGACTCTTCCCTTTTCAAGATGGCGCACGGCACGGTTGCGGATATAGGGCTCCGCAATTTCCTGCATTGCAATCGCAGTCTGCACGCGAACTGCCACACCGAGCTGTTCCAGCGCGTCCGCAACGCCGAGCGCATTGATCGTTGTTGCCAGCATACCCATGTGGTCGGCTCTGGTTCTGTCCATCTTGCCGCTGCTGCGTCCGCGCCAGAAGTTTCCGCCGCCGACTACAATTCCGATTTCAACACCCATATCCGCGCATTCCTGAATCGGTTTGCATATTTTGAGCACCGTATCAAAATCAATGCCATGTGAGTCCGCCCCTGCAAGAGATTCACCGCTCAGCTTCAGTAGAACCCGTTTATATTTAGGTTGCAAATCCAACACCCCTGTTTTATTTTCTTTCATTTTACAATAAGGCCCTTGTAAAGTAAAGTCTTTCGCCCGTAATTATACTTATCATTGGCAAGATTTATAGTTTTGTAACATTTATCCGGCATGCGCGCAAAAAAATAGCGCAGGAAAAATCCCGCGCTATCTGATTTGCAAAATTTATTTAATCATGCCGGCGACTTCATCGGCAAAATTATCTTCGCGCTTCTCAAGCCCCTCGCCTGTTTCAAAGCGAACATATTCAACAATTTTAATGGAACCGCCAAGTGCCTTGGCAGTTGCATCGGTATACTGCTGAACGGACAGATCGCCGTCTTTTACATAAGCCTGATCAACAAGGCAAACGTCCTTAAAGAATTTGCCAAGTCTGCCCACAACAATCTTTTCAGCAATTGCAGCCGGCTTGCCGTCGTTGACGATCTGCTCGGTGAGAATGGTCTTCTCATGCTCGACTACTTCCGCCGGAACAGCGTCGCGGTTCAGGTACTGCGGGCTGATTGCGGCAATCTGCATCGCAATGTTTTTGCCGTACTCTTTAAACTCTTCAGTCGCGGCAATTTCCGGTGTTGTGTCAAACTTAACAAGAACGCCGATCTTTCCGCCTGCGTGAATGTAAGCGGCGACAACGCCGTCAAGGCGCTGGAACCGACGGATTTTGAGGTTCTCACCGATAACCTGAATCTTCTCTGTCAGCAGAGCTTCAACGGTCTTATCGGTACCGTGTGCGGTACACTTGAGCAGGGCCTCGACATCAGCCGGATTCTGCTCAATAACGGTCTGTGCACAGGTGTCCACGAAATTCTGGAAATCTGCATTCTTCGCAACAAAATCTGTTTCGGCATTCACTTCAATGTCAACACCGGCATTGCCGGCTTCGTTAATGGTTGCATATGCGATGCCCTCGGCAGCAATACGTCCCGCCTTCTTGGTAGCTGCCGCAAGGCCTTTCTCTCTTAAATAATCGATTGCTTTTTCAAAATCTCCATCGGAAGCTGTAAGAGCCTTTTTGCAGTCCATCATGCCGCATCCGGTTTTCTCACGAAGCTCCGCAACGTCTTTCGCTGTAAAAGCCATTCTTTATTCCTCCGCTTCTTTTATCAATAACATCTAACTGACCGATAAAAGCAGACCCGAAAAGGCGCCCGGAAATAAAGCTTCCGGCCACCCTTACACGGAATCCGCGAATACAGTCAGCGTAAATTCAGTTCAACATGAACAGACTGATTATTCAGCAGTCTGTTCTTCGTTTACCTTTTCTTCTTCCGCTTCTGCTGCGGCTGCACCCATCTGGCCTTCTTTGCCTTCGATGATCGCGTTCGCCATTGTCGCAGAAATAAGCTTTACAGCACGGATCGCATCATCATTACCGGGGATTACATAATCAATTTCATCCGGGTCACAGTTTGTATCGACAATTGCAACAATCGGAATACCCAGTTTCTTTGCTTCGGCAACAGCAATTCTTTCCTTGCGCGGGTCAACGATGAACAGTGCGCCGGGAAGCTGCTTCATATCCTTAATGCCGCCCAGAAATTTCTCAAGCTTTTCAATTTCCAGACGGAGTTTAATAACTTCCTTCTTCGGCAGAAGCTCAAAAGTACCGTCTTCTTCCATACGCTTCAGCTGATTCAAACGGTCAATTCTGCGGCGGATGGTGCGGAAGTTTGTGAGCATACCGCCTAACCAACGGGCGTTAACATAATATGCCCCTGCACGTTCGGCTTCTTCCTTAATGGAATCCTGAGCCTGCTTTTTCGTGCCGACAAACAGAACCGGTTTGCCGTCCATGGAAAGGTCACGCACGAAATTGTAAGCGCCTTCCAGTTTCTTAACTGTTTTCTGCAGGTCAATGATATAAATACCATTGCGTTCTGTGAAGATGTATTCCGCCATTTTAGGGTTCCATCTTCTGGTTTGGTGACCGAAGTGAACACCGGCCTCCAGGAGCTGTTTCATAGATACTACTGCCATTTAATAAATCCTCCTTGGTTTTTCCTCCGCCGTGCTGAAACAGACGAACACCCTTTTCAGGGCACCAAGCCGTCATAGCATCGGCGTGTGTTTTGCGGGGAACATTATATCATAATTATTGATATAATACAAGCCCTCCGCTTAATTTCCTCCAAAAAAGCCGCGGGAGCGTTTTTTGGAGTGTGTAACTGTATTATAGCATACCAGAATAGTGTCGTCACCAATAATTTGAATATCCTGCCATTTTATGATGATATCATCTTCCCTGCCCAGCAGGCCGAAGCAGCGCAGCCGGCCGTAAATGACAATGGAAAGGACTTTAGCGTTTGTGGTATCCACTTCTACGTCACAGACCGTGCCAAGGCGGGTTCCGTCCTTTACATTGATTACTTCCTTATGACGCATGTCAATAATTCTGCAGACCATGCTTCCACCTCCTCATAGATTATATGACCCGAGTGACAATATTATCATGATTTGATTGTTAGGTGAAAAAAAGGTATAATAAAAATAAATAATTACTAATTACACCATGGAGGTTAAGCATGAACATTTGGCACGAGATTTCCCCAAAGAGAATTAAACCAACTGATTTCTGCGCTGTAATTGAAATCACCAAGGGAAGCAAATTAAAATATGAATTGGATAAGGAGACCGGCCTGCTGATACTGGACCGTATTCTTTATACATCCACCCACTACCCGGCAAACTACGGGTTTATCCCGCGCACATATGCCAGCGACAACGACCCGCTGGACGTTCTTGTGCTTTGTTCGGAAGATATCCAGCCTTTGTCCCTGGTGCGGTGCTACCCGATCGGCGTGATTTCGATGGTGGATTCCGGCATGAAGGACGAAAAAATCATTGCGATCCCGTTCAATGACCCCACATACAACGGTTATAGTGACATCAGCGACCTTCCAAAACATATTTTCGACGAAATGTCCCATTTCTTTTCGGTTTACAAGCAGCTGGAAGGCAAAGACACCGCAATTGACGATGTGAAAGGCAACGAGGAAGCAAAGCAAATCATAGAACAGTCCATGGATACCTATCTGGAAAAATACTGCAGATAATGAGCTTCATAAAGAAGGTGTTGGCAAATGGATGAAAATCCATTTGCCAACACCTTCTTTGTTATTTGAACAGATAGAGTGATCCTGCAGAACCGCCCATGCCGCCCCGCTGTAAATTGGACGACGTACCGGAGCTGTATTCGCTCGAATCAATCAGCGTTGCATTTTCTTTTACATAATTGATCAGTTCGGAGCTACTGTTTCCCCCGCCCTGTTCGGACACTAAGAAATACCGGATTTTCCCTTCCGATACATACTGTTTTAACTGATCCAGCGTCAGCGAATTGTCTGAACCGAGGAAACCGCCGTAAGCGTAGCAGGGCAGTCCGGTATCGATAATAAACTGCGCAACCGTGCTCGAGCGCTGCGAAACGACGAGGAAGCTGCCTTCTTTGTAATTCTTGACCAGATACTGTTCCAATCCGCTGGAAGAAGTCTGTTCGCCGTCATTCCGACTGCCGCCAAAATTTCCGCCGCCACTGGCTAGCTCAGGCCCGGCGTAAGGCATCGTTGAGTTCGGCACATACAGCACCGGAGTCAGCGCCCAATACAGCGGAGCCGCCAGTGCGGAAACCATCAGCGCCGCCGTTGAAAGAATCAGCGCCGCGCGTTTCGGATTGATGAGGAAAACAATGACCGAAAGTATACCGACAGCCGCGGCAGCAATGGTTACGGGCAGCACCCAGACCGGCAGATTGTCGTAACGCAATACACAGTTGATTTCCAGCGCAATATTTGCAAACAGTGAAAGGAGCAGGAATATCGGACGAACGTAGCCTTTCCGGTCTTGGTTTTCCTTCCAGTGTCTGAAACTGCGAACCATTGTCACAATGCCGACGCCGCTGAGCACCGCGATTGCGGGGGCAATCATGCTGAGATAATACCGATGATAGAATCCCGCGAAGCTGAAAAATCCGATCATCGTAACCAACCACAGCGCCCAATAAAGGAGAACGCCCTGGTTCATCTCTTTTTTACGGAAAGCTGCCTTGCTGAAGCAGCCGAAAATACTCAAGAGTGCAAAAAGCAGAAGCCAGGAGCTTTGACCGTACAAATTGGAGCTCCATAGTCTGAAAGGAGAAGCGGAGCCAATCTCGGATGACCCCATTCCGCCTCCGCCCATCGCCCCGCCCTGCCTGTTGAAGTCAGGGCGGTTCCCGTCAGACTGCGCTCCGATGCTTCCGTCGGAATTCCCGGGCATCTGCGGCGCAGTTCCATTGTTATCTTCGTTTATCTGAGGGGGTGTTCCGTCTTGGTTATTTCCGGGTGTATTACCATCAGGCTGGGTACCTGAACCGGAATTGTCCGACGGAACCGTTGCACTGCTCACAGCATCGTTTTCTGCTCCGGATGCGGAATTGTTCTGCGTGGAATCACCGGAATTGGCCGCAGTTCTGCCGGAACCGTCGCGCGTCCCTCCCCACTGCGAACCGCCGCCGAATCCGCCGCTTTCCTGACCAAACAGGCGTTCTGTTCCGTTATGACCCGTAATCAATTCCAGCATTGAGTTGGTACTCGTGCTGTCCACATAAGGTCTGTTTGTCGAGGGAGTCAGTTCTACCGCGACCACCCATGAAAAGGAAATACCCAGCATGATTACAACGCTGATTATACCCGCAAGAAGTTTTTTTGAAAATTTGCCCTTCGCAAAAATAAGATAGGTAATGACAATTGCCGGCAATATCATATAGGCCTGCAGCATTTTGATGTTGAAGCCAAGCCCGACAAACAGCGCGGTGAGAAAGAGCCAGTACCGCTTCCCACTTTCAATGGACTTGAACAGAAACCATGTGGAGAGCAGCAACACGAAGATCAGCTGCATATCCATGGTGTTGTTGCGGGAAACCACCACGACAACGGGCGTTAAGGCGAAAACCAATGAAGAAATCAGGCCTGCCGGTCTGCCGAACCATTTTGCTGTTAAATCATAAATTAAAAGGCAGGAAGCTGTTCCTGCCAATGCCTGCGGCAGCAGCATCGCCCAGCCGTGGTACCCGAAAATCAGTACTGAAATCGCCTGCATCCAGAGCCCGAGAGGCGGTTTGTCAACGGAAACCATGCCCGCCGGGTCAAACGATACAAAAAAGAAGTTGGAAAAGCTTTGCGTCATGCTTTTAACGCTCGCCGCGTAATACTCATTGCCCGTTCCGTAATTGGAGATTGCGTAGAAATTCAGTCCGAACGACAGTATTCCAATGAAAGCCAAGGCAATAATATGGTAGTTGTTTTTTATTTTGCGCTGCATAGTGAGTCCCTCCATTTATCTATTGCAGCGCTTATTATAATTTTGCTATGTGACGGCTACATGAAGATTATCTTAAAATTTGATGGGCAAGACCTAAATGTCCTTCTTGATTTTATCGAGCGCGGCCTTTTCAAGGCGCGAAACCTGCGCCTGGCTGATTCCTATTTCCGAAGCGACCTCCATTTGCGTTTTTCCCTGAAAAAAGCGCATGGAAAGAATTCGTTTTTCACGGCTGTTCAAATCCTTGATTGCTTCTTTCAGCGCAATCTCATCCAACCAATTGGAATCATCGTTGTTGTCGCCGACCTGATCCATCACATAAATGGTATCTCCCCCGTCGGAAAAAACGGGTTCATACAGAGAAACCGGCTCCACAATGGATTCCAGCGCAAGTACAACGTCCTCACGCGGCAGGTTCAGTTCCTTCGCAATTTCTTCAATTGTCGGCTCACGGTTATTTTCCGAAGTCATTTTTTCTTTGATCTGCATAGCCTTGTACGCGGTATCACGCAGGGAACGACTGACGCGGATTGAGTTATTGTCACGCAGATAGCGCCTGATCTCCCCGATAATCATCGGCACCCCATAAGTGGAAAAACGCACGCCCTGTTCAGTATCAAAATGGTCGATTGCTTTAATCAGGCCAATCACGCCTACCTGAAACAGGTCGTCCAAATTTTCCCCGCGGTTGGTAAAGCGCTGTATGACACTGAGGACAAGGCGCAGATTCCCGTTGATTAATTCATCGCGGGCGGACATATCACCGGTTTTAATCCGGCGAAGCAATTCCATCTTTTCTTTTTCCGTAAGTACCTTCAATTTCGATGTATTTACGCCACAGATTTCAACCTTGTTATACTGCATACTCCGCGCCCCCTATGTCTGTAATTCAGTAACAGTATTGCCACGAACATAAGGTATCATGCAGAGGAAAAATTTTTATTGAACGGGCCGCTTCTTGCTTTTCCGACTGTAAAAAGTGTATACTGGGAATAATATTTTGGAAAGTTTCCAAAAAGGATGCAAACGGACAGAATTTGTTTGATTGAGGGGGGAATGAGATCATGGAAATCCATATACCTGAACCTGTCCAAGCCGTACTGAATGAGCTGACGGATGCCGGATACGATTCCTATGTGGTGGGCGGATGTGTGCGTGACAGCATCATGGGCTTTGAGCCGAACGACTGGGATGTTACCACAGCCGCACGGCCCGATGAAATGAAACAGGTACTGAATCAGTATCCGTTGATTGAAACAGGCATCAGGCACGGCACTCTTACCGTGCTGGCAGACCATACCCCGGTTGAGGTCACCGCATTCCGCATTGACGGAGCATACACGGACGGACGGCACCCCGACTCGGTAACTTTTACTGAAAATCTGGAAAGCGACCTTGCCCGCAGGGATTTTACGATCAACGCCCTCGCTTATTACCCGGGAAAGGGAATTGTGGACTGCTTCGGCGGTATGAAAGACATTCTTCGCCAAAGAATTCGCTGTGTCGGCGAGCCCGATCGGCGTTTTCAGGAGGACGGCCTGCGTATTCTGCGCGCGCTTCGTTTTTCTTCCACGCTGGGATTCAGCATTGAGCCGGATACATCCGAAAGCATCCTATGTAATGCCGCGTTGCTGGATTTGATTGCGAAGGAACGGATTCGCACAGAATTTGTGAAACTGCTTTGCGGGAAGAACGCCGTGCAGGTGCTACGTGAATATCAGCCTGTCATCGGCCGTTTTCTGCCGGAAATAAACGCCATGGTGAACTTCCCGCAGAATAACCCGCATCATGTTTATGACGTTTGGGAGCATACACTGAAAGCCTTGGAATTTACGCCTCCAACCCCTGTTCTGCGCCTTGCGGTTCTGCTGCACGATATTGGGAAACCGGCCAGCTACTCACAGGATGAAAACAGCGTCGGGCACTTTTACGGGCACGGTTCCAAAAGCCGGGAAATCACGAAAAATATTCTCGATCGGCTTCGCTTTGACAATGCATCTGCGCGGCAAATCACGCTCCTTGTGGAGCACCACGATATTTCCCTTCCCGCCGACGAGCACATTTTACTGCGGCGGCTGAATCAGTTCGGCGAAGAAAACGTACGTCTGCTGTTTCAAATCAAGCAGGCCGATATTCACGCGCAGAATCCCGTTTATCTGGACAGAATCGGCGAGCTGAAAACGGCAAAAGCGATGCTGGAACAAATCATCGGACAAAGAGCCTGCTTTTCTTTAAAAGATCTTCAGATTAACGGCGCAGATCTAATCGCGCTTGGGATTCCTCCCGGCCCCGAAATCGGCAGAATTTTGACCGCTCTTTTAAAAGAAGTTATGGAGGGTGCCCGCGCAAATCGGCGGGAAGATCTGCTGCGGCGCGCCGAAGAGATAAGGAACAAATAGAATGGAATATATTGAGCATACCCTTTCCTCTGTTTACGATCAAAACTCAAAAATTCTGATTCTGGGAACAATGCCCTCCCCGAAATCCCGTGAACTGGGCTTTTATTATTCTCATCCGCAAAACCGGTTTTGGCGCGTTCTTTCCGCACTTTACGAAGATGTGCTGCCCCAATCCACAGAAGAGAAAACCGCGTTTGTTCTGCGGCATCACATCGCGCTCTGGGACGTTCTGCAAAGCTGCCGTATTGAGGGCGCTGACGACTGCAGCATCAAAGACCCGGTGCCGAACGATATTACCAGGCTGCTGCGGCAGACCAACATCTCGAAAATATTTACAACTGGAGCGAAGGCGGCTTCACTGTATCAACGCTTTTGCAGTCGCAGTGCCGGCCCGGCTGTTGCGCTGCCCTCCACCAGCCCGGCGAACTGCCGTTACTACAACCTCGAACGCTTAATCGAATCATATCGGGTTATTTTGCAATATGCTTAAAACTGTAAAAACCAGACAGCTAATGCTTTGAAGGCATTGGCTGTCTGGTTATATGGTAATATTTCAATTATTATGAAAGCATCGACTTTGCTTTCACTTTTTATAGTCAGTCAACTTTAGAAAACATCCAAGAAAATAGAGATTGGTTCTGTTTTCAAATTAACTGACTATATCTTCCCCATACTGCTTATGTATTTTAATAAATATATTATACAAAATATTTATTTTGTGCTAGCTTACCCTTTCCAGATCTTTTTTCAAACGCTCAATGATACGTTTTTCCAGCCGGGATATGTAGGACTGTGAAATTCCCAGCGCATCCGCTACTTCCTTTTGTGTATGTTCCTTGGTATTGTTCAGTCCAAACCGAAGCTCCATAATTTCCCGCTCACGCGGCGCAAGGTGCGAGACCGCGCTGAGCAGCAGATCGCGTTCCACCTCCTGTTCTATGTCGTGGTTCACCGTGTCCTGATCACTGCCAAGAATATCGGAAAGAAGCAATTCATTGCCGTCCCAATCGACGTTCAATGGATCGTCTATGGAAATTTCATTTTTCAGCTGTGAACTTTTTCGAAGGTACATCAGTATTTCATTTTCGATACATCGGGAAGCGTAGGTTGCCAGCTTGATGTTTCGCTCCGGGCAGAATGTGTTGACTGCTTTGATCAGCCCGATTGTTCCGATTGAAATCAAGTCCTCCACGCTGGCGCTGCTCGACTCAAATTTTTTTGCAATGTAGACGACCAGACGGAGGTTGTGGGTAATGAGCGGCTCCCGCGCGTTCGGAACATCATCAAGGATGTTCTGCATTACCCTCTCTTCCTCCTGCCGGGTCAGCGGCGGAGGAAGCGTTTCCGGTCCATTGATATAATGGATGTCGCCCCCAAGGCCAAACCTCAGCCATAAGTCCGTCAGTTTCTTTGCCAGTTCCCTGATTCGTGTGTTCACTTCCATTTTACTCACTCTTTCCCTTTTGCCGCTGCCGCCGCGGTTTGATAAACGCGTCTGTCTACGGCCAGATTTAGGCAGACGTTTTTTGCAACAAATCCGGATTTAAAAGTGCGCCGGTGTCACCCAGCTTTTTTGTGGCAACCGCTATGTAAACATTCTTCTGTTCATATTGCTTTCCGGCGCAGTGAATAATGAGCTTATCCGGCTTAAACGCAGGAAGGAGTCCTTCGCCGGAGACCGCGTGGAACGGAACAAACCGGATTTTTCCGCTGCTTTCCGGCGGAAGCATCCCGTTTATGTATTCATCGCAAACCACGACAACCGGATAATTGGAAAATGGCTCGCAAAGTGAATTTCCGGTGTCAACCTTTGCCATGCAGTCTGATTTATTACCGCCGTATTCGATTTGTATCCGGCAGTAAAGTGAGTCCGGTGCCTGCCGCCCGGTGATCCTGTTGATTAAGCGGATCACAAGGTAGCACACAACCGTCAGCAAAATAAGTACTAAAGGAGATATATTGAAGTAAACGACGGAGTTATTGATAATCATCCCCTGCGGGGCAATGAAATACCAAACCGCAATCATTAATCCGGCAAACGAAAAACTGATGATATAAAAATCAGCCAGTTCACGCAAGAATTCTTTTAATCCATGAAACGGATATGAAACCAGAATAATGGTTGCCGACATTGCCAGCTTCATCAGTAAGGACAGTACAACGGGAATTTCGGGCAGCAAAATAGAAAGGGAATAAACCGCCCCAAGCAGCGAGCCAAAAAGCAGGCGCATACGCTGGAGCGGAATGGACAAAAATTTCGACACGGACAGCAGCAGAAAATAATTGATAAAAAGATTGATCCCCAACAGAACATCTATATAAATCGTCTGCTTCATGGGCAACCCTCCCTGCCGCTTTAACATAAATTATAGCGGTGGCAAGATAAACTTTGTGTCAAAAATTGTATCGCCGGAAATAAATAGTTGACCCACGGCAAAGCTGGAGAACGCATTACAAATAACGGCCTGCCGGAGATTAATCTCCGGCAGGCCGTTATTTTGATATCATCATTAATTCGTTTCTATAGTCAGTTCACTTTAGAAAACATCCAAGAAATAAGCGCAAAATCTTTGATCTATGGATTTTAAGCTTGGCGATTGGCTCTGTTTTCAAATGAACTGATTATAATATTAGTGTTATAGCGCTCCCTTCATTCATCCGAAGGCTGATTCAGGCTGAGCGATGCTGTTCATCCATCGTTTTGAACGCAGAATACCTATTCCAAGGATAAATCGAATAACTTCCTCAACAGAAATTGCCAGATAAACCCACTGAATATCCAACTTAAATACAACAGCTGCCAGCAGGCCTAAAGGAATGCCAATACACCAGGTTCCAAGCAGGTCCAGATACAGGGAATATCGTGTTTTTCCGCCGCATCTTAAAATTCCTCCGGCAACAATCATATTTCCAACCTTGATACACAACAGAGAAGCGAAAACATATAAGATACGAATGCAGTTTTTCTGGACATCCGGTTCAACATGAAAAAGATGTACATATATGTTAGAGGAAAGAATCAATATTCCCCCTGCGGCAGCCGAACAAATAATAGAAAACTTTAAAATTTTTATAGCGGTATAATAAGCTGATGTAAAATCATTCCGGCCAAGGCAGTTTCCTACCAATATGGCTGCAGCTGTAGAGAATCCGCTGAACAGACCAATTAAAAGGCTCTGTACCGGATTCGTCAGTGTCATCGCAGCCATATCTTCCGTGCCAATTCTGCCATAAATTATACTGTAAACAGTACTTCCAACGCCCCAGAGAAATTCGTTCAGCACGACCGGAGCAGCAATCCGAATAGTTTGTTTCATCATCTTACCGATGTTAACATAAACCTTTTCTATGCCTTCATGAGCCTTATCACGACTAAAATATAAAAACAAGATTAACAATACAGACTCAATGAACCGTGTCAAAGTGGTAGCGACGGCGGTGCCAATAATTCCAAGCGCAGGGAACCCCAACCTGCCAAAAATCAAAACATAATTTAGCAGCGTATTCAACGCGACGGAGATAATCCCGGTCATCATAGGGATTTTCGCCTTGCCGGTATTGCGCAGCAACGCGGATATCATAACGGTAATCAACAGGAATAGGTACCCCGGCGCGATAATTTGCAAATAGTTGGAAGCAAGCGGAATTACATTGGTATCGAAAGTGTAAAGGGAAATGATAAGCTTTGGTAAGGCAAATGACGGAATAAAAAACAACAGGGTCACAAGTAAGGCCAAAAGACTGTTGCAAAAAAAGGCTCGCCTGATACTGCGTTTATCTTTAATCCCGAAAAACTGTGCAATCATAATGGAAGCTGATGTTCCTATCGCAGCCAGCGTAACAATAAAGACATTTGGAAAATTAGAGCCGAGACCAACCGCCGCTACACTGTTGGTTCCAAGCTGTCCAACCATAACCTGATCGATAACACTTAACGAATACTGAAACAAGCTTTGTATAGAAATAGGAATAGCAAGTGCCAGCATACTTTTCAGATTGCCAGATTCATAGGTATCATCTGTTTTTTTCGGTTGATCCATATCATTTTCTTCCTTTTTCCAGCATACTATGTAGTTTAATGCTTTCGTCGATCAGCTCATTTCCATATTTTTCTCCCAGCTTCAGAAGATAAATATCGTTATGAATATGCTCGGAAATAATGGATACCATTAATACATTATTGGTAACTGTTCCGAGCCAGTTTCCTCTGTCCTTATAGGTATCCGCAATCAGAGTCATTTTGCAGTCTGCCACCAGCATGACTCTGGATGGCATTTCATCTTTGCAAGCTTCTTGACCATGTGTATAGAATTCAAGGCCAAGGCCGTCACAATTAAGTGGAGCAAAAGAGAATACAATGACCCTAACATGGTTCTGCTTCAAAATTTTCCATTCATGATTAAAAAGATAAAGGTCAAAATCAGTATTCATATAGACTTCTTCTTTTGCGGAAATCAAAATTTCTTTTGCTTTTGCAACTACATTTTCAAATCCTTTAATGTTACTGAATTTTTCTTCGTATTTTTCCTCGTACAAGCTTTGAAGTTGTTTTTCGGCTGAATCTGCCGAAGTAAGAAAATCATTTTTCAATCGACTAATAAGTGCCGAAGGATTCTGCGCCTGATAAATTTGTGTTTCTTCCGGCAAAAGCAGCACATATCCTTTATTCAGCATCCCTTCCAGAGCGGGGTATACGGAAGAACGAGCCACACCTATTTTCTTTGCAATCTGATATCCCGAAAGTTCTCCACCCTCCAGCAATGTAAGATAAATCTGTGATTCCAGTTTTGAAAAGTTTAATCGAATCAGGTTATTATTAATCTCATCCATATGGCCTCCTAAAAGCGTTGTATAATTTGTACCACTATAATATCACTATTATTTCTCCTCGTCAAGAAAAAAATCACTTTATCACTCCTTCGGCAAATCCCGTTTTACTGACGGTGACTCAAGACGCTTGAAGTCTTCTTACACTTGAAACGATACTTCTCGCCCTCTACCCCAAAAAGCCCCTCCCTTTTTATGAAAGCTGACTATTTTCGCTTTTTATGTATAGTCATTTAATTTGAAAACAGAGCCAATCTCCATTTTCTTGGATCCTTTCTAAAGCGAACTGACTATAAAAATGAGCGGGGTAACTGGGCCTTCTTACTCAATGCGAAAGTTTTTCAAATCCCCCGGCATAGCCGGAGAACTTCGCACTACAAAAAAGTACCGGCTGCGATTGCAGCCGGTACTGATTGTTTACTGTTCCTTTTTAATATTAAAAACTCTGCGAAGTACGAATCCCAGGAATTTTCCGCTCTTAACAATGACTACTTTCATAACGCCGACCTCCTAATTATGTTCAGCACCGAAACAGTGCAATGCCCAACACTATAATGATGACAGCAATAATAAACATCATCAGTGCAGGTGGGCAAAAACAAGAGAGAATCAGCCCGATTCCAAACGCGACCGCCAGTTTTCCCACATTATGACCGCCGCCACCGCAGCGCCGCCGCATTCAAACCACCGCCTAACCTCTTTCTTATAACCCAGTATATTCCGGTCAGGCGAATTTGGTGCGATTATCTCATTACCATTATGAGCGCGCTCCCGTCGTGAACTCGTATTTCCGCGCGGTCATCGACGACGATATTGCTGACACCCATTGCGTAGTCAGAAGTCAGCTTATGTTTATACAAAGGATATTTGAGGCCTCGATAAGTTACCGTGCAAGAAGGTGCGCCGAACGGAAAAAGCGATACCGTCTTTCCTCCAAGATCATCGAGGGGCAATATACCGATATCTTGAAAATAGACGGCACAATCCTTCCCTTTCAGGCAAGCGGAGCAGCCCTGCCGAGCCAGATACTGAAGCGCGCAGAAATTGGCGAACGAATGATCAATCCGGCCTCCGAGACCGCCCAGCAAAACAAAGTCCCTATAACCCCTTTGCAAGGCAATCCGTATCGCCGCCATCATATCGGTATCGTCTTTTTCGGCATCTAGGCGAATGGTTTCAACCCCGGCAGGCAATTCCCCAAGGACGGAGTCAAAATCACCGATCAATAAATCCGGATTCACATAGTGGCGCCGAACGCTGTCGTATCCGCCGTCCGCACAGATAATAAAAACGTTTTCCTGGTTAAGCTCTTCAAAATCGCCCTCGCAGACTTCCGGCGAAGAGCCTATGATAACACACCGGTTCATTTTAGGTTCCATTCCTTAATACCTTTTACTTCGTTATACATTGCAATATAATTCCGGTGCCGTGACTCACTGATCACACCGTCCTCAACCGCGCGGATCACCGCGCAGCCTTTTTCGCCGGTGTGCGAACAGGAGCTGAATTTGCACTGATTCAGGTAAGGTTCAAATTCCCGGAAACAATACTGCAGGTTTTCTTTTTTTACAATATCATAGCGTTCTATCTGTATGGAGGAAAAACCCGGCGTATCGGCAACATAAGTACCCTCCTCCAGCTTAATCAGTTCCACCTGCCGTGTCGTATGCCGACCGCGGCCGAGCTTTTGGCTGATTTCCCCGGTGGGAAGCTGCAACCGTTCGTCAATCTGATTCAGTAATGAAGATTTCCCGACGCCTGAATTTCCGGTAAAAGCCGTAATTTTTCCGTGTAAAAGCGTCCTAACCTCTTCAACGCCTTCCCCCGTTCTGGAAGAAACCGTAAACAAGCGAAGTCCGGTTTTGCTGTAAATATCCTGCAGCCATTGGGAGTCCTCCAAATCGGTTTTGGAGATTACCACCACCGGTTCAATCCCTTTGTCCTCAGCGGCGGCGATTGTTTTATCAATAATCAGCGTGCTCGGTGAAGGATCACAGATAGAAACGACAACGACCAGGGTGTCAATATTGGCAACCGGGGGTCGAATCAGCGAATTCTTGTGCGGCAAAATCGCGTCAATAGAGCCTGTCCCGCCAGCGTCAATGGAAATTGCAACATGGTCGCCTACGACGGGGGTAATCTTGTCTTTTCGAAATATTCCTCTGGCCTTACATTCATAGACGGTATCGGCGGCCTCCACATAATAGAAGCCGCCGATTCCCTTTACGATAAGCCCATTTTCCATCTTCATATTCATCAATCTGACGGCGAAATCGAACCGCTCTGGTTCTGTTCGCTGCTTGCCTGACTGCTGGATGAATAAGGATAGCTTTCAACCGACGTTGACTTTCCTGTTTCAAAATCCAAACTGAATACGTTGTATTTCTTTCCGTCCAGCTCCACAATCAGCTGCTGCTTGCCGCTTGTTCCCTGCACACTGATCGGGAAAATATCGTTGTATGACGGATTCACCGTTTTTTGCGTTTGCAGTTCATTGCCGAGGTACGCTTTTAGCTCGATATCATGCGTCACATCCTTCGGCAGGTTGACATAAACCGTAATCGTTGTGGTTGGCTTCACGCCGGAGCTGACCACCAGATTCACGGAGCTGCCCTTGTCGAGCTTTACGCCGGGAAGCGGAGAGGACTCCAGTACGGTATCTTTCGCACTGTCGCTGTCGTCACGGGTAGTCACTTCCCCAACGGTCAGTCCCGCCGCGACAATGGCGTTTCTTGCGTCAGAAAGCGGCATATTAATGACAGCCGGAACCGCAACCTGCACATTGGCAGGGCCGGTGCTTACATAGAGCTGTACCTCTGTCGTACCTTCAATCACCTGTGTCCCCGCGGGCGGGTTTGTATTGATGACCTGACCCTTCGGTATGGTATCATTTTCTCCGGGAACTACTTTGTATTTCAAATTCAGCTGCTTTAAAGCCGCAATTGCCTCGTCCTGCGTTTGTTTAGATAAATCCGGCAGCGAAAAAGATTTTCCGCCGCTGTTAATGACAAGCGTGACGTCAGACCCCGATTGAACCATCGTACCATCTTTTGGATCCTGGCTTAAAACAATTCCCGTCGCTTTTGTAGCATCATTCTCCGTCTTTGTTATGAAATGAAATTTACTCTGATATTCTTCGTTCGCCTGAATATCTGTATAGGGTTTTCCCACGAAAGAAGGCACCGGAATTTCAGCTGCTTTACTATTGAAATTATGAACCAGAGCCGCAATTCCAAAACCGAGCGCCACAATTAAAAACGCGGCCATGATGCCGGCAACGACAATCAGTGCAGTGTTCTTTTTCTTTTTCGGTACGGAAGCGTCCAACTCTTCTTCGTAAACATAATTATCGTTATATACCGGCTGCTCCGTGTTTTTAACCGCGTTGATGGCGTCAATATATTTTGTCGGCTTCTCGTCGATAAAGTATTTGTACTGAAAGCTGATGCTGGGGTTTTTCCGAAACGCTTCAATGTCGCGCAGCATTTCAGCGGCGGACTGATAGCGCTGCGCGGGGTTCTTCTGCATTGCTTTCAAAGTGATTTCTTCAAGCCCCTCTGGAATAGCGGGATTAATTTCCCGCGGCGGCTTCGGGTCGGCCTGAAGCTGCATAATCGCAACAGAAACAGCGTTATCCGCTTCAAATGGAAGGCGTCCGGTGATCATCTCATACAGCATTACGCCGACGGAATAAAGATCTGCCTTTTCGTCGGTTAAATCACCCCGCGCCTGTTCGGGCGAAATATAGTGAACGGACCCGATGGCTTTATCGGTCATGGTGCGGGTTTCATTTCTTGAAAAGCGCGCAATTCCAAAATCGGTTACCTTAATGGTGCCGTCCTGCAAAAGCATAATATTCTGCGGCTTAATATCGCGGTGAACAATGCCTTTTTCATGGGCATGCTGCAAAGCGCGCAGTATTTGTACGGTAAAATGGATTGCTTCCTTCCATTTTACTTCTTTCTGCTGGTCGAGGTACTCCTTCAGCGTAATACCGTCAATAAATTCCTCAACAATATATTGAATTCTATCACCAAAGCTTACATCAAACACTTTTACAATGTTCGGGTGCGACAAAACCGCAATCGCTTTGGACTCATTTTTAAAACGGCGAATAAATTCGTCGTTGTCCAAAAATTCATCTTTTAAAATTTTTATTGCAACTATCCGGTCGTCAATGGTGTCATACGCGCGATAAACTACCGCCATGCCGCCGACTCCGATTAACTCATGGATTTCATAGCGGCTATCGAGCCTTTTCCCTGTGTATTTATCCATAGCAATCCACTCCAATCAACTGTCAATTTTCGACAATGGCAACCGTAATATTGTCGCCGCCTCCGGCATTTTTCGCCTGTGCGATCAGTTCGTCTGTCAGGGCCTGTGCGCTCATTTGGCGGGACAACTGAAAAATCTGTTCCGCGTCCATATAGTTCGTAAGGCCATCTGTACAGATCAGCAGAAGATTCCCGTGTGAAAAAGGTACTTCACAATAATCAATATTAATGGAAGTGTCGACGCCGAGCGCACGGGTAATAATATTTTTTTGGGGATGCAGTTTTGCCTGCTCCTGCGTAATTTCACCGTTGTTCAGCATTTCCTGAACCATGGAATGGTCTGTGGTGAGCTGCCGGATTTCTTCATCAGTAATCACATAGGCCCTGCTGTCACCGGCATGAGCAATATGAGCCGCGCCATCGGTAACAATTGCCGCAACCACCGTTGTTCCCATCCCGTTGAGCTTTGCATCGGCCGACGCCATGGCATGTACCTCCATGTTTGCATCCGCAATGGAAGAGAGAAGCAATTCTTTCGTTGATTCCTTAGTAAATATCTTTTCATAGGAAGCGGCCAACCGCTCCGAAATCCGGCTGACGGCAACGCCGCTCGCAATATTTCCGCCGTTCGCTCCGCCCATTCCGTCACAGACAACAACCCACGCTGAATTTTCAGAGTACTTGCCGCTTTGACAGGCGTCCTGATTCGTTTCCCTCACCAAACCGATGTCACTCTTCATGTATACTTTCAACAGTTGCCACCTCCTCATGATGCCTGCGCCGCAGCTGTCCGCAAGAAGCATCGATGTCAGAACCGAGCGTGCGCCGAACTGTTGCGGTGATTCCGCTGTTCGACAAAATCCGGCTGAACTTCTGTATTCGTTCATTGGTGCTCTTTTTATATTCTGAACCGTTGACGCTGTTAATGGGAATCAAATTGACGTGGCTGAGCGTTCCCTTTAATCGGGAGGCAAGCTGCCGCGCGCAATCATCGCCGTCGTTTACCCCGCTGATCATTGCGTATTCAAAAGAAATACGCCGGCCGGTCTGCTTTCCGTAATACCGGCAGGCTTTTAAAAGTTCGTCCATATTCCACCTGCGGTTCACCGGCATCGTGCGCGTACGGATTTCATCATTCGGTGCGTGCAGGGAAATGGAAAGCGTCAGCTGCAGCTTTCTGTCTGCAAGGTCATATATCTTATCTACGATACCACAAGTAGAAAGCGAAATGTGTCGCATTCCGATATTCAGCCCTTCGTCTGAGGAAACAAGCTCTAAAAAACGCAGCACGTTTTCATAATTATCAAGCGGTTCGCCCATTCCCATCATAACAACATTGGAAATTCTGATTCCGGCGTCCACCTGCGCGGACTGAATCTGCGCCAGCATTTCGGAAGGCGTCAGGTTCCTCAAGAATCCGCTTTTCCCCGTTGCGCAAAACGAGCAATTCATACGGCAGCCAACCTGTGTTGAAATGCAGATGGTATGCCCGTGATGATAACTCATCAGAACGCTCTCCACAAACTCTCCGTCGTTCAGACGGAACAAATACTTTACCGTATCGTCAAGCCGGGATTCCTGTTTTTTCTCAACCACAGCATTCGCTATGTAATATTTTTCAGCCAGTTTCTGGCGAAACGCCTTGGACTGGTCAGACATTTCCTCAAAGTCCGTCACTCCGCGCTGCAGCCAGCGGTAAACCTGCAAAGCACGGAAAGCCGGCTGGCCATCAGCGGCAAAGTCGGCTTGTATTTCCGCAAGGGACATTGATTTCATATCCTGCAGACTCAAAAATTTCACTCCTGCCTTTTTTGAAAAGCGGCAATAAAGAACCCGTCCGTTCCGTGAATATGCGGCATCATTGTGATTTGATGCTCCGGTTCCTTCACCGCGCGTACAAGCGCGTCCGGCAAAGAAAGCCGGTATGGACGAAAGTCCTCGTTATTTGCCAAAAATTTTGCTGCTACCTCATCGTTTTCCTTTGGATTCAGTGTGCAGGTGGAATAAATCAATATTCCTCCGCTTTTCACAAGTTTCGATGATTTACACACAATACGGTACTGCAAATCAGGCAAACTGTCAAGACTTGACTGCGATTTATACCTGATTTCGGGCTTTCTGCGGATAATTCCGAGGCCGGAACACGGCGCGTCGCAAAGCACCCTGTCCGCCTGTTCGAGAGACTGCGCCGGGCCGGCGGCATCACGCACCTCCGCCTGTATGACGGAAAGCTGCAAACGCTGCGCGCCCTGCCGAATCAGACGAACCTTTCCCTTATACTGGTCAAAGGCCAAAAGCTCCCCTTCGTTTCCCATTCGCTCCGCGGCGGTAAATGCCTTTCCGCCCGGTGCGGAGCAGACGTCAATCACCCGCTGCCCGGGAAGCGGATTCAGCAATGCACAGCAAAGCTGGGAGGATAAATCCTGAATATGGAAAAGTCCTTCACGAAAACACTCGGATTCACTGATCGCACCCGTTTGTTCCAAAGAAATGGCATGATCAAGCCAAGTAATGGGAGTTGCCTTTACACCTTCAGCTGTGAGCTTTTCAATCAGGTTTTCCGTGGAAATAAGCGTATTATTCACTCTGGCAAATACCGGTGGGCGATTCAAAGAGCTTTCCAGCAGCCCGATAGCACAGTCCGGGCCGTATTCCTTCTGCCATAAGCCAATCAGCCATTCCGGGTAGGAGTACTTCACGCTCAAATATGCGGTTGGTTCCTTCTCCGCATCCGGCAGCTTCAAAGCGTCAAGATTCCGGAGCAGAGAACGCAGCACCGCGTTGATAAAGCCAGATGCCTTTACAAGCTTATTTTCCTTTGCGAGAATCACAGCTTCGTTCACAGCCGCAGATTTCGGTATTTTTTCCATATATAATATCTGGTAAGCACCAAGGCGCAATATTTCCAGCACCTTGGCGTCCAATTTTGAAAGAGTTGTTTTCGAAAATTTGCTCAGCATATAATCCAGTGTGATACGCCGTTCCAGCACACCATAAAAAAGTGCAGAGGCAAGCGCTTTGTCGCGCGGCTCCATTGGAAACGAAGCCAGCGTTTTATCCAAAACAATATTGGAATACCCTTCGTTTACGTCTACGTGCAGCAGGGCAGAAAGTGCGGCGGTTCTTGCGTTATTCATCAGTCTCTGCTCCGTCGTCCGGTCGCAATCACCAACAGTCTGAGCAGGTTCATGATTGCGGAAAAACTTGCGGCAAGATATGTCATAGCCGCCGCGATCAACACTTTCTTCGCGCCTTCCAGCTCATCAGGATACAGAATGCCCGCCTCGTCCAACGCTTTGACCGCACGATGGCTTGCGTTAAACTCCACAGGAAGCGTGGCCAACTGAAACAGTACCGCTAGGCTGTACAGCGCGATGCCGAAATAAACGACAAAGTCGTATTGAACCGGAAGAATCAGGCCAATAATAACAATCGGCATTGCCATTCTTGATCCTATGTTTGTAACCGGAACAAGCGCGGAACGGATCTTATTCGGGAAATACCCTTTCGCATGCTGGATCGCATGACCGGCTTCGTGCGCGGCTACTCCGACCGCGGCAATGCTGGAAGCGGAATACACGTCGTCCGAAAGGCTGATTACGTTGGTACGAGGGTCAAAATTATCGCTGAGTTCACCGGGAATTCGCTGTACCTGTACACCAAACGCCCCGCCGAAACGGGCGACGGCGTCCGCAGTTTGAGCGCCCGTCATATTCTTTGCGGTCGCAATTTTGGAATACTTACTGAACGCGGATTTCACCCGCACCTGTGCGATCATTGTTACAATCAGCGCAGGCACGATAAAGATGAAATATGTATAGTTGAAATAGTAAAAGCCCATAAAAGCACTTCCTTTCCACAAGGTCTTGCTTATAAACAAGCCCTAGCGCAATATCATTTCGCCGGAGAGCGGATGCCCGAGCAGAAACTCTTTCCCGCTCATCCGTTTCTTACCTTCCAGCTGTACTTCCACCAGTTCCACCGTGCTGTTTTGCCCGCAGCAAACGGAAAATATTCCATTCGAGGAAATCACCTGACCGGGCTTTCCGGAAAAACCATCGATGATTTTAGTCTGATATATTTTCAGAAGCTTATCCTTAAAAAGCGTATTGGCAACCGGCCACGGCGAAAGGCCTCGGACCAAATTATGAATTTCCTGCGCCGGTTTATTCCAGTCAATGCGGGAAAGCTCTTTGGTCAGCATAGGTGCGTAGCAGGTTTCTTCCTCCGACTGCGGCGTACGGACAGCCGTACCGTCCTCCACCGCGCGCAGTGTTCTCACAATCAGCTCCCCGCCCATGACGGAAAGCCGATCGTGCAGCTCGCCCGCAGTTTCGTCCGGCGCGATTTCCGTGCTGGATTTCATGATCATGTTACCGGTATCTATCCCTTCGGCCATGTACATCGTCGTAATACCGGTAATTTGATCCCCATTGAGCACCGACCACTGAATCGGTGCGGCGCCCCGGTATTTCGGCAAAAGCGAAGCATGAACATTGATGCAGCCGTATTTCGGAATATCCAATATTTCTTTTGGAAGAATTTTTCCATACGCAACGACGACAATCACATCGGGACGCAAGCCGCGAATCAGTTCGGCAGCTTCTTCATTTCGAAGTGTTTTAGGCTGATAAACCTCAACCTGATGCGCAAGCGCGCAAACTTTAACTGGCGGCGGAGTCATGGTATAGCCCCTGCCCTTCGGTTTGTCGGGCTGGGTAAAAACGCCGCATACCGTGTGATTTGCCTGAATCAGGCTTTCCAGACTGGGCACCGCAAACTCCGGGGTACCCATAAATACAATTTGCATCTTAACACCTGCCGTTATTTTAGATTTTTCAGATCTTCCTTGTCCAACATGCGGATCACATGCGACTTAAACAGAATTCCGTTCAGATGGTCAATTTCATGACAGCAAACAGTAGCCAGCAGTTCTTCGCCTTCGATTTCAAAAAATTCCCCTTTGCGGTTCTGCGCGCGAACCTTGACATGCATCGGCCGTTTTGTAATGCCGTACTGGCCCGGCGAAGACAGGCAGCCTTCCACGCACTCCTGTTCCCCGCTTTGCTCCAAAAACACGGGATTTACCAATTCAATCGGGCCCTCGCCGATATCAATTACGATGACTCGTTTTAAAACACCTACTTGTATAGCCGCCAGCCCAACGCCGTCCGCCTGCTCCATGGTTTCAGCCATGTCGTCGATTAAAATAGAAAGCTTCCTATCAAATTTATCTACCTCTCGGCAGGTCTTATTTAAAAAAGGATCTCCTTCTTTTATAATGTTTCGAATTGCCATATTTATACCTCCAATTATAGAATTGAATCCGGATTCATATCTACAAATACTGTAACACTGCCATACTCTTTCTTTCGGGAAAACTCAACCAGCAGTCTGGCTGTCATCTCGCGGAATCTGCGGCTGTTACGGCATTTAACAATCAATTTATACCGGTATTTATTGCTTACCTTGCTGACCTGTGCCGGGGTTGGCGATAGAACCCGCAGTGGCTGGTCGTCATATTCACTCTGCGCAAGCTGACTGAGTATGCTTAAAAAAGTCCGGCTCGCATTCCTGACCGTTCTTTCCGCCACGCCGACAAATCCGACCATACAGATATCGGAAAACGGCGGGTAGAGCATTGCTTTTCTGATTGCGATTTCACCAGCATAAAATTCCGTATAATTCTGTTCAGAAGCAAGGCGGATAATGTTATTCTCTGGTGTAAATGTCTGGATAACCGCTCTGCCGGAATATTTTCCCCGGCCTGCCCGGCCCACCACCTGCGTCATTAAGGCAAACGCACGCTCGTAGCTGCGGAAATCATCTCCGTAAAGCGCCTGATCCGCCGAAAGGACGCCGACCAGCGTAACATTTTCAAAGTCAAGCCCTTTTGCGACCATCTGTGTTCCCACAATGATATCATATTCCCCTTCGGAAAAGCTACGGAGCTTCTTATCATAGGAAAAGCGCGACATCGTTGAATCGGTATCGAGACGAAGGACACGCGCCTCGGGCAGAAGCTGCTGAAGCTGTTCCTCCGCGCGCTGGGTGCCGAATCCGGCGTAATGTACACTGCTTTCGTGGCAGCTGGGGCATTCCTTTGTAAACGGAATTGAATAACCGCAGTAGTGGCACATCAGCCGGTTATTCGCGGAATGATAAATCAATGAAATGCTGCAGTTTGGGCAGGTAAGCACCGTGCCGCATGCCTTGCACGATGCGAAAGTATGGTATCCGCGCCGGTTTAAAAGCAAAATGGATTGCTTGTGATGCTCCAAATTTTCCGCCAACGCTTTCAGCAACTCAGAACTGAAAATAGAGGTGTTTCCATTTTCAGCTTCCAGATTCATATCCGTTACCGTTACGTTCGGCAGGTTTGCCTCTCCGTACCTTGCAGGAAGAACATTGAGCGAATACCTCTGGTTCAGGGCCGCATAATAGCTTTCAATCGACGGTGTTGCGGATGCCAGCAGCAAAAGCGCCTTATTGTAAGCGCAGCGAAACTTGGCAACGTCGCGCGCATGGTAGCGCGGGGAGGACTCGGATTTATAGGTTGACTCCTGCTCCTCATCCATAACGATCAGCCCCAGATTCCGAAACGGAGCAAACACCGCGGAACGCGTGCCGACAGCAATCAGTGCTTCCCCGTTATTAACCCTTTTCCATTCGTCGAGCCTTTCGCCGAGCGTAAGGCCGCTGTGAAAGACAGCGACACAGGAGCCGTACCGCTGCTGGAACAGCGCGATCGTCTGCGGAGTAAGGGAAATCTCTGGTACCATCACAATCACGCCGCGGCCATCCTTGATCACATCGTCAATCAGCCGCATGAACACGGATGTTTTCCCGCTGCCGGTAACGCCATATAGTAAAGATACCCCGCCTTTGCCCGAATGGTACTGCCGGAGCAAGTTCAGATAAGCCGTCTGCTGTTCTTCTGAAAGAACGAGGTTCACACTTTCGGACGCATTGTCCGTATGCTCATAAGGATTGCGGTAAACTTCCACTTCATAATACTGCGCCAGTTCTTTCTCAACCAGTTTATTCACGACGGCGGGCGTTGTTCCGGCAAAATAGCAGAGTTCCTTTACCGACGCACTCCCGACATCATTCAGAACACGGTACACCGTTTTTTGCTTCGGCGACAGCTTAGGAGGATCTGTGGATTCAACCAGCCGAACCATTTTTAAGGTGGCGTCGCCAACGATTCTCACCGTATCGCTGCTTTTCGTCAGAATTCCCTGTCTGTATAATTGCTCCGGCACAGCGCAATCAGAAGCCAATCCTAATGCTTTCAGGAGCTTTTCCCTTTCAACCGGTTGCTTTTGCGCGGCAAGGAAAGCTACAATCTGCCGTTCTGTCTCTTTAAAAGAATCAAGCTCTGCGAAATCCGGCGGATGAGAGAGCTGATAATTTGTCTTAAGCTTTAAGTTGATTCCGGTCGGAATCAGCAGTTTTACCGCGTCAAACAGGGTGCAAAAATAATGATCTTTCAGCCAAAACACAAGCTGTACCGCCTCAGTTGAAAGAAGCGGTGCCTTGTCAAGCACCGCCAGTACAGACTTTATTTTGTCTGATTGTTCCTGCTGCTCAACAGCCAGTATCATTCCCTGCCGTTTGCTGTCGGCAGTGCCGAACGGAACCAGCACCCGGCAGCCGGGCTGCGCCCGTTCGGCAAGGCTTTGGGGAACGAGGTAATCAAACGCCTTATCAAAATGAAAAACTGTGTTTTCCACCGCAACCTTAGCAACGGTCATATCGGGTGAATTACTCCTTTCGGCAGGGACTCTTAATCATCCATGTCGTCGTTCGGCTCAGGCGTCTCAATAATGTTGTATTTATGCTGAATGAAGTCTTGAACAGCCAAATCAACGGGCTTTTCCGTTAATATCTCTCCTTTGGACTCTGCCTCGCTGGAAATTTGTCTTGCTCTCTTCGATACGGCAATCACCAGTGAATACCGGCTTTGTTTCGGATCTATAATCAAATCTGCTGATGGTTTAAGCATTGTGCAACATCCCTTCGATAAAATCTGTATTTCGATATACTTTATGCTTTTCTGCGAAAATTATTTGATGAATTTCAGAAACAGCCAGATCAATGTTATCGTTCACTACACAATAGTCATAATTGACAGCCTGTGTGAGCTCTTCTTTTGCACAGGCAAGGCGTTTCTCAATCACATCGTCCGCTTCTGTTCCGCGGCCCTTCAACCTTTGCTCAAGAACTTCAATGGAAGGAGGCAAAATAAAGATGCCGACACTTTCCGGGCACTTTTCCTTAATCTGCGCGCCACCCTGTACCTCTATTTCAAGAATTACATCGTGACCTTCCGACTGCCAGTCAACAATCGGCTGACTGGGCGTACCATAATAATTCCCGCAGTACTCTGCACTTTCCAGCAGTTGATCCTGCGAGAGCATTGTCCGGAACTGGTCTCTTGATATAAAATGATAGTCGACTCCGTCTGTTTCGCCCTGCCGCGGCTCGCGCGTAGTAGCGGAAACAGACAGGCGTATATTGGGTTCTGTTTCAAGAAGACGTTTTAAAATAGTATCTTTTCCGGTTCCTGAAGGACCCGAAAAGACAATTAACAATCCGTCATTCTTCATCTTCTTCTAAATCCTCCTCAATGAGGTCTTCGTCGCGGTCATTCAGCCTGTTTGCGACCGTTTCCGGCTGAACAGCGGATAAAATCACATGGTCGCTGTCAGTAATAATAACCGCTCTGGTTCGGCGGCCGTAAGTAGCGTCAATCAGCGTTCCCCGCTCCTTGGCATCCTGAATAATCCGCTTAATCGGAGCGGACTCCGGACTGACAATGGCAACCAGACGATTTGCAGATACCATGTTTCCGAAGCCGATATTGATTAGTTTCATCCTGTTGACTCCTTCTTCTGCAGCGTACCGCAGCGATTCTTAACTATTCGATATTTTGAATTTGTTCCCGAATTTTTTCAATCTCTGCCTTAATATCCACAACCATGTGCGCCATCGGAGCATCCATACATTTCGACCCAATAGTATTCGCCTCACGGTTCATCTCCTGCACAATGAAGTCAAGCTTGCGCCCAACCGCCGTATCAGAATTCAAAATCTGCCTGCATTGGTCAAAGTGGCTGCGCAGCCGCACCGTTTCTTCCGCAACGGCAACTTTATCCGCAAAAACAGCGGCTTCGGTCAGAATCCTCTGCTGATCAATATTACTGTCGCCCAGCATTTCGGTCAGCCTCTGCTGCAGCCTTTGCTCATATCCCGCTACAGTCTGCGGGGAGCGCTCTTCAATCTGCTGCACAATGCTTAAAATCGTATCAGTGCGCTGCAGAATATCTTCTTTCAGGCGCTCGCCTTCTGTTTCACGCATCTGAATCAGCGAAAGAACCGCACGTTCCGCGACCAACTGAACCGCGTCCCAAATAATTTCTTCGTCTTCCGGGGCTTTATGAACCGTAAAAATATCGGAGTACCTTGAAACGGTGCTGACGGAAATATCGTCCTTCAAGCTGTAGCGTTCCGCCAGCTCGCGCAAAGCGCTCACATAGCCCGCGGCCAGCGCGTGATTAACCAGCACCTGTGCGTCAGCGTCCTCCGGTGCCTCTACTGAAACATAAACATCAATTTTTCCACGGGAAATATAATTCTGCAAATAAGACTTCAGTTTATCATCTAAAAAATTATATCCGCGCGTACAGCGTGATGAAAATTCAAAAAATCTATGATTGACTGACTTTATCTCAACAATAATATCGTATCCGTGAATGGTATCTTCGCATTTACCGAAGCCGGTCATGCTTCTGATCAAGAAATATCATCTCAATTCCATCCAAATTCTATTCCATAATATAGTCAGTTCATTTGAAATCAGAACCAATCTCCAATTTCTTGGAGGTTTTCTAAAGCTTACTGACTATAGAATAAGCTGCAAGTATTTTATTTATTTTAACAGTTTTTAAAAATAATTGCAACTGCTGAGAATAGCAAAATAATTCAGCCCCCCGTCAGAGAGGCTGAATGATAGTTAAACGGGATGAATCATTTTTTCCGCGTCCGCGTGCTTCCCGTCAATGCCGTACTTTTTTTCCGCGCGCTTTTTAAAGAAGTCCGTTGCAACCTTTGGGAACTGCGCGTAGGAGAGAACGTCCTCTTCCTGCTCAATCCACTGTGCGCACTCCTTGCGAAGCGTTTCAAGCTCAGGCTTCAGTAAATCAGCGGGACGGCAGGTGATTCGGGGGCTATCGCCGATAATCTTTTTCGCAAATTCATCGTCAATCGGCATCGGCGTGGTCCCGTATTTCCCGGCTACCAAATCTTTGAACTCATTGGTACACATTTTATAGCGTTCACCAGTGATGACATTATAAACGGCCTGCGTACCGACGATCTGCGACGTGGGCGTAACCAGCGGAGGATAACCGGAATCCTTGCGGACACGCGGTACTTCCTGAAGAACTTCCTCCAGCTTATCTGCCTTTCCCGCCTGTTTCAGCTGGGAAAGCAGATTGGAAAGCATGCCGCCCGGCACCTGATAAATCAGCGCCATGGTATCCGTCGCCAGCAGCTTTGGGTCCAACAGCCCGCTTTTGATGTATTTTTCACGAAGCGTCATGAAATAATCGCGAATTTCGTTCAGCTTCAGAAGATCAAGTCCGGTGTCATACTCCGTTCCCTGCAGCGCGGCAACCATGGATTCCGTCGGAACATGAGAGGTGCCGAGCGCCAGCGGTGACATTGCCGTATCCAGCATATCCACGCCTGCTTCCACTGCCTTTAGCTCACACATACTGGCCAGACCGGACGTGTAATGTGTGTGCAGCTGCACCGGAATCCGAACTGCCTGTTTGATCGCTTTTACCAAGTCATAGGTTGCGTAAGGAGTCAGAAGCGCAGCCATATCCTTGATACAGATCGAATCCGCCCCGGCGTCCTCAATCCGTTTTGCATAATCAATATAATAATCCATATCAAAAACGGGGCCCGTTGTGTAAGAAATGGCAACCTGCGCGTGTGCGCCCTCTTTTTTGGCCGCCTTAATCGCAACCGTCAGATTTTTCAAATCGTTCAGCGCGTCAAAGATACGGATAATATCAATACCGTTCGCCGCGGAACGCTGAACAAAATATTCTAGCACATCGTCGGCATAATGGCGGTATCCAAGCATATTCTGCCCTCTGAACAGCATTTGCAATTTGGTATTCGGGCAATGGTCACGGATGGTTCTTAATCTGTCCCACGGGTCTTCATTCAGGAAGCGAAGGCACGCGTCAAACGTTGCGCCGCCCCAGCACTCCAGTGAATAAAAGCCGATCTGATCCATTTTGTCCAATATCGGTAGCATATCCTCAATCGGCATTCTCGTTGCAATCAGCGATTGGTGCGCGTCACGCAGAACTGTTTCAGTAATTTCAATTTTCTTCGTCACTACGGTTCCCCCTTACTGAAGGGAAATAAGCGGAGAGCCGGAATTTACGCTATCTCCCTTATTTACATGAATCGCAGCGACTGTAGCATCGTGCGGAGCCATGATTTCATTTTCCATCTTCATTGCTTCGAGCACGACAAGCACGTCGCCTTTCTTTACAGACTGCCCTTCTTTTACGCTGACCGATACAATCGTTCCGGGCATCGGGCAGCTGATGAGTTCGGCATCGGCGGGCACTTCCGTTTTCGGTGCGGCAGCGGGTGCAGCAGGAGCCATTGCCGCGGCTGCCGGCGCAGGCGCGGCGGGGGAAGCAGAAGGAGCGGGAACAGAAACCGTGGAGGAAACCGCCTCATCGCTTTCCTCTACCTGAACGCTGTATACGGTGCTATTGACGGTAATCTTTAAATTTTTCATATGTTAAACCTCCCAATTAATCAAGAAGAATGAAACAGGCCAGCCTTTTACATCTGTATGTTGCTATGCTTTTTCGGAAGACCGGTCACCCGCTTACCCGACAGCATTTCAAGCGCGGAAATAATTCTGGATCTCGTTTCCTTCGGAAGGATAATATCATCGATGTACCCATTGGCGGCAGCTTTGAACGGTGAAGCTTCCTCGGACTTATATTCGTCAATCAGTTTCTTACGGTCTTCCACAGGCTGCTCTGACCCGGCAAGGCGCTGATTCCAAAGAAATACAGCCGCGGTTTCAGGGGCGAGCGGAGAAATTACTGCATTCGGCCACGCAAGCGTGTAATCCGCATTCGCACCGCGCCCGGCGGTTGCTACATAAACCGGCCCGCAGGCAGTGCCCGTTATCACAGAGATTTTTGGCGCGGTCATTTCCGAATACGCGCTGGAAAGCTTGGAGGCCTCTCGTAAAGACGTAAATTTTTCAGCGTTGACGAAAGTCACGACCGAGATGGAGAACGCATCGCAAAAACGGATAAACCGCGCAGCCTTTGCGGCGGCATCCGCGTCTATCGCACCACTCAGCACGGCAACCCCCGCAATTGAACCGTTGATTTCGCAAAGCCCGGTAAACACGGCAGTAGCGAATTGCGCACTGAGTTCGATCAAACTGTTTTTGTCGCAAACTGCCTCAACAATTTCCCTGCTGCCGGAGCTTTCTGTAAGTTCCGATATAGATTTACTGCCTTGTGCAGAAAACAGGTTGCTGCCGGAAAGGTTGTTGGACGGGAGTATGGAAACTAAACGGCATACGGCAGCAATCGCGCTCTTTTCGTCCGGGGCGACGATATGGCAGTCCCCGCGTACAGCTGCTTCCTTTGCGGAAGCGCCCGCACCGCTCGTTTCAATCGTGAGTTCCGCACTTTCCGTCATAATCACGATATCTGCAGCGGCAGCTATCATGGCGCTTGTACCGACACAGGGGCCCAGAATCAATGAAATCTGCGGTACCACACCCGACAGGTTGTTGGATTTCAGCAAAAGCTCACCATAAGCTGCAAGAAGCTCTGTTCCCTCTTTCAGCCTGCCGCCGACAGAATCGTACACGCCGATGACAGGCGCGCCGGTTTGGGCAGCCAGCGAAAAAACTTTTTCAATTTTAGCAGCCTGTGCTTTGGACATTGCGCCTCCGGCGATCTCGCTGTTCTGCACAAAAATGTATGCGGGGCAGCCTTCAACGGTACCATAACCTGCGGCAGCTTCCGTAAAATCATCTCCGGACTTGGAGAATCCTTCGATTTCAATGAAGCTTCCCTCGTCAAGTAACGAAGCAATCCGTTTGCAGCTTATGTCTTCTCTTTTTGTGTCACGCATCTGCTTCAACAGTTCGGCATTGCCGACATCACTCATTTTGACTCCTCCGTTAATTTCAGTTGGATTAACGCGCTAAAACATTTATTTTATTATAATATATTCTGTTTATATTGGCAAGCAAATTTATGTAAATTTTATGGATTACTGTGTGATCGGCATTTATTTTTAATCAATTTTGACAAATCGCACAAAAAATTATCTCCCTCACGTTGGAATCCAGCGGAGCGAAAAATCTCCTCGAACCCGCCAATCTGTGATTTGATCCGGCGGGCTCCGGCAGCCTCACCATAGGACGCTGCCGCACGCATCAGGCTGTCTACAGACAATCGGTCGTCTGTGCGGTCAAACAACTCCAATTCCAGTATACGTACCGCATCATCTTTCACATCGACAGCCACATAGCCGATCTCACGGCCGGAATCCTGCATCATCAGCATTTCCGCGTTACTTTCCGCGCCGACGATCCCCTGAATAACGCGGTCTTTTCGCTCCTGCTGCCCGACCGGAAGTATGGTGATCATTGGCTCTATCCTCCTGTTCCCTGCTCTGCTTGTCCGCCTGTACCCCGGCAGACAGACGCTTCACTTCGTCCGCCGTGAGTGTACGCCATTTTCCGGGCTGAAGCATCCCCAGCTTCAGCGGACCGATGGCAATGCGTTTCAGCCTTGCGACCTCTAAGCCGAGCTGTTCGCACATTTTGCGGATTTGGCGGTTTCGTCCCTCGTGCAGAACAATTTCAAGAACAACGCGCCCGTGTTCCTGTGAAACAACCGTAACCTTTGCCGGAGCGGTCTGTCTGCCGTCAATCATCATGCCGACTGACATTTGCGTCAGCTGATCCTCATTGATGGAGGGCCGTATCGTTACACGGTATACTTTCGGCATATGAAGGGACGGGTGCGTAATTCCGTTTGCGAATTCTCCGTCATTTGTCATCAGCAGCAATCCCTCGGACTCCCTGTCCAGCCGCCCGACCGGGTAAACGCGCTCGGGAACGTCCTTGACCAGTTCCGCGACACATTTACGGTCCATCTCATCGCTCATGGTCGTAATGTAGCCGCGCGGTTTATTCAGCATAATGTAAACGCCGCGTACATTCGTGTTCAGCAGCTTTCCGTCAATAGTTATTTTAGCTTTCTTCGGATCCGCTTTATCGCCTATTTTTGCGGTTTGCCCGTTGACTTTCACCTTACCGGCGGTAATCAATTCTTCCGCCTTGCGCCGGGAAGCAACCCCGCAGTCCGCGAGTATTTTTTGCAGTCTGACTTCATTTGACATAAATTGTCCATCCTCTATATCGTAAATAGTTTTTTAATATTCTCAATGAATATTTGAAATCCGCTTTTTGGTATCGTATATTGCGCAATGTTTTCGGCGGCAACAAGCTCTGTGCCGGCTACCATTTTCCCATCCAGAATGTACTGTACCGTTCCCACCACCTGACCGGCCTGAATCGGCGCGTACACAAAACGCGGCAGCGCAACTACGCGTTTTATATTTTCGGAATCGGTTTTATCCATGATCAAGCTTCCGGTAGCGGTTCCTTTCACAATCGCCTTGTCCAGCACCCCGCCCACAACGGGCAGAGTGACGGAAAATTCGGAATCGTCAAGCGAAAAATTAACAAGCGAAGAAAAACCGTAATCCAGCATTTTTTCATGGTCATTCCAGTCGTCTGGCGCGTTGAGCGTAACCGCAATCAAAAAGATTCCGTCCCGTTTTGCGGCCGAAACCAGACATCTTCCCGCATGCTTTGTAAATCCGGTCTTAACGCCGACACAGCCGTCGTACATGCTCAGCAGTTTATTGTGGTTTGTAAACCTTCTTGTTTGACTGGGATTGTCGTACTGTATGTTCATCAGCCGGTTAGAGGCAATTTCCGCAAAATCGGGGTTTTTCATAGCCGCTGCGGCAAGCAGTGCCAGATCATGGGCGGTTGTATAATGCGCATCATCATCCAGACCGGAAGGCGTAACAAAATGAGTATCGTTCAGACCCAATTCCTTCGCCCGCTGGTTCATCAGCTCCGCGAAAGCGGGAATCGAACCGCCGATTGCGATGGCCGCGGAATTGGCTGCATCATTTCCGGAAACCGTCAGCATGCCTGCCGCAATGGCTTTCAGGCTGAGCCGGTCACCCGCCCGCAGCCCCATGGAGGAACCCTCGACCCGCACCATCTGATCGGTAATTGTTACGATTTTATTGTTCTTCTGAGCCGCCTCCAGCGTGAGCAGCGCGGTCATGATTTTTGTCGTGCTCGCCATCGGGCGTTTGGTATTTTCGTCCTGTGCGAACAGAATCTGCCCGTTGTCGGCGTTCATAAGCACGGCGGATTTTGCGGATAAGCCCAAATTTTTTTCCCCTTCCGCATACGCTGGTACAGAGGAAGCCGCGCACAAAATCACCGCACATATAAATGAAACTACTTTTTTTAACAAAGCAACCACCTACCTATAAAAATATATGCAGGCGGTCGCTTCATTATTGTTTATTATATTTGGGGATCCGATAAATTGCCGTCAACGGTTTCAGAATTCGGTTGATGTGCCGCGGAAGGTTTCTGCTTTTCCTTTTTTCCGTTTTTATTTATCAAGCCGCTGATTTTGTCAACCGCTTCAGGCACCATTCCGATTACCCTGTCAACCGTGCTGTTGTACGGGTCTATTTGCAGCAGCTTCACATTTCCGTTGCAAATGGTGATGAACGCAACAGGTGTAATGGAAATCCCCGCGCCGGTACCGCCGCCGAAAAATGTTTTTTCGCTTTGGGATTTTGTCGGAAAGTCGGAGCCGCCGGACGCAAAGCCGTAACTGATTTTGGAAACGGGAATAATAACAGAACCGTCGGAAGAGGTGATAGGGTCGCCGACGATGGTATTAATGTCCACCATTTCCTTGATTTTTTCCAGTGTGGTATCCATCATTCCTTCGATTGGATGATCGCTCATAAAAAACACCGCCTTATCTTAGTTTTTAAGTCTTACTGATTTTTATCATAATCTTGAGGGATTGAACCAACGCTTTCAGAGCCGGGGCAATCAGGAACAGCAGCCTAATGTGAATTTTAGCATAAAACTGAATTTCGCACTTCTTTTTCTGAAAATCGGGAACCACTTCAATGTGATATTCTTTATATTTCAACTGGTTCAGCAGGATTCCCATCGGCGTGTAAACTCCGGCACAGACCTCGCCGTAAAGAATGGCTGCCTGTGCGGCGTCTTCATCCGCTACCGTAACATGCAGAATGATACGGTCAATCACCAAGTGCGAAAACAATTTTTTTGCTGCCCCGGTTGCCACAGAAGAAAATTCCCGAATAATTCCTAAGAAGCCGGACAATCCCTTTTGCTCTAGTATTTCCCTTATTTTTGATTTTGAAGCATCTTTTTCATCTTTTTCGTTTTTTTCTTTTTCTTCGTTTCTTTTCTTTTCCGCGGCCTCTTTCTTTTTCGGTCTTGGGTAAAGCGGTATCTTCACAAATAAGAACCGCACCTGCGCGCTGAATTCATTGATAAATTTGGCATACACAGTCACAGGACACAGCATCAGTAAGAAAAAGAACAAAAGAATTCCCAGTGTGATCCAAAGCGCTGTCATAGACCCTCCGTATCTGAGTGGAACAGCCGGTTTTCAGCCCTCCGCCCTTTCGGCGGCCTCGTATTGTTTTTGCTCAATCGCAGGCAATTCGCCAAGGGATGAAATGTTAAGGCACCGCAAAAAATTAGCGGTTGTACCGTAGAGTAAGGGACGGCCGGGCAGTTCCAATCTTCCGCGTTCCTCTATAAGCCCTTTCGCCGTAAGGCTTGAAAGCACCCCGGAGCAGTCCACCCCGCGGATTTGCTCTACGAATGCCTTTGTGACCGGTTGATTATACGCCACAATTGCCAGAACTTCCAAGCCGGCCTGCGAAAGCGGCGTATTTCTTCTCATATCCAGAGCGCGGCGTACATCGTCGGCATAGACCGGGTTACTGCACATTTGGAACTGATCGTCCAATCTTACGATCTGCATTCCGCCGTCGTGATCATTGAACTCGCTCATTAAATCCTGAATCAATTTTAAAGCTGTGGGCCTGTCCAGTTCCAGAACCTCCGCGATACGTTCCACAGATACCGGATCGCCGCTGGCAAAAAGAATTGCCTCTATTGCTCCCTGAATTTTTTTGATTTCCAATTCTTCACCCCGCCGTTCATCAGTGTTACTGTCGCGTCTTGGGATTCCCCTTCAACGCGCACGCGTTTTCCCTTCACCAGTTCAAGCACCGCGAGAAATGTCGCAACCAGATCGGAACGATCTTTCTTTTCCTCAAAAAGTGCCCCGTACTGTACGGATTTCGTTTTCCACAGCTGACGCAGCACATGGATAATGCAGGAGGCGACTGAGACAATTTTGTGCGTAACGATTCCGGAAAACGCTTCCGGTGTCGGTGGAAGAAGGCGTTTGCCGCGGCCCGCCGCATTCAGATAAGCCGACAGCAATTCAGCAGGCGTATGATTGCGTCGGTAGGTCTGGTCAACCTCAATCTCGGAGGGTTCGCGAACAAAAATATTGAAGCGAAACTGCTCGCCCATAACTATGGCAATACGCTTACATTCCTGATACTCAAGCAACTGCCCGGTTAATTCGCGCCGCAGTTCCTCCGCTTCCTCATGCTTTGGCAGAAGGGATACTGTTTTCATGTAAACCAGCCGCGCCGCCATTTCCAGAAACTCACTCGCAACATCAAGATCCCGCTCTTTCATTGCCTCAATCTGTTCCATATACTGATCCAAGAGCTCGGATATCTGAATATCACATATATTCAATTTATTCTTACCGATTAAATAAAGCAATAGGTCGAGCGGGCCCTCAAAGGCGGGTAATTTATAGGATAGTTTTTCCATATAACCCCACTTTTATAACAGTCCGAATAAATGAAAGGGCAGCTGCGCCAGCCAGAGAACTCCATCAGTGAAAAGAATCTGAAGAAAAGTAATCGGACGGCTGAGCACTCCGCTGAACAGAACCAGAAAAGAGACCATCACAATCACATTCTGATACCGGTAAAAGGCATTGATCGCTTTGTTGGACATAAACGCAGCCAGTATTTTAGAGCCGTCAAGCGGAGGCAGCGGAATCAGGTTAAATACCGCCAACGAAACGTTAATGGTAATATAGGCACTGAAAAAGTAGTGCACAAATGAAGGAATATTACTTTTGGCAGCAACCAAAATTCCCACGTAGATAAGCGCGCCGACCAAAGAAGCAAGCAAATTTGACACCGGCCCCGCCAAAGCGGTGATCGCCATATCGCGTTTCGGATTTTTGAAATTACGGGCGTCGACCGGAACGGGTTTCGCCCACCCGAACCCAAACAAAAGAAGGAACAGCGCACCGGTCAAATCAATACTTGTGATTGGATTCAGCGTAATTCTACCCTGATACTTTGCGGTATGATCACCCAGTTTATATGCTACCCAACCGTGAGCGCATTCATGGAGCGGCAAGATACAGAAAATCACGAACAAAGTGGCCAGTATTTGTGAAACAATACTCAAAAAATCAACCGACTGACCATTAAAAATGCTTCGAATCATGTCTATCAGCATAAAATACTCTCCTTTTTATATTTTTCCATTATAATACTTCACCGGTCAAAAAACAAGCAATACGCCTGTTTACAGGGAAAAAATACAAATATGTCTTTGCTATTTTCATAATTTCGCAGAAAAGCCTTGCATTTAGCGGGCATATCTGCTAAAATACGAATGTTGTAATCCTATAGACAGCCCTTTTAAAGGAGGTGCAGACACATGGCAAAGTGTGAAGTTTGTGGCAAGGATATGGCTTTTGGCATTCGGGTTTCCCATTCTCATAGACGTTCCAACAGAACTTGGAAGCCGAATATTAGACGCGTTAAAGCAGTTGTTAACGGTACTCCTAAGCGTATTTACGCCTGCACCCGTTGCTTGCGTTCCGGCAAGGTTACCCGCGCCGTTTAATGCAAAACAAACATGAAGTTGAGAGGAGCCTGCAAAGGCTCCTTTATTCTTGTTCAAAATGCAGTTTCAAATTAAAGAGCAGGAAAAGCCGATTATTCTGGTCATTCCTGCTCTTTCTTCTATTATAGTGTAAAATCAAATAGATACAATCAAAACGAAACAAAAAAGCAAATAAAAACTCCTCCACCTCATCAGGCGACCGCCCAATAAAATGGAGAAGTTCATTTTTAGATATTTAGATCTATATTTAGCTTGCGCTTTTCATGTGCAGCCTTAAGCGATCACTGATCATTGCGATAAATTCGCTGTTTGTGGGTTTTCCGCAAACTGCATGGACACTGGATTTTAGAGGTTTTTATTGCTTCCTTGTACCAATAAACTTTTTAATTCTTGCTCAGATACTTTATAGGTATGAACTTAAAACATTGATTGCTTTACATTATATATGAAAGAACTCTAGAATGCAAGTTCCAAACCAATCAAGGCTATAAAAACACTGTGTTTTAATTTATTGGGTAAAAATAGCCATAATGACCTATTCGATCCCAAATTTTCAGCGAATGAAAGTAACACATCAACTGCCCTTTTCCGCTATAAATAAAAATTGCATTAAAATGAAAACTTAGCCGGATGTGTAAACAAAAATTTCAGAAAAAAACGGCCTAAGCTATTGCCTAAGCCGTTTATGTTAAGCATCAAAATCAACTAGAATACCATCAACGAATCTTAATGTCCTTTTGCTTCCATCAGAACGAGTAACGCCAACCGTTCCAGTTTGACCAGAATATGAAGTTCCATTATTATTTACATTGATTTCTGTTTTTACAGACAAATTATTAAGCACAATATGATCAGTGGAAACTCCATTGGCACTATCCAATGTAATATAGGGTGCTCGAATCCAAAGACCATCAGTATCTTGTTTGCAAGTAATTGAACCAAATTCCTGTCCACCACTGTCAGTCCATTTAATTGTGGCAGATTCAATTTTGCCACTGAATGTACCTGATTTCATATTTACTTTGCCTGTTTCCATATCAAGAGAATATTTACCATTTGCTGATTGAAGTACTCCTGTAGTAATATTATCAGCGACAAGATGAATAACATTAACTGTCCCTGCATCAATCGTACCAGCAACAATAGCATCAGCTACAAGACCATAAACAACTGATCCATTCGGTAAAGTGATTTTTCCTAATGCTGTTTTAGCTGTCTGAAAATTATCATCGGAGAAAAGAAGATTATTCTTATTCAGCCACATTTCTTCTTTTTCTAATTTTCCTGTTGCCGAGTCTTTAGCTCTTCCATGAACTCCAGTATTATCAATACTAATATCTTCATTGGTTGAGGAAATAACCTTATTCAATGTAGCATTCAAAGCGCCTGTCCTAAATGCTTCAAAATCATCGATTTTACCGCTTTTAACAGGATAATTCCAAGTGTCTTTACTGGAAATAATGGTATTAGAAGCTTTTACTGCCTTGCTCGATATTTCCTGATAGGCAGTATATCTATCATGAATTTTCATCTGATTGCTAATTTTGATTTTTAAATCTTTAGTATCATAGTTAATTTCATATTGTAAGACCATCATATCAACAATATTATCAGGACAAATTTCAACATGAATCTTTTTACTCAAATCAAATTGATCCCTAAATATATTAAAATCTGGAATCATAAGAAAATTGACACAATCTATTTCAAAGTCTGAAACAGGCTGACGTACTGTTTTAAGCTTCTTGAGACCATCAGTATATAAAGCAAATTGTAATTCCTGCTTCTGTGAATATGTGGTATCATCGTCTGTTTCTATATATTCATTTTTATAATCATTCTCAAATATAAAATTACTCAATTCGCTATATTGTTTAGCGGTAAAATTATTTTCTAATTTTAATGAATTCTGCAAAGTAGAACGTTGAACTGTATCATTACTGACAGCTAAACCTTTATTTGTAATTTCAGTATTCTTATTAGAAATTTGAATATTTTTATTATTTATTTGAGCCTGAACGGATGAATAATCTTTTCCATCACTGGATAAATCAGATTTCTCATTTTCTAAAGTCTTTAATTCGCTTTGCAAAGTTGCAAGATTGCTATTAAGAGTCTCTAATTCTGTTTCATGCTGCTTTATATTAGATAGAATAGAATTAAAACTTGCCTGATTATCAGATACCTTCTTTTCCCAAACATTCAAAGCATCGATTAATTCTTGAGTCATCCAATCTTTATTCTTATAATAAGAAAAATCAACTATATAGTTTGTCCCCAAAGGATTTACTTCATTGATTGACAAATCATTTGCCCCTGATAGAGTCAATGCAGTAACAATATTATTCGCTGTCTGATTAATATCCAGATTTTTAAGTACATTATCATAAGTCAGCAAAATATCTGTATTGGGGATTTCTGAATTTAAATCTATAGTATTAATGATCCTATTTTCGATATCAAAATCTAAAATACAATCGAAAGCTTTTCCTACATCATTTACAAGAAAACTGTAAACAGATTCATTCACATCATCAAAAGAACGATATGTATTCTGGATGGAATCTGGCATTTTTCCTAATGACCACGCAGGACATAAGTCTAATATCTTTCCCATAATAGACATTGACGGAAACTGAGAATCATAAAATTTGTTATTTCCTGCATCTATTTTAATTTTTCTATTATTTAACTCAAGTTCACAAGATGAAGCTTTAACTTCATAATAAGGACAAAAGCCGTCACTCTTTTCAGTTATTTGTGTGATAACAAAATATCCCAAATGTTCTACATGAATAAAACGATGTACCGCAATGTATTTATAGCATTCACAAGTTCGTTCTTTATCACTAATTCCAATATCATAATCTTTTATATATTTATAAATGTTTAATGATAATTCAGATACTCCATTAAATGTAGGCTTTATTACTAAATTCTTATAATGAGGAATCAATGCTAATCTAGCATTATTTGGGTTACATATAAACAAATTAGGATTTTCGGCTCTATTCCAGTAATCAAAATTAATTATCAATAGCTTATTCGTCTCACATTCTGGTATGTAATTTGTATCGTCTTGACATCACCTGATACCAATAGATGATTATCTTTATTTTTAAATTTGAGTCTATGACCATTCCAGTTATCTATTCTTGAATTTCCTGTTGAAGATAGAATCTGTCCTATATCAGTTATAGTAATAACTTCATTTGCGACAAGTCCTGTAAATTGAACTACATAATTATTATCATCTTTATTGGTTATTGAAATTGTTCCACCTGTAGTACCGCAAGTAATTACGACACTTTGAGGATATAAATAATCTTCATAATCAGAGCTATTAATGAAATTCACTGTAGATGGGAGTGTTGTAAAAGAATATGTGTATGTCTTTTGATTTTCCCAAGCCCATGAAGCATCACATACTACTTTGAATTTATAACCAACACAACCCATTCCATAATTTAAAGATTCTGAATCAGTAAAGTAACAGTTAAAATATAATCCTGCATAATCTTTATCCATAATTTCAAACTTATGGTAGCTAACACGATCAAACAACCATTTCACTATATTTCTTTGTTGTAAAATACTTAAATATTTATTACTTTCATTTGATGTAATTTCAATATCAAATGATAATGGCTCTTCAATCTTTCTATCAGATAAATAGAATTTTTTTGTGGCAGGAATATATGTTATAGAATAAACTTGATTTCCATCAAGTTTTGTTTCTTTATAATCCGTATTAATATTTGCTATAATTAATCCATATTGTGTTGACATGATTCCGTCATATTTAAACGGGCAACCTGATATTGACATCGCTAAAATCACCGCCTTATTTTGAAATTGCATAATTAAATAAAAAGTACCTATGCTCCAAAATCTGAAACATAGATACTTTACTTTCTTTATTAAAAATTAGGTACTAATCCGCTGTTGATATTCAATGTCTGCATTTGATTAAATACTTGCTTTGCCGTATCTTTTGCAGACTGGTTTAACAATTTCTGCATTTGAGCAATAGTATTATCATCTGTATTACCTTGTATAGTGAAATCCCCTTGCTTTATTTGAAATGTTACAGATGTAGGAACGGTAGAGCCTGTTGACTGGCTGGCTGCTGTCTGTAAATTACTCTTCAAATTACTAAATTTCTGATTAATGTTAGCACCAACATCAAAATCAAAACTTGTTGGAACAGCACTTTGCATCTGTTTAGAAATGCCAACCATATTGTCAGTGAATCCATTACCCAAGCCTTGAGCCATAAAGCCGCCCAATGATGCAAATACAGTAGATGGCGAATGAATACCTAATTTACTTTTAATTTGATCAACCAGATTATCACAGAATCCGCTTACTTTGTTCCATAACCAAGATGCAGCATCACTGATTCCCTGCCAAATGCCCTTAATCAAATTTAATCCAACCGTTCCCATCTGACTATAATAACTAGCAAATCCCTTAACTATTGATCCAATAATTTGCGGTATTGCTACAATAAGTTGAGGTATGCTTTTAATCAAAGCACCTGCTAGGGCAATGATCAATTGAATACCTACTGATACAATTTTAGGTAAATTATTTGCTATCGCTGTTACCAATTTATCAATAATTACTGGTGCTTTAGCAATTAATTGGGGAAGAGCATTAATTAAGCCTTGAGCCAACCCCATCAGCAATTTTAATCCTGCATCAACCAACTTATCTATATTTGAAATTAACGTACTAACCATTGCTAATACGGTATTTACAATTTGCGGAATTAATTGAGGAAGTGCCTGTGCTAACCCCTGAACAATTGCCAATATGACTTTAATTCCACAATCAAGAATCATCGGAAGCATGGATAAAAGTGTACTGGATATTTGCGGAAATATCCCCATGACCGCTGTTATCAATGTAGGCAAATTTGTCATTAAAGCCGACGTTACCGCTGGCAATAAAGCTGTTACTACAGACAAAATTTTTGGAGTAATACTTGTCAACGCCGATTTGATTTTGCAGATTTTCGCCGGTTAAAAAATGCAGGAAAGCAGCGGTGAGGAAATGTTGAAAAATTAGTTTTGTCCCTGCTCAAAGAGGGTATTGACAATATGCTGTTTCTGC